>NZ_JAWLSB010000001.1:0-1026588 GCF_033142445.1 Rhodococcus sp. IEGM 1330
CCATCCCCGACGATCACCGTCTCGCTGCAGGCATGGTCGGTTTGCAGACCGCGCACCGGTACGGCAACGCGACCATGCTGGCCTCGGACTTCGTGCTCGGCATCGGAAACCGTTGGGCCAACAGGCATACGGGCGGACTGGAGACCTACCGCAAGGGCCGTAAGTTCGTCCACGTGGACATCGAGCCGACCCAGATCGGACGCGTCTTCGCGCCCGACTACGGCATCATCTCCGACGCCAAGGCCGCCCTCGAGCAGTTCGTGGCCGTCGCCGAAGAGCGCCGGGCGGCAGGTACGCTGCGTGATCTCTCGGGCTGGGTCGAGGACTGCGCGACCCGCAAGCGCACGATGCATCGGCGCACGCACTTCGACAACGTGCCGATCAAGCCTCAGCGCGTGTACGAGGAGATGAACAAGGTCTTCGACCGCGACACCCGCTACATCAGCACCATCGGGCTCTCGCAGATCGCGGGCGGTCAGTTCCTGCACGTCTACTCTCCCCGCAACTGGATCAATTGCGGGCAGGCCGGCCCACTCGGCTGGACCATCCCCGCGGCGCTCGGGGCCGTGGCTGCCGATCCCAAGACGAATGTCGTTGCACTGTCGGGAGATTACGACTTCCAGTTCATGATCGAAGAGCTGGCCGTCGGTGCGCAGTTCAATCTGCCGTACGTGCACGTGGTGGTGAACAACTCGTACCTCGGGCTGATCCGGCAGGCGCAGCGCGCGTTCGACATGGACTTCTGCGTGCAGCTGGGGTTCGACAACATCAACCACCAGGACACCGTGGACACTGAGCCCGGTATCCCCAAGGGCTACGGCGTCGACCACGTGCAGGTGGCAGAAGGCCTGGGCTGCAAAGCGCTTCGCGTGACCGATCCCGACCTCATCGGCGAGACGTTGGTGCGGGCCAGGACTCTCGCCAACGAGCACAAGGTTCCCGTCGTCGTGGAGATCATCCTCGAACGGGTCACCAACATCTCCATGGGGAATGACATCGATGCGATCAATGAATTCGAGGAACTGGCCGATGGCCCCGATCAGGCGCCGACCGCCCTGTTTGCGCCAAGTTGATCAAGCCGCTGCACACGGGTAGCAGCGCTCGGTAGGATCCCGCGACAGTTCCATTAGAGTCGAAAATGCACGCTCGCAACAATATAAGCCATCGGAGATTGTATTGAAGAAAATTGTGATTACGAGAGTCAAGATCGTCGAGGTTACTGGACGTTCTCCAGCCAATCCTGACCGCGGTTGGCCGCCGCAGGTAAACGCCGCTAGGATCTATCCTGAATTTCGCACTGTTCCGAAGAATCCGTTCGGTGCGGGTGGTTCGATGACGGCACGGTATCTGCAGATCGGTACGGATGCCGGAGTCGAAGGCGTTTACGGTCCCATCGATTCGGAGGTCGTGGTGCCACTGGTAGCACAGATTGGTCCGCGGCTCATCGGGCGTGACGCTCTGTCTGTCACCATCACGTGGGATGCGCTGGATCGGGTCGACCGGCATTCTCGACATGGTCATTTCAAGATGGCGATGAGCGCGGTCGACAATGCGCTGTGGGATCTCAGAGGCAAAGTCTTCGACGCACCCGTGTGGCAATTGCTCGGCGGCTCGGCGCGAGCGCATGTTCCGGCTTATGCCAGCATGCTGGGCACACCTCTTGACGAGGATTCGGTCGAGGAACGCGTGAGTTGGGCAAAGGGCGAGGGTTTCGAGGGGCAGAAATGGTTCCTCGGTGACGGCCCATCCGATGGTGAGGAAGGTCTACGTCGAAATGTGGAGGTCGCCCGTTGCGTCAGACGTGCGATCGGCGACGAAGCGGACATGATGTTCGACGCTTTTCGTGGATGGGATTTGGCTTATGCCAAAGCGTGGACTCGTCGAGTGGAAGGGTTGAACCCGACCTGGCTCGAAGAGCCGTTCCTGCCGAGCCACTTCGCTGCATACCAGGAGCTACACCGGGCCACTTCGGTGCCACTGGCTGCGGGTGAGCACTTGTACGATCGGAACGATCTAGTACCGTATTTGAATGAAGGAATTCTTGCTGTCGTACAGTCGGATCCAGAATGGTGTGGCGGTGTAACCGAGCTTGTTCGCATATGCGCGATGGCCGAGCTGCACGCCATCCCGATGATTGCGCACGGCCACAACATTCACGCGGCGCTACACGTAGCTGCAAGTCAGTCGCCCATCGTGTGTCCCAAGGTGGAGTATCTCGTCAATATCGTACCGCTGCGCCATCACTTCGAGGTCGATCCTCCGGTAGCGATAGGTGGCAGAGTGAAACTTCCTCAGCGGTCAGGATTCGGTATAGCGCTTGACGACTCGAAGATCGAATCGCGAAATACTATTGAAGTATGATTGTATGAAGAGTAAATGTTCTGCATGCGGCGTCGGTTTCCCTAAAGTGGTATTACCGAGGATCTAAAGTGGTATTACCTGGGATATTGGAAATGAGGTTTGTGCCGTGACATCGGTAGAGCGACAACCGATTACTGCAGCTGCCGCGAGGCTCTTGTCTTCTTCGATGGAGGGCACACCCTGTGCGCCGGTGCGTGACCTGATCGGCCGAGACGATATCGACGCCGCATACAGGATCCAGTTTCGCAACATAGTTGCAAACGTAAAGGCAGGTAGAACTGTGGTGGGCCGCAAGATCGGCCTCACCTCGCGGGCAGTCCAGCAGGAGCTGGGGGTAACCATGCCAGATTTCGGGTTCCTCCTCGACAACGTTGCTGTCAGTGGTGACGGTGTTGTGGATTCTCGTCAACTGTTGCAGCCGCGGATCGAGCCGGAGATTGCGCTCATCCTTGCGGCAGACATATCGGAACCGGTCTCTATGCAGCAGGCTGTTGCATTAGTGAGCGAGGTTCGCGCGTCTTTCGAGATACTGGATAGCAGGATCGCGGGGTGGGACATCAGCTTGGCCGATACCATCGCGGACAATGCGTCATTCGGCTCATACGTGCTGGGCGATTCGACGCACCCTACGAATGCTCCCGAACTCGGTGCGATTGCAGTAACCATGAAGGAAGATGGTGAGCGTGTTCCTAATGGACAAGCATCGGATGCCTTCGACAGTGTGTGGGAGGCATTGACGTGGTTGGCGAATACGAGTTTGGAGCACGGATCGCCACTGCGAGCAGGCGATATCATCCTCACCGGGTCTCTCGGTCCAGTTATCGACGTCAAGCCTGGGTCGACCTACACGGCTTCCATCTCAGGAATCGGGTATGTCACGGCGACGTTCACGATATGAGTAATTCCGCACCCTCTGTCGAGGTGGCGACCTTGGCGGTGCGTCGGGTCTCTTGAGAGAGTAAGAACCACTACTCCGGGCCTTCGCCGAGAACGGGAACCTCGGTGCAACCGCACTGTCCGGGGCCGCGATCCACCAAGCCATCCGCCGCCGCGCCGAACACGCCGGCTACGACCCGGCCGCGATCGCCAAACTGGGCGGGCACTCCTTACGCGCCGACTTTGTCACCCAAGGCACACGCAACGGTGCCAACGGATCCGCCGTCGCCCGCCAAACCGGCCACGCCAGCGTCGCCTCCGTCGAGGTGTATCGCCGCGAGCACGCGCCCCGGTAGGGAATGCGGTCACCGACATCGGCTTGTAGCCAGGAAGGTTTCCGTAGAGCGAACGAATGTAGCTCGGGACCCACTCCTAGCAGCGCGAGTACGACGCGGGCACCCGTGACGTTGGACGACAAGGATGCAGCTCAATTACGTTCGCAGGCACAACAGTTTCCCAATCTGTCCATGACTCGAAGTACGAGCGGTCTAGGCCAGTAAGACGCGCCGCCTCGCCGAGTGGATTCTCGCCTGTATAGCGCTGGGCGAGGGCGCGGCCTAGCCAGATTGCACGCTCATTGTCGACATCGATAGGTTCGTTCTTGTTCCAACCATGTGCGGAGATCTGCTTGTACAAACTGCGCGCTTGGTCGACGTTAATTCGGTTCAGCTGTTGTAAACGAACGACCATTGCTTTGTGCCCAGCGCGCTTTCGTAGGAGTGGGTATTGCCTCGCGTGCCATGGCTCGGTGTCACAGAAAGCCACAAGCTGGAGAAGGCAGCTGCCACGATCGCCAAGCTCGGAGACATGATGCAGATGCATGTCGCCGAGACTTATCACAGACTCCGGGTAGAAGAACTCGAGCTCACAGCTGATTACATGATGAAAGTCCAAGAAGAAAAACTCGCTCAACGCGAGGAGCGCGAACGCCTCCGAGAGGAAAAGAAGGTCGAGCTGGAATTGGCCGCGCAGGGGGAAAAGCTCGACAAGGAACGAGCGCATTATCAGCACGTGCTCGACTCCATGGCCGGCCGCACCGATGAGGAGGCTCAGCGTATTCGAGACAAGTTGCACGACCTCGACCAGGCCATCGAGCAGAACGACTATCGACGTGCCAATATTCGCGCCGGCTATGTGTATGTGATCAGCAAACGAGGCGCATTCGGCCCGGATGTGGTCAAGTTTGGTATGACGCGGCGGCTCGAACCAATGGACCGGGTCCGCGAATTGGGGAGCGCCTCGGTACCGTTCCCATTCGATGTGCACGCGTTGTACTTCTCTGACGACGCCGTTGCCCTGGAGGGAGCACTCCGCGCGGCTTTCACGACTCGTCGACTGAACCACGCGAACGTCAGGCGAGAATTCTTCTTCGCCGAGCCCAGTCAAGTGCGTAAGGTGTTGGCTCAAAAAGTGGGGAACTTGTTGGAGTACACAGAGGAACCCGAAGCAACACAATACTTTCAGAGTCGCGGTAGCTGGCCGACCAGCGTTCTGTCGCAGCCGGAAGTGTGATCAAGGCTTGGTTGGGGTCCCGGTGGAACTAGCGCCGATAACGCTGTGCTGGTGCGCCCTTAGTGCATGACGTTTCGTTCGTCGAGGCTGCACATGCACTGCTTGTCGTTGTGCTCGGAAGTCCGGGCGTGTTTACTGGTGCCTGGTGATCTCGCGCCCGTCGGCTTCGTTCGGCGGCCCCCTAGTGCGCGGGCTTTCATATGTGGTTGCAGGAAGTCGAGGGTCGAACCCTCGAACGGTTTGTCTACGACGGTGTGTCACTGGCCGATGCAGATGCGATGCGCCGATTACCGCCGTTCCACCGAGATCTGTTCGACAACTTCGTCTTCACCGCGTCGGGGGTGGCGGTGGGGGGAGCGACTGGAGCAGATTCCCTATCGCGTGTATGGGCTATCTGTCGGCTGTCCACGGTGACCTGGCGTTGGTGCCGCCGCTGATCCCGCCCGACACCGCGGCTGTGGTGGCGGGGGTGCTCTCCCGATTCACACGGTTCAGATCCGGTGACAAGCGCGTCGCGGACGGGTCGCGCATCAACCAGGAACATTATCGACTCGCCGAGGAGTTGTTCTTCGGTCTCGGTGCTGATCGTGGAGACGGCGTATGCGCGGCGGGCGCGCGGGCGCACAGCAGGATGATGTCGGCGCGCATCGCAGACGGGTTCGTGCACCCGGCCATTGGGGCGCACCTGTGGAGTGATGTCCCCGCCGCACCGATGGCGCACCCGGACAGCGGTCCCGAGATCACCGTGCTCGAATCTGTGCAGGAACTCATCGCGACGTGGCGCGCCTTCCCGACCGAACGTCCACGTACCGAACGCGACATACTCACCGCCGCAGGGTTTGTGGGCTGGTCGGAGGTCGTAGCGCCGATGGCTGCCGGGGACTCCGGCGGGTGGTTCGTACGCTCGCCCAAGGGTGCTGGGACCATCGGGGCTGAGGGCACTGTCGTTGGTGACCATGCCTCGGTCGATGCGGGCGATGACCCGGTATGAGGCCGGCGTCGTTTTCGGTGATCGTGCTGTGACGGCGAACCGTCTCGGCTCCGGTACCGGCCGGGGAGGCTTCATCGCCTTTGTCGGTCAACTCGTCGATGCGATCGACCGGCAGGATCGGTGGGCAGTGGCGCGCCGTGCGACAGGTCCTCTGCTCGACGAGTTGTTGTCCGGTGAGTACGACGAATACTTCGGGGTGCCTACCACTTCGAGGGAATGCCTTGGTCTCGACAATGCGCCGGTTGTGCTCGTCGACGACGGTCTGGCTATCGTCACTGCGCCTGTGACGCGGCGGCACGTCGGTGTGGTGGGCGCTGTGTCGGCGCTGCTGGTGCAGGCCGAGGGTGGTGATGGACCGTGGTTCGCGGCGTCGTTGACGCAGGACACGCTGTTGGACAGTGCGTTTCGGAGGCGGGTTCAGCACGAGGCGTTCGAGATCGACGCTGACCTCGAGATCATCGCTGCGCACCGTCCTCTCGATGCTCGCGCATCATCTATCGACTGGGACGACGGCTCGGTGATCCTGCGGCACAGCGACACCGGTGTGACGACCGTTGCCGATGCGCGCGCCGAGGCCGCGACGTGGCCGCGGGAGAGTTGGCACTGGCTCGCCGACGACGCGCTCACATTCACCGGGTTGTATTTGCGTGGGTGCCACCCGGAACTGGTGCGCGAGTTCCCGCACCGCCGCGCCGGAGGTCGACGCCATGACTGACGGGATTTGTCCGACCGATCCGACGAACGTGCGGGCGGCGACCGCTCCGGGCGAGCTCACCGCCGCGCAAATGGGGGACGTTCGCATGGTGGCGCAATTCGTGAGTCGCAGCCATCCCGCCGTGATCACGAGACTGCACAATCACATCCAACTTCTGGTGACCTCTCGAGGCCGTTCCGATGACCGCCTGGGCCCGCACGAGCGGCTCCAGGGAACAGCATCACGGGACGAGACGATCCGCGTCTTCGTCGCGTGTAGCTTTCGCCCGTACACCGACGATCTCGGCACCTTCCCATCCGAGACCGGACCGGTCTTCGTACGGGTGCGTGTTGTCGGTCGACAACTACCGCCGACGGAACCCCCGCTGCGGACGATCGGTCCTCCGGATGCACCGATCCCGGTGACCGAAGCTGAGGGGTGGGTCCGTGCCGCGCTGGGTGATCGGTGGGCCGACCATGCGTACGAATACCGTGACGGCCGAGATTCGATTGCCGCGGCGGCGGCGGCGTCGTTCCGGTTCGGGGTCATCCTCGACCGCACCGCCACGCCCGTGCTCGCGCCCGACAACTTCGATTGGTCTCGGATCGACAACCCGACCGAGAACGCCGTGCGCAAACTCGCGCCCAGTGCGGGCAACACGTCACTGCAACAACGTCTCTCGACATTCGGTCCGTATGCGGCCACTGCCCGCTATCTCGACCCGAGGACGACCCCCGACGGTAGATGGCGAGTCCGTGTCGACAGCCGCAACGCCGACCCCGGCACCCTCGATACGTTCACTGTTCTCGCCGACAGGCTTCGTATCCGCGGTGTGGTGGACACCCGCTTCGTGCCGCTCTCGCTCGACCTCGAAGGCCGGATTGCGAGGCTGGTCTACCAGCTCACCGGCAGCCCCGCTCTCTACGACGCCCACGTACCCATCCCGACCGAGCCGGAACTACGCGTACGCCCAACTGACCGCACGTGGATCGACCACTACGGATATCACCCGCCGGCCCTTCCCCTCACGGCCGAGCAATGGGCATCCGGCCTGTGCGCATTCTGGACCGAAATGGTCGCCTACGGACGCATCGGCGACTTACGTTCGCCTTGGGCCGGGCGGTAACGAATCCACGAGGTACCCAGCACCCGGCCGGATGTCGCCACGGCCACGGCCACGGCTCGACCGGCGCATTGTTGCAGCTCTCGGCTATCGGTCCGTTGGAGCCGCGATCCTCTCTTGACAGTGCGGAAACTGATGGATCAGCCGCGTGCGGGCGGCACGTTGAAGCTCGGTTCGCCGTCAGGCAATGGGATCGTGGAGAAGCTGAGGTAGGTGTCGAGGAACAGTGCACGCTCGCCTTGCGTGGTGGTGTCGTCGGCTGGGTCGTCGAGCGCTAGTTGGAGTCGTGCGTTCGTGACGGTGATTGTCTCGTTCGACGGCGTGTCGATCCAATCACCAAGCGGGCCTGCCTCAATTGTGCCGATCTGTACGGCGAGGGCATTGCCGGACTTGATCGTCCAATCGGTGGACTTGAGGTCCATGGCTACAGGGCCGGTCTTGACGGGAGAGACTTGCTCGTCGAACAGGATTGCTGTCCCGTCTGGGGCAACGTCGTAGAGCTTGACCATCACGTTCCCGTGCCCGACCGCGTCGAGGGAAATACGCGGGGTGATGGTGATGCGGGTGTCGGCTGCGAGGGGTGTCGATCGAAGAATGAAACTGTTGCCGGTCTCGTCGGCCGGGTCGCCCTCCGCGCCGTCGTCCAGATATGTTCCGCCGCCGATCGGAAGTTCGACGGTCGTGTCGCTGACGGGCCAGGTGTCCTGGGCGCGCCAGGTTCCGGTGTTGTCCTGGATGGCGTAAGCGGGGTATTCCGCGGAAGGCTCGATGCCTTTGAGGTGCTGATCGTAGAACGACATGACTTCCTCGATCCATCCTTCGCGGCCCATTTTCAGAGTGCCGTTCTCGTCGCGGTCGTCACCCCGGACGTGGTCCCAGGGCCCGAGCCAACCGCGCTCGACACCATCGTGATTGGCGAGAAACTCGTCCATTGCCTCTGCTTCGGTGTTCCATTCGAGCAAGCCCTGGGTGAACAGGAGTGGGGTATCGGTGCCCGCGCTTCGCGCAGCCAGATCACGGGTCGACCAAAAGTCCGAATTCGGGTCCGCCGTCTGATAGCCGAGCGAATTCACAACCTCGCAACCGGGGTTCGCCGTCTCGAAGTCGGCGTTCGCGCGGTAGCGCTCGTCGTCGTCGGGCATCTGAGGGAGTTTCGCGATGGTGTTGTACGAGTTCGCGGTGAGGACCATGGGGCTTCTCGGGACTCCATTGGAGCGGTTGTTGCGGTACAGGTCCCAGATGGGTTCCTGCGCAACAACAGCTTTCAGCGAGTCCTGATCGAGATTGTTCCCGACCAGGCCGGTGATCGCGTCGTAGGATTTGCCGTACATACCCACTGATCCGGTCGACCAGGGCTGGGTAGCAGCCCAATCGATGGCGGCTTCGACATCTGCTTGCTCGCCGGTGCCGATGAAGTCCAGGCATCCGTTGGATCCGCCGAAGCCGCGCAGGTCGACCATGACGAGTGCATATCCGCGATCGAAAATGTCGCCTTCTTCGATGAGGTTGCCGAACCGATCGGAGGGACCGGTGTGCTCGAAATCTTCGACCCCAATTTGTCCGGAATGGCCAAAGTACGAGCCCACAGAAAGAATCACCGGTAGCTTCTCACCCTCCGGCAAGTCCTCCGGCAGAAGGACATCGGCGTGCAGTTCGACCTCGGTACCGTCCGGCGAAGAGGGTACCGACGATGGAAAGAAGTGCTGCGTCCAAGACGCGCCCTCCGGCACACGATCGTTCCCGCTGTGCGTGACTGCGCCGGTGTCGGTAGCCACCTGCACCGGCGCAGTTTCCGGTGCACATGCTGCGAGCGCGAACACCAGCGGCAGTGCGGCCGCTACTGCGCCTACTCGATATCGGACTTTCGGACTGGGTGTGGTCTCGTTCATGCTTTGATCTTGGATGCCGCAGTTCGTGAAAAACAGTGCGCCACAGCATCATTATTGGTGCATATTACCCGACTCGTCCATTACATTTATCATCCGATGAGGCACTTCAGATACGAAGGCGGAGTGCAGACGAAAGATCATGCGGCATTACAGGGCGCATGCGACGGCACGGGTGCGGCGATATACCTCGCACATCTCGAACTGCCCGTGAAAGGTTCGACCTGTTCGCTGTAGCGACACCAGCGCCGCCGGGCCACCACTCGTTCCGTCCGAGTCTGAAGAACTCCGTCAATCTGCGTTGGCTGGGCCGTCGAGCCGTGCGGGACCGATTGCATCCATAGCCGCGGCCACGATCAAAGGCCGCCATTGTCGCGCTCGGTCCCGGCGCGCTGCCGTCGACGCCGCCGCCTGTAGCCCTGCTGTCGCGCTGATCAACCGGACCAGCGCGTCATCGGACATCCCCTCTGGGCTCGACCCCAAGGCGGCGACCAACGCTGCGCCTGCCTGCACCAGTTCGGGCGCCGCATCCGCAGGATTGTCGTTGACGACTGTCTGCAAGAACGCAGCGGTTCCCGGCCACTGTGTTGTCGCGTCGACCAACGCTTCGAACACGGCGCGAGTGCGCTCGGCCCCGGCAGGGATCTCGGCGATCTCCTCGACAAGGGCGTTCATCCTTCCCAACGCGGAATGCACGGCCGCGAGATAGATAGCTTCCTTGGTGGAAAATCTGTGCAACAAGCCGGCTTTCGAGTACCCGGCGGCATCAGCGACTTGCTGCAGCGACGTGTGCTGATATCCGTGACGTGCGAACAACGCCGATGCGCGATCCACGATCTCGGCATCGATTTCTTCTTTCGACTGACGGGGCATGGTTGGCAGCTTACCAGTTAGGACCGATATGGTAGGTTATGAACCGAATCGGTCTGAATAGGACCAGAACGGTTCATATGAGATTGAGAGGATCCACAATGCGATTGCTCCGTAGACCCCCTGAGATCATCCACACCCACCTACGCCCCTACCTAGCGCTGAACGGGCTGGTATACGGCCTGTTCGTGCTCGGCATGGGCGTAACCGTGCTTTTCCCTGATCTACAGACCATGGGTCTCGACCCATTCCAGGGCGAGGTCGGCGGAAATGCCTCGATCGTGGATGCCGTCAAGCACAGCGTTTGGCTCTTCGGCTTGACGATCCTGACGATCAACGTAGTACCGACGGCACTTGTACAGATAGCGTTACCGTCACTTATCGTGCCATTTCTGGGCACTGCAGTATTCGCTTTTCGCGCCTTCAGCTTCGGCGTCACACTTGCACCCACCAACGAGGTCTACGCCAATATTCTCCTCCCGCATTCCCTTACACTGCTGATCGAGTTTCAGGCCTACATTCTCGTCATGCTCGGGTCCTACATCCTCGGCAAATCGTGGATCCGCCCGCCGCCCCCGATGACGCGTGCTCAGGGATATCGCCACGGCCTAACGCAACTCGGCTGGCTCACCCTGGGCGCAGCCCCACTGTTCATCGTCGGCGCGTTCTACGAAGCCTACGAGATCATCCACCTCATACCCCGCGTGATAGCGAACACCAGCTAGGACGAACTCGATCGTCGACTCGTTCACAACCGTGGTCCCGAAGCCACGAACCAAACTCCACGCGGAACGGGCAGGGGGCAGTCCCAGAGCGGTATGGGTTCGCGACGAATGAGTCTCGTTGTCACGAGTCCGCACAGAGCGTCGATGCGCCAGGACGCTCTCCGTCCACCCGATACCGTGGCTGTCCGACACCGATCAGGACTGTCCGGTGTCGGAGGATCGGCGGCAGTTCGGTGTCACGAGAGTGTCACAAGTCGGTACGTTCGGTCCTGGACTGGGCTGGACAGTGATGCACGAAAAGCGTTGTGAACAAACAAATATCGAGTCCACGGAAGTCTGGGTGGATCCACTTCCAGGGACTGGAAATCCGCACAGTGTCGGTTCGAGTCCGACTGGGGGCACCAGAGTCCATATGGATCCAGATTTCTGGATCGAGACAGTGGGTTTCGGGTGGTCACGTGGTCGTCGGCGGCCTTCCGGGGATCTGAGTAGGCGACCGAGACAGCGGGTTTCAGATCCAGGGCGGAGGTACGTTCTCCGTCGACGTATCCGCATTCGTGGAGCTCAGGGTTGGTTTTCGCGTTGAATGGTTGTCTCTGCGTGCGGCTCGGTGCCACGAGGCTGTCGCAACTCGGGCTGTCTGACCTCGTCGACACCCGCGAACTCTCAGCTTCTCTTGTCGAAAATGTTGTGCTGAAACAGGTTTCGTAAATAGGCAGGCACCGCGACGAGAGCTACGCCTTCGATGAAGCATTCTCGGATGTCGCCAACGTAAATTGCATTCTCCGCATCATCGATAGAGAAACGCTTGTTCAACACAGTTTTTCCGTATGTGTCGGTGACCTACGTCGCCGCCGACTCCTATCCTTTTTCGGTCTTGGTGCGAACTGTGATTTCTGCGTCTGTGGCTGGTCGTCTACCCGTCGACGGAACGTCGCGTTCGTGTATCCCGTCATCCATTCGGTGTTCCCGCCGTGCGACGAAAGGTGTGGCTGGGGGAGAGGTCACCGGGGAATGGGGGTCGATCGTCCCCATCCACGTTGCTGACCGAGATGCTCGAGCAGTGGTTGGATTCGGTAGTGCAGCGGCGTGGTCAAGGCGAGAGTCGTACTCGAGTGCGAAACCCCCTGCACTGACACCACCTTC
This sequence comes from Rhodococcus sp. IEGM 1330, assembly GCF_033142445.1. NCBI lineage: Bacteria > Bacillati > Actinomycetota > Actinomycetes > Mycobacteriales > Nocardiaceae > Rhodococcus > Rhodococcus sp. IEGM 1330. The sequence goes on from NZ_JAWLSB010000001.1 coordinate 12,245, forward strand.
TGAATCAGGTCCTGTAGCTCGGCTTGCGTGGTGGTGGCGACACGAACCAGCAAATCCTCACGGCCCGTCGTGGCGTGGATTTCGAGTACTTCCGGCATCGATGTGAGTGCATCGACCACGGACTGCAACCTGCCCTGTTGCAACTCCAACGCCATGAACGCCTGGACTGCGATTCCGATCTCAGTCAGGTCGATCTCGGGTCGGAAGCCGACTAGATAGTGTTCGTCGATCATGCGGCTCAGCCGTGCTTGGACCGTGTTGCGTGCTACTCCGAGAGTGGACGCCAGTTCCATGATGCCCATCCGTGCGTTGCGCGAGAGCGCACCGAGCAATTCGATGTCGAGCCTGTCGATGTTGAGCATTCGGTCCAACTCCAAACGTGATGGCCGTTACTGGCTGAACGATATGAATAGTTGTAGTGGAATCTATTGATCGTCCGAGCGTACAGATGCAGTCTTGGTGGAGTAAATGCAAGGTTGCTTCCGTTTCAGATGCACCGATTGGACTCACCTCATGACTCAGGTCGAAGAATCACGGATCGTTGCCCGCGTCGTCGACCTCGGCGATCGGTACCGGATCACGTCAGGTCCTGTGCTGATGACAGGGGTGCAGGCAATTGCGCGGCAGTTGGTCGAACAGCACGAGCGTGATCGACGGGCCGGCACGAGTATTGCGACGTTCGTCTCGGGCTATCAGGGGAGCCCCTTGGCGGGTCTCGACCGTCTTCTGGCCGGGATTCCGGAGTTGAAGGACGAGCACGACGTACGTCTGGTGCCCGGCATGAACGAAGAATTGGCTGCCACGTCCGTGTGGGGCAGTCAGATGGAATTGCCGAAAGGTCAACGCACACATGACGGCATCGTCGGCGTGTGGTACGGGAAGGGGCCCGGTCTCGACCGGGCGAGCGATTCGCTTCGTCACGGCACCATGTATGGTGCCCACCCTTCGGGGGGTGTGCTCGTGCTCGTCGGGGACGACCCAGCCGCGAAGTCGTCCAGTGTCCCCGCGGCGAGTGAAAAGTCCTTGGCCGCATTGGGAATGCCGATCTTCTTTCCGCGTAACGCCGAGGAAGTGATCGCCTTCGGCTTGCTCGGCGTCGAGTTGTCTCGGGTGTCGGGGTGCTGGTCGTCGATGAAGCTCGTTGCCGACGTCGCGGACGGTATCTGGACTATGGACCGAGACTTTGCGGACTTCACCATCGAGCGACCCGAGATGGAGTGGGAGGGTCGGCCGTGGAGCTACCGTCAACGCATTCTCGCTTCCCCGCCCGACAGCCTGCTCGCCGAGGCCGATATGTACGGCCCGCGCTGGGAAATGGTGCGCCGGTTCAACGAAGCGAACGACATCGACAGCATCGATATCTATCCGAAGCACGCGCACCTGGGCATCGTGGCGGTCGGAACTGCCTATGACAGCGTCCGTCAAGCCCTCGACGAACTGGAGCTCGATTCCGAGCGACTGTTCGATCTCGGCATCCGCGTAATGCGTATCGGCATGCCTTTCCCGCTGGGCGAGAAGAAGATTGGGCAGTTCGCCGACGGCCTCGAAGCGGTCATGGTCGTCGAGGACAAAACGGCGTTCGTCGAAACTCAGATCAAAGAAATACTGTACGGATCGACCGGTGCCCCTCGTATCGTCGGTAAACAAGACTCGGACCGCAAGCCTCTCGTGCCGTCGGACGGAGAGCTCACCGCCGCACGGCTGATACGTCCGCTGCGCCGGATCCTCGACGGATATGCCGACCTGCCGAAGCCGCCACCGCCTGTGCTGGATCTGACCGTTCTGCCCGCCAAGCGGGCACCGTACTTCTGCTCGGGATGCCCGCACAACCGGTCCACCGCGGTACCCGAAGGGTCTCTCGCCGGCGGCGGCATCGGCTGCCACACGCTCGTCACCATGTCCTCGCGGACCGATTCACAGGTGACAGGGCTGACCCAGATGGGCGGCGAGGGCGCACAGTGGATCGGTCAGTCCGCCTTCACCGACATCGACCACATCTTTCAGAACGTCGGCGACGGAACCTACTTCCACTCGGGCCAACTCGCAGTGCAAGCCTGCATTGCTGCCGGGGTGAACATCACCTACAAGATTCTCTACAACTCGGCCGTCGCCATGACCGGAGCCCAAGACGCCGAAGCCGGGCTCACCGTCCCGGAACTGACCCGCAAACTGGCCTCCGAAGGCGTCCGGAAAATCATCATCTGCGCCGACGAACCCGAACGTCACCGCGGTGCCTCCCTCGCAGCAGGAACGACACTGTGGGAACGTGAACGACTCGACGAAGCTCAGCGCATTCTGCGCGACACACCCGGTGTCACCGTTCTGATCTACGACCAGCAATGCGCCGCCGAAGCGCGTCGTAAGCGCAAGCGCGGCCACCTCCCAGCACGCCGCACTCGTGTGGTGATCAACGAGGCCGTCTGCGAAGGGTGCGGCGACTGCGGGGTCAAGAGCAACTGTCTGTCGGTACAACCGATCGACACCGAATTCGGGCGCAAGACCACCATCGACCAGAGCTCGTGCAACACCGACTATTCCTGCCTCGAAGGCGATTGCCCCTCGTTCGTGACTGTGGAAATCCCCGAGGGCACCAAGCCTGCACGCACCGCGGTTCCCGAGGCACCGTCCCTGCCCGAGCCGGAACGCAGCGCGCTGACCCGCACTCACAATGTCTTCCTTGCCGGAATCGGCGGGACAGGAATCGTCACGGTCAATCAGGTACTCGGAATGGCGGCGCTGCGCGCGGGTCTTCATGTGGAGGGACTGGATCAAACCGGCTTGAGTCAAAAAGCCGGTCCGGTCACCTCGCACCTACGCCTCGCGACCGAACGCAATGAATCATCGAACCGCATCAGCCCATCCTCGGCCGACTGCATCCTCGCCTTCGATCTCCTGACCGCCGCCGACGCCAAGAACGTCGGGTACGCCGATGCCGATCGAACCATCACAATCGCTTCCACGAGCAAAACCCCCACCGGCGACATGGTGTACGACCCATCGGTTCAGTATCCGGCCGACGACGACCTCACCGGCCGACTAGCAGCGCGGTCCGCGCACATCTACGCCTTCGATGCCCTTGCCGCATCGGACATCCTCTTCGGCAACACCGCCGCCGCCAATTTCATCCTCGTCGGTGCCGCATACCAAGCCGGTGGTCTGCCGATTCCAGCGGAATCGATCGAAGAGGCGATCACCATCAACGGGGTTGCCGTGGCGGCGAACATCGCCGCGTTCCGTTGGGGCCGCACTCACGTGGCCGAACCGGAGATCTTCTCGGAAGCGGTGTTGCCGCGCGCCGCGTCCACGCGCAGCGACACCGAGGTTCCCGCCGATCTGCTCGAAGGCCTGACGATCGAGGGCGACACATTCGACCTAGTGAAACGACGTGCAGCACAGTTGATGTCGTATCAAGGCAAAGGTCATGCGCGCCGATACCTGTCCATCCTCCAGTCGGTGTGGGACGCCGACCAATCTGTCGGTACCAGTTCTGCTTACACCGACGCCGTGGCGCACGGGCTGCACAAGCTGATGGCCTACAAGGACGAATACGAGGTCGCGCGGATGCTCACCGACCCCGCATTCGTTACCTCGGTCGCAGCCGAGGTCCCCGGCGGGAAGAACCTGACCTACAAGCTCCACCCGCCAGCACTGAAAGCTCTGGGGCGGAAGAAGAAGATCGGTATGGGGCCTAGGAGCCACATAGCGCTGAAAGTTCTGGCACGAGGCCGGTTCCTACGCGGCACACCGTTCGATCCGTTCGGATACGCCAAAGTCCGTCGCATCGAACGCATTCTACTGGCGCACTACGAGTCGATCGTGCGCGAATTGACGTCCACCTTGTCGATCGACACCTACGCCGTAGCTGTCGACTTCGCCCAGGCCGCCGACCTCATCCGCGGGTACGAAGACGTCAAACTACGCAACATCACCACCTACCTCGACACACTCGAGCGCCTCGGAATCGATCGACCAGTGCTCGGGTCCAATTAGACGACAGCCGGAGCCGAAGACCGCCATAGCCGTGGACGACACGGAGAGCAGTACTTTGTGTCGCCGTGAAACTGGCGCGAACACAGCGCCAGGGACCCGATCGGTTTCCGATTTGCCGTCCGACCGAGAACGGTCTCCACTCAACTACTTTCATCCATTCAACCGAACACACCCCACTCAGGAGCAATGATCATGACCACCGATACCGCCGACCCGACCGATACCGCCCCTGCATCAGGGGTTTTCGACAGATCCGACTTTGCTGATGCCGCACCCCACGAGCAGGTGGTGTTCTGCCAAGACCCCGCAACAGGATTGAAAGCGATCATCGGGATTCACTCGACCACCCTGGGGCCGGCCCTGGGAGGTACGCGCTTCTTCCCTTACGGCAACGAGCAGGCAGCCCTGACGGATGCGCTGCGCCTCTCCCGTGGCATGACCTACAAGGCAGCGGTGGCCGGTCTGCAGCTCGGTGGAGGCAAAGCTGTTCTCATCGGCGACCCGGCTCGGGTCAAAACCCCCGCATTGCTCGAGGCCTACGGACGGTTCGTCGACACCCTGGGCGGTCGCTACATCACCGCAGGCGACGTCGGTACAACCTCCGACGACATGGACGTGATCGGACGTTCGACCAAGCACGTCGTAGCCCGTACACCTGCAGCCGGAGGCTCGGGTGACAGTGCTCCCCTCACCGCACGAGGTGTCTTCCATTCGATTCTCGCTGCTGCGGAATCAGTGTGGGGCTCGAAGGAATTGAGCGGCCGCCGTGTGGGAGTCGAAGGAACCGGGAAGGTCGGGTACAACCTCATTGCGCTGCTCGCCGAGGCCGGGGCAACGATCACCGCCTCGGATGTCAACCCTGCCGCAGTTCGACGAGTAAGCGCAGATTTCCCGGGCGTGACAGTCGCCGAGACCGTCATCGACAAAGACATCGACATCTACGCGCCGTGCGCGATGGGTGCCACTCTCACTGACACCACCGCGCGCATCTTGGATGCAGCTGTCGTCTGCGGAGCTGCGAACAACCAACTTGCACAACCGGGTGTCGAAGAACTACTCCGTGACAGGGGAATCGTGTGGGTTCCGGACTTCGTCGCCAACAGCGGCGGTCTGATCCAGGTCGCCGGTGAGATCGAGAACAAGCCCCGCCATGCGGTTGTGAAACAGGTCGAACAAGTCGGGGCCACAGTCACCCGCATTTTGGCGCATCAGCACGATCGAGGACTTCTGGCCGGCCAGGCGGCGGACGCCATCGTTCGTGAGCGCCTGGGTGCAGCTGCACACCGTTGACGAACGATCGATTCGAGCTTCGTACCGTCTCCGATCGGCGGTACGAAGCTCTGCAAAACTGTTGGGGGAGTTTCGGTACCTGCACTCTGGCCTCGGCACCGGGCGGGAGAACTGGGTAGGTCGACTGTCGGCTATTCGCTATCGGACCCCGTACAGCGAATTGCCAAGTCCTACGTGCAGGCTCACGAAAGTGGCCAGTCACCCAGTACATCTCGTAGAGGGCAACTGGCCATACTCGGTCGGCAAGACACTCCGTCAATGGACCCCTGGAGGTTCTGGGCCTCTCGGGGGCGGTTCGAGCGCCGGGCCGCGATCGCGGCCGAGCCACTCTCCAGCGGTCGACACCGCTACTCCACGTGCGGGGAACAACGTTTCCATGAGGAACTGATGTGCAGCGGGATCGGGGTCGGCGCAGGCATCCGAGAGCACCGACACCTCGTAGTCCAGATCAGCTGCGGCATAGACCGTTGCCGCCACCACAGCCGAACTCGCTACACCGCAGATGGCGACTCGGTCGATCCGCTGACTCCGCAGCACCAGGTCCAGATCTGTACCGGCGAAGCCACTGGCCCGCCGTTTGAGAACCACCGAGTCAGCTGGATCGACGGTGAGAGCATCGTCGATCCAGGTGTCATCGGAGGTCTCGTGGAACACATCTGCCATCGCATGGAATTGCTGCATCACAGCGTTGTTGGGATGCACATCGGTCCCGTTGGGCCGCAGCCCGGCACGCAGGTACACGATGTGTACACCTGCGCGCCGAGCCATCGGAATCGTCTGAGCGAGAACCGAAACGACCGGTCGAGCGAACCGAAACTCCCTGATGATTCCGGTTTGGACATCTCCGACGATCAGTGCAGTCCGTAGCCCGTCGCCCGCGCGGGTCATTGGGTGCCCGCGCTCTCGGTGGCCACTTCATCACTTCGAACACCGAGCGCCTCGGCGCGTCGGCCCACAGTCAGAAGAATTGCGATGCCGATCGTGATCACTACGGCGATGGTGAGCAGTGCGTAGGTATAACTTCCTGTCGCGGTCTCGATGGCCCCGGTGACGTAGGGGCCGACGAAGCCGCTGAGGTTGCTCACCGAGTTGATCAACGCGATTCCGGCGGCGGCAGCGGCTCCAGTCATCGAAAGAGCTGGTATCCGCCAGAATTGAGGCATTGCTGTGTAGATGCCGGAAATACTGACGCAGACCGCGATGATGAACAGTGCACCGTTCTGCGTGAACGTTGCACCCACCAGGCCTACGGCACCGAACGCCATCGGGATCGTCGTGGAGAACACCGCCGAGCGGCGCGCTGCTACGCGGGACCACATCACCATTACCACGATAGCTACTGCGGACGGTATAGCAGCGAGAAGAACGCTCGAGACGTTCGCTGCGGATCCGACGCTCGAAGAGAGATTCTCGATCATCGTCGGAAGGAAGAAAGCCAGCGGGTACAGGCCGAAGACTATGGCGAAGAAGGCCACCGCCAACGCCCACGTACGGCCGTTCGTCAGTGCCTGACGCATCCCGGTCATGGCACCATGTTCGACCTGCGCCGCCGCTTCGGCGTCCAAGGTGTCCCCGAGATAGGCCTTCTCCTCTTCTGTGAGCCACTTGGCTTTCGCCGGACGGTCGGGCAGGAAGAGGAAAATAACGATGCCGATCAGCACGGTGAGGACACCCTCGACTACGAATAGCGAACGCCATCCCGCGATGCCCAACAGCGACTCTCCCCACTTCAGCAATGCAGCTGCGATCGGGGCACCCAGGATGCTCGACAGCGGGATGCACAAAAAGAATGCCGACATTGCCCAGGCTCGTTGCTTCTTCGGGAACCAGAACGTGAGGAAGAGCAAGATTCCGGCAGCGAGGCCCGCTTCGGCGAATCCGAGGATCACGCGAGCGATGTACAACTGCGTGGCAGAGTGAACTGCGCCGGTGAGTGCGGTGACGATTCCCCACGAAATGACGATGCGGCTGATCCAGATGCGTGCGCCGAATCGTCGCAGCATCATGTTGCTGGGTACCTCGACCAGGATGTAGCCGAGGAAGAACAACCCTGCGGCGAGGCCGAGTTGTGCTGTGGTCATGCCCAAGTCGGCGGTCATGGGTTTTGCGATGTAGCCGAGGTTTGCCCGGTCGATGTAACTGACGATGTACGCGATCCCCACGAGAGGGATGATGCGGAATCCGATTTTGCGCCACAGGCGACGTTCGGCATCCTCATCGAGCACAGTGGTGCAGCCTTCGTTCATGGCGCGGCCTTCCGGAGATGGTTAGGGGAGAGGGTGGTCAACGGCCGTAAGAGACGGCCCGGGCGGCGGAGGTTTCGTCGACGAGTACTCGGCCCGCCGCAATGTCGATGGCAACTCCGTAGTCGCGCAGGGCACCTTCGGCAGTGACTTTTCCATCCAGCACGTCGTCGAGCACATGCAGCGGATCGCGGCGCAGGGGATCGCCGTGGCCGCCACCTCCCGCCGTGACCTGGCGGTGGCGGCTGCCCGCCTGCACGGTCAGATGTGGTTTGGACGGGATGAGCTGTTCGGCGTCGGTGCCGTGGTCGAGGATGTTGGCAGAGGGAGATCCTGTGCCGCCGCCGGCGAGTCCGTAGGGGAACGATGTGCGTCTGTCGGAGCGGATTTGGACACTGGCGTTCTCGTGCAGCACGGTCATGTCTCGGAAGGTGGACACTCCACCGCGGAAGGTTCCTGCGCCGCCGGTATCGGGAAGGTATCCGTATCCGTCGATCCGAATGTGTCCGGACTTCTCTAGTTCTTCGATCGGTGTGTTGGCGAGGTTTGCACCCAGTGGACTGATGCCGTCGTTCCCATCGCCGGTAGGCGTTGCACCCCACGATCCGCAGAGGATGTCCCACAGAATCACCGAGCTACCGTCGGATTCGACGATGCCCACTGCCACCGAGTTCGGTCCTCCGTCGCCTGCGGCCGGTACCCGGTCGGGAAATGCAGGTGCGAGAGCTCCGAGGACGGTGTCGATGATGCGATATGCCACCAGTCCTCGGGCCCCACGAGCGGACGGACGCTTTCCGTCGAGGATGGAGCCTTCGGGAATGACAAAGGTGAAGGGGCGGTAGAAGCCACTGTTGGCGGGGATGTCCGAGCCGAGTGCACCTTGAAGTGCTGCGTAACAGGCGGATTGGGTGAACGACGCGGTGGCGTTGAGTGCCGACGCGACCTGGGGTGAGGATCCTGTGAAGTCGAACGTGATTCCGCTGTCGGCGATGGTGACCGCGACTTTGAAAGGAATTGCTCCTGAGCCGAGACCGTCATCGTCGATCTGATCGTCGAACAGGTAGCACCCGTCGGGGGCGTTGCTCAATTCGGTGCGCACGAGTGTTTCGGAGTAGTCGAGGAGTTCGTCGATCAGGCGCGCGTATTCGTCGATGCCGTATTTTTCGACGAGGCCACGGAGGCCGAGACCTCCTGCGTGGCTGGCAGCGCACTGCGATTCCAGATCCCCGCGCAACAGATCGGGCTCGCGAACATTTCTCAGGATCACATCCAGGAACGTTGCGTTCAGTTCTCCACCTGCCACCAGTCGTGAAGGCGGAATCTGAATGCCCTCACCGAATATGGAGGTCGACTGCACGGCCATCGAACCTGCTGCCCAGCCGCCGACGTCGGTGTGATTGACCACCGTGACCGTGAATCCGATCAGCTGTCCATCTGCGAAACTCGGTGCTACGGAAAAGATGTCAGGTAGATGCATTCCACCTTTGTCCGGGTCGTTGAGGATGTAGACATCACCGTCTGCGATGGAGTCTCCGAACTCGGCGAACATGGCGTCGATCGCGGCTGGCATCGACCCCAGATGTACTGGGCACGTGTTTGCTTGCGCGATGATACGGCCGTGTGGATCGCATAGTGCGGTGGAGAAGTCCATGCTCGATGCCACAATCTGGGAGTGTGCGGTGCGCAGGATCGTGATGGCCATCTCGTCGGCGAGCCCGGATACTGCGTTTCGAAAGACTTCGAAAGTGGCTGCGTCTCGAATTATGGTGTTGCTCATGCGATGACCTCGATGTCCGTCCAGATGATGATGATGTTGTTGTACTCGTCGAGATGGGCCGTGGTGCCCGGTGGAACCAGCGTCGTGGAATCCATGTCCTCGATCACCAGGGGGCCTGCCTCAGGGGTCTGTGTCAGATGTGCTCGCGCGATGACCGGTGTGCTGACCGTGGTGTCGAAGCGACAGATACGGAACCGTCGTCGACCGGGGTCGGCCTCGGTGAGCGTCAGAGCTCGGTCGATGGTGACCGTGTTCGGTACGAAGCCGCGGACGCGGATGTTGACAATCTCCACCAGGTCGTCGGTACCCGATCGACCGTAGGTCTTGTGGTGCTCCGCGTGGAATCGCTGCTTCACCTCGTGCAGCAACGCATCGTCGATATCGCCCTCAGGCAACGGAATACGAAGATCGAACCGCTGTCCGTGGTAGCGCATATCCAAGATTCGATCGATACGGACGCCGTCGGATCCGAGATGCTCGGTGACCGTGGCCGCCATCTCGTCGAACTCGCGGGCAAAGTGTTCCAGCGAAAGATGTTCGCCGCGGAACGGGGTGACGGACTGGTATTCGCTGTCGGCGACGAGGAGTCCGAGGCTGCTGAACAGGCCGGTGTGCACTGGCACGATGACGGTCTTGATTCCCAATTCACGTGCCAGTGCGGCACCGTAGAGCGGTCCGGCACCTCCGAAGGCGACCATGGTGGCATCCCGCGGGTCGCGTCCGCGTTCGCTGGTAACCGCTTTGACGGCTTTGGTCATGTTGGAGATGGCGACGTCGTAGGCTCCTCGTGCGATCGCGCCTGGGTCGGAGTCGATGCGATCGCTTACCGCGCCGAGGACTTTGGCTGCCAGTTCCGGCTGGATCGTCACTCGGCCGCCGGCGATAGCGTCGGGGTTGAGGTAGCCGAGGACGACGTTGGCATCGGTGAGGGTCGGCCGTTCGCCGCCGTGGCCGTAGCAGGCCGGTCCCGGCCGTGAACCGGCGCTACCGGGGCCGACGTGCAGGGCACCGGCCGAGTCCACACCGATGATGCTGCCACCGCCTGCTCCGACTTCCGCGATGTCGATCGAGGGGACACGGACGGTATAGCCTGCTCCTTTGCCCATGCTGCGGGTGATGTTCATGCCGCCGCCGACCTCGTAGTCGTTGGCCAAGAACGGCTGCCCGTTCTCGATCAGAGATGCTTTCGCGGTCGTTCCGCCCATGTCGAACGCGACGACGTTGTCGAGGCCGAGGAGTTGGGCGAGCTTTTGCACGGCGATAACGCCCGCGGCGGGACCGGATTCGATGATCTGTACGGGACGTTCCACCACTGACGGTGCGTCGAGAAGTCCTCCAGAGGACTGCATGATCGAAAACGGCGCATCGATGCCGCGCTCGCGCAGGTTACGGCCGAGCGCGGTTACGTAACTGTGCACCACGGTCCCGATGTAGGAGTTGACTACCGCTGTGCTGCTTCGCTCGTATTCACCGGGCTCGGGGGAGATGTCGACCGAGGTGGTCACGTACACATCAGGGAGCAGTTCTTCGAGTCGGCGTGCGACAGCGCGCTCTTCGTCGGGTCGAACGTGCGAATTGATCAGGCACACGGCCAGCGCTTCGATGCCGTCCGCTTCGAGTCGGCGGGCAAGGGCATCGACTTCGTCGAAGTCGATCGCGATGTCGATGTGACCGTCTGCGTGAATGCGCTGATCGATTTCGTATCGATGGCGACGGCGCGCCAATGGTGTGGGTTTTTTCCACGAAAGGTCGTACAGCAGGGGGCGCCGAAGCCGGCCGAGTTCGAGAACGTCGCGGAACCCTTTGGTCGTCACCAAAGCCGTTCGCGCACCTTCCATCTCGAGAATGGCGTTCGTTGCGACGGTGGTGGCATGCAGTACTGCAGAGATGTCCCCGGCGGAGATGTCTGCGTTCGTCATCGCGGCCGTTACACCGTCGATGACACCCGTGCCGAAGTCCGGAGGTGTCGACAGTACTTTCATCGGAACGATGCGTGCGCCGGGACCGAGGGCGATGACGTCGGTGAACGTGCCGCCGATGTCAGCTGCGACGCGCCACGACGCGTCGGCATTCGGATCCACGGAGTTGGACGGGGTCATTGAAAGGCCTTTCTGAAGACAAGATTGGCGACGCGGACGGTGGACCGAAGCATTGGCCGTCGTGTCGGTGGGCGTGCCTCTCGGTGCGACGACTGAGTGTGTTTCGCGTCACCAGACGTTAACCCGCGTCAGAGATATTAACAAGACCATGTTGAGATCTTTTACTCTGCCGACACATATTCCCAAGTGGGTTAAAGTGTTCGTAATCGAAGATGGGAAAGGCTATGAAGTACAGGCCAGCACTACTGCTCGAGCACAACGTGACCGGGTCGATGATGGATCGCGCATACCTCACTTTGAAGCGCGACATCATCGAGCTCAAGAGGCCGCCCGGTCAACACTTCACCGAACCCGACGTGGCAGCCTCGATGGGTTTGAGCAAAACGCCGGTTCGTGAGGCGCTTGCGCGACTGCACCGCGACGGTCTGGTGCAGCCACTGCCTCGCGCTGGGTACGTGGTTTCGTCGGTGACACTGGGCGATGTCGCGAACCTCTGCGACATGCGAACGCTTCTGCAGGGTGAGGCAGCGGCCCTCACCGCAACTCTGGGACTTGTTGCAGCGCAATCGAATCGTCTTGTCGAATTGTGTGCAGATGACAACTACGGCCAGCTCGGTGGCCCACACCTGGAAACGCGGTTACGCGAGAATTACGAGTTCGAGGCCATCATCGCCAATGGATCCGGCAACGCTCGCTTGACCCGGAGCGTCGTCGAGGTCTTGGACGAGATCGAGCGGGTCGTTCGATTGGCCGTCACGCTCTCACCCTCGATGCCCGAGGCGCGTATCGGTGAGCGCGCAGCAATCGTCGACGCAGTCGTCGCCCGAGATCCAGACGCCGCTCGCATAGCGATGCGGAACCGTACCAAGTCAGCGCGCCGTGAAATCATCGAGGCGCTGACCAGTAGTCACGCAGTAACGTCAACACCGATACTGCTGCCTGGCTAGCAACTCGTCTCTACAGCCTCGACGCCGCGGATCTGACATCCGACACCGTTTCCGCGACCCGCTCACCCAGTGCCCGTACTTCCGACTGCGCAGCACCGTAGAGCAATCTGACATGCGTATCTGGTCCGAAGAATCCCCCACCCGACAGCGCGGCCACTCCTGCATCGAGTAGGAAGTCTTCCAAGTCGTCCCCGCGCCGACCCAATGCGGTCAGATCGGCAAACAAGAAGATCCCCGCCCGAGGAAGGACTACAGGAACATCTGCCTCGGCAAGCACGCTGTGCATCACGTCGCGGCGCGCTTTCATCGTTGCGAACTCGACATCCAACCATTCCTGGGGTCCTGTCAACACAGCGGTGGCGGCGGCCTGCGAGATGTCTCCGATGTTGATCACGTCCCACTCCAGGGCCGCGTGAATCTTGTCGATCGTGGCCGGGGAAGAGTGAACGTATCCGATTCTCCAGCTCGAGAACGCGTAGTTCTTACTCAAGCTGGTTACCGTCACCACGCGATCGCGATCGCCTCCCAGCGCCCGAACAGGGGTGTAGCGGGGCCCTTCATGGACATACCGCTCATACGATTCGTCGGAAAACACTGTGAGTCCATGCTTGTCGGCCAGGGCGAGGACATGGCGGAGTTCGTCGGCCGTCGGCACATTTCCGGTCGGATTGTTCGGGTTGCACAGAACGATCGCAGTCGTTCGATCGGTGATAGCGGCGGCGATGCCCTCCAGGTCGAGCGACCAGCCGGTCTGCGCTGTCGAACACACATATCGCGCTATTGCGCCGGCCATCCGAATCATCCCGTCGAAAAAATATGTGGGTGAGGGGACGACGACCTCATCCCCGGAGTGCAGCAGCGCACGTAAGGCGATGCTCATTCCATGCTGGGCACCATGGGTGATCAGAAGCTCTGTTTCTGCGTCCACGGCTATCCCGTGTTCGCGTGTCAGGATCGTGGAGATCGCTTGACGCAGATCCGAGGCACCTCGAGTGCGACGAGAAAAAACCCGACCTGCGGCATCGGTGGCCGCCTCCACCACATGAGGCGGCATGGGGATAACCGGGACCCCTCGCACAGGAATCAATTCAGACCCCAGCGAAACAGACAGTGCAACGTGGTCAGCAAAAGCAAGGGCGGGCAAACGATCCGGCACGATTACTCCTTTGAGATACCATAAAGGTCAATTGATATCTCAACGTACACTGTCTGGCCCGCAGTTGGCGTAAATCGCACACGAATTAGCCCTGAAATCAGCACCTGCCGCGATGACAACAGGTCGTCGCTATGACGCCTCGGCCGCACTCGATGCAGGGCTGGTCGATGACCCTGCGAATAACCAACAACTCTTCGAACACGCACTCTCACACGTGGTTCCACCTGTGACCGGCAAGAAAGCGGAGACGCTGGGTGCCATACGAGCCTCCATCTACGAATCGGCCACCAGAGCGTTGCTCGGATACGGGACCGCGCATCAGGCGACGATTGCGTCCTTTCGCAACAATCCACACGTGCCAGCGTCAGGGGTCGGGGTGCGTGGTCCGGTCACGGATGCTCGTCATCGCACTCTCCTCGGTCATCGGGTACCAGAAGGCGGTGGCGATTGCCCACCGGGCTTCGGCCGACGACAGCACACTGCGTGACGCCGCGCATGCCAACGGATTCGGCGATGAGTTCCATCGGATCGTCGACCCGAAAATAATGGCCGGTATCGAATCTTTCTATAGCAGTCAATTAATCTATCGATTGTTCGACGGTCGACTTCTTGCTTCACTCGAATGGCAGACATACACAACGAAAGGGTCATCACAATGCGAGTACTTCTGATCGGCGGAGCGTCGGGAATCGCCCGATCCATTGCGTCGACTGTTCTCGACGGTGGCGGTGAGGTGGTCCTCGCCGGCCGACGCCGTGAGTCCCTCGACGCAGCAGTCGCACTGTTGGGTCCGAGAGCGAGTGCGGTGGTGATCGACCTCGCGGACGAGTCCTCCATCGCGCAGGCAGCCTCGTCGGTGGGTTCGGTCGACCATGTCATCAGCCTCGCCGCCGATCATGCGAACGGACCACTCGCCGATCTTGACGGCACCGCAGTCCGAAACGCGTTCGACGCCAAAGTGATCGGACCGATTTTGCTGGCGAAGCACTTCTCGCCACAGGTGCGCGAGGGGGGCTCGTATCTGTTCTTCTCCGGTGTCGCCGCCTGGAAACCTGCACCCGGCCTGTCGGTGATGGCGACGACGAACGGCGCGGTGGCGTTCCTGGTGGAGGCGCTGGCGGTGGAGCTCGCACCCACGCGCGTCAATGCACTGTCGCCCGGCATCGTGGATTCGGGGGCCTGGGACTCCATGGGATCAGGCAAGGACACGCTGTTCGCGGACACTGCACGCACCAACCCTGTGCGCAGAGTCGGCCAACCGTCCGATATTGCGGCCGCTGCGCTGTCTCTGCTGACGAATACTTTCGTCACCGGCGTCACGCTGCACGTCGACGGCGGCGGGCGGCTCTCATGAGGCAGCTCACAGCAATGACGGCGCTGGCGGCGATCACGCTGTCGCTGTCGGCATGCTCCACCGGCACGACAAGCTCTGACCGCCCCCTGGTGGACTCTGCGGCCGACCTCGTCGCCCCCGGAACCGTGAACGTCGGCGATGCACCGGTCACCGACCGCACGCGCCAGGTGGTGCGCCTTGCACAAACGCTGTACACGTTCTGGAACACCGGCGACGCCGCGTACCTCGACCGAGCAGTGGACCCCAGCTTTGTCGACAACACGCTGCCGTCGGGCCGGCCACAGGGCCCGGCCGGCCCCGTCGCGGCGTCGAGCACGTTCCGCACCGCGGTACCCGACTTGACGTGCGAGCTCGCCGATCTCTACATCGCCGGCGACACGTTCACAGCGCGGTTGATCTTTCGGGGTCATTTCACCGGCACGTACGACGGCCACACCGGAAACGCGGAACCGATCGAATTCGGT
Source organism: Rhodococcus sp. IEGM 1330 (assembly GCF_033142445.1). Lineage (NCBI taxonomy): Bacteria > Bacillati > Actinomycetota > Actinomycetes > Mycobacteriales > Nocardiaceae > Rhodococcus > Rhodococcus sp. IEGM 1330. The sequence goes on from NZ_JAWLSB010000001.1 coordinate 27,565, forward strand.
GCGATCGACATACAGCACGTCGGCGACAGCCGAATCGACGCGGACTGGCACCTCGAAGACAACCTGACTTTCCTCCAGCAAGCCGGAATTGCGTAGGTCGGCTCACCGAATCGAGCGACCACCCCACAACAGTTTCCTCGAAAGGAACTGAGACACATGAGTATCGACCCCAGAATCAAAATGACCGCAGGGATCGTCATGGCTGCGATCGCCTACTTCGTCGCCGTCACCAATTTCATCGACGGCGATATTCGTTCCGGCGTGATTCTCACCCTCATCGGCATTTTCTTCAGCACGGTTCTCGTGCAGACGGTAAGCCGCTACATGACAAAGGATTCCAGTTAGCCATCCGGACTCCCGTCGTCGTTTACTCTCGACCGATGCCCACCCTGCGTGCCCTCGAATGCTTCGTCGCCGTGGTAGACGCCGGTTCTGTCACTGCCGGCGCGGCGCAGTTGCATCTGTCGCAACCTGCGTTGTCTCATCAGCTGGCGTCGTTGGAATCGGAAATCGGCACCCCGCTGCTGGACCGGCTCCCGCGCGGGGTTCGGACTACTCCGACCGGTCGCGCGTTGCTCGACGATGCGCGGGCGGCGTTGGCGGCCGCCGACCGAATTGTGCGGACCGGACGAGCGTTGGCGGAGGGAAGTGAGGGCCGACTGCGACTGGCGTGCGCCGAGAGCATGACCGTTCCACTCCTCGCGCCGACGCTGCGGAAGTGGACGAGGAAGTATCCGAACATCGGACTGGATCTGACCGAATTCAGCAGTGCGGACGCTATGGCGTACGCACTCTCGAACGGCGACATCGACCTTGCAGTCGGTCCGTCCTCCGCGCGGTTCACCGGCGTCATCCATGAAATCGGAAGGGAGGACATCGTTGCGGTCGTCCCGGAGGGCCTCGATCTGGTCGATGAGCCGGCCGTTTCGTGGACCGATCTCGCCGGTAGACCAATCGTGCAGTACCACCCGACAAATGGCCTGCGCGGATGGTTCGACGCCGTCGCGGCAGCCCACGACATCCATCTCGATGCTGTGACCTATACCCGAAATGCCGCGACTGCAGCACAACTCGCTCACGCAGGTCTCGGAATCGCCCTCGTTCCGACCACCGCATTACCGGCAAGATTTGCCGGCGTCGTCAAACCGATGAGGCCGCCGCTCCAGCGATCTGTGGTCGTGATGGTCGGGACGCGGACGGACACACTGACCCGCCGATTCGTCGACGACATCGTGGCCCGTGGCATGAGCGCACGCCGAACGTGACTACGCAGACCTCGGTCCGGTCGCCCGACCGTACGACCGTCGAAAACCGGGCCCCAACGCATCGATTCTCCGAGATCGACGACGGCTGTCACCGACCTGACCGCATTCGGTACCGATGCGTTCGTGTATCAACCGATTCGGCCGGCGAATGCACGTCCGGTGGACACCGCAAGTCCGAGCAATCCGCGCAACCCCGGCAATGATCCCGCCAGCGACCACACGGTGTTCGTCGACGATTCGTCGGTCGGCTTGCCCGCGAAGCGATCCGAGAGCCAATCCAAAGTGACGGGGGCTGCGATCGGGTGCAGCGACAGGTGTTCGCTGAGGCGATCACGGATGTACGTGACATTCGCTCCCGCAGCACGATACCGGCGTACTTGCCCGTCCACGTCGTCCACGTCGATCATCGGATCATGCACCGCCTGCACCACGAGAAGCGGAAACGTGGGTGCCGACTTTCCTGGCTGAATATCCTGGAAAATCTGCACCATCTCGGGTGTCGCCAAGAGGTCTGCTATCGGGATATCGAGGTGCCGCTCCAGGTCGTGCATCACCATGGACGCGACGGCGTGCACTGTCGTCTTGCGGTGCAGGGATGAGAGGGTCTCGAGCCCCGCAGCGGCGACGTGTTCACGAACGAGGCGGTCGAGCTCGGGGTAGGTGCGACGCAAGCCCTCCACCACCAGCGCGGGCAGCGCCGCGAAGATCGTGCCGTTGAGGCGGGAAAATGCTGACCCGGGATCGCCGACGGGCGATCCGAGTGCTGCGCCGACGATGTCGAGTTCAGGGGCGTAGTCGCCCGCAGCCTCGGCGGCCCATGACGTCGCCAATCCGCCGCCCGAGTACCCCCACAGCGCAACAGGGGTGGTAGCGGCGAGGTCGAGCGGCTCGAAAGACAGTGCCGCGCGGACGCCGTCGAGTGTGCAGTAGCCGGGCTCGACGGGTGCTCCCCACCGCCCGTCCATGCCCTCGTGATCGGGAAGGGACAGAACCCATCCGCGGCGCAGTGCGTACAGGATGATCATGAACTCGAACTGCGGTACGGACCCCACAGCGCGAGCGCCGGCCCTCAGGACGTACGACGGGAAACACCGATCCGACACGGCGTCGATCGCGCACTGGTAGGACAGCAGAGCGCGCTGTCGTCGCTGTCGACCCCCGACCGGAAGAACCACCGTCGTGACCGCGACGCGCGCTGCCCCGTCGAGACTGGTGGTCCGATACAGAAGTTGCCACGCCGACACCTTCTGCCGAATGACGCCGAACAACGCGAGTGTCACCTCGCGGGATCGCAACACGGTCCCCGGCTCCGCCCGCTCGAAACCGGTCGGGGCCAGATAGAACGGGTCCATAGACGGAGTCGTGACGATCGATTCCGAGTCGATGTGGTCGGAGTGGTCGGCCGCGGTTCGCGGACGCCCGGTCGATGCGGCATTGGGTTCGATACTCATGGTGGATCACTTCCTGATGCGGGTGCGATGGTGTCGACGAGTTGGTCGATGACTGCTCGGGAGTCTGCAGGTGACGCCGCGTGAGTCAGTAAACCCTCGACGACGAACGTACCGATGCGGAGCATGGCGTCGGCCGCCTCACCGGACAGGCCTGCAGCTTCGATATCGGCGGCGAACAACGATTCGGCGAAGGCATGAAACCCGTTGTGCCATTGATCGATGGCCTCGGACTCCGTCACCCGATCGTGCACGGTGGAGACCAATGGGCCCACTTTCCGCAGCCGCTCTACCAGCCAGAACAACCGGTCGGCCAGCGGTAGATCGACGACGTCGAGATAGTCCGCGGCGTCCTCAGCGGCGATGGCCGTCAGAACAGCGACCAGGATGTCGTCCTTGTCGCCGAAGTACCAGTACAAGGTATTCGCGGTGACGCCTGCAGCTTTCGCGAGACGGCTGATCGAGGTGCGATCGAAGCCGTCGTTCACGAACATTTCGCGGGCGGCGACCACGATGTCCTCCCGCTTGCTCTCCCTGTCGTGAAGTCCGCGGTTCCTGGGCATATGACCAACTATATCTTGAATGGTCTTCAAGAGCCTGCTACCGTCCTTGGATACCGTTCAAGAGTGGAGGCCCGTCGATGTCGAAGACCGGAAGAACTGCGCTGATCACCGGAGCATCAGCAGGTATAGGCGCGGCATTTGCTCGACACCTCGCAGCCGAGGGGCACAACCTCGTTCTCGTTGCGCGTCGCGAGGACCGACTCACTGCGCTGGCGGGCGAGCTGTCGTCCCAGCACGATGTGCGATGCGACGTCGTGTCCGCGGACCTCGCCGATCGCTCCGCGCCCCGGGCCATTCTCGAAAAAACGAAATCCCTCGGCGTCGACGTCGATATCCTCGTCAACAACGCAGGCATGTCGGGGAACTCCACGTTCGCAGATGCGCCGTTCGAGGCACTCGCCGCGGAGATACAGGTGATGATCACTGCCGTCACCGAACTCGCTCATCTGACGGTGCCCGGCATGAAAGAACGCGGATACGGCCGAATCGTGAATCTGTCGTCGTTGGCGGCGTTGCTTCCACCCGGTGCAAGTCTGCTGTACACCGGAATCAAGTCCTATGTGCTCGACATGTCGCAAGCACTCGATACGGAGTTGCGCCCGCACGGAATCCACGTGACTGCGCTCTGCCCTGGCTTCACCCACAGTGAGTTCCACGACGTCATGGGAACCCGAGATGCAGCAACATCGAAGCTGCCCTCTCTTCTGTGGCAGTCGCCCGAGGACGTTGTCCGAGAAGGATGGCGGGCAGTGAACAACGGCACGCCGGTGTGCGTGCCCGGGATGGTCAACAAAGTGACTGCTGCTGCCGCGAAGCCGATTCCGACTCGCATCGGCTACTACCTCGGCAAAAGCCTCAACCCTTTCAAGCTGTGAGATCCGATCGCCGACCTGCTGTAGAACAGAGAGCCCAACGCATGACCACCGATAACCACACCGGCTTCACCCGTACCGAATCAGCGTTCATGTCGGACGGAGTTCGTTGCGCGGCTACGGTCTTTCGTCCCCGCATGTCCTCTGCCAAGGCACTGCCGGCAATCGTGATGGCGCACGGATTCGGTAGTCCTCGCGCGTTGCGCCTCTACGCGTACGCCGAGCGTTTCGTCGATGCCGGTTACGTGGTGTGCGTCTTCGACTACCGGTTCTTCGGGGACAGCGATGGCGAACCGCGCCAATTGTTGGACGTTGTTCTGCAGCTTGCCGATTGGCGTAACGCAGTCGACTTCGCTCGCTCGCTCGACGGAGTCGACGAGAACCGAATCGTCGGATGGGGCACGTCGTTCGCCGGTGGACACGTACTCACGTTGGCGAGCAACGGAGTACGGTTTGCAGCGGTCATCGCCCAGGTGCCCCACATCGACGGTATTGCCGCCGTCCGTGCGACCGGGTTCAGGCAGGGGTTGCGCCTGGCTCCGGCCGCCATCACCGACATCGTCCGCGCTGCGCTCGGGCGATCGCCGCATTACGTCGACAGTGTCGGGCTGCCTGGGGCTCGTGCGGTGATGGTCTCACCCGACGCGATGAAAGGGCGTGACCGCTTGCTCCACGAGTCGGGACTGTCCGACGGCGACTACCCCGAAACCGTTGCGGCGCGGATACTGCTGAAGATCTGGCGGTACTCCCCGGGCCGTACGATGTCGGCTATCGACTGCCCCACGCTGGTGCAGATCGCGTCCGAGGATTCCGTCACCCCGGCGTCCGTCGCACAACGCGCCGCGGCGAAAGTTCGCGGTGCCACAGTTCGTACTTACAACGGTGGCCATTTCGATCCGTACGTCGAACCCCTCTTTTCCTCGGTGGTCGGTGACCAACTCTCATTCCTGGCCGACAACGTGCCCTTGAAACTGGGGACGGTTCCCTCCGCTTGATCGTGCGGTTCGCTGCACTCCGTCGTTCTCGGATTGGATCATCATGCACGACGGTACGAAGAACTCTGAACTATGGCTGCTGCGAACATATTTCGGTGATGACGACGACGCCGCGTGGACCAGCCTGACGGAGCAGGCCCGCCACGCGCGATCCTCGGTATCAGGTGCCGCGCTGGTCATTTCCTCGGACCGGACGCAGTGTCAGCAGCGCATTCGTCGGGTGCTCACGCGTCTGGCGACGCGCGCCGAGGCGAACGACGGCTTGTACGTTGTCATTGCAGACAAGCAGACGTTCGCACGCCACGATCGAACGCTGCTCACCATCGACTGTTCGGCAGTTCCACGTGATGCCGAACGGATACCGACGACCCGCATGGCCCCATCCCGAGCATTTCGCTTGGGCATCGATCGACAGACGGACACCGCGCACGCGAGCAAGCCGAATCGGTTGCCTATGCCGCACACCGCACCCGAACTTCTCAATTTCGAGCGGACCGACCTCGGCGATGCCGGCGATCTCGCTGCAAACGTCGGCGACGCGATTCGAGCCAGCCTGGGCTGGAGGACGGCGATGACACGAGACGGAAGCGGCGGGTAGATACCGGGAGTCCTCGAGGACCTCCGGGGCCGCCCATAGACCCGGCGACCCTCGCTCGCCCAGCGACGCACCCGACCCTCAGCTGCGCACCCGAGGCACACCACCGACCTTCGAATTCAGTGGCTAACGAACGGCGGTGACGGTGCCGAGTCGGCGCAGAGCTACCCGAGCCGCGTTGTATCCGCCCATTCCGTGTACTCCGCCTCCTGGAGGTGTTGCTGCGGAACAGATGTAGACGCCGTCGATGCCGGTCCAGTAAGGGTTCACGCTGATGCGGGGCCGCACAGCAACTTGTCCCGGATCGTTCGAACCGGTGATGATGTCGCCGCCCACATAATTGGGGTTGTAGGTCGGCATCTGGGTGGTCGATCGGACAAAGCGGGCCCTGATTCGCTTCCGGAAACCTGGGGCGAAGCGTTCGATCTGGTCGATGATCACCTCGCTGGCGTCGCCGGTGTATCCGTTGGGTACATGAGCGTAGGTCCAGATCGGGTGGACGTTGCCCTGCGAGCGGCTGGGGTCGGCCAAGTACTGCTGGCCGAGTAGGATAAACGGCCGACGCGGCATCACTCCTCGATGGACGTCGCGTTCCGCAGCGGCAACCTCCTCGAAAGTTCCACCGAGATGGACTGTTCCGGCGCGGCGGGCGTTGTCGTTCGTCCAGGGAATCCCGTCCTCGACGGCGAGGTCGAGCTTGAAAGCGCCTGGACCGTAGCGCCATCGACGGTAGGGCCGTGCCACTCGCTTGGGGAGAGCATCGCCGGCGATATCGGCGATCGCGGTCGGTGACAGATCGAGCATGACGATGTCACTCGTCGGAATCTGTTGCAGCCGAGTCACTCTGACGCCCGTCTCGACTTTCCCGCCATGCTCGGTCAATATCGAGACCAGCGCGTCGCTGATCGCCCGTGAGCCGCCTTCGGCCACCGGCCAGCCGTACTTGTGGCCCGCGGCGATCATCATCACTCCGACGGCGGAAGTGGTGGGCCGAGTCAGTGGATACAGAGCGTGGGCCGCGACGCCCGAGAACGCCGCGCGCGCCTCGGGTGTCTTGAACCGGCGGGCGGTCAGCGACGCCGGTGCCAGCGCGTTGAGGCCGAACTTGGTCAACGTGATCGGGTGACGTGGCATGTGCAGCAGCGGCCGGAAGAAATCGGTGGTCAAGTCGTCGAATCGATCCGCCAACGGTCCGAAGAATCGCTGCCAAGCAGCGCCGTCGATGCCGAGCCCGGCCGCGGTGTCAGTGATGGATCGGTGGATCACCCCGGCGCGGCCGTTGTCGAGGGGTTGCACGGCGGCGACTTCCGGATGTTTCCACGTCAATCCGTGGGCTTCGAGGTCGAGGCTGTTGAAGAACGGTGACGCCGCCCCCACCGGGTGCACGGCCGAACAATCGTCGTGCAGCACACCCGGCAGGGTCAGTTCGGAGGTTCTGGTGCCGCCGCCGACCTTGTCGGCCATTTCCAGGACCGTCACCTCGACACCGGCCATCGCCAGCGTCACCGCGGCCGCGAGACCGTTGGGCCCCGATCCGACGACTGTTGCTGTCGTCATCGTTGTCCCACTGCGTCGGGCAGCGAGGTGACGGTGACGGGAATCGACCCCGTCTCGTCCAGCCACGACTGGCGGGTGATCATCTCGGACACTGCAACCGTTCCTTCTTCGATGACGCCGGTTGCGGCGTCGACGATCCGGTAGCTCTGAGTTCCTCGGTGCATCGGCTGCCCTTCGATCATGACCACCCGGATGTCGCCGTCGGCGAAATGGCATTTACGTTGCACAGCCTCCAGCAACTGTTGATTGTGCAGATGGCCTTCGCCGAAGTTCCAGCCTAGCAACGCGCCCGCCAGGAACTCGCCCTCCCGTACGACGTAGTCGTCGCGGTTGTCGACCGCTCGCGAAATCAGGCCCATGTGCGCTCGGCCGTGACTGTGCATCGATCGCCAGGCGGTGAACTTCTGCATCATGAACTCGGCTGTGTCCTCGTCGTACAGTTTGATCAGCTGGAACTTGGTCATGGGCGCGGACTTGACGATCTCCGCTTGCAGTCGCTCCTCGACACCGGGGCGCAGGATCCACGTGTTGGTCGCCCAGTTTCCCGCGTAGTACCGCATGCCCATGAGGAACGAGATCCACTGCGGCTTGGTTCCTCCGACGATGATGCCCGCTACCAACGCGACGACGATCGAATACGGCCAGACGCTGGTCGCGTTCCACAGCGAGTACTCGCTGCCGGTGTAGTTGCCGAACAAGAACCACGCGGCACCGATGACGAAGAGGTTCCATTCCAGCGGCACCCCGGCCGGAAAGGTCGAGAGGATGAACAGGTGGAAAATGGTCATGCCGATCAGCACCACGGTCGTCAACGTCGAATTCATCGAAAAGATCAGGATGGCCGGCAGGACGTATTCGATGACGGTTCCCTGATGGGCGGCGATCTTCGCGAAGGTCGACGGCCGCATGTCGTCGGGAAAGTTGCGGTACAGCTTTCGCTTGAGCCAGGTGCTGGGCAGAAGCGGGCTGTTGGAGATCATCACGGAAACCACGAACGGGAAGTGGTGGTTGAGCTTGGATGTCGCAGCGCCCCACCAGATGGCCAGCATGATCAGCTTCAGCGCGATGATCATGTCCACGAACGGGAACAGGAACGCGATCACCATGACGAGGTATTGATCCGAGCGGGCGGCCAAGAAGATGGTCTTGTCCCGCAGGCCGACGAGCGCCAGGAGCGCAATCACAGCTATCGGCGCTGCCGGTGCGAGCATTCCGGCGGAGCCGATACCACCGGCGACTCCGTCGGAGATCAGTCCCCAGACCAGCACAGCGATCAATCCGGCGTACAGCGCGACGTCGCCGACGGTGCGGGTGTCACCGGAGGTGAGCGGAATCTTGTTGGGCCACGGGGCGAGCCGCATCGTTCCGGGGCGGAGCCAGTAGGTGAAGCCGCCGACGGGCGGGAAGAAACGCATCGTCAACGGCCCTGAGCCGCAACCGAATCCCAACACCTCGAACAGGACGGTGAACAGGACGAACTTCTGGAAGACGATCGGCTGGGTCCACCACGAGCCGATCTCCGACAGTGCGCCCAGGCCAGGTGTGGAGGAGGAGATGATCCACAGGGGGATCGTGACGTACGCGATCATTTTGATCACGTAGAACAGATAGGCCCCCACGGGTGTGCCGAAACCGTATTCGCCCCAATGCTGGACCTGGATTTTCAAGCGTTCGAGCTGAGGGAGGCGACGCCACTGCCCGAGGTCGATATCGGGCAGAGTCGGTGACATCAGACCCATCGTGAGTCCTTTCGGGGAAGTGAATGGTTTACGCGGTGGGGGCAGGCGCGGCCAGTCGCCGGCGCAGTGAGGGCTTGTCGATCTTCCCGACAGGGTTCTTGGGAACCTCGTCGACGACGATGATGTCGACGGGCCACTTGTACTTGGACAGTGCGGCTTTCACGTGCGCATCGATGTCGGCTTCGGTGATGGTGGCGTCGGCAGTGAGCGAGACGAACACCACCGGCTCCTCGCCTCTGACCTCGTGCGGCTGACCGACCACGGCCGCTTCGTATACGCCGATGAGTTGGTAGACGACGTTCTCGATTTCCTTGGGGTAGATGTTCTCGCCGCCGCGGATGATCATGTCCTTGGCGCGGTCGACAAGCGTCAGATATCCGTCCTCGTCGAGTGTGCCGATATCGCCGGTTCGCAGCCAGCCGTCCAGGATGGTCTCCGCTGTCTCCTCGGGTTTTCCGAGATAGCCGCGCATCACGTTGGCTCCCTTGATGAGAACCTCACCGGGTCGCCCGTCGGCGATGGTGTCGCCGTGCTCGTCGACGATTCGAATTTCTTGACCGGGTAGCGGGAGTCCGACTGTTCCCGGCTTGCTGAGACCGTTCAGCGGGTTGACCGTCGAGGCGCAGGTGCCCTCGGACAGGCCGTAGCCCTCGACCACCGGTACACCGAACCTGGCCTCGAATGCGGCCAGCAGTGCTGGGCTCGCCGGTGCCGCGCCGCAGACGGCGAACCGCACCGAGCTGGTGTCGGGTTTCACGGTTTCCGGGAGATTGGCGAGTATCGCGTAGATGGTCGGCACACCCGAGAAGAAGGTCGGGCGGGCAGCTTCGACTCGGTCGAAGAACGTCGACGGGTCGAATCGGCCGGCGATGGTGGCGCGCCCACCCGCCACGAGGGGCGAAAGAATGCTCACGACAATGCCGTTGACGTGGAAGAGCGGAAGAATCAGCAGGCTGTGCTCGTCGGCGTCGAGGGAGAATTGTTCGACGCTCATGGACGTCATCGCCGTGAGGTTGGCATGGTCGAGCATGACGCCCTTGGGCTTTCCCGTCGTCCCGCTGGTGTAGATCAGCAGGGCCAGATCGTCGGGGGCGGTTGCTGCTCGGGTACTGGCGGCCGGGTGCGCGGTCAGGTCCGTTACGTGTGCAACCTCGTCGGGGACTTTCGATGCCAACTCCGGTGCCGTGACCACCAGCGATGCCGAGCAGTCGTCGATCTGATAGTCGATCTCCTGCGTGGTCAGCGACGGATTGACCGGCGTCGCAGTCGCACCCAACCGCCACGCCGCGAACAGGGCGATCACGAACTCGACCTGATTCGGCAGCATGATCGCCACAACGTCGCCGTGTGAGATACCGCGACTGGACAGCAGCGCCGCCGCCGAGCTCACGGCGTCGCGGAATTCGCGATTGGACAGTGACACTCGATCGTCGGTGATGGCAGACGCGTCCGGAGCTGTCGAAGCGCGCAGATCGAGAAGGTCGGGCAGATGCATGAGGGTCCTTCACTGGGGGAAGCGGTCGCCCCAACGCTAAGGATCCCGTGTGACGCAGGCCATATCTCCGGGAAATAGAGTTTCAGGCGTCGTTTGTCTTACAGAGACAAGACCTCGAACAGAGGAAAGGGGCAAACGCAGCGTGGCGGATCGCCTATTGTCGAATCCGTGCATCCGCCGCCGATCAAGGTACACGCCGAGTCCGCAGTCGAAGCTGTTGTCGCGTACGTCATCGCTGAGATGAGCGCGCACCTGGTCGAGGAGTCACGCAACATTCGTGCCGTCCTCGAACGCGAGATCGCGGAGTTGGGTGGGGACAGTCAGCTGCTGGAGTTGCTCGGTGCGAGCATCGAGGGCAACGTCGATACCGTCTTCCACGTCCTGCAGCACGGCATCACGGCTGACCATCTGCACGCACCATCCGCTGCGATGGAATATGCCCGCAGGCTTGCCCAGCATGCGATTCCCGTGACCGCGCTCGTGCGTGCGTACCGGCTCGGCCAGTCCACGCTGCTGGATCGAATCTTCGCCAGATTGCAGGCGTCTTCCATCGATCCTGTTCTGGGACTGCAGGTCTCGCATCGCATTGTCTCGATCAGCTCGGTGTACATCGACTGGATCTCGGAGCAGGTCGTTGCCGCGTACCAGGTCGAACACGAACGGTGGCTTACCAACCGACACAACGTCAAGGCCACGCGCATTCGCGAACTGTTGTCGTCATCGACGCCGATGGACAATCAGCGGGCGTCCCACACCATCGGATATCAACTCGACCAGCGTCATTGCGGGGCGGTTCTCTGGATGGTCGAACCGGACTCCGAACGAGACGGCCTGTCCAGGCTCGAACAGTTGACTCGCCGGATCTGCGACATGCTCGGTGCGAACCCAGAACCGCTGTTCGTGGCCGCAGACAGCCTGACTGCGTGGGCGTGGCTACCGCTCGGGCGAGGATCAGACCGTCCGGACCTGAACGGAGTCCGGGAATTGTTCGACGACAGGGAATTCAGGGATGCTCGCATTGCTCTGGGTACCGTGCAGTTCGGCAGCGCAGGGTTTCGGACCACACATCAACAGGCCCAGCACGCGAGCGCGGTGGCGGTTCTGGCCGACGATGCACGCCGTTCCGTCACCTCCTACGACGACCCGGGACTGGCGGTCAGCTCGCTTGCCAGTACCGATCTGGGCCGCGCCAACGAGTGGATCCGCAGCACTCTAGGGCAGCTCGCTGACGACACCGAGTCGGCAAAACGACTGCGAGAGACGTTGCTCGCTTTCTTCGACCATCAGTCGAGCCACAAAGCCACCGCACAGAAACTGCACGTGCACTACAACACCGTCAAATATCGGGTCAAGAGCGCAGAACACATGATCGGACACCCGATCGCCGACAACAGATTCGACATCGAGCAGGCCTTGGTTCTGCAGTCCTGGCTGGGGAATTCCACCCATCAGTCCTGACCCTGCCCGCCCGGATTTCGGCTTGGATCGGGACGTCCCGGTCGAGGATTCAGCGGCGACACCGCCACCAGGTGATCCGAGTCGATGACGTCCAGGAAACAAGATGGACGGGATCGGGAGCCGATGCTGACCTTCGCCACTCGATGGCAACGGTCAGCATCGCTCACATCGAATCACCCCGCCAGCTCGGACGGGTCATGGACGGAACCGTTGCGTCGGTATGACTTGCCACTCTTTGTGATGGGAGTCAGGTGAGCCGGAAGAGTCTGCGGTGTTGCTGTCACGGTTCATACGACGGTGGCCGCGTATGCCACGAACACCACGAACATGGCCGCGCCTCCGAGAGCTGCGCCGATCATTGCCTCGCGGCCATTCGTCGCCATGCCCTTTTCGTCTCGGCCTACGCCGACCCACCCGCACACCACAGCGGCGACACCTGTTGGGACCGCGACAAAATCCCCGATGAAGGGTACGAACGCGCAGACCAGCGCGATGATGCCCAGGGTCAGCGCGGCACTGCCGGCACCGTTGCGAAACAGCGGCCGTGTGGTGTGTTCCTCGGCCATGCCGCCTCCCTCTTCCCGGTCCTGATGCAGTGGCTCGATGCACGGGTCCGTCGCGCGCGACACGACGACCAGACCCACCAAAAAGATACCCTCGATATGCTCGGAGGCGCGATGGCACCGATGCACCGCAGCTCGCGACTTCCGCGCCCTCGGGCCGAAGACTCCAGCTAGTCTCGGTCGGTGACGGACTCAACGTGGGACGGGTATGTCCGTGTGCGCGGTGCTACCGAGCACAACCTGGCAGCTGTCGATGTCGACATACCCCGCAATGCGTTCGTCGCGTTCACAGGGGTGTCGGGGTCTGGAAAGTCGTCACTGGCTTTCAGTACCTTGTACGCCGAAGCGCAGCGACGCTACTTCGAGTCGGTTGCCCCCTACTCGCGTCGACTGCTTCAGCAGGTGGGCGCACCCCATGTCGCCTCCATCACCGGCCTTCCCCCGGCCGTTGCTCTGCAGCAACGCCGGGGTTCGCCCAGTTCACGCTCCAGCGTCGGCACCATCACCACCATGTCGAACCTCCTGCGCATGCTCTACTCCCGGGCCGGTACCTATCCCGACGGTGCGTCGTTGCTGTCGGCGGAAGCCTTTTCACCCAACACCGTCGCCGGGGCCTGTCCGCGATGCGGCGGGTTGGGCGACTTCCACGATGTGACAACGGAACTGCTCGTTCCCGACCCGTCGCTGAGCATTCGTGAGGGGGCGATCGCGGCGTGGCCGGGTGCCTGGCAAGGCGCAAACCTGCGCAGCATCGTCAGCGGCATGGGTATCGACATCGACGCGCCGTGGCGCACGCTGAAGAAGAAGGACCGAGACTGGCTTCTCTTCACCGAGGAGCACCCCAAGGTGTGGATCGAGCCTGAAGAGGGCCGCGTCGACCACAGTTACGAAGGTAAGTTCTGGAGCGCCCGTAGTCACGTCATGCATGTTCTGTCGGACTCGAACAGTCAGCGGATGCGGGACCGCGCGCTGCAGTTCACCGAGACCGTCCGCTGTCCGAAGTGCTCCGGCAGTGGACTGCGCGCCGACGCGCTGGACGTCACCATCGCCGGCCACTCGATCGCCGAGATCAATGCGCTCTCGCTGACAGAACTTGCCGCAGTATTGCGCCCGGTCGCCGAACAGTCGGGGGAGGCTACGGAGGTGGCGGTACGCATCACCGCCGACCTGCTGGCCAGAATCGACGTGTTGCTCGAGTTGGGCCTGGGGTATTTGGCGCTCGGGCGTAGCTCGACGACGCTGTCGCCTGGCGAGACGCAGCGGTTGCGGATCGCCACCCAGCTCCGTTCCGGTCTCTTCGGGGTGGTGTACGTGTTGGACGAACCCTCCGCCGGGCTGCATCCCGCGGATGCCGAGCCACTGCTCGACGTCCTGGACCAGCTGAAGGCGTCGGGAAACTCCTTGTTCGTCGTCGAACACGACATGGACGTGGTCCGCCGCGCAGACTGGGTGGTCGATATCGGACCTGCGGCAGGCGAGGGCGGCGGACGGGTTCTGTACAGCGGCCCCGTCGCCGGCTTGGAGGAGGTCGAGGAGTCGGTCACCGGCAGGCACCTCTTCGGGCGAGCGGAATCTGTGCAGCGTGAGGCGCGCCCCACCCAGAGCTGGCTGACTCTGGCCGGGGTCACCCGGCACAATCTGCGGGAGCTGACGGCGGAGTTCCCACACGCTGTGCTGACGGCAGTGACGGGTGTGTCGGGCTCCGGTAAGTCGACACTCGTCAGCCAGGTCTTGTTCGAAGTGGCGCGCCACCGACTCGAGACCGCGGCAGAGGAGGACGACGACGCGCAGATCGAGGTCGACGTGGCCGAGGTCTCCGGAATCGAGTCGTTCACCCGCCTGGTCCGGGTGGATCAACGCCCCATCGGCCGAACCCCCCGATCGACACTGGCCACCTACGTCGGAATGTTCGACATCGTCCGCAGACTGTTTGCCGCCACCGATGAGGCCAAGGCCCGGGGATGGGCACCCGGACGATTCTCCTTCAATGTCGCCGAAGGACGATGCCCCACGTGCCAGGGCGACGGTTTCGTCGAGGTGGAACTGCTGTTCCTTCCCGGGACCTACGGCCCGTGCCCTACCTGCCACGGTGCGCGATACACCCCGGAAACTCTCGAAATCACCTGGCACGACAAGACAATTGCCCAGGTATTGAACATGTCGGTGGACGAGGCAGCGGTGTTCTTCGCCGATATCGCGGGAGCATCCCGCAGTCTGGAGACCTTGCGCGATATCGGGCTCGGCTACCTTCGGCTCGGTCAACCCGCCACCGAGCTGAGCGGCGGAGAAGCGCAGCGCATCAAGATTGCCACCGAATTGCAGCGCACCCGCCGAGGCACTGCCCTCTATCTACTGGACGAACCGACCGCAGGGCTGCATCCCTCCGATGTCGCACTGCTCATGCGCCAGCTGCACTTGCTTGTCGACGCAGGCAACACCGTGGTGATGGTGGAACACGACTTGGACGCCATAGCGTCCGCAGACTGGGTCATCGATCTCGGTCCCGGCGGCGGCGACAACGGGGGCACCGTGGTCGCCACTGGGACTCCCGCCGAGGTGGCGGCGTCCCCGGACAGCATCACGGGGCCATATCTGGCCCGACGACTCCAATCCTGAACTGCCGCTTCGTCCATTGATTCCGGACCGTAGCTGTCCGCGATGGGTTTCATGATGACGTCATGACAATCACTGAGCCTCCGACCCCGTTCGTTGTCGACGTCCCGCAGTCCGAGCTCGACGACTTGGCCCGTCGTGTTCGCGACGCACGTCTGCCCGAACCCCTCGGTGCCGACGACTGGAGTACCGGAGTCCCGATCTCCGTTCTGCGGTCGATGGCGACCACCTGGGTCGACGATTTCCGCTGGCGGGACGTCGAAAAGCAGCTCGCGTCGTTCCCTCAATACGTGGTGGAGATCGACGGGCAGCGCATCCACTACCTGCATGTGCGGTCGTCGCGCGCTGACTCCACTCCTGTTCTGCTGTGTCATGGATGGCCGGGGTCGTACCTGGAGTTCCTCGACTTCATTCCGCTGCTCACCGAGCCGGACGACCCCGACCTTCAGGCCTTCGACGTGATCGTGCCGTCCGTCCCCGGATTCGCCTTCTCCACGCCGCTGTCCGACGACGGGTGGAGTACCGATCGCGTGGCTCAGGCGTTCGTGGAGTTGATGAGTTTCCTCGGGTACGGCTCCTATGTCGTGCAGGGCGGTGATTACGGTGCCGGAGTCGCACCGGCGATGGGTCGTCTCGATCCGGACCACTGCGCCGCCATTCATGTCAACGGGTCCATCGGTGCGCCTTACCGAGAACCCGACGAGGCGGAGCAGAAGCGTTGCACCGACACCGAATTGGGCCGTTACCGGCGGGTGGGCGAGTTCATGGAGTCGGAGTTCGGGTATATCTCCATCCAGTCGACGCGTCCGCAACTGATCGGGGCTGCTCTGACCGACAGTCCCATCGGTCAGTTGTCATGGATGCTGGACAAATTCCGCGCGTGGACCTACCCGTTCGACGAGGAACCGGATGGTGCTCTCGGCCGTAACCGGATACTCGCCCATGTCACCCTGTATTGGTTGACGCGGAGCGCCGGTAGCGCCGCTTACACCGTCTACGCGGCCGAGGGTGGGGCCTGGGCCGGTCCGCAGGCAAAGCCGTCACAACCGGTGGGTGCCATCATGTTCGCGCACGACATCGGCATCAGACACCTTGCGGAACAGGAGTTCGACATCGTGCACTGGACCGATGTTCCGAATCACGGTGGTCACTTTGCGGCGATGGAGGAGCCGGTGCGTCTTGCGGCGGATCTGCGCCTGTTTCTGTCGTCGTTATCGCCGGCCGGTTGACCGACCGCTGGGAGTGGGGACAGTGGCCGCGGCCGCCGACAAACGCCGTCCAGCTGGAATCAGAATCGTCACACCGGCGCCGATAATTGCCGGCAAGGCGAAGGCCAACAGCTGAGTGCTGGTTCCCGCGCCGGCGGCAACGAACAGTCCGCCGTAAGTGGGACCTACGATCGCGCCGAGTCGTCCCACCGCGAGTGCGACGCCCAGTCCTGTGGTCCGGCACGACACGGGGTAGTAGCCGCCGATGAAAGTGTTGAGCAGGATCTGCGTCCCGGTCGTTCCCATTCCTGCGATCAGCACCAGAACGTACACGATCCCGATAGGGGGAGTGGTCGCGATCAATGCCAACGACACTGCTGCACAGAGGAATCCGAGGGTAGTCACCGGTTTGATGCCGAACCGATCGGCCAGGTGAGCACCGCCGAGTGCGCCCACTGCACCGCCCACGTTGAGCACGAGCAGAAAGGACAGTGCTGCGCCGAGCGGGTATCCGGCCGAACGCATCACCGCGGGCAACCAGGTCGCGACGCCGAACAACACGAGGAGGCACAACAGTGTCATCACCCAGAAGGACAACGTCACTCGCGCACGGTTCGCGGTGAACAGTGCGCCGATCCCGCGATCTGTCGATTCAGGGGCACCACCGGATTTCTCTACTGTCTCCTCCAGTCCGTAACGAGTCGAGATCACCTGTGCCGCATCGGTCCTGCCCCGCGAGGTCAGGAAGGCGGGAGATTCGGGGAGATATCTGACCATCATCGGCAGAATCAACAACGCCGGGATCATCCCAGCTGCGAACATAGCTCGGAAGCCGAATGCCGGGACGAGCCACAGGGACAAGATTCCGGCCGCAATACCGCCGACACTGGTGCCCACGAATCCCAGTGCGACCGTTCGTGCTCTGGTTTCGAGGCGGGAAAACTCGATCAGCATCGACGCCGCGGTCGGCATCAGAACCCCCGCCCCGACGCCGACGACGAATCGCGCTGTTCCGAACATCTCGGGAGAGGGTGCAATCGCACAGCATCCCATTGCGGCCGAGAACAGTGCGACCGCGGCGATCAAGGCGCGCCGTCTACCCCAGCGATCCGCGATGCTGCCTGCGGCCAGTGCCCCGACCAACATGCCGACTCCCACCACTGATCCGAGGACACCGACGGTCGCCGGATCCAGATCCCACGGCTGGTACGCCAGGAGTGACGGCACCACAGTTCCGTACATCAGAAGGTCGTACCCCTCCAATGTCAACGCCGCTAGGCAGAGTGCGACCACAGGAGAAAAAGTGTTACGTGACATGTTTTTCCGCTCGCGAGAGGGTCAGATGAAGTGGTGGGACAACCAGGCACCGATATCGGCGGCGGCCAGAGAAGCGCCGGTGGGCGCGCCATCGCGAATGGGTCCACCGAAGTGGGTGCCCTCGATCGCCACGCGGGTTTTGTCGACCGAGCCCAGAGCCTCGGCCATCCTCGACGCGTCCTCCGGGAAGCACGCCTGATCGCCGGTCAATTCGACGAACAACGACGGGACCGTGACCGAGGGTGCGCACCGAACGAAGTCGGCGTTGGAGCTCAGAGCGGACCACGTCGACAGCCAGGCATCGGGCGTCGACAAGCGTGCAAAGCCGACGAGACCGTAGTTCGTCAGATCCGGCCGACGGCCGAACAACGAACCGTAGGGGCGGGCGTTGGGGCTGAGCGACAGGTCCATGAACCTCAGGTCCGCGTCGGTGCGATAGACGGTCGATATTCTCGGTGCCAACGCATCTCGACGATCGGCAGGATCACCGCTTGTCTTGAAACGCCGTCGAGCATCGGATGCTTCGGTGACCCGTGACCGCGCAATCGCGTCGAGCCGAGCGACGCGCTCGAGCTGAGCGGCGCGGTACCTCTGGATGAAATCGGTGGAATAAGTAGAGCTTTCAGGTGCGTCGACAAATCCGTTCGCCTTGTCGAAGGGATCGAGTGTCGGGTCGATGGACATGGGGTCCGATTCGTCGACGACGGACGGATCGATCAGTCGCAGCAACAGCGCGCCCTGTCCGGGGTGCGGGGCCATGAAAATCGCACCGTCCGGCAGTGGCATCTCCGCGGACGCGAGGTCGATCGGCCGACCTGCAGGCGTTGCCGCCAGCCGCTGCTCGGGCGCGAGCGCGGCCTGCTCGTGGTAGAACGCGAACAAGGTGCCACCGCCCGAGTGGCCCAGCGTCACAACGTGATCGAAGGAATGGGAGCGTAGGAACACCTGCCCGGCGGCGGCGTCGAGCAATGCCTGCTCGTGCACCAGCGAAATGTCGTTGTTCACCGATCGCGTGCCCTGGGTCCACACCGCGTATCCGCGGGCGAGGAGCTCGGGCACGAGAACGTGATGTGTCAGGTCCTGTCTCGGGTGCATCAATGCAACGACCGTCTCGGCACCGGGAACGGTCCGCAGCACTCCGCTGACCTTGACACCGTCGGCAGTGGTGACCTCGTGCGCCGAGGTGACCGTGTTCGACGGAGCCTCGGCGGCATCGATGTACCGACCTGCGCCGAGGCGGGCCTGAGTCATGATGTCTCGACGCGCAAAGCGTCTTTGTCCCACTGGGTGATTCGAGAATCTGCCAAGCCCGAGACACTGCTGTACCAGACGGCGTGCCTGCACCCGGTGGCCCGACGGTCGATGACGATGTCCCCGTCCGAGACTATGCGGAAGTACGGGCCGACGTGGTCTACGCGTACGGCTGGGTCGACGTCGGCCACCGATGCGATAGTGGTGTTCTCGGGAATGTCGAGAACATACAACGTGGTCACGACACCCCCACCTCGTTCTCGGCCGACCAGTCGGCTGCACGTTCGACGATCAGTTCGGCCTTGCGGGTCAACAGGTTCGCCATACTCGGGTCGGGTCCGCGAACGACGTCGATGAGGGCGTCGATCGTCAGGTTCGCGTCGAGATCTTCCTGCGGCGTGACCGGACGCATCGCGCGGGTGAGCTCGATCATGTAGCCGTTGGGATCGTGTGTGTAGATCGACTCGATCGTCTCGTGTTGGATTTGCATCTCCACGGGCCAGTCACTGCCGTCGAGCCGCCGCCGGTATTCCATCAGGTCTTCTTCGCTGTCGACGTGGATTGCCAGGTGACGTGAGCGGATGAAGAAGGTCGGTACGTCCTCGGCGAAGCGTGAATAGGAATCGCCCTGTGGTCCACCGTCGAACGGTTCGAGGCCGAAGTAGTAGAAGAAGGCGAGTCGGTCGTCGTTGCCGATGTCGAAGAAGAAATGGATGAAGTCCGGATGCTTCTCCGGGCCCCACCCTGCTGCGCAGATGGAGTGGACGACGGGGAACCCGAGAACGTCGCGGTAGAACTCGACCGTTGCTGCCGGATCGAACGTGGGGTAGGCGACGTGGTCGACGCCCCGGACCTTGTGTGGCAAGTCGGACATGAAGATTTCCTCTCTCGGAATGTGACGATCTACGACGTGACGACGGCGTCTGCCCGGAGCAGTGAGCCGGCGTCCGGAAGATCGACGAGTAGGTCCAGCGCCCGGAGCAGGCTGTAGGCACCTGCCGTCGCGGCCGACACAACGGGGATGCCGAATTCGTCCTCAGCTGCTTGGACGAGCGGTAGGGACGGCATCTGTACGCACGCGGAAATCACCAGGGCGTCGGCGCCGGTGAGTTCCAACGACCGTGCCGCGTCCATGACTCGTTCGCCTGGGATGCAGCCGACTTCGGCGTTGTCGGACACCTCGAGTGCACGCCAATCGAGTACGCGAATGCCCTCGGCCTCGATGTACTCGACCACCTTCTCCGCGAGCGGTCGCATGTACGGCGTCACCAGAACGATGTTCTTCGCGTCCAGAGCCCGCAGGCCTTCCACGAGAGCGCCCGCACTCGACCTGACGGCTGCATCGGATCCGCCCGTGGCGAGCTGTTCCGCGATGAGCCCCTCGACCCGTTGGTGTTCCCCGGGCCCGGCGACCATGAGGGCGACGAGGCACGCGTAGAGAATTGCGTCGATTCCGGCATCGCCCAACTCGAGGATGCACCGTTCGCGCTGGGCATTCATGGCCCGCAATTGCTCCGGCGACACGGCCTGCATGCGCATGCGCGAGGAGTGGAACGAGAACCGGGCATCTCGATGTCGCGCCAACAGGGCGGGCATCTCCGTTTCCACGGTGACGTTGGAGCTCGGTACGACCAAGCCCACACGATGGATACTCATGAACTTCCTTTCGTTAATTGACGCTAATGACGAGTATTCGACGTCTGCGACGATTCGTCAAGCGTCTCGGACCTGGGGAATCGAATCAGGGTGTCGAGTCGGGCAGTATCGAGGAAGGTGGCAGCACTCACATTCACTCTTGACATGTCGTCGGTCACGTCGAATACTCGACACAGACGTAAGCAGTGTTCGAGGGTGTTTCGCTCTCACACGCCAGAACGTCTTCGACTCGGACCTAAGGAGCACACCGGCATGACCTATGTGATCGGAGTGGACGTCGGCGGAACGTTCACGGACGCAGTACTCGACGACAGTTCCGGCACCGTGGTCGCTGCAAAAGCGCCCTCGACTCCACCCGACTATTCCCAGGGGGTCATCGACGTTCTCGAAGCGTTGGCCGAGCAACTCGGATGTCCGGTGCAGGAAATGCTCGCGAACACCCACCACATCGCACACGGCACCACGTCCTCGCTCAATGCCCTGGTGATGGGCAACGTTCCACCGGTCGGGTTCTTGACCACCAAGGGGCATCGGGATTCGATCTACATCATGAACGTCGAGGGCCGGTACCTCGGTGGCTCTCCCGAGCAACTGCAGAACGTGTTGGGGCAGAGCAAGTCCCATGGTCTCGTCCCCAAGCGGCATGCACTCGAGGTCACCGAACGCCTCGACCGTGACGGCACGGTCGTCGTCGCGCTGGACGAGGATTCGGCGCGCGCCGCCATCCGAAGCCTCGTCGACGACGGCGTCTCCGGAATTGCGGTCTCGCTGCTCTGGTCGTTCCGTAACCCTTCGCACGAGCAGCGTATTCGTGAGTTGGTCCACGAGATCGACCCGGATATGTTCGTCTCGCTCTCTTGTGAAGTCAGTCCTCGTATCCGTGAGTTCGCCCGCAACGCGACGACGATCATGAGCACCCAGATCGGGCCGGGACTACGCGACTATCTGGGTTCGCTGGAATCCAAGCTGCGCGCACTCGATCTCGCCGGCCCACTCCTGGTGATGCAGAGCAACGGCGGTGCCGTTGCCGCAGCCGAGGCCCCGAAGAACGCCATCAGCACGGTCGGCTCGGTCCTCACCGGCGGCGTGGTCGGAGCCGTATCACTCGGAAAGCAACTCGGACACAAGAACATCATCGCCACCGACGTCGGCGGAACCACCTTCCTCGTCGGACTCGTCGTGGACGGTGAGCCGGTGCGTGCGTCGAGCACCATCATCAATCACCACCCGATCAACGTGCCCACCCTGCAGGTGCACGCCATCGGCTCCGGCGGCGGTGCCATCGCGTGGGTGGATGCCGGCGGCAACCTCCAGATCGGGCCGCACAGCGCCCAGGCGGTACCCGGACCTGCCTGTTACGGACAGGGCGGCACCGAACCCACCAATGCCGACGCCAATCTCGTCCTCGGTATTCTCCCCGAACGCGGACTGCTCGGTGGTCGCAAACCACTCGACAAAGAGCTTGCGCGCGAGGCTATTCGACGCCGCATCGCGGAACCGCTCGGTCTGTCGATCGAGGACGCAGCCGCCGCGATCTATGCCGTCCAGAACGCGCAAACCGGAGACCTGCTGCGCAAGACAGTCGTCGAAGCGGGGCACGATCCGCGCAACTTCGTTCTCTACGCATTCGGTGGAGCCGGCCCGTCGCATTGCGCTGCCTATGCAGCCGAAGTCGGCGTCAAGGAGGTCATCGTTCCGCTCGGGCAGGTGGCATCGGCGTTCTCGGCCTACGGTCTTGCGTCGTCGAACATCGTCCTCGCGGCCGAGCTGTCCGACCCAGCAGCGATGCCCCTCGATCCGGCCCGCGCCGAAGCGAATTTCGACGGCCTGGAGAAGCGCGTCCGCGAAGCCCTCGGTCGACAAGGACTCAATTTCACGTCTGTCCAGGTCGAACGTGAAATCGACATGCGGTACACGATGCAGTTGGCAGAGGTTGCCACAACCATTCCCGAAGGCTCGCTGGACTCGTCGAGCGTCGCACACGCCTCCGATCTCTTCGAGCAGCGCTACGCAGACCTTTACGGGAAGGACAGCGGCTTCCGTGAAGCGGGTATTCAGGCGATCACCTATCGCGTGCGTGCAACCGGCGTCCTGCCGTTCTCGCCGACCCTCCCTGAGCTGAAGTCGGCCGATTCCGCCGATGCCTCGGTCGCTCGCATCGGCACCCGAAAGGTCAACTTGGACGGGCGAATCGGATACGTCGACACCGACATCTACGACTACAGCAAGCTCGCCGCCGGGCATGTGCTCGCCGGCCCCGCCATCGTCGAAGTCCCGACGACCACAGTCGTCGTCCCGCACGGCACCACCGGAACTGTCGACCGCCTCGGCAACCTCAACATCGTCGCCGGCTGAGACCACAGGAGAACCGAACCATGACATCCGCAATTCCCGGGTCCGAGATCTTCTCGTCCCGCCCCGTCGACCCCGACGCCCTCGCCCGTACCCTCCCACCGACGCTGCCGGTGCACACCGTCACCCAGCAGCAGATCGACGAGCTCGACCCGCTGACCTACGAGGTCATCCGGCACCGACTGTGGTCGGTCACCGACGAGATGGGCGAGGCACTCAAGCGAATGTCGGGCTCACCCATCGTCACCGACGCGAACGATTTCGACTTCGCGATCAGTGACGAACTGGGACAAGAGGTTCAGGTGGGCCTCTACAACACCATGCTCGTCGGAGCCGTCGACCTGGCGATCTACTGGACCCTGCAGCACCGCGCCGCCAACCCGGGAATCGTGGAGGGCGACATGTTCCTGTGCAACGACCCGTGGGTCGGTGGGGGACTGCATCAGAGTGACGTCATCGTCTACCAACCCATCTTTCACGAGGGCAAGCTGTTCGCCTGGACCAGCGCGATCTGCCACGAGCCAGACCTCGGTGGTTCCGGACTCGGATCGTTCGATCCGTCGGCGAAAGACGTGTTCTCCGAGTCGCTTCCGACTCCACCGGTCAAGGTGGTCCGCGACTACGAGCTCCAGCGCGACGTCGCGGATCTCTGGGTGCGGCGCTCCCGCGTTCCCATGCTGGTCGGGCTCGACCTGCGCGCCAAGATCGGCGCGAACACCGTCGGGCGCAACCGCATGCTGGCCGTCATCGAGCAGTACGGTGCCGACACCGTCAAAGCCGTCATGAAGCGCATGATGACCGACGCCGAAGGGCGCCTGCGCAGCAAGCTCTCCTCGCTACCCGACGGGACCTGGAAGGCCACCGGCTACCAGGACCAGTCGCACACCGGTGACCGCGAGGTTCACAAGATCACCGTCGCGATGAGCAAGACCGACGACCATCTCACGTTCGACTTCACCGGCACCGACAAGCAGACGGGCGTCATCAACTGCACGTACGCAGGCATGCGCGGCGGCGTCATGCTCGCGTTGCTTCCGATCCTCGCGGGTGACATTCCCTGGTCTGCAGGCGGGTTGATGCGATGCTTCGACCTGGTGTCCGAGGAGGGCACCATCAACAATGCGAGCTTCCCGGCGGCGGTCAGCCGTGGTCCGATCGGACCCGCTTGGCTGACGGGAACACTCATCGCCGAATGCCTGTCGCAGATGCTCGACCGATCGGTCGACCTCGGCAAGAGCGTGCAGGCTGCGTGCTGCGGTACCTGGGACACCGCCGTGATCGCAGGCCTCGACGAACGCGGGGAACAACCCGTTCCGTTCCTCAACATCATGATGGAACCGATGGCAGGCGGCTACGGCGCACGCCCGACCGCCGACGGCATGGACACCGGCGGACTCTTCTGTATTCCTATGGGGCGCATCCCCGATACGGAAATGACCGAGTTCCTCTACCCGCTACTCACATTGTGGCGTCGTGAAGAGCCGGACTCCGGTGGACCCGGTCGTCAACGCGGTGGTGTCAGTGCATCGCTCGCTGTCACGCCGTACGGGACCTCGCTCCCGATGGGCCTCGTCCTCGCCTCGGCAGGTAAAGCGGTGGCTCAGAACAACGGCCTCGCCGGCGGATACCCCGGCAACACCGGACTCGAGATTCTGGCGCGCAGTACCGACGTCATCGAGCAGTTCGCTGCGGGAAAGATTCCCGGAGCCCTCGAAGAACTCGGCGGCGGAAAGGAGTTCGGCGCGTGCTACGCCGAAAGCTATGTCGCTCCCGGTGAGGTGCTGTACATGCATTGGCAGGGCGGCGGCGGTTACGGAGATCCGCTGCATCGTGATCCGGCCGCGGTCAGCGTCGATCTGCGTGAAGGCAAGGTCACTACCGACGGTGCCAGTGAGGTCTACGGCGTGGTGATCTACGACGGAAAGGTCGACGAGGCGGCAACTACCGCGCGACGTCGGGACATGATCGACGAACGGCGTACGCGGTCCACCCAGCACTCCGACGCTCCGATAATGGACCTCTCGCTTGCCCGCAGGCTCGACGACAACCTGTCCGAGGTGACAGTCGGGGACGTTCGGGTCATCGCCTGTGCACAGTGCGGTCGACTGCTCGGTGACGAGAAGACCAGCGGCGTATTGGATCTGGCTCGCTACGAGGGGCCGTCCTCGGCGGCGGGGCCGCAGGTGACGTCGGATCCGTCCATTTACGTCGACACGCCCATTGTGTTCCGTCAGCTGTGCTGCCCGGGGTGCTGGACGGCCGTGTACTCGGGAATCGTGCCTGCCGATCACCCCGATCATTCGTTGGAGATCTCACGATTGCTTCCTGCGGTGGCCGAACGATGACGGTGACCACCGACGCGACCCACTCGGACTGGGACGGCAGGCTGGTGGGATACCCGGAGGATCGCGCGCAGCACTACCGCCGGAGTGGTTCGTGGAGCCCACTGCCCACGAGCCGACGGTTCCGGGACATCGCGCTTCGGTATCCCGACAGGCTCGCGATCATCAGCGCCGAGGGTTCGATGACGTTCGCCGAACTCGACCGTCGTACCGATGCCATCGCTGCCGGATTGATTCGACTGGGACTGGTGCGCCTGGACCCTGTGTTGTTCCAGATGACGAACCGGCTGGAGACGGTTCTGGCCTGGTACGGCTGCGTCAAGGCCGGACTGGTTCCGGTCGCCACACTGGCCGCGCACCGAATGCACGAGATAGCGCACATCGGTGCCGCGGTGGGCGCGGTCGCGCATATGGTCGAGGCCGGCCTGCCGTCGTTCGATCTGGTTTCGTTCGCCCACGAACATGCCGCAGTGAGCGAGACCGTTCGCCACGTGGTGACAGTCGGGGCGGTGGAGACCGACGAACTGCGGTTGGAAGACCTCGGGCGCGGCATCGATCCCACCGAGGCCCGAGCTCTCGTCGAAGCCATCGAGGCCGAGACGGATCCCGAGGATGTGGTTGCATTCCAATTGTCCGGCGGGACAACGGGAGTGCCCAAGGTCATTCCACGGATCCATGCCGAGTACTGGAACAACGCACTCATGTACGCCCAACGGCTCGAGTGGACCGCGGACAGCCGCGTCGCCCATCTGATCCCCATCGTGCACAACGCAGGGATTGCCTGCGGTCTGCACGCCTCGCATTCGGTGGGCGCGTGTCTCGTACTCGCGACCGCCGACGTCGGATCGGCGTTCGACCTGATGGAGCGCGCGGAAGCCACCGAGGTGTTGATCGGCCACGGTCATTACCAGGCCGTGTCGAGTCCCGAGTTCGATCGTGTGCGTGAGCGTCTGCGGCACGTGATCCTGTCCGGTGCCAAAGTGTCACCGGCGCTGATGGACCGCGTCGACGACTGCGGAGATCATTGGGCGGGTCAGCTGTTCGGGATGTCCGAGGGGCTGCTCACCGTCACCCCGGTCGCCGCCCCTCGCGACGCTCGAATCACCACCGTCGGCACCCCTGTCTGCGCGGAGGACGAGGTGCGCATACTCGATCCCGGCACGGAGATCGAGCTACCCGACGGGGAAGTCGGCGAATTGTGTTGCCGTGGCCCGTACACGATCACCGGGTATTTCGGTGCCCCCGAGCACAATCGGACGGCCTTCACCTCCGACGGCTTCTACCGGACCGGTGATCTGGCGTCGATCTCCGTCGTTGCCGGCGAGCGGTACGTCACGATAGAGGGGCGCATCAAAGACCTCATCAACCGCGGCGGCGAGAAGATCAACGCCGAGGAGGTGGAGCTTCTTCTGCTCGACCATCCGGCCATCGTGGGTGCGGCCGTCGTTGCGATGCCCGACCCCCGGCTGGGCGAGAAGACGTGCGCGTATCTCGTCACCGACGGGCCCCCGTTGACGATGGCCGACGTGCAGGAGCATCTCACGGGACTCGGTGTGGCCAAGTTCAAATGGCCGGAGCGCCTCGAATGGATCGACGCGCTTCCCCGAACCAACGTCAACAAGATCGACAAGAAGCGTTTGCGGCTCGACGTCGCCGCGAAACTCGAGAGGCAAGAATGAAACTCGACCGCGTCGCAGTCATCGGCGGTGGCCCCGGTGGCCTCTACGCCGCACGACTGCTGAAACTGTCCAACCCCCACGCCGACATCGCTGTCTACGAACAAAGTTCACCGAATACCACGTTCGGGTTCGGAGTGGGCCTCGCCTCACGGACGCAGCGGAATCTACGGCAGGCCGATGCGCCATCACTGGATGCAATTGTCGCTCAGGCGTACTCACACGAGATGTCGATGCAGGTGGGGGAGTCGATCGCCCGATTGGCCCATGGCGATCTGCTCGCGATAGCCCGGACCACGCTGCTGTCCGTCCTGCAGGAGCAAGCGCGTGACGCAGGGGTTCGGCTCGAATTCGGCGAACGCCGTGAGCCGGCCGATCTCGACGTCGATCTCGTCATCGCCTCGGACGGAATCAACAGCGCGACGCGCACCGCCGACGGCAGGTTCGGTGCCGACATCGCCACCGGAGCCGGCCTCTACCTCTGGTGCGGAACGGATTTCGCGTTACCCAGCGCCATTTTCGTACCCGTCACCACCGAGCACGGAACGTTTGTTGCGCACGCGTATCCCTATGCGCCGGATCGCAGTACGTTCCTGATCGAGACCGATGTCGACACGTGGACCCGCGCAGGGTTCGACGCCACAACAGCAGCCACGGACCCGGCCGATACCGACGAGGCGTCGTTACGCTATCTCGAGAAAGCCTTCGCGGACACTCTCCAGAACCACGGTCTCATCGGAAACCGGACCCGGTGGATGCAGTTCCGCACCGTCCAATGCCGAAACTGGTCGGTGGACAACGTAGTTCTTCTCGGGGACGCCGCCCACACCGCTCATTACTCCATCGGCTCGGGAACGAAGCTGGCCATGGAGGACGCCATTGCGCTCGATACCGCACTGGCGGCGGCTGAGACCGTCGGCGATGCCCTCACCGAGTACGAACGGGTGCGTCGCCCCGCGGTGGAGCACCTTCAGCAGATTGCCGTGCGAAGTGAACAGTGGTGGGAATCCTTCCCCCAACGGATGGATCTGCCCGTGGAGCAATTGATGGTGGCGTACATGACGCGCGCCGGAAAGGTCGGTCTCGAGCGATTCCTCGAATCTGCCTCCGAGGTGGCGTGGAAGGGAATCGCGAGCTACGCGCAGGTCCCTGCGGACTCGGAGGTTCCTGTCGATGTGTCTCGGTGGATCCTCTCGCGGCCCATCGAACACGGTGGGCGGCTGTTTCCCGACCGATTCGCCCCGTCCGATCTTCGCGAAGACCCGACGACGACGGTGGTCTCCGTGGACGTCGAATCTGCGTGGAACGAGAAGGCGACGGCCATCGTCGACGAGTGCAGGGCAAGCTCCACGGTGTGGCTGACCGGGTCCGGCGAGCGTGATCACGTCCTGACCCGACTCGATCTCGCGGAGCGAATGATGCGGAGCACCGGTGCACTCGTCGTCGTCGACGTGCCGGAGGAGTGGATGCCCGACGCGGTGGCAGGTCTGGTCAGTGCGCGCACCCACCTCGTGTCTGTCGGTCGTTGACGGGAGCGACGGTTATTCTTCGGTCATGACACGCGAGGACTCACAGCGGGGAGCGCCGCGAAATCCGCGTCGGGAGCTGGTCGAGAAGCAGATTCTCGACCAGGCCACGCGGTTGTTCGCGGAGAAGGGCTTTGCCAGCACGACCCTCCAGGACATCGCCGACGCAACGGGCCTCACCCGGCCGGCCCTCTATCATTACGTCGCTAACAAGGACGAGTTGCTGTCGCGCCTGATCAGTGAGAGCACCGAGACCCCTGCCGCAGTTCTGCACCAGATCAACGAGCGATCCGATCTCGGTCCCACCGAGAAGCTCCTCAAGATGGCCACCGCGATCGCGTTGAATCAGGCCGAGACCGCCGACCGCTTCAAGCTGATCATCAGGTCTGAAGCCGATCTCCCCGAGGAGATTTCGAGAACGTATCAGCAGAGCCGCAGGCACGTCCTCAAGGAGTTCGTGACGGTCGTCGAAAGCGGCGTCAAGGCAGGGGAATTCAGACCCGTCGATCCGCGGACGGCGGCACTCGGCATCATCGGCATGCTGAACTGGGTTGCCTGGTGGCATCAGAGCGGCGATGCCGACGCCGATCGGAGCGTGGCCACGCAACTCGCCGACATGGCACTGCGCACCGTTGCCCAGGACAGCGGCAAGCCCGTCGTACCCGAGGGGCCCGAACGTGCCATCTCCATGCTTCGGGAGGACCTCGACTACCTCGAACGCATCCTGGCTCGGGATCGAACCTAGGCGCGCGTGGAAAGCGGCTCCGTAGTTCGACACTTCGCCGCTCGCAACGAATCGGGTGTTCATTCGCCTCGCAGAGCGTGATCGACGGTCGCGCCGACAGCGGCAGCACCGACCGACGTCATGATCGTCCCGGCGTGATCGAGTCCCATCATCGGGGTGATGGACGTCAGATCGAGCGCTTCGATGTCCTCGGTCGAGTACATCGGCGCGGAGTTGGAGCCAACGCTCCACTGCGCGTGCAGGAATCGAATCGGCATCGTCAGTTCCCGAAACCGCGAAGGGCCGAAGAACACGTCGGTGGCGTCGGCGACGACCGCAGCGGACGACAGTCGAATCGATCCGTCGGCCAGATCGTGTTCGGCGTACTTCCGTAGCAGCGGGTCGCTGCCGTCGAGCAGAGGCAACGACGTCGACACCAAGAACTCGATGTAGTCCTCTATGTCGTTCCACTGTTGCTCAGTTCGAGCGATCTTGTCCGCGAAAACGGCCGCCACGTCGTCCCGTGTGAGACCGGCGGGCGGTGCTACCGGAACGCCCCCGTCGACGAGGACGAGACTCTTCACCCGGGACGGATACCGGGCCGCGAATTCGACCGCCACGAATCCACCCATGGACATTCCACAGACATGCACGGCGTCGAGCCCCAGACCGTCCACAACGGTGTCCAGGTCGTCTGCGTGCTGGGCCAGTGACGACGGTCCCGTGACGTCCACGCTGTCACCTCTGCCGCGGAGATCCGGTGCGACGAGTGTCAGGTGCGGGGACTCCGCGTGCAGCCAGCTCCACAACATGCGCTGGCTGGAGACCCCATGCACCACGAGGACGGGCTCGCTGGTCCCGGTGAGTGTTTCGACGACGACGTCTCCGCCGGATACCGGTACTCGATCGATGGTCATGTCTGCAGACAGTATGGGAAGCCCGCCGCAGGCGGCATGGATCTCACACCCACTGTGCTCGTCGAATTATGGCTGGATCATCCGTACCGCGGTGCCAGGTCGGTCGGAACCGCTGGCGGAAAGGTGCGGCGATGTGGGTCGCGCTGGGTAGGACGCCTTACCTCAGCGGCGCAGATCTTTTCGCATGATCACTCGCGGGATTCCGCCCGACACCGACGTCGTCTCGGCCGCGAATTCGAAGCCCGCCGACTCGAACAGTCCGCGGGTGCCGACGTAGGCCATCGTCAGGTCGACCTTCGCACCCTTGTTGTCCACCGGATAGCCCTCGATCGCGGGAGCACCGTGATCGGCTGCGAACCGAACGGCACCGTCCAACAACGCATGCGCGATACCGCGTTTGCGGTGGCCGGCCTTGACGCGGAAGCACCAGGCCGTCCAGACCGGCAGATCGTCGACGTGTGGGATCTTGTTAGACCGCGCGAACGGCAACTCCGCGCGTGGTGCAACCGCAGCCCAGCCGACCACCTCGTCCCCGTCGTAGGCCAGCACGCCCGGCGCGACTTTTCGACGAGTCAGCTTCTCGACGTACGCGGCGCGGTCGGGGCCGACGAGTGCTCTGTTGGTCGCGGAATCGATCCGGTGACTCAGACACCAACAAACCGACGACGTCGGGTTCTTCGGGCCGAGAATCGCACGCAGATCCGCGAACGACGTTGCAGGCCGCACCGAGAAGCTCACCCGCCGACCATACCCAGCAGCGGTGCCGTACTACTGGTCCAGCTGGCGGTGTGTTTCGAGACGGTACGGTCGAGGCGTGAAAACTTCGATCGTCGGCACCGGTGCGATGTGACCATCTCTTCGAGCGACCGTGCATTCCTGGCCCGTGCTGTGGATTTGGCGGCAGAGGCGGCGCGCACAGGCAACGATCCGTTCGGCTCGGTTCTGGTGTCGGACAGCGGCGAGCTGTTGGCCGAGGACAGGAACAGGGTCGGCGACCTGAACGATCCCACTCAGCACCCCGAGATCGCACTGTCTCGGTGGGCCGCGACCAACCTGAACCCCGAGCAGCGTCGATCGGCGACGGTCTACACCTCCGGTGAGCATTGTGTGATGTGCTCTGCGAGCCACGGCATAGTTGGACTCGGCCGCATCGTCTACGCCACGTCGACGGCTCAATTGCTCACGTGGCTCGAAGAATTCGGTGCTGCACCACTCGCAATCACGCCGTCGCCCATCGAACGGATCGTCCCGGGCATCGTGGTGGACGGGCCGGTGGCCGAGTTCAGCGACACCGTTCGCGAACTGCACAGGCAACGTCACGCATCTGCCCAGTAACGCACTCGAGAACGGAGAGGGAGAACGTGCCGGACGGCATCGAGGTCGGAGCAGGGCACCGCACGAGAGCGATGACGACTGCGCTCGCGGTCACCGGGGGCGTCAGCGCGGTACTCGCATGGCTCGAGTTCGTCCTCATCCGTCAGCAGCTCGTGGTGGGATCGTGGGTCATCGCCGCGGCAGTCGTGGCCATTGCTCTCGTGCGCGTGTCCTCTGCGGGAAAGCCCGCCGCCGTAGGAACAGCGCTCGGTGGCGTCGCCGTCGTGACCCAGGTTGCATGGCTGGTGACGGGCGTTCACGCACTGTGGGTCACGGCCTTGACCGGGGCCATTGTGCTCGTCTTCTTTCTGCTCGGGGCGGCGTGGGCGGGCAGTTCGGCGGCCTCCACTCGTAGGGCGGCCACCGCCATCCCGGCAGGGGTCGCTGCAGCAATTGCAGTGGTGGTCTCCGCCGCGGTTATCGGCACGGCGGCAAGTCCGGCACCGCTGGTTCGATCGCTGCAAGCTGTGGGGCAGAGCAATTCCTTCGAGCCCGACGCGCAGACATCGACGACGTCGGTCGACGGTGCACGACTCACCAACGACGTCGAATACGGCTCGACGCTTCCGAATTCGTTTCTCGACATCTACATCGCCGACGATGATCCATCGGTCAGCCGGCCTACGTACGTCACGATTCACGGTGGTGGCTGGATTGTCGGGGACAAAACGGATGGTGCTCCCAGCGCGGATTCCGGCGGTGCATCGTGGGCCGGCCCCATGCTCGACGCCGGCTACAACGTGGTGTCGGTGAACTACGCGTTCGCGCCGAGCTACCGATTCCCGACGCAGACAATCCAACTGGGCCAGGCCATGCAGTTCCTGGAAGTGAACGCCGACGGGTACGGACTCGACATGAATCGCGTCGTGCTCGCCGGAACCAGCGCGGGTGGCCACATCGTCGGCAACTACGCCACCGTGCAGACCAACTCCGATTACGCGCGAGCACTGGGTATCGAACCCACCATGGACCGAAGTGCCTTGAAGGCGATCGTGTTCGAGAGTGCTGCCCTCGATGTCGGTAGAGCGGGCGCACCGCAATCACCGAGCCCGTCGAACGGTTTCTTCTTCGACATCGCCGCCCGAAGTTACCTCGACACCACCGATACAGCACTGCTGGCACAGGCGAACGTCATCGACAATGTCACAGCCGACTTTCCACCGAGTTTCATATCCGACGGCAACACCGGTACCTTCCCCGACCAGGCAGCCGAACTGAGCGCCGGACTGGACAGAGTGGGCGTCGCCAATCGCCTGAATCTGTACAGCAAGAACGAGGCGAGACTCGACCATTCGTTCATGTCGGTGGATTCGGAGTGGACCGACGAATACAGCCGCCTCAAGATCGAGTTCCTCCGCGACGTCGTCTGATCCGCCGAACTCGAAGATCCGGACGCTTTCGATGCCGAATCCATCCACAGCTTCGAGTTCGGCAGGGGAGAGGTAGCGACCAGTCGTCCCAGCGCGAACTTTGTGCCCTCGCTACATCCACATTGCTGACGATCCGCTGTGGTCGATCGACGAAACCCAGCCTTCAGCAGAATAATTCGATCCTGACGCCGGATGCAGGAATGTCGACGACATGACTCCCGAGCCGAGGCCAATTGGTTGTTGTTCACCACGACGACGCGTGCGACGCCGCGCGAATGTAGTCCCCCAGGAATCGGACAAGAGCTGTCGCCCGAGGTTGAGCGGTCGCGAGCCGGGTATCTTCCGGCATGGACGATTCGAACGAACGGCCCGCGGACAGCGATTCTGGGGCCGACCAATCCACCCCGGTGTACCAGCCGCCTGAACTTCGGACTCAGGACGATCGGGCCGCAACGCGGCTCGAGCTGTTCTTCGACCTCGCCTACGTTCTGGTCGTCCACCAGCTCGCGATCGGCCTGAAGGACGATTTAGGGTGGCACGGGGTCGCTGCGTTCGCCGGGCTGTTCGCTGTCACGTGGTGGTCATGGGTGACCACTACGTTGTACGCGAACCGGTTCGACACGAACGACGTTCTTTATCGGGTGCTCAAACTCGCCGCCACCTTCGCGGTCGCGGTGATGGCGGCCAGCGCGACCACCGCCATCGGGGGTAGTGGGACGGTCGCGTTCGGCATCGGTTACATCGCGACGCGACTGATCCTCGCCGCGCTCTATTTCCGTGCGCGGCACCATATCCGCAACGTACGGGGCACCATTGACCTCTATCTAGCGGTCACGGTCGTCAGCGCGATCGTGTGGACGATTTCCCTGTTCACGCCATCCCCGTTCACGTACATCCTGTGGGCGGTGGGCATCGCTGTCGAGGCCGCGGCTCCGTTCGCCGCTACCCGGTGGGGCCAGAACGTGCCGCTGCATCTCGACCACCTTCCGGAGCGCTTCGGACTTTTCGTCATTCTCGTCCTGGGTGAGTCGATTTCGGCGGTCGTCCTCGGCATGCACGACACCTCGTGGGCGTGGTCATCGCTATCGGTGGCGGCATTGGGGTTCACCATCACGGCCGCAGTGTGGTGGATGTACTTCGACATAGCCGGTGCCGAAGCGAAATTCGAGATTCAGGACGACGACCGGGCGGTGGGGAGCGGCCGCGCCGACGGCTACATCTACGGGCACCTTCCCCTCACTCTGGGGGTTGCCCTGCTCGGTGTCGGGATCCAGCAGTACGTTCTGCACCCCGTCGGAGAACTCACCGATGCAGGCCGCTGGATCTTCTGCGGCGGGATCGTCCTGTTCGTCGTCGGGATTTGTTCCATTCTCGGATGGAGTTCGGGCAACTGGAAGATGGTCGTCCCGTGGCCGGGGTTGGCCATTCCAGTGGTGCTGGTAGTGGGCACCGTTGACAACGCGCTCCCGTTCGCGTCGGCGATCGTGCTCGCCGTCGGTGCCATCGTCGCAGTCGTTGCGGGAATTGTCCGGCGGCAACGAAGTTCCGTCGAGACCTCTGAAACCTGACCTTCGCGACGCTGCGGCCGATTCTCCCGTCGTCTGTATATCCGCGATAGCGGGCCATGCACGACGCGTGTGCGGCGCTGAGTCGAGGGCCTCCCTCAGCTCGGTCCGAAACGCTCCGTTCGGATGTTCGCTGCCGAGTGACCCCGCGCCACCAGCATGTCGGCCACAGTGTCGACGAAGCTCGTGGGGCCGCAGATGTAGCATCGCGGCTCGAATTCCGCCGGCCATCCGTGGGAGTCGAGATCCTCGATTGTGATGCGGCCGAGGGGGCGTGCGTTGCCGGCCGGAGCGCGCCGCGTGTGGATCATGGTGACGTCCACGCCGGCCGGAGGGTGAGTCCACTCGTCCGCGAAGTAGACCTCCGCGGGTTCGCGCACCGAGTACAGCACTCGGAACGGCACCCGTCCGCCTGTCGCGGACGCCTGCGCGCGCACCATCGCGCGGAGTGGGACGATGCCGGAGCCGCCACCCACCAACAGGATCGGCGGAGACGGGGTCTCGGAGGGCTGGGACGGTCGCCAGACGAACCATCGACCCACCGGACCACGGATTTCGATGCGATCGCCGACTTCGACGGCCTCGACCAGGTAGGGCGACACCTCGCCGTCGGCGACGTTCTGCACCGCGATCTCGATGCGCGACGTGCCGTCGGGTGCCGACGCCACGGAGTAGCTTCGCTGTGCGCTGTAGCCGTCCTCGGCCGTGAGCTTGACGTCCACATGCTGCCCGGCAAGGTGGCCGGGCCATCCTTCGACGTCGAGAACGAGGGTGGATGCGGTGGGTGTCTCACGCCGCACGGTCTGCACCGTGGCAACGAGCCAGGGTTTCGCCCCGGCCGCCGATGTCACGTCAGTCGCCCTGGTATCGCTGCTCGCGCCACGGATCTCCGTAGTCGTGGTACCCACCGCGTTCCCAGAAGCCTTGCTCGTTCTCCGGAGTGAGCTCGATGCGTGAGATCCACTTCGCCGATTTCCAGAAGTACAGATGCGGAACGAGAAGCCGAGCGGGACCACCGTGTTCGCGAGTCAGGGGAGCGCCGTCGAACTCGGTGACCAGCCAGGCCTTCCCATCTCTGAGGTCCTCGAGGGGCAGGTTGGTGGTGTAGCCGTCGAAGCCGTGCACCACGACGTAGCCGGCATCGGTGTCGAGACCGTCCAGCAGAACGTCGAGGCTGACGCCCTTCCAGGTGGTGTCGAGCTTCGACCACTTGGTGACGCAGTGGATGTCGACGGTGGGAGTGTCGTGCGGAAGTTCCGCGAATTCGTCCCAGGTCCAGCTGCGGGTGTCGCCGCGTTCGGTGGTGATCGAGAACGACCATGTGTCGGTCGCGACCACGGGCGCGGGCCCGATTGCGAGGACGGGGAAGTCCTTGGTCAGATACTGACCGGGGGGAGTGCGCCCGTCCTCGCCGCGTCGGCGGCCCACGAAGCCCTTCGAGATCAATGCCATGGTGGCAAATTGTCCTCCCGCGGTCGGGAGTCTGACAAGTCGGACGCCACGGCGGTGGCGGAACGGACCGTCATCGATCGCGACATGATTCGACTGCGGAGGGACAGTACGAATTGGACCGCCTGCCAGTACAGAATCCCGACGACGATCGACAGGGCGAATGCCAGCCAGGGATGGTCGTCGCGCAGCGGCAGGTAGACCTGGAAATGTGTCAGGTAGATGTAGAGGGAGGCGCTCGCCAACACTCCTGCCACCCGGCTCAGCATCGCCGGGAATGGAATCGACGACAGCCACACCAACATGCACAGGCCGATGGCGACGATGACTTCTCGTTGCGTGTCGCCGAAGAAGAACCCGGGCACCGTGGCTACGATGGCCACCGTCACACACAGTCGCTGCCGGATCGTGTTCGCCTGCGCCGCAGCCCAACCCAATGCGAACAACCAGAAGACGACCGACGCGGTCAGGATGCGGTTGGGGCTGTCGTCGATGTCGATCAGCCCGTAGCGGGTTACGAGTCCGAGGCCAACGAGTCCCATCGGGAACCAGAACGAATGACCACGCTCGAGACGGTCGAGCAATGGAATCGCCAGTGCCGCAGTAGCGGCGAGAACGATGTACACGATTGCCTCGACGAACCAGTACCGCCATTCCGCGGACCACCCGGCCGGGCCGAGGATCCCGTTGAGCAGGAATGCACTGGTGATTCGATAGTCCCCGGTGAGGGCGATGACGAATCCGATCCACACCATGCTGGGGACGGCTATCCGG
The DNA here is from genome assembly GCF_033142445.1 of Rhodococcus sp. IEGM 1330. NCBI lineage: Bacteria > Bacillati > Actinomycetota > Actinomycetes > Mycobacteriales > Nocardiaceae > Rhodococcus > Rhodococcus sp. IEGM 1330. Next base: position 64,229 of record NZ_JAWLSB010000001.1, read on the forward strand.
GCAACGCTTCGGAGCACACGTCGAGTCCGCTCGTTTCGATCTGCGGCCCCGAGGTGAAAGCGGGCGAAGTTGTAGCCGGCTATACCGAGAAGAACGTGTGCCCCGCCGAGTACCGCGAACAGGTGAATGTGCGAGCCGACGATCAGCACGATCGCAAGGGCGCGCAGCAGAACGTTCGTCTCCACTCGGTGCCAGCCGCGGTGTGAGCGCGGACCCCGATCGAACTCTCGCACCGGTGTGGTGTGCCAGTTCTCGGGCAGATGGCCGAGCATGGCCTCCAGTCGCATGGACATACGGACATACGACAGAGAGTCACCGCCCAGACTCACGAACGTACTGTCATCCTCCACCTGTGAGCAGTGCAGGATCTCGGCGAACAGCGCCTTCACGTCGGGGGTAGTCGGGACGGTGTCCGACGGGTCGAGTTCGCGCCGTGCAGCGATGTCCGCAACCGCTCGTAGATCGGGTTTGCCGGTGGGCGTTCGCGGCACTTGGTCGACGAGACACACCCGTACCGCTGAAGCGGGAAGGCCACTGGTCTGCGCGGCTGTGCGGCGGACGGCGTCGATGTCTCCGCCTTCCACGACAATGACCAACTCGTCGTCACCACCGGTGCAGCACGCCGTCAGCCCGTGCTGCGCGAGCGTGGACTCGATGCGCTGCAGGTCGATACGCAGGCCGAACACCTTCGCGAATCGACTTCGGCGGCCCACCACCTCGTATAATCCGTCGTCCGTGAGCCGCGCGAGGTCGCCGGTGTGCAGTTCGCCCGCGAGGGTGTCACCGAGGCGAAGGTCGTCGGGGCTCTCGGCGTACCCGAGCATGACGTTCGGCCCGGAGTAGACGAGTTCACCTGTCCCACTGGGGCAGTCGTCGACTGTCTCCAGGCGGAAGGATCCTCCGGGAATCGGACGACCGATGGTGTGTGGGTGGGTGGCGGCGAGATCGGATGGCAGATAGGCCATTCGGGCGGTTGCCTCGGTCTGCCCGTACATGACGAACAGGTCCCATCCCCGACGTCGGCCCAGCTCGGCGTACTTCCGGACGCGGTCCGGCGGCATCTTGCCACCGGCCTGCGTGATGTAGCGCAGCTCGGGCAAGTCCAGCTGGTCGAACCCCATCCGGTCGAGCAGATCGAAGGTGTACGGCACGCCGGCGAACGTCGTTCCGCGCTGGGCCCGCACCAGGGTCCAGAAGTCGGGATCGGTGACGGAAGAATCGGTCAGAATCAACGCGGCACCGCGTAGAAGGTGGCTGTGCACGACCGACAGTCCGTAGCAGTAGTGCATGGGCAGCGTCGTCACTGCTCGGTCGGTGGCGCGGATACCGAGATACTCGGCGATCGACTCGGCGTTGGACTGCACGTTTCGGTGCGAGAGTCGGACGAGTTTGGGTGATCCGGTCGAGCCTGACGTGCTGAGAAGCAACGCGAGGTCGGGGTGCAGGCGATGCTCGGGTCGTCGGCCGGCCTTCTCGATGACGCTGCGTCCCTCGACGGTGCGCACCACCACGTCGGGCCGGTATGCGTCGATCAGGCCGTCGAAGTGGCCGGAACTGTCGCCCGGAGCCATCAGCACCGGATGCCCGGCCCGCAGCGCCGCCAGATACGTGACGATCACGTCGACGTCGTTGGAACCGGCGATCAGCACGAGGCAACGCGTCGTCCCGAGTTCCGATGCCCGACGCTCGACGCGTTCGTCGAGTTCGCGGTAGGTGAGCGTCTCGTCGGCCGTGATGAGAGCTGGTTCGTCACCGAAGCGGCCGAGGTCGCGCGCGAAGCACACACCGGGGCGGTCGACGTAGGTCATCTCGCTGAGCACCGACGGAGTCTATATAAGGAATGCCGAACCTAACTAGATGGCCGTCACCTTGACTACCTATTCAGGAGTAGACCGGGGCTGCAGCGTTCAGTGGGACTCCAGCGCGTCGGCGAGCATATGCATTGCCGCGGTGGTCGACAGTGCACGGACGCTTGCCCGGTCGCCAGGGAGATGAAGCGTGTGGGTGATGGTAGGTCGGCCCGTGACGGCGATACCGAAGCAGACGGTCCCGACCGGCTTGGCCTCGGTGCCACCACCCGGGCCGGCGACGCCGCTGGTCGATACCGCGATGTCTACGTTCAGTCGGTTCAGTGCGCCTTCGGCCATCAGCGCGGCCACCGGCTCGCTCACGGCTCCGTGTCGATCGATGACCTCGGCGGGGACGTCGAGCAGGCCGGTCTTCGCCTCGTTGGCGTAGGACACCACCGCGCCGATGACGTACGCCGACGATCCTGCGCGATCGGTGAGTCGGGCGGCGATCATGCCTCCCGTGCACGACTCGGCTGTGGCGATTCTTCTGCCGGACAGACGGTTCGCGACAATGTCGTCGATGGTGGACCCGTCGGTCGAAAAGACCTGTGAGCCATGGCTTTCTTCGATGAGACGTTCGAGATCCATGTATGCAGTTCTCGCCGATTCGGTGTAGCGAGTCACCATTTCGAGCTCGCCGAGACTCAGACAGGTGGTGATCTCGAGATCGCCGAATCCCGTGATCTCGCTTTCGGCCGTGCGCAGTGTTGCGGCGAGGTCGGCCTCGGACAGTCGATAGCCGCGAATGGTGTCCTGACGCATCTGCGTGCGGCGGGCGAGAACCTCGGCGACGGGTGTGCTGTCGAGCGCCTCCGGCCACATCGCCTGCAGTTCGCGAGGTGGGCCGGGCAGTATGAGGACGGCGGGCAGCGACCTGGAGTCGTCGGCCGGTATCGCGACCCCGGGTGCGGTTCCGGTCGGTGAAATGGACTGCGCGCCTCGAGGAACCATCGCCTGCTTTCGGATACCGGCCCGTAGGGGCTCGGAGTCGGCTGCAGAACTCATTCGGCTTCGCCACCGCTGCACGATCGCGTGGATACGATTTTCGAGCTCGGCGTCCAGTGTCAATTCGCGACCGTACAGCGCGGCGACGGTCGGGACCGTGAGGTCGTCGGCGGTCGGACCCAAACCGCCGGTGGTGACGATCAAGTCGACGCGTTGATCGGCCAGAAACCGAACCTGCGCAGTCAGATCGTCCGGCCGATCACCGCAGACGGTGATGTGGGCAACGTCGACCCCCATCTCCAGAAGTCGCTGAGCCACCCACGGGCCGTTCCGGTCGGTGACCCGACCGGCCAGAACCTCGGTTCCCGTGACCACCACACCTGCTCGCACAGTCATACTTCGACCTTACTGACTGGGGGCGTGCCGGTGACTTCTGCGGTTGGCCCGGGTCCAAGAAGTGACATCGACCGCTACCGAGGAGACAGCCATGACCACCACCCACACCACCGCGCCGGGGAAGATCGCCCCGCGGATCGGCCTCGTTCTACAGATTTTCGTGATCGTCTTTCTCCTGTTCGACGCGATCAGCCACATTCTGAACCTGCAGGTGGTGAAGGATGCATCGGTCGACCTCGGCCTGCGTGACGAGATGGCACCGATCACCGGCATCGTCATGCTGGTCATCTTGATTCTCTACGCAGTTCCCGCGACGTCGATCCTGGGTGCCATCGTGCTCACCGGCTATCTCGGCGGTGCGGTGCTGACCAATTGGCGCGTCGAGAAGCCGCTGCTGAGCACCGTGTTCTTCGCGATCTACGTGGGCATCGCAGCGTGGGGAGCGCTATACCTGCGGGACGAGCGCGTCCGGAGCATCATTCCGTTGCGCCGAACATAGAGATCGGCGTTCGATCAGCCCGCTACTCGACCGTTCAGGTAGCCGACGTTCTCCCTGTCCTCCGCAAACGCGCGCGCGTTCGCCGGATGCTTGCGGAATCGTCGACGAACTCGCGCGCGTCTGACGAATGCGCGCGCGTTCGCCTCGAAGTCGTTGCCCGCGAGTCGAACTCGGGAAAGTAGCTCGTGCGGATTCCGGTAACGGTGGCACCGCCGTTTTCCAGTGTTCCTGTTCGGCTGTCGCAGATGACTGTTACGTCCCGATCCGAAGGCTAAGCTCCATGGGTGCGAACCGATATGCGACGCGGTGGGGTGTTGCTGGACGTCGCGGTAGTCGTAGCGATTGTGGCCGTCGGAACCGTGGCTGCCGGAGTCCTCGAAGATCAGCCGCCTTCCGTCGGGCCCATACCCGGCTGCGATGTCGTTCTTCCTGCCGAGGAAGGCTTTTCTTTCTCGATCGGTTCTTACGGGGGTCGGTATGACAACCCCGACTATCCGTGGCTGACGGCTACGAAGGCGTCGGCAATGTCGACTGCGTTGATCGAATCCTTGCCCACCGATGTGGAATTGGAGTTCGCTTCGCCGTCGAATTCTTTGGTGTTCCAACCGATGCACATCTATCCCGAAGGAGTGGAGATTGCGGAGGGCGTCACGGTCGAGGACATCAGCGGTGACAGTACGGCCTCCGGCGTCGTCGGTCGCGGAGATACCAAAGCGCCCCTTGGAGTTTCGGTCGAAGAGTGGGACGGTGAGATACCGCCATGCGTCGAAGAGCGGGTCGACGAACGAACGACCCAGCCCGACGGCACTGTCGTCGACACGTTGGACGCGGTGTCCGACTCCGATGGAGGGCCGACGCATCGCCGGACTGCGGTCGCGTATACCGCCGACACTCTCGTGCACGCGAGAACGTCGAACGACGGTAGTGACGCAATGCTCCCGCTGAGGGTGGACGAGCTTCGCAGCATCGTTTCGAACCCCGAATTGCGCGTCACTGCACAGGTTCCCGAGGGAACGCCGCCGCCGCGTCGTGACTGTGGTTCGTACCAGGAGAATCCGACGCTCCCATTGTCCAAAGATATGGTCGAACGCATCGGCGCGTCATTGGCAGAGCAGTGGGCAGTCTTCTTACCCGATGCGCAATCCGACCGCCCCATCGGCGATCTTGTGTTGGGGTCGTCCGGAAGCGCAAGTGCGTGCACCATCGTGAACGTATCGACACCGACCGGTTCCACGGAACTGAGTATCGAAATATCGATCAGGGACACCACCGGGTGGCGCAGCACCGACGCGCAGGACAGCTCCGGTGTGAGCCGATCGACTCTGCCCGACGGCACCGTCGTGACCAGTCGGTCCGACGACACTCTGCGAGGCGGGCAACCGAGCGAGTGGTTGAGCGTGCTCCGGCCGTCGAACACGCTCGTGCAGTTCAGCTTCGGAGACGGAATCGAGGCCGATTCACTCGTCGAACTCGCGTCGGCTCCAGGGTTGGATCTGTGAGTAGGAGTTATCGCTGACGGCCACTGATCGTGAACAGAAGGTCGTCCATAGGGGCGTCGACAGCAAGGATCGACATGTCGAGATCGGGTTCGCCATCGCCGGCCGGGCCGACGTAGACGCAGATGCCGGTCTGGACGTCCAGTCGGACGGTGACCGGTGGTCCCGGTACCCAGCGGCTTGTCCAGGTAAGAGTTCGAACTCCACGGTCTTCCACCGCCACGGTGACGATTGCGCCAACCGGCGGAACTGTTCGACGGACGGGTTCGTGATCATCTACCGATCATGCCGTCGACTCGCGGTTCAGTTCTGCTCGTTCCCGTTCTCGGGAGGATGTGGCACGTTCTCGTCGTCCACGTGCGCGCCCTCGATCGCGTCGGTCTCGGCCGTGTGTTCGCGCGGGCCGTCGTTGCTGCCGTGGGACGGGACTGCATCGCTTGCGTCGGTCGGCATCGTCATGAAGTCTCCACTGAGTCGGGGCGACAGGTCGCCAGAGGATGTACATCATGGGTGTGCCCCGCTGCGCACAGAACTACACCCCGAGATGCCAGAATGACGACACACCCCATCCCGAGACGGCAAGGACTGAATGAAATCGACAGGCGCATGGGGCTCGGTATGGTCGACGATCGCGGTGATCGTCGGGATCGTCGCTGCCGGCACAGTTGTCGCCGGCCTGCTGCACGAACCGCAGCCTGACCCAGTCGCGATTCCAGGTTGCGAGGAGGTCATTCAGCCAGAGGATTTGGTGCGAGTGAACTACGCATTTGTCAGCGAGGGTGACGCCGACATTTCCGAGGTGCCGTGGAGGTTCGAGGCCAAAGCACGATCGATGACCGATGCCCTGATCGCGGCACTACCCACCGGAGCGACCGTCGAACCCGAACCGTTCGCACCGACCTTCGGCTTCGACGCGGTCGCGGTACGGCAGTCGTTGGACGGCGAGGCCGACGCGCTCGGAACCGTCACCGTCGGCAACCGGACCGGCGCGCTGACAGTCACCGTGGGGCTGTCCGACGAGCCCGCCGGTCCGTGCTTCGCCGGCTTCGAGGAGGAGCGTTCAACGCGAGAAGACGGCACCGTTCTCGACACAGTGAACCGGACCGACACACACCGCGTTGTTGCGTATGCGCCCGATGGCACCCGAATCGATGTGAACGCCAACGACGTACTGACGCTCGAGCAAGTCATCGATATCGCACTGGCACCGGGTCTTCGCGCGAGCGCACCCGCCTGACGAACCAGGTACTCACACGGGCCGTGGGTGTCGATCGACGCTGATCAGATTCGTCGATCCATTCCGCACCTGAGCGTTCACTACCGTCGCCCACCGGCGGCATCCCGCGAATGACACCCGATCGCGAACACTGACGTCCGCGCGCGTCCGGTGGCCTATCTTGAGTTCGATGCGAATAGCTGTGGTGGAAGACGACGACGGACTCGGTGACGCGTTGGTGGACGCGTTGACCGAGGTGGGGCACACGCCTGTCCGCATGCGCCGCGGTGCCGACGCCCTGCTCGGCTATCACGAGATGGACGTCGTGCTGCTCGATCTCGGACTGCCCGACATGGATGGCCTCGAAGTTCTCCGAAAGCTCAGGACGCTGAGTTCGGTTCCGGTGGTGGTGCTGACGGCGCGGGACGACGAACGTTCGGTGGTGCGGGCCCTGCGCGGCGGCGCAGACGACTACGTCGTCAAGCCGGCTCGATTGGGTGAATTGCATGCGAGACTCGAGGTGGCCGCTCATCGTCGAAGCGCGGCTACCGAACCCACGGCGGACAGGCTGACACTCGGTGACGTCGTCGTCGATCTTTCCGGCCGTGCCGTCGAAGTCGGCGGACGCGCTGTTGCGCTGACCACCAAGGAGTTCGACCTGTTGGCCCATCTCGTGACGCGACGCGGCGAAGCAGTGAGCCGGGAACAGTTGATGGACGCCATCTGGGGTGACGCCTATGTCGCGATTTCACGAACGCTCGACGTCCACATGACGGCGTTGCGTTCCAAGCTCGCTCGCCCGGGTGCCATCGTCACCATCCGCGGCTTCGGCTACCGCTGGGATACCTGACGTGCGGCGGCGTGTCCTGTTGGTGTTGATGATCTACTCCACCGTCGTCGTGCTTGCTCTGTCGGTTCCCCTCGCGCTGTTGGTCGGCCGCGAACGGGCCCAACGATTCGGCGAGAATCGGGCCGCCGCAGCATCGTTCTTTGCAGAACTCAGCTCGCGAGAAGACGAATCCGGCGTGGACCGGATTCGAGAATCGTTGCAGCGCTACAACAGTCTGTACGACGAGGGCGTTGCCGTCGTCGATCGCACCGGAGGGGCGCGGGCGACGTCCGGCCTGGAGTTGCAGCGTGCCGACGTCCAGCAGGCGGTGGCAGGAGCGTTGCGCAATCAGCGTGGCGACCTACCGTCGAGTCTGACGCCGTGGTCGGATTCCTCGGTGTTGATCGCCGCCCCGGTCGGTGGGGGAACGCAAGTGGACGGCGCAGTGGTGCTCGAGGCGTCCACCGATTCTGCGCGCAGGGACGTCGCCATTGCCTGGGTGGTCATCGCTGTCGGTGCCATGCTGATTCTCGCGACGGTCGCGGTGATCGCTGTTGCGTTGTCACGCTGGGTCGTTCGTCCTCTGAGCGCATTGTCCTCGCGAGTCCATTCGTTCGGCGACAAGTTTCACGATCAGGTGTCGCTCGAGGGATCGCAACGACTCGAGCCGGTGCCCTACGTCGGGCCACCGGAGGTGCGTGAGCTGTCCAGTGCCTTCGAGGCCATGGCCGACGACGTCGAGACCGCCACCGCTGCGCAACGTCGATTGGTGGCCGACACCGCCCACGCGCTCCGGAACCCACTGGCAGCGTTGCGAATCCGGATGGACGTTCTGGGAATGCGGGTGCCGGATTCGGCAACCGATGCGCACTCGAGGACCACGCTCGAGGTGGATCGCTTGAGCTCCGTGGTGGAAGGTCTGCTCGTTCTCGCAGCTGCCGAAACCCCGGCGAGCACCCGATCTCCAGGGTGTGATCTCGGTGCGGTTGTCGCAGATCGAGTCGAATTCTGGTCGAGCACGATCGTCCTGGCGGGAATGACGGTTCACGTCTCGGAGCCGGATGCCGATGCGGATTGTCGAGTTGCGTTGTCCGAGGACGACCTGACTCGAATTCTCGACGCTCTGCTGAGCAATGCAACCAAGTACGCCGGTTCCGGCTCCGGCATCGAGATCGTCTACCGAAGCAGTGACGCGGACGTAACGATGTGGTTGTCCGACAACGGACCTGGCGTGCCCGCAGACGAACTCGGCAAGGTCGTCGATCGGTTCTATCGAGCGTCGAGTGCGCACGGCGACGGCACCGGTCTGGGTCTGTCGATCGTCCACGCCCTGACCGAGCGAGCCGGCGGATCCCTTCGAGTCATGGAGCGTCGACCGGTGGGACTGCGGATCGAACTGCGGCTTCCGAGGGTCGTTTCCTAAGGGAGTGTTAGGAAATCAGAAACGGCTTGGTTCCGGGCTGTGCTTGCCGTCACAGTAGGGAGGCTTCGGTTGCCGATCGTTGACCGGCAGCCCAATTGCCCGCTGAATGTGGAAGGACCAAACCATGGCCAAGGAGGCCACCTCGATCACCGGTTCGACGCTCCCGAGTCCACCCGTTTCCTCTCGCGCTGCCACCCGCCGTGCCGTCTTCAACACGTTGCGGGGGTCGTCCGGAAATCTCGTCGAGTGGTACGACGTGTACGTCTACACCGTCTTCGCGACGTATTTCGAGAATCAGTTCTTCGACTCTGCGGACAAGAACTCGACCATCTACGTGTACGGGATCTTTGCGGTCACGTTCTTGATGCGACCGGTCGGGTCGTGGTTCTTCGGCCGGTATGCCGACCGCAACGGGCGCAGGGCTGCGCTGACGTTCAGCGTCTCGATGATGGCTGCGTGCTCGCTGGTCATCGCATTCACACCGGGACGGGAGAGCATCGGCGTATGGGCGGCCGTCATCCTTATCCTGTGCCGTCTGGTTCAGGGCTTCGCGACCGGCGGTGAGTACGGTGCGTCGGCGACGTACATGTCCGAGGCTGCCACGCGCGAGCGTCGAGGATTCTTCTCCTCGTTCCAATACGTCACCCTCGTCGGTGGGCATGTGCTCGCACAGGTGACTCTGTTGCTGATGCAGGTGTTCCTCGAGCGCGAACAGATCGAGGAGTTCGGTTGGCGCATAGCCTTCTTCATCGGCGGAGTCGCGGCAGTGGTGGTCTTCTGGCTGCGCCGCAGCATGGACGAATCACTGACCAAGGATCAACTCGAGGCCGTACGTAGTGGAGCCGATCAATCCTCCGGATCGCTGAAGGAGCTCGTCGGTAAGCACTGGCGGGCACTGGTCATCTGCTTCATGGTGACTGCCGGTGGCACCATCGCGTTCTACACCTACAGCGTCAACGCACCCTCGATGGTCAAGTCCGCGTACGAGGACCGGGGGATGACCGGTACCTGGATCAACCTCGCCGGCCTGGTCTTCCTCATGCTGCTGCAGCCCATCGGCGGAATGATCAGCGACAAGGTGGGTCGAAAGCCGCTGCTCGTTTTCTTCGGCATCGGAGGCGTGCTGTACACCTACGTACTCATCACGTACCTGCCGACGGCGACGTCGGTGGTGCAGTCGCTCGCACTGGTGTGCGTCGGTTACGTCATCCTCACCGGTTACACCTCGATCAATGCGATCGTCAAAGCGGAGCTGTTCCCCTCGCACGTCCGCGCACTCGGCGTCGGCTTGGGATACGCACTCGCCAACTCGGCCTTCGGCGGCACAGCACCACTTATCTATCAAGCCGCGAAGAACGGCGGGCACGTGGGTTGGTTCATCCTCTACGTCACGGTCGTGATCGCTATATCGCTGCTGGTGTACATCTTCGTACTGCGCAACAAGTCCGAGACCGTGCTCGACCGAGAGCAGGGTCGAGCGTTCCAGTGACCTGCGACGCCTTACAGTGACTGACATGGCCGAGCCCGCAGCGTCGTTCTCACGGAGAACGGCGCTGCAGGCCGGTCTGCTGGCACTGAGCACTGCCGTCGTGGGCGCCTGCACCTCGGACCCGTCGATGCAGCTGCGACTCGCGGCGGGCGAGGTCCGCGGCTTCTTCTGGGAGTTCGCCGGACTTCTGTCCGACACTGCCGCCGAAACCGATGTCGCCGACATCGTTCCGCTCACGACGGCCGGCTCCGTCGACAACCTCGAGGCGTTGGGTTCTCGGCAGGCCGAGCTGGCCCTGACGCTCATGGACGCCGCCTACAGTCATCCGAGCGGAGACCTGACGGCGGTCGGGTGCGTCTACGAGAACTACTTTCAAGTGGCTGTGCGAGCAGACTCGCATATCGAGACCATGGACGATCTGCGAGGCCGAAACGTGAGCATCGGTGCCCCGGGATCCGGTGCCACCGAAGTATCTCAGCGAGTCCTCCGCGCAGCGGGTGTGGCGGCAGCAGGTGCTGTCGAACAGGTTCAGCTGTCGATGCGCTCGGCGGCAGATGCCTTGACGGCCAACGAAGTCGATGCCGTGATGTGGGCGGGCGGGTTGCCGACTCCGGCATTTGCCCAGCCTCGTGCCGCCATCCGTCTACTCGATCTGGGCACCGTCGTCGCTGATCTCAGACGCGAATTCGGTACCGCGTACGAGGCGGTGCGGGTTCCGGCGAACGTGTACGGCGAACATCCGGAGGTCACCACCGTCGGCATTCCGAATCTTCTGCTGGCACATCCGGAGGTGCCGGACCGCGTTGTCGCTGCACTGGTGAGTGTGCTTCTCGATCAGTCGTCCGAGTTGGTCCCCGGTCAGGCGATCGGCAGCCAATTTCTCGACGCGCGGTCACTGGTCATGACCGGAAGCATCCCCCTCCACCCCGGAGCCGAACAGGAATACCGCCGACGACATGGATGATCGACGGCCATGGCGATGTGCTCACAACTTCGCCGCGAGTCGGTGGTAGGCCGCGTTCCATCGCAGTGTCTGTTGGAATCCTCGTGTCGTGGTGTCGGCGTCGATCGCCAGCAGCTCGACGCCGATCATGTCCGAGAATGCTTCCAGCACAGGCAGACCAATTGCGGTACTCAGAACCGTGTGGTGGGGCGCACCGGCCGTCAGCCAGGATTCCGCCGACACCGCGAGTGAGGGCTGCGGTTCCCACACGGCGCAGGCGACCGGCAGCTTCGGCAGTGCCTCGTCGGGCTCGACGACGTCGATCACGTTGGCAGTCAGGCGGAATCGTTCACCCACGTCCGAGAGGCCGACGACTACGCCGTGGCCGGGGTCCGCCGTGAAGCGCAGGCGCACGGGGTCTTCGCGGCCGCCGATGGACAGTGGATGGATCTCCAGGGTCGGCCGGGAGTCGGTGATCGAGGGACACACTTCCAGCATGTGCGCGCCGAGGATCTTCTCCTCTCCGGGCACCAGGTGGTAGGTGTAATCCTCCATGAAGGACGTGCCACCGTCGAGACCCTCGGCCATCACCTTCATGGCGCGCAACAACATCGAGGTCTTCCAGTCGCCCTCACCGCCGAACCCGTATCCGTCGGCCATGAGGCGCTGCACCGCGAGTCCGGGCAATTGGCGAAGCCCACCGAGATCCTCGAAATTGGTGGTGAAGGCCTTGAAACCGCCCTCGGTGAGGAACTGTCGTAGGCCGGCTTCGACGCGGGCGCCGTACCGCAGTGATTCGTGGCGGTCACCGTCCTTGTCGAGGCTCGGTGCGATGTCGTACAGGGACCGGTACTCGTCGATGAGGTCCGACACGGCCGAGTCGCTCACGCTGTCCACGACCTCGACCAGATCGTTCACGCCGTAGGTGTTGACGGAGACTCCGAATCGCAACTGCGCTTCGACCTTGTCGCCCTCCGTCACTGCGACGTCGCGCATGTTGTCGCCGAAACGTGCCAGGCACAGTGACCTCAGCTCCGCGCGGCCGAGAGCTGCTCGCACCCACTGTTCCGCACGCTCGATCACCGCGGGATTGTCGACGTGGCCTGCCACGATCGTGCGCAGAACACCCACCCGAGATTCGACGTGCCCGAACTCGCGGTCACCGTGGGCGGCCTGGTTGAGATTCATGAACTCCATGTCGATCGTCGACCACGGCAACGACATTCCGGCCTGCGTGTGCAGGTGCAGCAGCGGCACGTCCAACGCGTCGAGGCCGGCGATCCACATCTTGGCGGGGGAGAAGGTGTGCATCCAGGTCACCACACCCACACATTCGTCGGCGGCGTTCGCCTCGCGCATGCAGCGCAGGATGGACGACGCGTCGAGCAGCACCGGCTTCCAGACCACCGAGACGGGAAGTGCCGCATCGAGTTTGTCCGCGATTTCGCGAGACTGGACGGCTACCTGATCGAGGGTCTCGGGGCCGTAGAGGCTTTGACTGCCGGTGAGAAACCATACTTCGGACATGGGGGTACCTCCGTGGAGAGAAGATTCGGCGCGCCGGTCAGCGCTGGCCGTAGACGTTCTGGTAGCGGTCGTAGAGTGCGTCGACCTTCGAGCTCGGAATGGGAAGTGGTTGTCCCAGTTGATAGGACAGGTGTACCGACCTCGCGACGTCCTCGCACATGACCGCCGCTTTGACGGCAGCCCTGGCCGTGGTCCCCATTGCGAACACACCGTGGTTTTGCATCAGCACTGCCGGAGATCGACTGTCTGCGAGGGTGTCGACGATGCCGCGGCCGATCGAGTCGTCGCCGATCGTGGCGAAGGGCCCGACCGGAATGTCGCCGCCGAACTCGTCCGCGCACATCGTGGTGACCACGGGGATCGGTTCTCCTCGGGCCGCCCACGCCACTGCATAGGGCGAATGTGTGTGCACCACACCGCCGATGTGCTCGAGGTGCCGGTAGACATACGCCTGCGCCTCGGTGTCCGAGGACGGTGCATGGTCACCCTCGACCACCCTGCCGTACAGATCACACACCACCATGTTGCCGGGCGTCAGGTCGTCGTAGGAGACGCCACTGGGCTTGATGACCATCAGGTCCCGGCCGGGGACCCTCGCCGAGACGTTGCCTGCCGTCCAGACGACCAGTCCGTACCGCACCAGCTCGGCGTGCAGGGTGCATACGTCGCGGCGGATCTCCTCGATCACGTCGCGCACGTCGTCGACAACGGTCATCGTGCATCCACCTTTCGGGTCAGGGCGTCACGTCGGAGCGCTCGCAGACGGCGCATGGTCGGCACGTCCCGGCCGAAGCGGTCGTGCAATTCCAGATAGATCTCGAAGAGAGTGTCGTACGCCTGAGATCGCGATTCGTCGGGTACGAAGGCGGCGCGACGTACCTTGCCCATCGACTTCGATGCAACGGGCACATCGGAATAACATCCGGCCGCCACCGCGGCATGAATGGCGGATCCCAGGGCCGGGCCCTGGGCAGAGGCGATGACCGACAACGGCATTCGCAACACATCGGCGTAGATCTGCATGAGCAGCGGGTTGCGGGCCAGCCCACCTGCCACCACGAACTCCTCGACCGGAACGCCGCTGTCACGGAACGTCTCCACGATGACGCGGGTTCCGAACGCCGTAGCTTCGAGCAGCGCACGGTAGGTGTCCTCGGGACGCGTTGCCAGCGTGGTCCCGACGACCAGCCCGGAAAGCTCGTGATCGACCAGGACCGACCGGTTCCCGCTGTGCCAGTCGAGCGCGACGAGCCCGTGCTCACCAACGTCCTGCGTCTGCGCGAGCCGAGTCAGATGTTCGTGTACCGACTCACCTGCCGCGGCGGCCGCGTCGCTGTACGACGCGGGAACCGAGGTACGCGTGAACCATCCGAAGATATCGCCGACGCCGCTCTGACCTGCCTCGTATCCGTACGAGCCGGCGACGATGCCGCCGTCGACGACCCCGCACATGCCGGGAACTTCCTTCAGGACGGTCGAGCTCATCACGTGGCATGTGGAGGTTCCCATGATGGCGACCATCCGGCCCGGTTCCACCGCGCCGGCCGCGGGTGCCGTCACGTGCGCATCGACGTTGCCGACAGCGACGGCGATGCCCTCGGGCAGTCCGGTCCATTGCGCGGCCTCGGCGGTCAACGTACCTGCGCAAGAACCCAACTCGCCCAACGGCTGATCGAGCTTGTCGGCGACGAAGGAACCGAAGCCCGGTGCCAGTTCGGTGAGGAAGTCCACGGACGGGTAGTGCCCGTCCTGATAGATGCCCTTGTAGCCGGCGGTACACGCGTTGCGTACGTAGTGTCCGCAGAGCTGCCAGACGATCCAATCGGCCGCTTCGACCCATCGGTCCATCGCGTCGTAGACCTCGGAATCTTCCTCGTGAATCTGCAGCGCCTTCGCGAACTCCCATTCCGAGGAGATCAGTCCGCCGTAGCGAGGCAGCCAACTCTCGCCGCGACGCGCAGCGAGATCGTTGATCCGGTCCGCTTGTCCCTGTGCTGCATGGTGTTTCCACAATTTCACGTACGAGTGCGGTCGATCGGCGAAGCGTGGATCCTCACACAGCGGAGTGCCGTCGGCGTAGGTGGGCACCATGGTGCACGCGGTGAAGTCGGTACCGATGCCGACGACCTGCTCGGGTGCGATGCCTGCGGCGGCAAGCGCAGTCGGGACGGCACGACGGAGGACGTCGCGATAGTCGTCGGGCACCTGCAGTGCCCATGCGTCGGGCAATCGGACCGTGCCGTCGGGCAGCGTCTCCGCGAGCACCGCGTGTCGGTAATCGTGCACTGCCGAAGCGATTTCGGCACCGTCGGACACTCGAACGACGACGGCGCGTCCGGACAGGGTGCCGTAGTCGACCCCCACCGTGTATCGGTCAGCGTTCATGCGAACTCCCTGGTGTGTTGCGGTATGGGTCGTGGTCATCTACGCCTCGCCGTCATCAGTCGCTGGGCCACGACGAACAGAAGCAGCAGTACTCCGATCGTGATTCGCGTCCACCAGGAACTCAGAGTTCCGTCGAACGCGATGAACGTCTGGATCGCGCCGAGAATGAGCACGCCGACAAGCGAACCCAGCACGTATCCGCGTCCACCGGTGAGCAGAGTTCCGCCGATCACCACCGCCGCGATCGCGTCGAGTTCCATTCCGACGGCGTTGAGGCTGTAGCCGGACAGGGCGTAGAAGGAGAAGAGGAGTCCGGCTAGTGCAGCGCAGAATCCACTGATCGCGTAGACGCCCACCTTCACCGCGGCGACCTTCAGTCCCATCAGCAGTGCGGACGCTTCGTTGCCGCCGATGCCGTACACCGAGCGACCGAAGCGGGTGCAGGCCAGGACGTACACAGCGACCGCCACTACGACGAGTGCGATCACCACGCTCCACGTGATCGTGTAACCCCCGGGGAGTTCGATCACGGCGAAGGCGATGGACGAGAAGGTGTCGTCGGTGATCGGAATGGACTCGACGCCGATCATGTAGCACAGGCCGCGGGCGAGGAACATGCCGGCGAGTGTGGCGACGAACGGCTGAATCTGCAGGTAGTGAATCAACGCGCCCATGATCGTGCCGAGCACTGTTCCACACAGCAGTACCACCGCCATGACGACGAACGGCGACCAGCCCAATTGGAGTGTGCGAGCGGCGATCATGGTCGACAGTGCTACGACGGATCCGACGGACAGGTCGATGCCCCCGGTCAGGATCACGAACGTCATTCCGACCGCCAGGACGATCAGGAAGGAGTTGTCGATCAGCAATGACAGGAACACCTGTGGGTCGGCGAATCCGCTGTAGCGGAATTCGCCGAGTCCGAAGAGACCGACGAACAGCGCGAATGTTGCGATGACGGGCAGGAATCTGGTCGGCGGGGAGTATCGCCGGATGCGGTCCCACGTCGACGGCGACGGGACCGGCGCACTCGTGGAGGTGGTGGGGGGAGCAGTCAGCAGATCACTCACGGTCGTACCGCCTTGGTCGAGTCGGGTCGCACGAACGACCGCAGAGTGGCGCGGATTCGCGGTGATTGCAGGAGGCAGACCACGATGATGACGACTGCCTTGAACAGGTAGTTGGCCTCGGAGGGAATGCCGACATTGGTGATGGTGCGAGTGAGAGTGCCGATGAGCAGTGCGCCGACCACGGTGCCCGCGATGGAAAATCGGCCACCGGTGAGCGCGGTGCCGCCGATGACGACGGCGAGGATGGCGTCCAGCTCGATCCATTGGCCGAGGCTGTTGGCGTTCACCGAGTTGGTGTTGGCGGCAATGATCAGGCCGGCCGTTCCGGAGCACACCGCGGCGAACACGTAGACGGTCCAGACGATCGTGCGCGAGCGCACACCGGCCAATCTGCTTGCCTCCGGATTGATTCCGACCGCCTCGACGAGCATTCCCAGAGCGGTGCGACGCGTGAGCACCGCGGTACCCGCAACCACCACGAGCGCGATGATGAGGGCGAGAGGCAAACCGAGAAAGGTGCCGGACGCGAGTTCGCTGAAAGCAGCATTGTTGACGGTCGTGATGTTTCCGTCGGTGATCAACATGGCGAGGCCGCGGCCGGCGACCATCAGAATCAACGTCGCGATGATGGGCTGAATGCCGAAGACGGATACGAGAAGTCCGTTCCACAGACCGAGCAGCAGGCACGCGCCCAACGCCCAGACGACGGCCATGATCATGGTCGTCGTGGCACCTTCGTCCGGTGCGGCGGCGATTCGGGTGCAGGCGACCGCGGCGGCGATCACTGCGACCGCACCGACGGAGAGGTCGATACCGCGAGTGGCCACCACCAGAGTCATGCCCACAGCGACGAGGATGAGGGGCGCGGAGTTGCGCGCGATATCGACGACGTTGCCGAACAGTCCGCCGTTCTCGATGCGAATGTCGAGGAAGTCCGGTGTGACAACGACATTGACGACGACCAGTGCGATCAATGCCAGCAGCGGCCAGACCACGGGCTGGGTGAATGCGGAGCGGACGCGCGCAGGCGCGGTGGTCTGCGGTTCGAGAGTTCGAGTCATGATGCGACAGTCCTGTCGATGTTCGAGGCGGTGACCGCGGTGGGTTCGTCGGTACGAACGCCCGCTGCGATGGTGGCCAGCACGTCGCCCACCGACACTCCGTCGTTGACGCGTTCGTCGATCTTGCGCCGATCGCGCATGATCACGATGCGATCGCTCAGGCGCAGAATCTCTTCGAGTTCCGCGGAGATGAACACCACCGACATTCCCCGGGCCGCGAGATCGGCGACCAGAGTCTGGATCTGAGCTTTCGCGCCGATGTCGATGCCGCGCGTGGGTTCGTCGAGGATCAGCAGTTCCGGTTCGGTGATGAGCCAGCGGGCGAGCAGTACCTTTTGTTGGTTTCCACCGGACAGGTTGCGCATCGCCGCATTCGGATCTGCGGGCCGGATGTCGAGAGCGGTGATGTAGTCCTGGACGAGCTTGTGTCTCGTCGCTCGGGGGATGGGTCGTAGCCATCCCCGCTTCGCCTGCAGTGCGAGCATCATGTTGTCTGCCACCGACAGGTCGCCGACGACGCCGTCTGCCTTGCGATCCTCGCTGGTGAGTGCGATGCGTTGGTCCGCGGCCTGCCGAGGACTGCGAATGCGACGCTTGCTCGAGTGCACCTCGATGGACCCGGAATCCGCCCTGTCGGCGCCGGCGAGCAGTCTGGCCAATTCGGTGCGCCCTGAGCCGAGCAGGCCTGCGACGCCGACGACTTGGCCTGCGTGCAGGCGAAGATCCGTTGCCTCGAGAGCGCCCTTGCGGCCGATGCCCAGTACCTCGACGACAGGAGCGTCTTCTGGTGCCACCACGACGGGTTCGCGGCTGTCGAGTTCGCGCAGAGTGTCGAGTTCGCGTCCGATCATCAGCTCGACCAACTCGAACTGCGGGGTGTCGGCAACCAGGCGCTCGGAGACGAACTTGCCGTTTCGCAGGATCGTCATCCGATCGGAGATGCGATAGATCTGGTCGAGAAAATGCGAGACGAACACGATCGACGTCCCGTTGCCCCGCAGACGCTCGATCACCGAATACAGAGTTTCGACCTCGTCCTTGTCCAGACTCGACGTCGGTTCGTCGAGGATCAGGACCCGAGCATCGACGTCGACCGCGCGGGCGATCGCGACGAGTTGCTGCACGGCGATCGGGTGATCACCGAGGATCGAGGACGGTTCGATGTCGAGACCGAGGCGGTCCAGTGTGGTGCGGGCACGACGGTTCATCGCGCGCCTGTCGATTCCGCCGATGGCCCCCAACACTTTTCCGGGGAGCCGACGGGGTTCGCGGCCAAGGAGCATGTTCTCGGCAACCGTCAGATTGGGAAGCAGATTCACTTCCTGGTAGACGGTGCTGATGCCTGCAGCCAGGGCCGCGCTCGGAGTGGCGAACTCGTGCTCGGTCCCGTCGATGGTGACGGTTCCGTTGTCGATCGAGTAGACGCCGGTCAAAGCTTTGATCAGCGTCGACTTACCGGCACCGTTCTCACCCATCAGTGAGTGCACTTCACCGGGAAAGAGGCGGAGCGAGACCCCGTCGAGGGCTCGAACTGCGCCGAAGGTGATGGAGATGTTCTTCATCTCCACGATGGGAACCGGCTCCGCCGCGAGAACGGCATCGGTACTCATGAAGACCTCCCTCAGTACTGGCGGTCGGCGAGTACGGCGGCCGCCTGATCGGACGTGAAGGTGGTTTCCTCGGTGACGACCCGCTTGGGTACGTCCTCGCCCTTGACGACTTTTTCGGTCAGCTCCATCAACTGAGGTCCGAGGAGAGGATTGCACTCGACGATGAAGTCGATCTTGCCGTCGGCGAGGGCCTGCATTCCGTCCTTGACGGCGTCGACCGTGATGATCTTGATGTCCTTGCCCGGCAGCAGTCCTGCGGCCTCGATGGCTTGGATTGCCCCGAGGCCCATGTCGTCGTTCTGAGCGAAGACGACGTCGATCTGGCCGCGGTTGGAGTTCAGGAACGACTCCATGACCTGCTTGCCGCCGTCGCGGGTGAAGTCGCCGGTCTGCGACGCCGTGATGGCGATGCTCGGCTCGCTGCCGATCGCCTGGCGGAATCCCTCGGCGCGGTCGATGGCCGGAGCGGCACCGGTGGTGCCTTCGAGTTCGACCACGTTGATCTTGCCGTCTCCGGTGCTGTCGGCGATCGCGCTGTTCTGCACCAGCCAGTCACCGGCCTTGACGCCTTCTTCGACGAAGTCCGAGCCGAGGAATGTCGCGTAGAGCGAGTCGTCGGTGGTGTCGACCGCGCGGTCGGTGAGAATCACGGGAATATTGGCTCGCTTCGCTTCCTGCAGAACAGGTTCCCACCCGGTCTCGACGACCGGACTGAATGCGATGACGTCGACCTTCTGTTGGATGTAGGTGCGAATCGCCTTGATCTGGTTCTCCTGTTTCTGCTGCGCGTCGGAGAATTTCAGATCGACGCCGGCCGCGGTGGCTGCGTCTTGAATCGATGTGGTGTTCGCGGTCCGCCAGCCGCTTTCGGCACCGACCTGGGAGAAGCCCAGGACGGTACCGCCTTCGCTGCCGCCGCCGGATGCGTCGTCGCCTCCGCTGCTGCACCCGCTCAGGACGATTGCGCCGCTCAGGATGAGCGCGCTTGCCGCAAAAAATGTCTTCGACGCCATGGTGATCTCCTCGATGTCGCCACTCCGCTGTGACGTGTGCAACACAGTGTGAGCGTTAACATCGGCAGTCGTCAATAGTTTCGGAAAGATCGATCGAAGAATTGTTAACGCTCACCCGAGGTCGTCGACAGAGAACTTCCACTCGATGACGGACCGGTACGTCTCGCCAGGGTTCAGTTCGGCCGACGGGAAGTTCGGATGATTCGGCCCGTCGGGAAACAGCTGAGGTTCGAGCGCTATGCCGTCTCCCTGGCGCAGCATGGTTCCGCGCCGCGAGACATCGCTACCGTCCAAGAAGTTCCCGGTGTACACCTGCACGCCGGGCTGATCGGTCCACACCTCCAGTGCGGTTCGGCTGCGCGCCGAGGAGAGCCTTGCCGCGCACCGCAACCCGTCGCCGTCGACGACGAAGTTGTGGTCGATTCCCCTGGCCGCCGACAGTTGCGGGTGGGTGGCCCGGGCGAGATCGCCGACGCGGCCCGGTTCTCGGAGATCGAGGGCACTGCCTGCGACGTCGTCGATGCTCCCGGTGGGAATACCGTCCGGATTCACGGGAGTGAACGACGACGCGAAGACCTGGAGCACGTGGTCGTCGATGCCGTGACCGTCGAGGTCGAAGTATGCATGCGAGGTCAGGTTCACCACGGTCGTCGCGGTCGTGGTGGCGGTCAGCTCCAAGCGCAGTGCGTCGTCCGTGATCGAGAACCGTGCCCGCGCACGAACCTCGCCCGGGTAGCCCTGATCCCCGTCCGGGCTGACGAGTTCGAGTTCGACCGAGTCTGCCGATCGCTCGACGACGGTCCAGTGTCGCGAGTCGAAGCCGTCGGTGCCACCGTGGAGGTGATTGGTGCCGTCGTTGATCGTCAGCTGCGCCGGTCGTCCGTCGATGTCGAGCCGTCCATCCGCGATGCGATTGGCGTACCGGCCCACTGTGGAGCCGAAATATGCCTTAGACGAACGTAATTCGTCCTCGCCGGCTACGCCGACGAGGACGTCTCGTCGTTGTCCGTCGCCGCAGGTGACCGACATGCGCTGCAGGGTGGCACCGTAGGTGAGCACGTCGACCTCGACGCCGGGCGCGGAGCCGATCGTGACGATCTGGCTGGAATTCTCATCGGATGGCACGGCTCGACGATAGCGCCGGGGAGTGGGATCGGTGCTGTGATCGCTGCGCGGCGGGCGGCGCGACCCGTATTCGCACGTGCGCATACTATGGTGTGATGCAGGCCACATCGCCTCGCGTTCACTGTCGAAGGTACACGAAAACTGTGAGCGCACAATCGATCTCGGTCTGTCGATCGCACCAGGAATCCGCCGAACAGGAGAAATCGTGGCAGACAACAGAGCAGTGACGTACGCCGGACCAGGCAAGGTAGAGGTTCAGGACATCGAATTTCCGGGCCTGGAGTTGACCGACGGCCCCGGAGTGAACCCGGCCAACGTCGGACGCAAGTGCGAGCACGGAGTGATTCTGAAAGTCGTCTCGACCAACATCTGCGGCAGTGACCAGCACATGGTTCGTGGGCGCACGACCGCGCCCGAGGGGCTGGTGCTCGGCCACGAGATCACCGGCGAAATCGTCGAGGTCGGACGCGACGTCGAGTTCCTGAAGGTGGGAGACATCTGCTCGGTTCCGTTCAACATCGCCTGCGGACGGTGTCGAAACTGCAAGGAGCGCAAGACGGGAATCTGTCTCAATGTGAACCCCGATCGACCGGGCTCGGCATTCGGCTACGTAGACATGGGCGGGTGGGTCGGCGGCCAGGCGGAGTACGTCATGGCACCCTACGCAGACTTCAACCTGCTGAAGTTCCCCGATCGCGACCAGGCTCTGGAGAAGATACTGGACCTGACCATGCTCTCGGATATCTTTCCCACCGGATTCCACGGGGCCGTCACCGCAGGTGTCAAACCCGGTGCGACGGTGTACATCGCGGGCGCCGGCCCGGTCGGCCTCGCCGCCGCAGTCGGTGCGCAATTGCTGGGAGCTTCGGTGGTGATCGTCGGCGACATGAACGCCGAGAGGCTGGCCCAGGCGCGAACGTTCGGCTGCGAGACCGTCGACGTGGGCAAGGGTGCACCGCAGGATCAGATCGAACAGATTCTCGGCGTGCCCGAGGTCGACGCCGCGGTGGATGCCGTGGGCTTCGAGGCCCGCGGTCACGGTGGAGATTCGGCCCGGGAGGCCCCGGCCACGGTTCTCAACTCGTTGATGGACATCACCACAGCGGGCGGTGGAATCGGCATCCCGGGGTTGTACGTGACCGGCGATCCCGGCGGCGTGGACGAGGCTGCTCAGCGTGGTGCCCTGTCGCTCAGTCTCGGCACGGGTTGGGCGAAATCGCTGTCGTTCGCAACCGGGCAGTGCCCGGTGATGAGCTACCACCGCGAACTGATGAATGCGATTCTCTCGGAGCGGGTCTCGATCGCGAAAGCCGTCAATGCAACGGTCATCTCGCTCGACGACGCTCCGCGTGGCTACCGCGAATTCGACAGTGGAGTCGCACAGAAGTTCGTCATCGATCCACACGGCATGATCGCGAGCTGACGCCACCGCGCGACCACGGCCGCCCTCGCTACCCAGTGTGCGAGGGCGGCCGTCCTCGCGCTGCACCTGTTGTCGGCGATCCTCGACGATGGACCGCACCTATGCTGGCGTCATGTTCCTTCTCTTCGGCTTCGGCAGCAAGCGCAAACACATCGGCTCGGGTGCCACGCGAACCTGCCCGCGCTGCCACAACGTCACGCAATGGGCGCGTATGAAGCAGTACCAGCAGTTCACGCTGTTCTTCGTTCCTGTCGCACGTTGGAAGCGGGTCGAGTTCGAGGAATGCGGAATCTGCGGCGCGGCAGTGTCTGTGTGAGTGCCTGCAGAATTCTCGTCTCATGAGTATCGCCGAGGACTATGCGGCGTGGAAAGCGCTCGGCCCCGGTGGGCTACCCGCCAACATGGTGGGGTGGGCCATCACCAAGATCCTCACCCCGCTCGGTAGGGATCCGCTGACCGTCCGTGACGTGGACGCTGCTTCGTCGACGTGGGAACTGCCGACGCGGCCCGGTCCCCGTCCGTCGGTGGCCCCTTATCCGATTCCGCATCGCCAGCTGAACGGAATCGCGCCGGGCGGCCCGGTGTCGGTGTTCGACGTTCTCGAGTCCTGTACGCGTACTCACTCCGATCTCCTGTACCTGAGCACGAGTCATTTCGAGAAGCATGGGCAGGCCTTGTACGTGGTCGCCGAGAAACGGCGACCCGGTGTGGTGGCACAAGCCGGCGGGGAGATCGCTCACGTCCATCCCAGCGACGGGTCGCTGCACGTCGTCGCGGAGCACGGCGATGCGCAGCGCATCATCGACGCCGGTTGGGGAGAATTGCATCCGCTGGCCGGCCGCCCAGCGATCGGACTTCCCGAGCCCTACGTCTTGCTGTACTCGCCCCGAGACCGCTACGACGTAGAGCACATCAGCCGAATCCTCGATCGTGTTGTCGAAACCGCCCTGGGCACAGGCTGATTGCAGCATTGCCGAGCGGCGCTCCAGGGCTCGACAGCCCACGCGAGCTGCCGAGCCCCCGAGAACGACTCATGCCGGTGCCAGCACCACCACCGAGTTGTGTCCGCCCATTCCCAGGGACGATTTGACGGTCAATCCTGGCTCCGCAGCGGTGAAACCGTCGAGCAGCAAGGGGTGCGCATCGGATACCTGCGGGGCCGCCGGCACGAGTCCACGCTCGAATCCCATGACCGCAGAAATGGTTTCGATCGCCGACGCCGCGCCTTGGCAATGTCCCGTCAACGGCTTCACCGAATACACCTGCGCGTGGGAGTCCAGCACTGTCTCCAACATGGTGGTTTCTGCCGCATCGCACTGCGCGGTGCCGGGTCCGTGGGCGTTGAGGTAGCGCACCTGCTGGGCAGTGACGTCGGCGTCGACCAACGCTTGCTCGAAGCAGGCCCGCACCTGGGTGAGCGCAGGGTCGATCGAGGTGGCATGAAACGCGTCGTGTGTCATCGAACCGCCCAGCACCCGTGCATACGAGGCCGAGCTGCGCGTCGACAGAACGAAGGCCGTTGCGGCCTCGCCCATTCCGAACCCGCGGCTGCCCTCTTGGAACGGCCGGCAGCCCTCCTGTGGCTCCACGTCGACCACACCGACGCCGAGCTTCACGAAGTGGTCGATGTTCTCCGGAGTCAGGGACAGATCGGTGGCGACGAACACCACGTCGTCGACGAATCCGGTATCGAGCCACATCTTGGCAGTGAGCAGACCCGCATTGCCCGAAGCGCACATCGCCGAGACATTCATGGCCGGGCCGTGGAAGCCGTATTCCTGCATCAGTAGGGACACCGGGGTCGACGGCATCAGCGTCAGATAGTCACGAACACGGCGTTCTCCGCCGTCTCGCAGATAGAAGTTGCGCCACTCGTCCACTTCACCCAGGACGACAGCATGGACCAGACCCACCCGTCGACCCGGCTGCCAGCCCCGCGCGATCGCGTCTTCTACTGCTTCGCGTGCCGCCCCGCGAAGTGCCCGGCCGAATCGGCTGGTGCCGTCGCTGCGGTCCCCGCCGTCGGGGACTTTCGCCAGCCAGACCGGATTCTGTCCTGGTCGGGTGAGGTCGTGGTGCAGCGTGGCCGCCGCCTTGCCCGTGGACAGGCCGTCCCACAGGGCGGATGCGCCCCAGCCGTAGCCGGACAGTGCGCCGATCCCGGTGATGTCGATGCCATGAGAGCTCATCGTGGAAATCCGTTTCTTTTCGAGGTTCGCGAAACCGGATTCGGTTCGCTCCTTGATTTAGCCCCTCAAACCGGCATCAGGTCCAGTCGAAAAGAAGGACATACAGTCCGAAACGGACATGAGTCGCCAACGGCACGTTACTAAGTGGTTCAATCGGGTGTTGACCGTCCGCCTACGATCGCGAGGACCGAGCATGGCTCCAGGGGAGCGCGATGGCGTCGACGACCCTCGATCGCATCCCGCGTCGCCCGGACTTGCCGATCGCTATCGGGTTCTCATCGAGCATTCGCCGGACGCGATCGGGGTCCATCGACGAGGCATCCTCGTCTACCTCAACCCCGCCGGGATGCGGTATCTGCGTGCCGAGGATGCAGCGGACGTCATCGGGCATCCGATCACGAAGTTCATCGCCGCGGAATCGGTCGGGTCCATGCTCGAGCGGATCTCCGCTCTCGACTCTCACGGCTCCGCCAGCGCCGCGTCGGAAGCAACGGTCCTGGCCCTCGACGGGACGACGCTGACGATGGAAGCGGTATCGGTGCGCACCGTGTGGAACGGCGAGCCGGCATTCCAGGTCATTCTTCGGGACCTCACCGAACACAAGGCTGCGCAGAGGGCGCTGCAGAAGCAAGCCGCTCTGGTCGAGCACGTCAGCGATGCCATCATCGGTGTGTCCGCCGACGGTCTGGTGTCGAGTTGGAACCCTGCTGCGGAGTCGGTCTACGGGCGACCGTCAGCGGACGTGCTCGGTCGTGAGGTCTCGACGGCCGTCGGGGTGCCCTGTGATCCTGCCGCGATTCTCGCTCTCGGCGGCCGGCTGTCCGATTCCCATCGGCATGCGGACGGGTCGGCGCTTGCTGTGATCGTGTCGGCCGCCCAGATGCCCGACGGCTACGTGTTGGTCTGTGCCGACCAGAGTGCAGTACGCAGAGTCGAGGAACATTTCACCGCGGTCGTGGAATCACTGGAGGCGGGCGTCGTCGTTCTCGATCACACTGGCCGAATCGAATCGGCGAACCTGTCTGCGAAGACCATTCTGGACATCCGGGCCGGATTGGCGACCTCTGGACAGGCGTCGGTTCTTCCGTTCCGGGTGTACGGCACCGACGAAGGGCCGATCCACCCGTTCGAACATCCCGTCGCAGTCACCAGGAAAACCGGCGAGCCCTGCCAGGCGGTGATCGGGGTCGAACGTCGCCGGGACGGCCGGAACTTCTGGCTGTCGTTGACGGCGACGATGCTCACCGCGGGCGACCCGACCCCCTCCGTCGTCGCGACGTTCGTCGATATCACCGACGCCTACCGGATGAGCATGAAGCTCGAGCATGCAGCGACGCACGACGACCTGACCGGTCTGCCGAACAGGCCGTTGATCCTGGCTCGCCTGGACGAGCAGCTGGCGAAGCCCGATCGCGAGGACTCCATGGCCGTGCTGTTCATCGACCTCGACAACTTCAAGACCATCAACGATCTGCACGGTCATACCGTCGGCGACTCCGTTCTGGGGGTAGTCGCAGATCGTCTGTCCCGAGCTCTCCCGCCCGATGCCTTCGTGGGTCGTATCGGGGGCGACGAGTTCGTGGCGGTCGTTTCGCGTTGTGTGGGTACCGAGGCCGACGATGTTCGCGCCGAATTGTCCACACCGATCATGACCGCGGGGCGGGTGTTGACGGTGACGGCGAGCATCGGTGGCGTCACCGTCGACCGCGACGACACCCGAAGTGCTTTGGACATACTCGACGATGCCGATCGCGAGATGTACCAGGCCAAGCCCGTTACGCAGTACATTTCGCATTCATAACAACATCGGTAACAATCTGTTGTATCTGTTACCAAAGGTACGCATGGTGCGTATGGGTCGGACATACTTCTTCGGTGTTATCGACTGTACGTAGGTTCGTGTTCGTCGTACCGATGGTGATCCTGGCTGTCGCCGGACTGTTGTTCTCCGCTGCAGGAACCGGTGCCGCTGCACCCTCCGCGTGGCGCTACACGATGGTGGCCTTCAGCAACGACAGCGATCGTGACATGGATGTCTACGCATCCAGTGACGGCACCGATTTCACAGCACTGCAGACTTCGGCCTACCGACCGCCGTCCGGGGTGGTACGCGATGCGAGCATATTCCGGCACACCGACGGGATGTACTACGTGACGTACACGACGGGCGGCGGTGCGAACATCGGCTTCGCGCGCAGCAGTGACCGCGTGAATTGGACGTTCCTGCAGAACTTCCCGATCCCGTTCTGCTGCGCTTTCCTGCCCGGCACCGGAGCCGGTACCGGCTCGGCCAGCCCTCCCGGATTCAGCGGATCGGCCGGCTTCTCGGACGGACCGTCACTGTCTCCGTTCACCACCAAGGCATGGGCGCCGGAGTGGTTCGTCGAGGGTGACCGCGTCAGCATCATCGTGTCGCTGTCGAGCGGCGGCGGGTTCGTGCCGTATCTGATGACGGCCATGGACCCAGGCCTGAGGATGTGGAGCTTCCCGGTTCCGTTCGTCGGCATCGGAGCGGACCACATCGACACCACGGTGGTCAAAGTAGGGCCGACCTATAACGCGTTCACCAAGAACGAGACCCGCAAGATCATCGAACACTGGACGGCACCGTCGTTGATCGGGCCATACACCTTCGTTCCCACCCGCGATTTCGGACCGCTGAAAGAAGGTCCGGCCGTCATCGAGTTGCCCGACGGTACATGGCGGTTGTACTACGACGACTACACCGATCGGAAGTACTTCTACTCCGACAGTACGGACGGGTTGAACACCTGGTCCGAGCCTCAGGAGCTTCCGGGTGTGTCGGACACCGTCCGCCACATCGGTGTGATGAGAGAGCCCGCCTGACAGTCGGTTTCGCGTCAGTCGCTGGTTCCTGCGAGTGCTCTTAGTCCGGCCGCGACGAACTCCCCGGTGGCCTCCGCGGCCTTGCCTGCACCGGCCCCGGTGTCGGAGCCCGACAGCGCGCGGTGAGTGATTCCCTCGCCGATCACTCCGAGCTTGAAATTGGCCAGGGCGAGGTAGAAGCCCCAATCATGAAGTTCTCGACCGGATTCCACTGCGTAGTGTTGCGCGAGGTCTGCCGCCGAGGGGTACCGATCGCTCGTCCATGCAGCGTCCGCGCCGAGGACTGCATCGAAGACCGGTTGCCGGTAGATGCACATCAGTGCAACGTCGGTCAGGGGATCACCGAGCGTGGACATCTCCCAGTCCACCACCGCGGCAACGGAACCGACGTCGTCGGCGTCGAGAATGGTGTTGTCGACACGATAGTCGCCGTGCACGATGGACGACGCAGATCTTGCCGGTACTGCCGCTTCGAGCGCGCGATGCAATCGTTCGACATCGGGCAGGTCGCGAGTCTTGACTCGTTCCCACTGCCGAGCCCACGTGGCGACCTGCCGCGAGACGAACCCGTCGGGTCGGCCGAAGCTGCCGAGGCCCACGGCGTCGGGGTCGACGGCATGCAGCCTGGCGAGCACCCGGACCAACTCGGCGGCGTTCTCGGTGACCTGCGCATCCGTCAGATCACGAAGATCCTCGCGGCTACGAACGACTCGACCCGGGACGAACTCCACGACGGTCATGGGCGCACCCAACGCAGAACCGTCTCGATCGAACGCGACGGTCGTAGCGACCGGAACATCGGTGGATGCAAGGGCTTCCGTGACGGCCCACTCGCGGGCCATGTCGTGTGCCGAGGGCGTGAGCCCACTGGTGGGAGGGCGGCGAACAACCCAGGTCGAGGAGTCGTCGTACGCCTTGTAGGTGAGATTGGATCGGCCACCGCTGATCATCTCGACCGACAATTCACCGTCGACCTCGATGCCGTTCCCTCGCAGGAACCGTTCCAGCGCATCGCGATTCATGCCCGGCAGTTCGCTCAAGACTGTGCCTCCCGCGCTGCGCGCTTGGCTGCACCGATCGTCCGTTTGGCGATGGCCCAGCGGTGTACCTCGGACGGGCCGTCGTAGACGCGGAACGGGCGCACTTCGCGTGAGAGCCTGGCCAGTGGGAGATCGTCGGAAACCCCGAGACCTCCACACATCTGGATACTGCGGTCGACGATTCGGAAGATGGCCTCGGCGGCGAACGTCTTCGCGATCGACGTCTCGTTGCCCGCGTGTCCACCTCGATCCAACTCGAAGCACGCCACGGTCAGCAGCGCTCGGGTGGCCGCGATGTCGATCTCGTTGTCCGCGACCATTTTCTGCACCATGCCGAGGTCTCCGAGCTTGCCGCCGAACCCTTCACGCCGAGCAACCTGGGCGACGGCGATGTCGTGCGCACGGCGGGAGGCCCCGAGCCAGCGCATCACGTGCGTCATGCGAGCCGGCCCCAGGCGCACCTGGGCGTAGGCGAATCCCTCGTCGACGGCACCGAGCACGTTCTCGTCGGGCACGAACGCGTTCTCGAAGAACACCTCGCAGTGACCGCCGATCATCGCTTTGTCCAGAGTGCCGATGTGCCGGCCGACCCTGATGCCCGCGGTGTCGGCGGGTGCCAGGAACATCGTGGCCCCGCCGCGATCACCGGGCGCGCCCGAGGTGCGGGCCATGATGATGAAGAAGCCTGCACCGTCGGCACCGGTGATGAACCACTTGTGCCCGTCGATCTTCCAGCCGCCCTCGACCCGCTCGGCGGCGGTGGTGAGTGCCGCGGGATCGGAGCCTGCACCCGGCGCGGGTTCGGTCATCGCGAAAGCCGACCGCACGTCGCCGCGCGCGAGCGGAGCGAGAAACTGCTCTTTCTGCGCTGCCGACGCGATGTGAGCGAGCATGTGGACGTTGCCCTCGTCGGGGGCGCCGAGGTTGAGGGCGATCGGACCGAACAGCGAGTAGCCGGCTTCTTCGAACACCGGCGCGCGGTCGCACATCGACAGCCCGTGGCCGCCGTATTCGACCGGCGCGTGCGGCGCGAACACGCCGGCATCTTTCGCGGCCGCTTGCATCTCGATGCGCAGCTCATCGCCCCCGGCGTCGGCAATGTTGCCCAGGAATCGGTCTTCGATGGGAAGCACATGGTCGCGGGTGAACGTGCGCGTCCGATCGATCAGCTTCTCGATGTCGGGGTCGTACGTCAGATCGATGGCCACGATGCGCTCCCTTTCCGGTACCGACCGAACACTCGCTCGGTCACTGGAAGGTTGACACAATCGCTCGGTCAGGTCAAGGATTCCCGGGCAGCTACTCCTGCCCGCCGGTCACAGCACCGACCGTACGACGGGCAATGTCGAGATAGACCGCCACCAGCTCGCTCGGAGACAACGGCCCGTCCGGTCGGTACCACGTTGCTACGCCGACACACATCGTCGTCACGGCTCGGCTGGCGTCCCTCGGGTGCGGAGTGTCGAACAGGCCTGCCTCGACACCGGCGGCGACGATCGCGTCGAGCAGCCGTTGTTCCTCGTCGCGTTTGGAAATGTAGGCGGCGCGATTCGCAGGATCGAGGCTGCGGATCTCCGTCGAGCACACGAATGCGGCGTCGCGTCTGTGAATGTGGAACAGCAGCAGGGATTCGACGACGGCGTCGAAACGGTCACTCGGCGATGATCCAGCACCGGCCTCTGCCGATCGAGTTCGTTCCAACAGCTCGTCCATCGACGCGTCCATGATGCCGACCAGCAGAGCCTGCTTCGACGGGAAGTGGTGGTAGAGGCCCGGAACGGACAGGCCCGCCCCTGCGGCGATCTGCCGCACCGACGTTCCGTGATAGCCCTGTTCGACGAACGTGTTCAACGCCGACGACAAGGCAGGAGTGAGGTTCGAGCCCTCGTATGTTCGCCAGGTGCGGGTCGCGGTCATGCGCCCACCGTAGATGGCGGAGCGACGCGTGTGGTCTCGGAAGCACCCGGTTGACACCTCTCCTGTGATCCGCAACACTACGAATGCCGACCGAGCGAGTGTTCGGTCGGTACTGCTGGCCAGGCCGACGCCCAATCGAAAGAGTCCTCGATGACCCTCACCATCCTCGACGCGTGGCGCACCCGAGTGTCCCGGTCGCCCGATCGGCCCGCGCTGGCGTACTTCGATGCTGTTCTCACCGCTCGCGAGGTCGACGAGGCGTCCGACGCACTCGCCGCCGCGTTTGCGGACCGCGGAGTCACCCCGGGCGACCGCGTCGGCATCTACCTGCAGAACGTTCCGCACTACGCACTGACGTTCTTGGCGCTGTGGAAGATCGGTGCTGTCGCTCTGATCCTGAATCCCATGTACCGCAACAGAGAACTGCGACACCTGCTCGACGACGCGGAGCCCGTCGCCCTCGTGTGCGACGAATCGGATCTCGACGCGCTCCAAACCTCGCTGCAGGGCAGTACGATTCGGTTTCTCGTGAGCACCAGCGGACTGGATCTGCAGACTCGCAACGATCCGCGTGTGTTCACCACGACGACGCGCGTCACGCCGACGCCCGAGAACGACCTGCTCGGCCTCGTCGAGGCCTATCGCGGTCATGCGATCGGTGAATTCACACTGCAGCCGAACGATCTTGCGTTGTTGGCCTACACCTCCGGAACCACAGGACCCCCCAAGGGCGCTCGGATCTCGCACGCCAACGCATGTGCGACGGCCACGGACTTCGGTGAGCGTGCGGGAATGGAGGATGGCGACGTCGTGTTCGCTGTCGCACCGCTGTTCCACATCACCGGGGCCATGCTCGATGCTGCGGTGGCTCTGGTGCGCGATTGCTTGCTCGTGTTCGCGAACCGCTTCCACGCCGACGTCACGTTGGATGCTTTCGTCGAGCATCGGGTCACCTACACCATCGGGTCCATCACCGTGTTCAACGCGATCTCCGAGAGCCCGGGCGCGGACCGCAGACATTTCGCCTCGGTCAAGTCGCTGTACTCGGGCGGCGCGCCCATTCCCCCGGCCACCGTCTCCGCGTTCGAGGCGAAGTTCGGGTGCTATATCCACAATGCGTACGGAATGACCGAGACCACCGCCGGTGTGATCGCGGTGCCGCCCGGACTCCGGGCACCGGTGGACGCGTCGAGCGGATCGTTGTCCGTCGGACTGCCGCTTCCTCGCGTGCAGCTGCGCACACTCGATCTCGCCGGGCGACCGACCGAACCGGGAGTTGCCGGCGAGTTGGAAGTGTCCGGGCCGCAGGTGGTCTCGGGCTACTGGCAGAACCCGGAGGCGTCGGCGTCGACGATGCCCGAAGGTCGCCTGCACACCGGAGACGTAGCGATCATCGACGAACAGGGATGGGTCTACCTCGTCGACCGGCTGAAGGACCAGATCAACGTCTCCGGATACAAGGTCTGGCCCCGAGAGGTCGAGGACGCCCTCTACGAACACCCGACGGTGTTCGAGGCAGCCGTGGTCGGTCGTCCCGACACCTATCAAGGGGAATCGGTGGTCGCGTACGTGTCGGTCCGCAGTGGTTCCGCCGTGACCACGGACGACCTGATGGCCTTCGCACGCGATCGGCTCGCTGCCTACAAACGTCCGAAAGAAATACACATCGTCGACGAGCTGCCCAAGACTCAGACCGGGAAGATTCGTCGCGCAGCCCTCAAACCTGTTTCAGCACAGACTCACTCGAGTGAAAGTGGCACCCCATGACCGTTGGATCACCCCGCGACACCCGCTCGACACCGGACATCTCCTCGCGGAAGAAGTCGTTGTTCGCCAGCACGATCGGCAACGTACTCGAATGGTACGAGTGGAGCGCCTACGCAGTGTTCGCACCGTTCATCGCCGCGGCGATGTTCAGCCAGAGCGACCCGGTCTCGGCCCTACTGTCCACGTTGGCGGTGTTCGCCGTCGGATTCCTGATGCGGCCGCTCGGCGGTATCGTGTTCGGCCGGATCGCAGACAAGAAGGGGCGCAAGTTCGTTCTCGTCACCACCATGCTGATGATGGCAGCCGGAAGCCTGCTGATCGGCATCATGCCCACCTACGGTGCGATCGGGGCCTGGGCATCGGTGCTGCTGTTGCTCGCACGCGTCATGCAGGGTTTCGCGCACGGCGGCGAGTCGGCGACGGCTTACTCCTACGTCGGCGAGATCGCGCCGCCGAACCGACGTGGGATGTGGGGAAGCGTCGCGTTCGTCGCGATCTTCGGTGGCTCGGCACTGGCATACACGGTCGGTGGCGTCATCACCTCGACACTGTCCGAATCTGCTGTCGGCCAATGGGGTTGGCGCATCCC
The DNA here is from genome assembly GCF_033142445.1 of Rhodococcus sp. IEGM 1330. Classification (NCBI taxonomy): domain Bacteria; kingdom Bacillati; phylum Actinomycetota; class Actinomycetes; order Mycobacteriales; family Nocardiaceae; genus Rhodococcus; species Rhodococcus sp. IEGM 1330. Next base: position 96,881 of record NZ_JAWLSB010000001.1, read on the forward strand.
GTTCCTGCTGGGTGCGCTCCTCGCGCTGTTCGCTCTGTACCTGCGTAAGAACATGGACGAGAGCGAGGTCTTCGATTCGGAGCAGAAAAAGGTGAAACAGGACCCGATCGCACGCAGCACGGTCGTGAAGGCGATCGTGTTGGTGATCGGGATGACGTCGGGAATCACGGCGGCGCACTACACCTGGACCTCGTACGTGTCGACATTCGCCATCACGCAGCGTGGGATGAATCCCGACACCGCGTACTGGATGCTCGTCATCGCTCAGTTGATTGCGTTGGTGTCCCTGCCATTCTTCGGTCGTCTCTCTGATTCGATCGGTCGCCGGCCGATGCTGGCCGCCTTCGCCGTATCGATGTTCGCTCTGCAGATCCCTCTGACAATGATGATCTCGACGCAATGGTGGACGTTGCTCCTTCCATCGACGGTTGCACTGCTCGTCATCGCCGTCCCGGCATCGATTCTGTCGTCGACACTCTCGGAGAGCTTTCCCACCCGACTCCGCACGCAGGCAATCGGATTTGCCTATTCGTTCTCGGTGGCGGTGTTCGGTGGAACTGCGCCCTATCTCAACCAACTCTTCCTCGGCCTCGATCTGGGCTGGGTGTTCGGCGTGTACATCATGTTCCTGGCCGCCATGACCGGTGTCGCGTGCTTCTTCATGAAGGAAACTAGGGGAATTCGACTCGAGGACGTGTGATCCGACTTCGGCCGATCTACCGTTGACTCCATGAACAGCACCGATTCGATCACCTGGGGAATCCAGCCTGCACTCGCCGAAACGGTGGGGCCGTGAACTCACTGACTCCCTACCTCTGCGTTGCAGACTGCCGCGCCGCGATCGATTGGTATGTCACGGCGATGGATGCCGAGATCACGTACGAACCGATCGTCATGGAAGACGGCCGAATAGGTCACTGCGAGTTGGCAGTCGGTGCCGGTCGGTGGATGATGTCCGATGAATTCGACTCTGCCGGCGTTGCGGCACCCGACTCGAATCGCGGCGCAGCGGTGACGCTTCACCTTGCTGTCGACGACGTGGATGCACTCGCTGCACGTGTGACGGCAACGGGTACACCTATGGTGCGTGGTCCCGAGAACAGCCCGCCCGCAGGCCGAGTCGCAGTCTTCGTCGACCCGTTCGGGCATCGATGGTTTCTCGATCAGCCGATCGACGACTGAGTTCGGGCCGTCAGGGACGCGGTCACTTCTGCTGCAATCGCAGCTTCGCCGAGAGCGTTGGGGTGCAGCGGCACGAACTGGTCTGCGAACAGAAGCGGTTCGACCCACCGCACTCCGACGGGTCGACATGCGTCGTGACCCTCCGACACCACGGACATGTCGACGAATGTCGTGTCGGTATCGGCCGCCGCCTGCCGGACCGCCTCGTTCAGAGTGGCCTGGAGGTTGCGCAGATACGGCACATCTCCGAGCGCAACGGGAACCAGCGGTTCGCACGTGCTCTCGGCCGGAATGAGCCACGGGTAGCCGACGATGATCACCTTCGCGTCCGGGGCGCGAGTGTGGATGTCACGCAACGCCTGCCGAATCGACGGCAACGTGATGCCGACGATCTTGTCGTCGAAGGTGCTTCCGTTCTGCTGCTCGCACGGGTTGGACACACCGGGGTGGGTTGCCAGTGCGCCGACGCACGCGGCAATCGCACCCGAGAAGACGCTGTTGTCGTTTCCACCGATCATCGAGGTCACCACGTCGGTGGACGGCGACAACGCATCGATTTGCGCTCGAGTGCCACTGGATTGAGGAGTATAGAAGTCCTCGGTCGCTGCACCACCGCAGCTCACATCGGTCAGGTCGTAACCCTGCCGGCGCGCCACGATGTGGGCGAAGTTCTGCTCGGACTGCAGGCACTGAAGCGGTGTGCCCGGTGCCAGTGGAAGCACCCCGTTTCCTGCGCTGAAGCTGTCGCCGAGGTTGACGTGTTCGATCGACGATGCGGCCGCAGTGGAGGGCGTCGCCAGTGCGACAACGACGGCTGCGACAACTCCGAGCCCGAACCGTCTCGTCCTACTTCGCACCACGAACTCCCTCACTGCCGGATAGTGCCCGAGATGGTACCGCCGCCCGGCACCGCAGCGGATCGAGCGGGTTCACAAGCATCGAATGACACGCCGACGCCGCACGCACGTGCTCTAGGTTCAGTGCCATGAGAACTGCAGATGCCACCCGTCGACGCTTACTGCTCCTGCTGACCGTCATCGGTTTCGTCGTCCCCAACACTTTCGTGGTGACGTACTTCAAGGAGCACGGTGTCAGTCGCGAGAGCGCAACAGCCTTCTTCGCCGAGTGGGTCGCCTCGACACCGAATCGTGCTTTGACGGCCGATCTCGGCATCACCAGCGTCGCGTTCGGGCTCTGGTCCCTGTGGGATTCGAGGGACAACGGCGTCAGGCATTGGTGGCTGGTGCCCGTCGGTACCGGTTCGGTCGGAATCTGCTTCGCGGCACCGCTGTACCTTCTGCTGCGCGAGTACTCGCGGTAAGGGGCAGTGTTGCGGCGGTTCGCGCCGTAGTCGATCCGATGATCTAGCTTTGACGGCATGCGTCGGCTCGGCGCGGTGGACCTCTGGCAGAAGGACGCACTCCCATGACCGATGACACACTGGCCGACTTCGAGCGAACCGAGTTCACCGCGGACGGGCGGACAGCGCCCGTGTATCGCATCGGAACCGGACCGGCCGTGATCGTGATGTCGGAAATGCCCGGCATCACTCCGAGGGTCGCGGACTTCGCGAGAACCGTCGCCGGAATCGGTTGTACGGCCGTTGTTCCGCACCTGTTCGGTGTCGACGGCAAGGATCCGCTGACCGCGCAACTGGGAGCGCTCGGCACCGTTGCGGCCATGTCCCGCGCCATGGTGCCTGCGTGCATCAGTCGCGAATTCACCATCCTGGCCACCGGCAAATCGTCACGCATCGTGGTGTGGTTGCGCGCCCTGGCAGCGCAGGAGCACGAGCACTGCGGCGGACCAGGCGTCGGTGCCATCGGAATGTGCTTCACCGGCGGATTCGCTCTCGCCATGGCGGCGGACGATCGACTGATCGCACCGGTGCTCTCGCAGCCGTCGCTTCCGTTCGCGGCATCGAAGTCTCGCGGTAGATCCATCGACATCACCCCGGGCGACCTGGACAAGGTGAAAAGTCGGTGTGCAGCAGGGGAGCTCACGGTCCTGGGGATGCGTTTCGAAGGCGACAAGATGTGCCCACCTGCGCGATTCCAATGGCTGCGCGAGCAGCTCGGCGACGCTTTCGTCTCGGTGGAACTACCCGACTCCTCCTTCAACCCGGAAGCATTCGGACCACCGCATTCGGTCGTCACCGAAGGACTGATCGACGAGCCGGGGGAGCCGACCCGAGAGGCGCTGGATCAGGTACTCGACCTGTTCCGTAGTCGGCTGCTCCCGACTGCATAGTTTCTCGGACCTCCGGCCGGTCTCGCGATACGAAAACCAGGTCAGCCGAGTTGGCGTAGCTGAAGCGCAGTGTCCAACGCGAGTCGATGCCACGCAGATCGCGGATCTCGGCCGGTCAGTTCCTGGGCTCGGCGCAGTCGGTAGCGCAGAGTCTGCGGATGCACGTGCAACTGTGTCGCTGCGGCCGTGGCGGTGCCGGTGGCGATGAAGGCCGAAAGACCCTCGAGGATATGCGCATTCGCGGCCTCGGTGAGCGAGCCGAGAACGGTGCGCACCACCTCGCTCGTGTCCGCGGTGGGCCGCGCGGTCAACAGTGCCAGCAGCTGCCCGTCACCGGTGTCGAGCACGGCACGGTCGTCGAACGCGTGATCCGGTGCAGTGTCCAGAGCTTCCGAAGCGAGTCTCCACGCGCTGCTGACACCGGCAATCGTCGATCGCTCCACGAGGCATCCACGCACACCGGTCGCACGGGATGCGACGTCGACGTGGGCGCGACCGATCTCGGACGGCAGTAGCAGGATCGCCCGCTGCTCGCGCCGGGTGCACAGATGACTCCGCTGCGTCGACGGCGTGGTGCGATCGGGCGGCGCGAGTCCCAATGCGAGAACGAGAGATTCGACGGTGTCGTCGGTCAGTGATCTGGCCACGCTTGTCGGCTCCACCACCAGCAGATTCGGGTGACTGGGCAGTTCGAGGTCGAGTTCGCGGGCGCGATCGGCCACTGCTCCGGGCGAATTGTGTCTGCCTGCAAGCAGGTCGTCGAGCAAGAGGGCGTGAGCCTGCGCTCGATTGGATGTGAGTTGTTCGCGCGCAACGATGTACGCGCCGATGATTTCCTCGGATATCGCGTCGATGGCGTCGAGCACGCCCAGGCTGAGATCGGCGATGTCCGGTGGGTCGAGCGCATCGAGGTACTCGGTCGCCACGTGCCGAACGAACACGCTCGACGCAACTCGGTACGCTCTCAGCACATCGGCCAACGGTCGGCCGTCGGCGGCGCGAGCCGCACCGATCGCGCGGAATCGACTGTGATCGCGTTCGTCGATAGCCGGATCGCCGCCGGCCCACAACGTCATCAGGCGACGCAGCGACCAGTAGGCGATCGCCTCGACATCCGCCAATTGCGGACCGTGCAGGTTGCGATAGACCGGGATTGCATTCCGTACGGCCTGCACTGCCGACGCCACCACAGTGACCAGTTCCGTTTCGATCTCGGCGACCACCGCGGCCCGGGCTTGGTGCATCGCGGAATCGTCTCATAGTTGTCAGGGACTGATAAACCGTATCGTCATTGGAGCAGATTTCCTTGAGTTCCGGTGCTGACGACAGCACAGTCGAGGGTGACAGTCGGGCCGAGCAGAAGAGTGGGGCAATGGACGCAGACGTGATCGTGGTGGGTGCAGGCTTGGCCGGACTGGTGGCGACCGCCGAACTGGCCGACGCCGGAAAGCGGGTGCTGCTCCTCGACCAGGAGCCCGAGCAGAACCTGGGCGGTCAAGCGTTCTGGTCCCTTGGCGGTCTGTTCATGGTCGACACCCCGGAACAGCGACGCATGGGCATCAAGGATTCTGCGGAGCTTGCGTGGCAGGACTGGCTCGGCACCGCGACCTTCGACCGCGGCATCGACGATCCCGCCGGGGAGGACTACTGGGGGCACCAGTGGGCGCGCGCGTACCTCGATTTCGCGGCGGGGGAGAAGCGGTCCTGGCTGCACGCGCAGGGCGTGCGGTGGGTACCCATCGTCGGGTGGGCCGAACGTGGTGGCTACCTCGCCGAGGGACACGGGAATTCGGTTCCGCGGTTCCACCTGACCTGGGGTACCGGGCCTGGAGTCGTCGCACCGTTCGAGCGACGCGTGCGTGAGGCCGCCGACAAAGGGTTGGTGCGCTTCGGTTTTCGTCACCGCGTCGACGAGTTCATCGTCAGTGCCGGCACAGTCGAGGGAGTCCGAGGCGCAGTTCTCGAACCCAGTGCCGCGGAGCGAGGTTCGGGCAGTACCCGGGTCGAGGTGAGCGAGTTCGAGTTGCGTGCCGGAGCCGTGCTCGTCACAGCGGGCGGCATCGGAGCCAACCACGACATAGTGCGCGAGAACTGGCCGGCACGGTTGGGAACGGCTCCGAAGTCCCTGATCTCGGGAGTCCCCGAACACGTCGACGGCCGCATGCTCGGTATCACCGAGAAAGTCGGTGGCCGCCTGGTCAACAAGGACCGCATGTGGCACTACACCGAGGGCATCAAGAACTGGAATCCGATCTGGAAGAACCACGGAATCAGAATCATTCCCGGCCCGTCGTCCATGTGGTTCGACGCGCGTGGTCGACGGTTCCCAGTTCCCAACTTCCCCGGATTCGATACTCTCGGAACGTTGAAAGCCATCCAGGACAGTGGATTCGACTACTCCTGGTTCGTTCTGACGCAGAAGATAATCGAGAAGGAGTTCGCGCTCTCGGGATCGGAGCAGAATCCGGACATCACCGGGAAAAACCTCAAGCTCGTCCTCGGCCGAGTGTTGCCCGGTGCCAGCGAACCGGTCGAGGCGTTCAAGAAGAACGGAGAGGATTTCGTCGTCGCCGATACCCTCGCCGAACTCGTCCAGGGCATGAACAGGATCTCCGGCGAAAATCTGATCGACCTCGTCGATCTGAAGCGGCAGATCGAGTCCCGCGACCGTGAGGTCGACAACCCGTTCACCAAAGACCTGCAGATCTCCGCAATTCACAACTCGCGTCGTTCGCGCGGAGAGCGCATCGCGCGTACCGCCTCACTGCACAAGATCCTCGATCCCAAGTCGGGTCCGCTGATTGCCGTGCGTTTGAACATCATCACGCGGAAGACGTTGGGCGGCATTCAAACCGACCTGCAGGGCCGTGTCCTCGACGGCGACGGGCACGCGATCGACGGCCTGTGGGCGGCAGGTGAAATCGCCGGTTTCGGCGGCGGCGGTGTACACGGGTATCGCTCATTGGAGGGAACGTTCCTGGGTGGGTGCATCTTCGGTGGCCGGCAGACCGGACGCGCGCTTGCTGCGCAGGCGTGACAGTGGCCCGGAGAATCGGTCGTCCCGCGCTGCCGGGTCCGACGGAGATCGCCACCACTGCGTCGGCGGGTCCCCGGTCGCCGGTGACGGTGTCGTTTCTCGGTGTGAGCACCGTGCTCTTCGACGACGGCGAATCGGCGATCCTCACCGACGGCTTCTTCTCGCGACCGTCGCTTCCGAAAACCCTTGCACTACCGCTGCGGTCGGACATGCGGCGCATCGATTCGGCCCTGCGCAGAGCCGGGATCACCACGCTCGACGCTGTGCTGTGTGCCCATTCGCACTACGATCACGCACTGGACTCGGCGGCGGTAGCGCTGCGCACCGGTGCCGTTCTGGTCGGCGGTTCCTCGACCGGTTTCATCGGGCAGGGTTCGGAGCTCCCGGACGGCCGGATCGTCGTGGTCGAGAACGGTGAGACAACGGCGCAGGGCAACTTTGCCGTCACGTTCGTCGAATCGGTTCACTCGTATCCGGATCGAGCGCACGGAACGATCGACCGGCCACTGACCCAGCCGGCTCGGGTGCGTGAGTACCGGTGCGGGGAGGCTTGGTCGATGCACATCGAACACGTTCCGAGCGGCCGGACCGCACTCGTGCAGAGCAGCGCCGGGTTTCGGTCCGGCATGCTCGACGGTCGCCATGCCGACGTGGTCTACCTCTCGATTGGGCAACTCGGCCGCCGACCGCGCGCGTTCATCGAGCAGTACTGGCAGGAGACGGTCGTGGCGGTCGGTGCCCGACGCGTGGTACTGACGCACTGGGACAACTTCTTTCGGTCCCTGGACGAACCCCTGCAGGCGCTCGCGTACGCCTTCGACGACATGTCTGCCTCCGTCGGTGTGCTGAACGCCTGCGCGCGACGAGACGGGATCGACCTCGAACTGCCGACCCTGTGGCGACGCGGCGACCCATGGTCCTGACGAGGCCGAGTCACGGATCAGCCGGTGCGGTCCTCGATCGACTCGACGATCGTTCGCGCACACAATTCGGGGTCGTCGATCATCGGAACGTGACCGACGCCGGGTAGTGCGACGAACCGGGCTCCGGGCAGTCGTCGCCGAGCGACGGGAACGAACTCGGCCGGCGGGAAGATGCGATCGTGCGCAGCCCACGCGACGGTCATCGGACACGGAACTTCGAGGAGCGGTTCCATGCATTCGCGTGTGTCGAGCAGTTCGTACGCCGCCTCGCACCCGACGAGGTCCTGGAACGATCGGACGGCTTGCTGCCTCGTCATTCGTTCTCCGTGGACCGCGATGTCGCGCATGGCAATTCGCCGACCGACGCCGAACTTCATCAGCGGCGGAGCGAGATGGCGGGTCGCGTCGGCCAACTTCTTGGTCCGGATCAGCGTGGCCCGGCCGGCACCGGGCTTCTCGTTCTTCTCCCACAACCCGGCCGGTGAGAATGCGCAGACCGACCTTGCCCGACCCCGTCGAGCAAGTTCGACAGCCATCCATCCGCCCATCGAGTTTCCGGCGATGTGCACTGCGTCGAGGCCGCGCTCGTCGAGTTCGCGTTCCGCGGTATCGGTGACGGCGGTGAACGTCGCTTCGGCCAGTGGCGGACCTCCACGATGGCCGGCAGCAGTGGGGACGATGAGGTCGAAACGGTCTGCGAGAAGCGGTACGACGGTCTCCCATGCTGCTGCAGACATCGTGACGCCGTGCAGCAACATCAGCACAGGTTTGTCGGTCATCGGCTGAACTCTGCCAGTCGAGTCGAAACCTGTTCCGGGAGGCCATCGTTCTGCTTCTGGGCCGCCGTCAACACGTCGAGGTGGTTGTATCCGCGCAGCTTGACGGGCACGTCGTTGGGGTTGTCCGATGACCCCAGGTCGAGGCCGCCGTCGCCCTGCAGCGTCAGCACCGGGTTGCGGGTGACGCCGTCCCGGTAGAGGTAGTGAGCGGCGATCGACGGTGCGGTCGGTTGGCCGAGATCGGTGTTGATGGCCGTCGGGAAATGCCACTCGGTGAAGTCCAGTGGCGGCTCGCTCAGACTCCGGGCGATCTGAGAAATGGAGCTGATTTCCTTCGACGGATCGGTGTACGAGTTCGGGGTCATCTCGTCGTAGTCCTGCCAGGTGTAGACCACGGATGGGTCCCCGTAGCTCGTCGGTGCTGCCTTGCGGTCGCTGCCGAACACCTGACCCAGGAACGGAACGGTCGCGATCACGTCGTTCGGCATCGGGAAGTATTTGTCCTGAACGGGTCCGTTGCCGATGAAGCCGACGCTGGTCTGCAGAAATCCGAGTGGCTGCGAATTGTCGTCGAGCAACGCACCGACGACGGCTTCGTTGGTGGCGTACAGCGTCCTGATGTCGGGCAGTCCGGTGGTGGCCATGAAGGGGTCCTTGGACAGCAAGGTCCTCAGTGTGGCATCGAAGTTGAGGCTGCGCGGTAGTCGGTCGACGACGTCGTTGACTCCCGTCGGGTCCAATCGAGCGGCAAGTCCCGCTATCGCAAGCAGATTCGTCGTTTCCGGATTGATGACGGCGGGCAATCGCGTCACCGGGTACACGTCGGTCAACGCACCCGACGCGGCCTCGATGGGACCGGCGAGCGCCGGCGGAACTTCTGGAATGTCGAGGTTGCGGACGGGGTTCGGCGGACCGGCCTTGATCACGGTGTCGAGCGCGAAGTACCCGGAGCATTGGTTGTATCCGGCGTCGTCGGTGGTTGCAGGGTTGCCGTCGAAATCCCAGTTCGCGAAGTACCCGGTCAGGAATCCACCGAGGGAATGGCCACCGCACAGTACCTTCTGCTGACGGATTTTCCGGTCGGGGAATTCGAGACGCAGCACGTCGTACTGGTCGCGCATGGTCTGCACCAGGCCCTGGTTCCTCAACCACGCGGTGCCTGCGCCTTCGGCATATCCGGCGAAAGTACGGCCGTCGGCGGATCCCCCGGCGAAGTAGTAGTCCGTGGCGATGTCGAGGTCGTTTCCGGCGAGTGCCGCCTGGGTTCCGGTGTGATCCTCCAGGCAGTTCGAGCGACGGTCCAAGGCCCAGAACTCGATGTGTCTGCCCTCGGCATCCGCCGCGGCGACAGTGTTACGTGCTACGGACTCGAAGGCACCCGCGCCCTCGAACACCCCAGGCTGTGCCACGAGCACTCGGTCGGCGTCCGCTGAATTCTCGGGACCGTCCGCTGCTCGGTATCGCAGATAGGAGAGCCGATCGCACTCCGCCGGGTGCGGCGCAGAATCCGCGGGAAGCGGTGCGTCGAGAACGACCACCGTCGCGACGACCCCGGTGACGGGTGAGGACGACGAGATCTCGCGTTCGGTGCGGCCCGGTACAGGCTCCGCAGACACTGCAGCTGGTATCACGGCCGAAACAGACACCACCAGCGACGTGCACACGGCACCACGCACGAACGAGCGCCGCGCGAATTCCCCCAGAATTGTCATGGCCCCCACCATCGGCATGAATACGTCGTGCGTCTGGCAATCTAGCACCGGACCGCGCCGCGGCGAACCGCAATCGGTCAGAGATCGTCGAGGGTGACCAAGCCGTCCTGCAGTGCCCGGGCCACGAGCGACGCTTTGGTGGGTGCCGCTCGACCGACAGTGGCGTACTTCGCGCGAATTCGAGTCAGGTGGGTGTTCACCGTGCCGAGCGCGATGTGCAGAACCGCACACACTTCTTGTTTGGAGTCGCAGCGCAACCACGCACCCAGGACTGCGATTTCACGCGTGGTGAGTCCGGGATCGGCACACTTCGACGCTTCTTGCTGTGACTTGGGCGTGTCGGTGCCGGAATTCGCGGCGGTCCTGGCCCGCACGGTCGATGCACTGCGGCGCGGCGCGAATCGCTTTGCCGGGTGGATCGCGGTACCGGACGCGGCCTGAATCGTCGTGGTCGACACACCTGTACTCGTCACTCGCATTGCATCCGACCCCCGCTGTCCGACTTGCGTATTTCGAACATCCGACCACGCCGGAAAATATGAAACAACACCAACGGGTTCGAGGCCGAAGACGGCATTGGATATTTCTATCGAACCAGCTTTATCAACGTATAAAGTCAGGGGTTCACGGGGCCATTGCTACAGTTCACTGTCCACCGGATCGAATACCGTAGGCGGTCGTCGTTGAGCCCGAAATCCACACCCCGCGAACAACTGCTCCGGGCGGGCTCACGATTGCTGACCGATCTCGATATGTCGGTGCTGGCCAGATCTTTGTCGATTGCCTCGGTCGTGGAAGAAGCCGGGCTGTCGCATCAGACTTTTCACAACGCATACCCCGGGTCCTCCCGTGCCGGGGAGCGTGGTGGCAAGGAAGCGTTCGTCGAGGACCTGCTCGCGCACGTGACCCTGCAGTACACGAAGCGCGACGACGCGGAGCATCCCTCGTCGGATCTCGCGTCCTACTTCGAGCAACTGACCTCCGGTCTGCTGCGCAGGAGAATGATCGGCGCGATGATCGCCACCGACCACGCCGGAGCGCGATCGTCGTTGGCACCCGAATTCGATGCCATGGACGCCGCCGTCGAGGATGCCGTCCGACACAAGCTCCGTGCGCTCGGGGGTTCGGTGAGAACGCCGCTGACGGTGACCGGACTGTCCGCAGTCCTCGTCGCTCTGCTCGACGGGCTCGCTTTCCGTGAAACCCTCACCCCGGGAACGGTGCCCACGTCTCGAGCGTCCGCGGCGGTCGAATCGCTGCTGGACTGGGCAGTGGACCCGGTTCACTCGGATCGTCGCGGACGCACCGCGGGATCGGCGGACGCGCCTGCTTCTCTCGAGGGCCGCGATCATTCGAGGGCCGACATCGAATCCGACGTCATCGCGGCGACCGAGACGTTGTTCGGAGCACACGGATATTTTTCGGTCACCCTCGCCGACATCGCAACTGCCGCCTCGCTCACCGTTGCCGATCTCAAGCGCCTGTTCCCGAGCAAGGTCGACATCATCGTTGCCGCACTGACGCCCGAGTTCGAGCGCGTCCTTCGGCTGGGTCGCGCGGACGCGCGACTGGAGGTGGAACCCATTGCTGCACTGGAGCGTTCGGTCCATCGGCTTGCGGAGTTCGTGGCGCGCAACCGCTCGATGAGCTCGGGGATGCTACTGGCCCTGAGCTTCGAGCAGTTTCACGAGCCGAGCACTGTCACCACCATTCGGGAGCAACTCCCGCTGCCCTCGGCGCTCATCTCGATCCTCGAACGTGGACAGCGTCGAGGCGACTTCGGTACCGAGGCGTCGGCGAGCGAACTGGCGACGATACTTGCCAACAACGTGGTGATCAGATCCGTCTCCAGGTCCGAGGAAGGCCCGGAAGAAGTCTCCGACTACGTCCTGCGGGTGTTCCTGTCAGGAATACGCGCTCGTTGAGCTGACCCGCGGAACCGGCCTCGACAGCTACGAGTCGGCGTCGGCTCGGGGTACCTCGAAGGCGAGCAGTGCGACGTCGTCCTGCAGGCCGTCCCCGAAGGAGGCCAAGAGCGACGTGAGGTCGTCGACGATCTTCGGTGCAGTCGTCGGACCCTTTCTGGCAGCGAAGGATTCGAGGCCACCGTCGTCGTCGAAGCGCGTCCGCCCGGGTCCGACGATCGCTTCGGTCAATCCGTCGGTGTAGAAGGCCATGACGTCGCCGGGTCGTAGAGTCACCGATGCCGACGCGAAGTGCGGCTCGGCCAATGCTCCGACCAACTGGCCACCGGTGGTGTCGACGAAGTCCACGACGGCGTCGTGAGTGATGCGCAGTGCCGGGGGATGTCCGCCGCTGGCAAGGTCCACCACTGCGCCGTCAGGTCCCGGAGTGATGGTGCCGAAAACCACTGTGCAGAAACGTGGGTCGTCGCCGTGAAACTCGTGGTGCAGAACAGTATTGAGGTTTTCGAGTACCGCGATCGGGTTGCGGTCGAACACTGCCGCGGCGCGCAGGGTGTACCGGGTCAGTGAGGTCACGGCGGCGGCTCCGGCACCCTTACCGCTCACGTCGCCGAGGAAGAATCCCCACGTCTGCTTGTCGAGGGGAAACACGTCGTAGAAATCGCCGCCGACCTCGTCGATGGATGCGGGGTGATAGTGGGCTGCCACGTTCATGCCCGTCGGAGCGGACAGTATGGGCGGCAGCAGAGTTCGTTGCAGCGTCGACGCCAGGATCTGCACCTGCGTTCTCTCCGCCTCGGCAAGCTTGCGCGCTTCCTCCGAGGCACCCAATGCGTCCTGTGACCTGTCCAGAGCGGCTTCTGCGTTGTCTTGGGCGGCCTCCGCATTGTCGCGCGCGTCGACCAGATCCTTCTCGCGCACATGGCGTTCGGTCTCGTTGTGCAGCGTCATCGTCACCGTCATGGCCCCCGCGGGCGTACGCAGACTGTTGGCCAGTATCGATACGGCTATCGTGGCACCTCGATCGGGTGCGACGGTCAACTTCGCGGTCGCTCCGATCGGTGAGGTCGATCTCGACGTCGACGCAACATCCATCAGGGCCGTCAGCATCGGCTCGAACTCGATCGTGAACAGGTCGGTGACGGTCGTCCCGACGAGCGCCTCACGGCTGCGCGCGGTGATCCGAGCGGCGGCCGCGTTGGCGTACAGGATTCGGGAAGTGGCGACGTCGACCGAGAACACCCCGCACGGTGCAGTGTCGAGTAGATCAGCAGCCGTGGCAGACATTGGGACTCCCTTCGGTCATGACGAGCGGGTGGCGGATCTCGACCGGCCGGCTGTGACCGGATCGGTCCACACAGCAGTCACCACGGTGCCGAAACCGGGTCGATGGTCGACGAGGAGGTCGTCGGCCACCGCGGCTGCGAGTTGCAGACCGTGGCTGCGATTGGTTGTCGGCGTCGGTGGACGCCACGTTCCGGTGTCGGAGATCGTGACTGTCAGCGTTCGGTGTTCGTAGGCGGCGGTGATCGTCATCGTTCCGGGCTCGGGCACCGAGTGATAGGCGTGCTCGACCACGTTTGCCAGCGCCTCGTAGACCCCGAGGACGATGTCGTCGACCAGATCGTTGCTGACGCCGAGTTCGAGAGTCCAGTGGTGCAACCGGCGCCGAATGACGGTCGCCACGGCGGGCTCGGCCGCAGCGGTGTGGCTCCAGCGCTGGGGAAAGGGTGCGGGTCCGCTCTCGGTCATGATCGGAGTCCGAGTCGGTACCGGCCGGTCATCTGTCGACCTCCGCGTCGAGAGCTGCCGACCGAACGTGGTCCACCGCGTCGGGGACGGTGGTGAACGTCGCCATCACCCGATCGATTCCGCTGAGCTGCACAGGCCGAACCACGACTCCGTCGACCGCCACCAACGCCATGCGCGAGGCGTCGGGTAGTCGATCGCACACTCGCACCAGCACCGTGATCGCACTCGACGACAGGAAGCTGACGTCGGTCAGGTCCACGACGAGTCCACCTCGCGCGGTCTCGGCAGCGGGGAACGCGATGGCCGACAGTTCCGAGATGGTGTCTAGATCGAGTTCACCTCGAACGGTGAGCACCGTCGTCGCGTCGTGGGCCGCCGCCACGATCTCGAAGGGTGCTCCGGTCGGCTCGTCTGGCATACGCCCGACGTTACCTGTTATCGAGTCGGATTCACGACCGAAACGTGTCGACCAACAGGTCGCCTGCGCCCAGTACTTCCAGGACCATGCGGACCGATCGTGCAGGTGCGAGTACGGCGATCTTGCCCGGATGTACGTAGGTGGCGTCGATGATCGCGTTGGCGACGCCGGAGTACATGAACGACACCTCCGACAGATCGACCGAGACCCGATCGGACGTGGCGGCCAGACGGTCGAGGCTGTACACGAACTCGGCCCTGGTGGACATGTCGAGTTCGCCCGACGCGCGCAACGTGTTGTGGCCGTCCGGTCGCACGACGGTCTCGACTCGGAACACGCCCTCGTCGTCGCGGATGGAGCGTTCCATGGTGGCGGTGCTGGTCAACATGTCGTTACCTCTTCCCCGAAGCGCTCGTCCCGGTCGGTCTGCCCGCTCGGTTCCGATGCTGAGTTGTTGTGCTTTCAACAATGCCAGTGCGCCATTGCAGAAGACTTCGCCGCAGATCTCGAACGAGTAACGAAATGTCTCGTTTCGATAACGGCGCTACCGGGTCAACACGTCGATGAGTGAACCGGTGATCTTCTTCTTCATCCAGCCACGTACACCTCGCTGGCCGAGCGCCGCCCGGGCAGCATTGAGTCCGGCTGCCCCGTGCACTCCGCCACCCGGATGAGCCGATGCCGAACCCAGGAACAGGCCCTCCACCGGCGTTTCCGACCGCCCCAACCCCGGCGTCGGACGAAAGATCAACTGCTGCTGCAGTTGCGCCGTTCCGCCGTTGACCGCGCCGCCGAACAGGTTGGGATCGGATCCGTGTAGATCACTCGGTCGCTGCACGACCCGCCCGACGACCGAATCGAGAAACCCCGGTGCGTGGGCGTCGAGAACCTCGTCCACCCGATCCGCCACGGTGTCGGCTGCCGCATCGTCGACGACGCCTCGCGGCAGATGCGTGTAGGCCCAGCCGCTTTCGGTGCCCTCCGGCGATCTGCTCCGATCGGCCGTGGTCATCTGGCCGAACAGCATGAACGGGCTCTGTGGGAGTACCCCGGTGGTGAGGTCGGCTGCCCAATGCACGAGACCGTTGTCGTCCGCCCCCAGATGAACCGTGCCTGCATCGGCCAAAGAAGGTGAGTTCCAGGGGATTCGACGATCGAGTGCATAATTCACCTTCACCACCGGGGTGTCCCACTCGAAGGTGCGCAGGTCGTCGTGGACGCGACGCGGAACGGCGTCGAACGGAAGCAGTGAACCGTACAGAGCCGGTGCGGATACGTCGGCCACGATCGCCCCGCGCGCCCGAAACGTGTCTCCGGCCGCGGTGTGCACAGCGCGAGCGCGGCCGCCGCGCACCTCGATGTGCTCGACCGCCTGACCGCACTCGAGCGCCGCACCCGACGCGGCACCACGGCGAATCAACGCGGTCGTCAGCGCAGACGATCCGCCCACGGGGGTAGGAAACCCGACGTCCTGGGCCAGCATCGTGAGCAGCCAGCCCATCATGCCGCTCACCGGGGCATCGGTCGGGACGTCACCGTGCATGGCGTTGCCCAGCAGGAGGCAGCGAGCAGCCTCGCTGTGAAAGAGCTCGTGAGCCATCACCCGGGCCGGGAGGGCGGCGAATCGCGCGAAGCGCAGTGCCTCGGGCACCCCCAGGGCGTGGACGAGTCGAGCGGCGGGGACGACGGGCGGAAACGGTCCGAACAGCGAATTCATGAAGGGCTCGCGAATGCGCTCCCACTGCTCGAAGAGCCGCAGCCAGGTTCGGCCATCTCGCGCGTCGTGTTCCGACAGCCGCGCAGCGGTGGTCTCGACGTCGTGGTGAACGACCGGAGCGTCGGTGTCCTGCGGTGACCGCGCATGGCCGTACACCGCGGGGGAGTGCGACCACTGGAGCCCGTGGCTTTCCAATTCGAGTGCCTTCATGGCAGGCGAGGCGAGCGCCAGCGGGTAGAAGGCGCTGAAGAGGTCGCTGGTGAAACCGGGAACGAGCTCGGCGCTGCGCACTGCGCCGCCGGGATGTTCGGCGGCTTCGAGGACCACGACGTCCCAGCCGGCGTCCGCCATCGCTGCCGCCGCGACCAAGCCGTTGTGGCCACTGCCGATCACGATCGCGTCGACCTCGGTGATGGTCATGAGACTGCACTCCTCTGGTCGGTAGCGGTCGTGGTGGTCAGCAGGTTACCGAGGAAGTACGGCGCGACTCCAACGCCGAGAGCGCGGATTCCGGTGCCGAGAACGAACATGGACCACATTTTTCCCGAGACGGTCTGTCGCAGTGGGGACTTGCTCACGGAGCCGTGGACCGTTCTGCCAACAGGGCGAGCCGGCTCAGCGCCTCGGCGTTGCGTGGATGCGCCAGGAGGTGCTGTACCCGGTCTGGCACCAGATCGAAGGGCGCGGTGATCGCGTGCTCGATGATCTCGATGCGGCATCCGGTGGCAATCGGGTGCAGCCGCACCGTGATCGACGCCTTGCCGAACGGCAACGCTCGCGCCTCGAGCCGGATTTCGCGGCCGACATGAATTTCCACCGAGCGCGTGATGTCGCTCAGGACTGCGGGCCAGGCACCCACCGAATGGTGGATCGCGGCACCGGCGGCAGGCCAGGTGTCGTCGACTGCGCGAATTCGGGACGCGCCGACCACCCAGGTGGCGTACGTCCATCCGTTCGCGAGAACGTTCCAGACGTCCGCGCAACTGGCTGTCGTATCTCTGCTGGTGGGCACGATTGGGCCTCCGAACTCTCGTCGTTGTGCGTGATTGCACGGTTGCCGATCGTGCGCCGCCACTCCAGAGCTCGACGTCGATGTACAGCGCAGGGTCTTCGTTCGATCGATCAGACGAATGTATGCCCCGAATCCGCCGGACCCAATCTCGTGGCGACCACTCGCGTCGGTGCCGATCTGCGATTGTCATACTGAGGTCATGTCGACAATCGCGTACGTCATCGCTGGTTCGGAAGCCACCGGCGGAGCCGGTCTGCAAGCAGACCTCAAGACATTCGAGCGGCTCGGTGTCTACGGAGTCGGCACGATCACGTGCATCGTCTCGTTCGATCCGAAGGCGGGCTGGGGTCACCGATTCGTGCCCATCGAGAGCGCGGTCATTGCCGATCAGATCGAAGTAGCCACTGCCGCACACGATCTCGATGTCGTCAAGATCGGCATGCTCGGCACCCCCGTCACTGTGGACACGGTAGCGACGTCGTTGCGTCTGCAGCCGTGGCGACATGTGGTGGTCGATCCGGTGCTGATCTGCAAGGGCCAGGAGCCGGGCGCAGCGCTCGACACCGACAATGCCCTGCGCCGCGAGATTCTTCCGTTGGCCACCGTGATCACCCCCAATCTGTTCGAGGCGCAGACCTTGTCCGGAATGGACGCCATCGACACCGTCGACGACCTCGGTGAGGCCGCCAAGAGAATTGCCGACCTCGGTCCTCGTTTCGTCGTGGTCAAAGGTGGCGCAGGTCTGCCCGGCGACGAGGCCGTCGACGTCGTCTACGACGGGTCCGAACTGACTGTGCTGCGCGCCCGCAAGGTGGGCGAAGAACGCGTATCGGGTGCCGGCTGCGTGTTCGCCGCAGCCATCACCGCAGAACTGGCGAAAGGCGCAGACGTGCTCGACGCCGTCGCCACCGCCAAGAATTTCGCACACGCCGGCATCGTCGGCCGACTGACGAGCCACGCTCCGTTCGCGGCAGTGAGTTGGCACGACTGAGCGTCGGCTGCATGTTTGTGGACGGCAGGTTCCGGGAAGAGCGAAGTGCAGGCGGCGAACGCTTCTCAGGACCGGCTTGCGGTCAGTGGCCGCCGCACATCATCTCGAGAGGTCCACATGGAGCACGAGAACATGAGCGAATCCGACGCCGGTGCCACCGACGACGATCGGACGACCCGTGGCCACGCCGGTGAGGCGATCGTCGACACACGCAACTGGCCGGGATACATCTGCATCGGTCTGGCGTTGGTGAGCCTCGGCCTCACACTCACCGCGGCCGGGTACGGGTTCAGTGGCTGGACGTGGATCGGGGTGGTAGCCGCGCCGGTCCTCCTGGTTGCCGGAATCGTGCTGGTGCTGCTGGAACGCAAGCGCGTGAAGGCTCAGGAAGGCAAGTCGCTGACCGACCCGGCAGGACATTGATCGTCACCGCGTAAGCCGGTGAAGCCGGTCGACGCACCCGTCGACCGGCCTAGCGGATTGTGTGCTGGGACTTGCGGTCCTTCTTGCCCTGCGACTTGTCTGCTCGCCGTTGCGCGAATCTGCTGGCCGACTTCAAGCTTTTCGATACGACGTTGTCCTTCCCCGTTCGCTTTTCGAGGCTCTGACCGGCGAATGCCAGCAGCCGGGCGAGAATGGGGAGCCCTATCGCGACGATGAGGTAGCGGTACAGGTATTTACGCGCGAGCAAGGGAATCATCGGACTGCGCGTCGAACCTTCAGTGCGGCGGTTGCGGCGAGCGCGATGACGGCACCGACGACAGCTGCACCGAGCAGGGACACGCCCTGAGCGAGTTCGAAGTTCCAGCCGAGGAAGTTGATGTTGGTGTGAATCGTGTTCTGCAGCACGAAGATCACCAGAGCTGCGACGAGGACGAGCGTGATGAGGAGGGCGAACTTCGAGGCGAATCCGCCGCGGCGCTTGGTGGTCTCGGTCGATGTGGTCATGAGGGGAATCCGTTCTCTGGTGTGAAGTAGGTGGGGTGAAAAGCGAGTGCCGCCGATCATCGAGATCGGCGGCACTCGATGAGATGGAGGGTGTTACTTGAAGGTGTCCTTGATGTTCTCGCCGACCTTCTTCACGCCTGCCGAACCCTGATCCTTCTTGCCCTCGGCCTCGAGGTCCTTGTTGTCGGTGGCGTCGCCCACAACTTCCTTCGCCTTGCCGATGGCGTCTTCTGCTGCGTTCTTTGCCTTGTCGATGAAGCTCATGGTGAACACCTTTCAGGTGGCTGTGAATGTTGGTAACGGATACTTAGTCGGTTTTCGCGCCCGAGAACAAACGCCGCTGTGATGTAGCTCACGGCGGCGTTCGGTTGGGGATCAGGTGAGGGAGACCAGTTCGGTGATGTCGTCATGGGGGAGCTCGCCGTCGACCACGGCAGTGACCACGGAACTGTTCAGGGTGATGGCACCCTTGTGGTTGTCCAGGAATGCGGTGTCGGCGGCGTCGCGACCGACCGAGATCCGGACCAGCGTCGAGCGAGGTGCGAGGCACGTGGCATCGACGACGCGCCACTGGCCGCCTACGAACGCTTCGGCGACGGCGTGGAAGTCCATCGGATCGCAGCCGGGTGCATACACCGCGACCAGGCGTGCCGGAACGTTGACCGCACGCAGCATGGCGACCACGAGGTGCGAGTAGTCCCGGCAGACGCCCTGTCCGGCGAGCAGCGTATCGACAGCTCCGTCGATCGGATCACTGCTTCCCGGAACGTAGCTCAGGCGAGCGCCGACCCACGCGGAAATCTTGGCCAGCAGTTCCTCGGAGTCCGCGTAGTCACCGAATTCGGTTGCGGCGAAACCGTAGAACTTGTCGGCCTCGGCGTACCGGCTGGGTCGGAGGTAGAGGGACATGTCGTAGTCGGTCACGGGTGCCGGGGTGGTGTTGCCCAGGATGGTGGCGTCGTACGACACCTGCAGGTTGCCCACATCGGCAGGCATGACGTGAATTCGGTTGCCGTGCGGTCCGCTCACTTCCTTCGCCTCGATGGGGTTGCCGTCGAGAACGAAGGACAGTGATTCGGTGACCGTCGTGCCCGGGTGCGGCGCGATCGCGATCTGGAATTCGAGTGTGGTGGCTGCGGTGATGTCTACATCGAGGCGCGCGGATACGTCGCGTTTGAGCACGGGAACTCCTGGCAGGTGGTGGTGGGTGAACGTGCTGCCATTACCCGTATCCGCCGATACCAATCCCTTCTCGCTCTGTGAGTGGTCAGCGCCACCCCAGCGCGGGAGCGACGTCATTCAACACAGTGTCGAGTACGTGCGCGCAGTAGTCGACGCCCAGCTGATTGGGGACGGTGAGCAGCAGAGTGTCTGCGGCCGCGATCGCTTCGTCCGCAGCGAGCTCTTCGATCAGTCGATCGGGCTCACCTGCGTACGTCTTGCCGAATCGCGCTTTGCCGCCGTCGAGATAGCCGACCTGGTCGTCACCAGTGCCCTCCCGGCCGAAGTAGGCACGGTCGAGATCGTTGACGATTGGAAAGATGCTACGGCTCACGGACGTTCGCGGCGCGAAGTCGTGTCCGGCATCGCTCCACGTCTTGTGGAATCGTTCGATCTGCTCGGCCTGCAGCTGATGGAACGGCACACCGGTGTCCTCGCTCAACAGGGTCGAACTCATCAGATTCATGCCCTGTCGTGCGGTCCACTCGGCGGTCTCGCGGGTGCCGGCACCCCACCAGATGCGTTGCCTCAGACCGGGGGAGTGCGGTTCGAGGCGCAGTAGTCCGGGTGGATTGGGAAACATCGGCCGTGGATTCGGCTGTGCGAATCCCTTGCCCTCGAGGAGGTCGAGGTAGATGCGGGTGTGCTCGCGGGCCATGTCGGCGTGATCGGAGCCCTCGGCGGGTGCGTAGCCGAAATAGCGATAACCCTCGATGACCTGCTCGGGCGATCCTCGGCTGACTCCGAGCTGTAACCGTCCGCCCGAGATCAGATCGGCGGAACCCGAGTCCTCGGCCATGTAGAACGGATTCTCGTAGCGCATGTCGATGACGCCGGTGCCGATCTCGATGGTGCTCGTCTTGGCGCCGACGGCAGCGAGCAGGGGGAACGGCGACGCGAGTTGGTTGGCGAAGTGATGAACGCGGTAGTACGCGCCGTCGGCACCCAGTTCCTCGGCTGCGACCGCGAGGTCGATGGACTGCAGCAGCACGTCCGACGCGGACCTTGTCTGCGACTGTGGGGACGGTGACCAGTGTCCGAAGGACAGGAATCCGATCTTCTTCATCACGTGCTCTTTCGTTGAAGGATCAACTATATTCACTGTACTTCAGCGTGTGTCGGGGTGAATCCATTCCCGGCGTCGGGTCTACGTGCCGATGCCTGCGGTCAAGAGCTTCGCCAGTTCGAGATATGCGTCGCCGTCGCTCAGTCCGGTCAGGCGGAACACCTCGCGAGTCTGAATGCGAACCATGACCGAGGAGGCGACGTCGCCGACGAAGGCCGCGTGCACGTCGCGCACTTCGCCGCTGGCCACGCCCTCGCTGATCAACTCCTGGACGCGGCGCGCGGCGATTGCGGTGTTCCGTTCGTACACCGATCGGGCCGCCTCGAGTGACGCCAGGTCGGTCATGAACTGCTCGGACGCGGTTTCCAGGGCTGCGCCGACGGCGGTGAGATACGTGGTGATGCGGTTGCGGGTGCCGTTCACTTCGGCGACCGCATTTTCGACCTGGGTGGTCATGGACTTGAAGTAGTGCACGGTGGCACCGCCGACGAGCTGATCCTTGCTCGACGCCAGGGTGTACAGGGTGGACTTGGAGCAACGGAGGCGGGCCGCGATGGTGTCGAGCGTCAGGTGTGCGAAGCCCTCGGCCAAGAACAGGCTCACGAGTTGGTCGAAGAGCTCGGAACGGCGCGCCGTGGCGTGCGAGGTCACGGGTGCGTTCACACCAAGGATGGTACTGCATCGACTTGTGCAGTACTGTGCATCAGTACTGCGGATCACCCTGCAGTACTGATGCTGAAACGCCCCGGAGGTTGTCCGTGCCCGTCGATCGCCTGTTGCCCACCGCCGAAGCACGTGACCTCATCGCGCTCACCCGAGATGTGGCGGACAAGGTACTCGACCCGATCGTCGACGAACACGAACGCAACGAGACCTACCCGGACGGCGTGTTCGCAACTCTCGGCGAGGCCGGGCTGTTGAGCCTTCCGTACGCGGAGGAATGGGGCGGCGGCGGCCAGCCGTACGAGGTGTACCTCCAGGTCCTCGAAGAACTGGCATCGCGCTGGGCCGCCGTTGCAGTTGCGGTGAGCGTGCACGGTCTGGCCTGCTATCCCATGATGGCGTTCGGCACCGATCGACAGAAGGAAGACAAGCTCCCCGGCATGCTCGGCGGTGCCCAGATCGGTGCGTACTCGCTGTCCGAGGCCCAGGCCGGTTCGGACGCTGCGGCGCTCAGCTGCAAGGCTGCCCCAACCGACGGCGGTTACACGGTGAACGGATCGAAGGCCTGGATCACGCACGGCGGTGTGGCCGATTTCTACAACCTCTTCGCCCGCACCGGAGAAGGCTCGAAGGGGATCTCGTGCTTCCTCGTTCCGAACGGAACCGACGGCTTGAGCTTCGGCAGGCCCGAGGAGAAGATGGGACTGCATGCGATTCCGACGACCTCGGCGCACTACGACAACGTGCACGTACCCACCGAGTGGCGAATCGGTGCGGAGGGGCAGGGGCTGCAGATCGCCTTCAGTGCACTCGATGCCGGACGGCTCGGAATTGCCGCTGTAGCAGTGGGAATCGCCCAGGCGGCGCTCGACGACGCGGTGCAGTACGCCCAGGAGCGTACTGCGTTCGGTAAGAAGATCATCGACCACCAGGGCCTCGGTTTCGTGCTGGCGGACATGGCGGCGGCAGTGGACTCGGCCCGCGCCACCTACCTCGATGCTGCCCGTCGGCGTGACGCCGGACTTCCCTACTCGCGCAACGCTTCCGTGGCAAAGCTGATCGCCACCGATGCTGCCATGAAGGTAACCACCGATGCCGTGCAGGTGTTCGGTGGCTACGGGTACACCCGCGACTTCCGCGTCGAGCGATACATGCGCGACGCCAAGATCACTCAGATCTTCGAGGGCACCAACCAAATTCAGCGTCTGGTGATCGCGCGCTCGCTTGCATCCAACTGACATTCGATTCTTCGCACCGAGAACGTAGGGGACACCTTCATGACAACGACCGAACCGGATATCCATACCACTGCGGGTAAATTGGCCGATCTTCGTAAACGTCTCGCGGTTGCGGAGATTCCGTCCGGTGAGGCGGCGGTGGACAAGGTCCACGCCAAAGGCAAGCTGACCGCCCGCGAGCGGATCACCGCGTTGCTCGACGACGGCTCGTTCGTCGAACTCGACGCCCTGGCCCGGCACCGCTCCCAGAACTTCGGGTTGGCCGACAACCGGCCCTTCGGTGACGGTGTCGTCACCGGCTACGGCACCGTCGACGGCCGCGATGTGTGCGTGTTCTCCCAGGACGCGACCGTCTTCGGAGGCTCGCTGGGGGAAATCTACGGCGAGAAGATCGTCAAAGTGATGGACCTGGCCGTCAAGACCGGCCGCCCCCTGGTCGGCATCAACGAAGGTGCCGGAGCCCGCATCCAGGAAGGGGTCGTCTCCCTCGGACTGTACGGCGAGATCTTCCACCGCAACGTCCGCGCCTCCGGCGTCATCCCACAGATCTCGGTGATCATGGGACCCGCCGCCGGCGGGCACGTCTACTCCCCGGCCCTGACCGACTTCGTGGTCATGGTCGACGGCACCTCCCAGATGTTCGTCACCGGACCCGACGTCATCAAAACCGTCACCGGCGAGAACGTCACCATGGAAGAACTCGGCGGCGCGACGACCCACATGGAGAAATCCGGTGTCGCGCACTACGTCGCCTCCGGGGAACACGACGCGTTGGATTACGTCCGCGACCTCCTCTCGTACCTTCCCTCGAACAATCGCGCCGACGCGCCCCGCACCGCACCGTCGGATCCGATCACCGGGTCGATCGAGGACTCGCTCACCGCCGAGGACCTCGAACTCGACACCCTGATCCCCGATTCACCGAACACCCCCTACGACATGCACGAGGTCATCACCCGGATCCTCGACGACGACGAATTCCTCGAAGTCCAAGAAGGTCGGGCCCGCAACATCATCGTCGGGTTCGGGCGCATCGACGGCCGATCGGTGGGGATCGTCGCCAACCAACCCACCCAGTTCGCGGGCACCCTCGATATCGATGCCTCCGAAAAGGCGGCCCGCTTCGTCCGCACGTGTGATTGCTTCAACGTCCCGATCATCACCCTGGTCGATGTGCCCGGGTTCCTGCCCGGCACCGGCCAGGAATACAACGGCATCATCCGCCGCGGCGCGAAACTGCTCTACGCCTACGGCGAAGCGACCGTCGGGAAGATCACCGTCATCACCCGCAAAGCGTACGGCGGGGCGTACGACGTGATGGGATCCAAGCACATGGGAGCCGATGTGAACCTCGCCTGGCCGACCGCGCAGATCGCCGTCATGGGAGCCTCCGGTGCCGTCGGGTTCGTGTACCGCAAGAAACTGCTCGACGCCGCCAAGAACGGTGAGGACGTCGACGCCCTGCGCCTGACACTGCAGCAGGAATACGAAGACACCCTCGTCAACCCCTACATCGCCGCCGAACGCGGCTACCTCGACGCCGTCATACCCCCCAGCCACACCCGCGGCCAGATCGTCACCGCACTACGACTACTCGAACGCAAACAAGTCACCCTCCCACCCAAGAAACACGGAAACATCCCCCTATGAACGAAGCGAATCATGACGCAGTGATCGAAGCGAATCATGTTGCTGCGTCGCCTAGTTGGTTGTTTCGCGGGAAACCGAGCGACACCGACATCGCTGCTGTGGTTGCGGTACTGACCGTGGCGCAGTCGTCCGTGCTCGCCGAATTTCCGGTGGTACCTGATCTGTGGGGTCGACCCGAGGATCTGCACCGATACGGACTTGCCGGTGCCCCAGCCCTTTTCGTCAATGCCCGATATGGCCAGTGAAGGAATTTCAGTACATGACCACCTCGACTTCCCATAAGAAAATCTCGAAGGTTCTCGTCGCCAATCGTGGTGAGATCGCGGTGCGGGTGATCCGGGCGGCCGCCGATGCCGGGTTGGCCAGTGTCGCTGTGTACGCCGAGCCCGATGCCGATGCCCCGTTCGTACGCCTGGCCGACGAAGCGTTCGCGCTCGGCGGTCAGACATCAGCGGAATCGTATTTGGTGATCGACAAGATCCTCGACGCCGCCGCCAAGTCCGGTGCCGACGCCATCCACCCCGGCTACGGATTCCTCTCCGAGAACGCCGACTTCGCCCAAGCCGTCATCGACGCAGGACTGATCTGGATCGGACCGTCCCCGCAATCGATCCGCGACCTCGGCGACAAGGTCACCGCCCGTCACATCGCCGCCCGCGCCAAAGCCCCCTCCGTCCCCGGCACCTCCGAACCGGTCAAGAACGCCGACGACATCCTCGCCTTCGCCGACGAACACGGCCTCCCCATCGCCATCAAAGCCGCATTCGGTGGCGGCGGCCGCGGCATGAAAGTCGCCCGCACCCGCGAGGAAATCCCCGAACTGTTCGATTCCGCCACCCGCGAAGCCGTCGCCGCGTTCGGGCGTGGGGAATGCTTCGTCGAGCGCTACCTCGACAAGCCCCGCCACGTCGAAGCACAGGTCATCGCCGACCAGCACGGCAACGTCATCGTCGCCGGCACCCGCGACTGCTCCCTGCAACGCCGCTTCCAGAAACTCGTCGAAGAAGCCCCCGCCCCGTTCCTCACCGACGCCCAACGCAAAGAAATCCACTCCTCCGCCAAAGCCATCTGCCTCGAAGCCGGCTACTACGGTGCCGGCACCGTCGAATACCTCGTCGGACAAGACGGCCTCGTGAGCTTCCTCGAAGTCAACACCCGACTGCAGGTCGAACACCCCGTCACCGAGGAAACCTCCGGCATCGACCTGGTCCTGCAGCAGTTCCGCATCGCCAACGGCGAGGAACTGTCCATCACCGAAGACCCCGAACCGCGAGGGCATTCCTTCGAGTTCCGGATCAACGGCGAAGACGCCGGACGCGGATTCCTGCCCGCCCCCGGACCGGTCACCACCTTCACCGCCCCCTCCGGCCCGGGTGTGCGCGTCGACTCCGGAGTCGAATCCGGCTCGGTGATCGGTGGCCAGTTCGATTCGATGCTCGCCAAGCTCATCGTCACCGGAGCCACCCGCGAACAAGCCCTCGCCCGGTCCCGTCGCGCACTCGCCGAATTCGATGTCCAAGGCCTCGCGACGGTCATCCCGTTCCACGCCGCAGTGGTCTCCGACCCGGCGTTCATCGGCGACGGCGACTCGTTCTCCGTCCACACCCGCTGGATCGAAACCGAATGGGACAACCAGGTCCCCCCGTTCACCGCCGGGCAACCGCTCGACGACGACGACGTCCTGCCGCGTCAGTCCGTGGTCGTCGAGGTCGGAGGCCGCCGCGTCGAGGTCTCGTTGCCCGGGGAACTGTCCCTCGGCGGCAACAGTGCAGGCAACAGCGGCGGACCTGCGGGAGCGGTGCGGCGCAAACCCAAAGCCCGGACCCGTGGCGGTGCCGGAGCCGGAGCCGCCTCCGGCGATTCGGTCACCGCACCCATGCAGGGCACCGTGGTCAAAGTCGCCGTCGAGGAAGGCCAGAGCGTCGAATCCGGTGACCTCATCGCCGTCCTCGAAGCCATGAAAATGGAAAACCCCGTCAACGCCCACAAAGCAGGCACCATCACCGGCCTGACCGTCACCGCAGGCGACGCCATCACCCAAGGCACCGTCCTCGCAGAGATCAAGTAGGGGAGTGTCCGATGACTGCCCTCGCTGAATCGTTCGATGGTGGTACCTCTCCGGTGCATTCCACCGAGCTCGAAATCGTGTCCACGGTGCTGCGCATGGCGTCGGCGGCGCGGGTTCGTCTGGCGGAGGCACTGGACGCACAGGGGCTGAGCTGGGCGAGGTACGAGGTGCTGGAACTGGTGTGCAGGCGAGGGCCGACGTCGTACAGCACGCTGTCGCGAGAGTTGGTGCGGCACAGAACAAGTATCACTGCGACCACCGCGAGCCTGGTGGACGCGGGACTGCTGGTGCGAAGTGTCAATCCGCGGAATCGGCAGCAGTACTTGGTCGAGGCCACCGACTCGGGCCACCGTGCCGTGACACGCGCCGAGCGCGCGCTCGAGCGCGCTCGGTCGAGGATGGCGGTCGATGCAGACTCTGCCCAGACGCTCGAGGTTCTGCGGGGGATAGAGAAGCAGTGGAACGGTCGGCACTGATCGGCGACTGAGTGCAGCGGCGCGCCTGATGTGATTCGAGTACCCCTGGGGTGATACCCCCAGGGGTACTTGCATACCCCGTTGGGTATATGCGATGGTGGGAATGTTCGATCGTCCGGGGTTTCGTTTGCCCCGGTCGATACCCCCACCCGTATAGGAGAACCATGTCGCTGCGCGATGCCGAAATTCTTCGTCCGCCTGATGACCGGCCCGCGAGAGGGCCAGGCCTACTCGGCCGTGCGGGCGGCGCGATGGTGACCCATCGGCGTTGGGTGTTCGGCGTGTGGCTCATCGCGCTGATCGGCCTTGGTTCGTTTGCGCCCTCGGTGTTCTCGTCTCTCGCCGGAGCGGGATGGCAGGCGAACGGATCCGAATCCGTACAGGTTCGAGAGTTGGCCCAGCAGCACTTCGGCGGTAATTCCTCGGCGGCGGTGCAGGTGGTCGTCCACTCCGACGCGGCATCCATCACCGATCCCGCCGTTCAGGCAGTGATCACCGACGTGTCCGATATGTTCTCCGGTGACACCAGATTCGGGGACGTCGTTGCGCCGCAACCGGGCATGACGATCAGTCCGGACGGCAGAACCGGCATCGTCATCGCCGGGGCGAACGGCACGACCGACGAGATGGTGAAGGCCGTCGACGACGTGAAGGAGCGGTTGACCGCGCTCTCGACCGACGGAATCGAGGTGTATCCCACCGGTTCGTCGGCCCTGTGGTCGGACTTCAACAAGGCGAACCACGACGCGATGATCCAAGCCGAACTGTTCTCGTGGCCAGTCACATTGGCGATCATGGTGCTTGCGTTCGGATCGCTCGTCGCCGCCGGATTACCGCTGCTGCTCACCGTCGCCGGACTCGTCGCGTCCGCGGGTGGCCTCGTTCTGCTCAACGGTGTCACGCCGATCTCGGTGTGGGCCATGAATTTCGCGATGATGTTCGCGCTTGCCCTCGGCATCGACTACGCCCTGTTCATCGTCGCTCGATTCCGCGACGCGCTGCGTAACGCCGATCCCAGGGGAGCTGTTGCCGAAACCATGGATACCGCAGGCAAAGCCGTCGTGTTGTCCGGGCTGACGGTGCTGGTGAGTTTGTCCGCAGTATTGCTGGTCCCCGCGCCTGCGGTGCGCACGATGGCTGTCGGGATCATGCTGGCCGTCGCCTTCGTGTTGCTGGCGACCATGACGCTGCTGCCTGCGGCATTGGGGGCGCTCGGACCCAAGGTCAACGCCGCCTCGTTGCCGTATGCCAAGCGGCAAGAGCATCGATCCCCGAGGTTCGCGGCGTGGGGTGAGTTGTTGCACAAGCACCCGTGGCCGTTCGCCGTCGTCTCCGTGGGAATCCTGATCGCCCTGGCACTTCCGGTACTCGGCTTGAAGGTGGCGATGCCGTCGATCACTGTGGTGCCCGAGGATGCACCGGTGCGCCAGGGCTACGAGCTCGTTCAGGATCGGTTCGGGCCGGGTGCGCCGGGTGCGCTGCAGATCGTGGTTCCCGACGCCGATGCTCTCGGCACCGCGACCGGCGCTGCGGGGGTCGACGGGATCTCGATGGTGACGCCGCCGCAGAGTGCGACCGACGGGTCGGGATATGCACTGCTGCAGGCAATTCCGTCGGTGGATCCGTCCGACGAAGCGATGGGTACCATTCTCGCGGATCTGCGCGCCACGCTGCCCGATTCGGCACTCGTCGGTGGCGCACCCGCGGAGAACTTGGATCTTCAGCAGGCCTTGAACGACTACCTGCCGATCGTCGTCGGGATCATCCTGGTCCTCGGTTTCTTGCTGCTTCTGGTGGCGCTGCAGGCCCCGCTGATCGCGCTGCTCGGCACTCTGGTGAGCCTGCTGTCGACTGCCGCAGCCTTCGGAGTCGCCACGTTGATCTTCCAGGACGGCCGCGGCGCGTCACTGCTCGGCTTCACACCGCAAGGATTCCTCGACGGCTGGGGCCCGGTGTTCTTCTTCGCGATGATCTTCGCCATCGCCATGGACTACACGGTGTTCCTGCTGGCCACCGCCAAGGAACATTACGAGCGCTCGGGTGACTCCAAGGTTGCTCAGGTCGACGGGTTGGCCCACTCCGGGCGGGTCATCTTCGCCGCAGCAGCGGTGATGGTGGCAGTGTTCTTCACGTTCGCACTGTCCGAACCGTTGCCACCCAAGGAGATGGGCATCATCCTCGGTGTCGCTGTACTGCTCGACGCGTTCCTCGTTCGACTCGTGCTGCTTCCTGTGCTGTTGCGACTGACCGGGCACGGTGCCTGGTGGTCGCCGGCGTGGCTGCGCGCGTTGCTGCCCTCCATCCGCTTTTCGCACTGACATCTCACACCACACGACAATTTCTCAGGAGTCACCATGAACATCGCATTGTCCACCACACTGACCGACACCGATTTCGACACCGCGATCGACAGCACGAGAAAGGCGTTGTCGGAGCAAGGATTCGGAGTTCTCACCGAAATCGACATGCAGGCTACTCTGAAAGCCAAGCTCGGCGAGGACATGGAGCGTTACGTGATTCTGGGGGCATGCAACCCGGGACTTGCTCATCGCGCCGTAGGAGTGATGAAGCAGATCGGTCTGCTGTTGCCGTGCAACGTGGTGGTCCGCGAGAACACGGCAGTTGCGGGATCCGTCGTCGTCGAGGCGATGAACCCGGCCATCATGGTCGAGGTCACCGGTGAGCCCGAGTTGGGTGCGGTCGCCTCCGAGGCCACCGCGAAACTGCAGGCGGCGATCGCGGCACTGGGTGGTACCGGATCCGATCCCGCTTAATGCCCCCGGGGGTACCATCGGGTTCATCACCACAACCATCGAGGGGATCGACATGATCGGCGACGAAGACAGCATCGCACTGGTATTGAACCGGCTCAAGCGTGCGCACGGTCAGCTTGCCGGCGTCATCGGGATGATCGAGAACGGTCGCGATTGCAAGGACGTCGTCACTCAGCTCGCTGCTGTCTCCAGAGCGCTGGACAAGGCCGGATTCAAGATCGTGGCCACCGGTCTGCGTGAATGCATGACGGGCGAGAGCGCGGGCGAGAAGGAGCCGATGACCGAGGCCGAACTGGAGAAGCTGTTCCTGGCACTGGCCTGAGGCCGGGTCGAATCCCACGAGGGAGCGACGGGAGAGCGAACAGTGGGAGTCGTGTTTTCTCCGAGACGACGCTGTTGTGCGACGTTGAGGTCGACATCCGGCGAATTCGGCTGCATACTTGACTTTGTCCAGAAAAGCGGAGGATAGTATTACTGTGATGCCGATCTCACCGTACGCGGAGCTGTTACGCACCGCCGACATGCGCGTGACCCGTCCCAGGGTCGCGGTGCTCGAGGTCGTCGGATCCAATCCTCATGCAGACACCGACACGATCCTCGGACTCGTGCGATCGGTGCTGCCCGAGGTGTCGCGGCAGACGGTGTACGACGTCCTCAATGCGCTGACGGTGGCGCGCCTGGTGCGGCGGATCGAGCCGGCGGGTTCGCCCGCGCGGTATGAGTCACGCGTCGGAGACAACCACCATCACGCGGTGTGTCGCTCGTGTGGCGTCATCGCCGACGTGGACTGCGCGGTGGGCGAGACGCCGTGCCTCACCGCATCGGACTCCGTCGGTTTCACGATCGACGAGGCGGAAGTCATCTACTGGGGCTTCTGCGCACAGTGTTCGGCTGCTCGCGAGCAGCCGGCAGTTCCCGTTCAGTTCCCTCCCCGGTCTCGAACGCACCGTAGTTCGTGACCACCGATCACAGCCCGATCGTCACACCTTGGAAGGAAGCACGTGTCTGAAGATCACGTAACACGCGAAAAAGAGATGAACGAGGATCAGCCACAGGAGTCGGGCGGCAAGTGTCCCGTCATGCACGACTCGATGCCTACGCCCGTCGAAGGTGGAAGCAACCGTGAGTGGTGGCCCAAGGCCCTGAATCTGAAGATCCTCAAGAAGAACCCGGCCGTCGGCGATCCGATGGGTGCGGATTACGACTACGCAGCCGAGTTCAACTCCCTCGACCTCGCTGAGGTCAAGCGCGACATCGAAGCCCTCATGACCAATTCGCAGCCCTGGTGGCCTGCCGACTTCGGTCACTACGGCCCCTTCTTCATTCGCATGGCGTGGCACGCCGCAGGCACGTACCGCAAGCAGGACGGACGCGGCGGTGCCGGAGCGGGCATGCAGCGCTTCGCACCCCTGAACAGCTGGCCCGACAACGCGAGCCTGGACAAGGCTCGCCGTCTGATCTGGCCGGTCAAGCAGAAGTACGGTCGCAAGCTCTCCTGGGCCGACCTCATCGTGCTCACCGGTAACGTCGCCATCGAATCGATGGGCCTGCCCACCTACGGCTTCGCCGGCGGACGCGTCGACGCCTGGGAGCCGGACGAGGACGTCTACTGGGGCCCGGAGCAGACCTGGCTCGGAGACGAGCGCTACAACGGTGACCGCACGAGTCTCGAAAACCCCTTGGCCGCAGTGCAGATGGGCCTGATCTACGTCAACCCCGAAGGCCCCAACGGCAACCCGGATCCGGTGCAGTCCGCGTTGGACATTCGCGAAACCTTCGGCCGGATGGCCATGAACGACATCGAGACCGCGGCACTCGCCGTCGGCGGACACACGTTCGGTAAGACACACGGCGCAGCGGACCCCGACGAGCACATCGGTGCCGAGCCCGAGGGCGCACCCATCGAGCAGATGGGCCTGGGCTGGAAGAACAGCTACCAGAGTGGTGTCGGCGCAGATGCGATCACCAGTGGCCTCGAGGTCATCTGGACCCCCACGCCCACCCAGTGGGACAACAGCTTCCTCGAGACGCTGTACGGATTCGAGTGGGAGCTCCACAAGAGCCCCGCAGGTGCGCATCAGTGGCGCCCGAAGAACGGCGAGGGCGCAGATCTCGTTCCCGACCCTGCCGATCCCACCAAGCGTCGCCACCCGTCGATGCTGACCTCCGACATCGCGATGCGCGTCGACCCGATCTACGAGCAGATCACCCGTCGCTGGCTCGACCATCCCGAGGAACTCGCAGAGGAATTCCAGAAGGCGTGGTTCAAGCTCACCCACCGTGACATGGGCCCGGTCTCGCGTTACCTCGGCCCCGAGGTTCCGGCGGAGCCCCTGCTCTGGCAGGACCCGATCCCGGCCGTCGATCACGAGCTGATCGACGACGCGCAGATCGCCGAGCTCAAGCAGACGATCCTCGGTTCCGACCTGACTCAGGACCAGCTGATCTCGGCTGCCTGGGCAGCGGCATCGTCGTTCCGCGTGAGCGACAAGCGAGGCGGAGCCAACGGTGGCCGTCTGCGCCTGCAGCCGCAGGCCGGCTGGGAGGTCAACGAGCCCGACGAGCTCGCACAGGTCATCCGAGTCCTCGAAGGTGTGCAGCAGTCGTTCTCCGGAACTGTCTCGTTCGCCGACCTCGTCGTGCTCGGTGGCGTTGCCGCACTCGAGCAGGCATCGGGGGTCTCGGTCCCGTTCACACCGGGCCGCATGGATGCCACGCAGGAGCAGACGGACGTCGATTCGTTCTCCGATCTCGAGCCGAAGGTCGACGGTTTCCGCAACTTCCTCGGAAAGGGCCAGAAGCTTCCGGCCGAGTTCAACCTCGTCGATCGGGCGAACCTGCTGTCGCTCAGCGCACCCGAGATGACCGTGCTCGTCGGCGGACTGCGTGTGCTCGGAGCCAACTTCGGAAAGTCGTCGCACGGCGTCCTGACCGACAAGGTCGGAACGCTCACCAACGACTTCTTCGTCAATCTCCTCGACATGGGCACCGAATGGGTCCCCACCGCGGAGGACGGCATCTACGAGGCCAAGGATGCCTCGACCGGTGAGACGAAGTGGACCGGAACCCGTAACGACCTGGTGTTCGGATCGAACTCCGAATTGCGTGCTCTCGCAGAGGTGTACGCCTGCGACGACGCAAAGGACAAGTTCGTCCAGGACTTCGTCGCGGCCTGGGACAAGGTCATGATGCTCGATCGCTTCGAACTGAGCTGAATCGGGTAGTTCACACAACACCCCGCGAACCTGTTGTTCGCGGGGTGTTGTGCTGTGGCAGAAAACTTTTCGATCAGCGCTGCGACATCGCTTCAGCGGCCGCCTTGATGGCCCGTCGGATTCGGGGATAGGTACCACACCGGCAGACGTTCTCGATGGTGTCGATGTCCTCGTCGGTCGGGTCGGGGATACGCTTCAGCAGTGCGACGGCAGCCATGATCTGGCCCGGCTGGCAGTAGCCGCATTGGGAGACGTCCTCGTCGATCCACGCCTGCTGCACCGGATGGAGAACATCGCCGTCCGCGAGTCCTTCGATGGTCGTGACCTCTTTGTCGACGGCATCGGAGACCGGTGTGACACAGGCGAGCACCTCTTCCCCGTCGAGATGGCTCGTGCAGGCGTGACACACGCCGATGCCGCACCCGTACTTGGGGCCGCGGACACCGAGTTCGTCTCGCAGGGCCCAGAGCAACGGCATGTCGTCGGGTAGGTCGACCGACACCGCGACCCCGTTGACGACGAACTTCTGTTCAGCCATGGATCCTCATTTCGGGAACGGTTCGAAGTCGACGTCGAACAGGATCGGGAAGCTGGTGGGGGTGGTATCGGTGGCGCGTGCGTATGCGTTGGCCACCGCGGCGGCAGCAGCGGGCACTCCCAATTCTCCTGCGCCACCAGGGTTCTCGGTGGTGGGCGGCATGATCACCACCCGTACATCCGGTGGTGAATCGCGTTGGCGGGCATAGTGGAACTGCGAGTAACTACCTTCGAGCGGCAGCCCCTGCTCGTAGTGCAGTCCGGCCCTGAGGGTGGTCGAGATGCCGTCCATCAGGCAGCCGATCATCTGGGCCTCGAGGCTGCGGGGGTTGACCACGCGGCCGACGTCTACGACGATGACGGCTTTCCTCACGCGGGGCGTTTGCGGGTCCTGCGCATCTATCTCGACGAGATATCCTGCACTGGAACCGAATTCGGCATGGAACCCTATGCCCTGCGCGCGGCCGGGGCCGAGATCTGCACCCCAGTTGCCCTCTGCGGCGAGCGTGCGCAGTACGTCACGGTGGCGGTCGCTCGCCACCGCCCCGACGCGTAGCTCCAGCGGATCGGTATCGAGGGCGTCGGCGATGCGATCCACCATGATCTCGGCCGCGGTACGTACCGTTCCGGAGAACACCGATCGCCAACTGCCGGTTGGCATCTCCATCGGTACCTCGACGAGGGTCCTGATACTGCTGTCGGTGAACGAGTACGGGTCGCGGGTGCTGTGGAACAGCGTCTGGGAGATCAGCGGGGACGGTGCCGATGCGTCGGTGACGAGGTCACCGAAACCGCCGTCGAAATCGGTACACACTGCGGCCACGCGCTGCTCCCAGGAGATCACCGCGCCGCGGGCGAGGACCGCATCGAACTTGGTGTGTACCGCGGGCCGGGCTCGACCGTGCCGCATGTCGTCCACCCGCGACCACATCAGCCGTACCGGTTTGCCCATTGCTCGCGAGATCACGGCGGCCTCCAGCGGGCCGTCCAAGTAGAGCCGCCTGCCGAACGAGCCGCCCCCGTTCATCACGTGGGTGGTGACCCGATTCAACGGAATGCCCAGTGTCAGAGCAATTTTCTGCCCGGCGTAATTGGGTAGCTGCATCGATGCCCAGACGTCCGCGCGATCGGATCGCACGTCGGCGACTGCCGAATTGGTTTCCATCGCGGCATGCGAGACGGGAGCGAAGTCGAAATCGACGTTCAGTTTCGTTTCGCCCGGCAGCTCGGGCCTACCCACTCCGCCGAAACCAGTGAACGCCGGGGTGCTGCGCCGAAGCCTGTCCTGGATGGAATCGGTGGACTCGTCGTCGATGGTTCCGGCGTTCCACGTGACCACCGCGGCGTCCTTCGCGGCGAGCGCGAATCCGAAGGTGCGCGCCATGATGGCGACCCCGGTGGACACGACGGCAACATCGATGACCCCCGGCATCGCTCGCAGCGCCGCCTCGTCCACCGAGGCGACGGTTCCGTTGATCGTCGGTGGGCGTCGGACGACGACAGGCATGGCGTCGGGCACGTCGAGATCGAGCGTGTAGGTGAGCCGACCGGTGACGATCGCGCGAGCATCCTGGCGCGTGGTCGGTGTGCCGACGACCGTCAGATCTTCCTCCGACTTCGGGTCCACCGCCTCGAAGCGCAGTTCCGGAGCCGCGGCAGCGGCTGCCAGCTCGCCGAAGTGCGCCGCCCGTCCGTCCGGTGCAATGACGACACCGTCGACGATCCTCAGCGTGGCGACGTCGGCACCCCACCGATCGGCGGCAGCGCGCAGCAGCCGCGCCCGTGCCGTCGCAGCGATGGATCGCGTGGGCTCCCAGAGAGATTGGATGGAGTTGGAGCCGCCCGTGTAGTGGTTTCCGATCAGTTCCTGTCGGCCGCGTGAGAGTGACACGACGGTCTTGTCGAGTGGGATGTCCAGCTCTTCTGCTATCAGCATCGCCACCGAGGTGGTGAGCCCCTGTCCGATCTCGGCGCGGGGTAAGGCGCAGTGCACGGATCCGTCCCCGCGCACCTCGAGGATCACCAGATCGGAGTCGGCGGGAAGCGTGGTGAGTACCTGTTCGGGTTCGTCACTGTCGGGCGGCTCTGCAGAGGCCGTCGTCCGCGTCACGAGCATCAACGTCGAGCCGGCCACCACAGCCGTGAAGAAAGAGCGACGCGATACCGTGCGCCGTCCAGGTGTCGCGTGCGTCACATCGTCCTTTCGGTCGGGCCTGACTTTACAGTCGCCGATCCGACAAACCGCGCACGTCGAGGTTCGGTCGTTCGCGAACCCGAGAACTCCCTCGGCCACTTGTTACTCGTCACGACGGCGGTACCTCGGTGGCCGTTATCGTTTCGTTACCTTTTGTTGCCCTATCGTGACAGTGCCCCCAGATCCGCTGAAATGTCCGAACGGCACCATCTGTGTCATGGAATCAGACAACGCGGCGGTCGGACCCGCACAGGACACACGCGACAACACTGCGACGAGTGGCAAGGGCTTCGGCTCTTTCCTGGAAATGTTTCAGAGCGCATCGACGACGAACTCCGAGCGCGAGCACTGAATCGGGCGATGCGAAAGTGACCTCCGCGTCGAGTTAGCGTGATGAGATGGAGTCACCGATCACCCGCTACCTCGAATCCGTCCTCGACGATTGCCGACAACTCGACGGCGGTGCAGTCGCGGAGGGTAACGCCGAACTCGGGCGAGCAGACCCCGAGACATTCGCGGTGGCCCTTGCGACCGTCAGCGGATCGGTCTACGCCGCAGGTGATCGCGACACCGAGTTCTCCATCCAGTCCATTTCCAAGGCCCTCGCGTATGCGTTGGCCGTCGAAGACAACGGACTCGAACGAATGCTGGAGGCCACCGACGTCGAACCGTCCGGCGATTCGTTCAACGAGATCTCGCTCGAACGCGACACGGGTAGACCGCGCAATCCGCTGATCAACGCAGGCGCACTCGCTGTGCACTCGATGATTCGGGGGAGCTCTGCGCAGGAGCGCGCCGAACGCGTCAGGGACTTGCACAGCCGCTGCGCCGGAAGGCAATTGAGCACCAACACGTCTGTCTACGAAGCCGAGATCGAATCGGACGATCGCAATACCGCGATCGCATACCTTCTCAAATCCGTCGGAGTTCTCGCAGCCGATCCGGCCGAGGTGGTCGACGGCTACGCCCGCCAGTGTTCGGTGGACGTCAACTGTGTGGACCTGGCCACGATTGCGTCGGTGATGGCCAACGGAGGAGTCGATCCGATCACCGGGGAACGGTTGATCGACGGCGCGGTCAATCGTCACGTGCTGTCGGTGATGTCCACCTGCGGGATGTACGACGGATCGGGGAGTTGGGTTGCGGCGGTAGGTATTCCGGCCAAGAGTGGGGTCGCCGGTGCGATCGTCGGTGTGCTGCCGGGGCAGGTCGGGTTGGCTGTGCTGTCGCCCAAGTTGAACGAACACGGAAACAGTGTGCGGGGAGTCGCCGTGTTCGAGCGTCTCTCTCGGGATCTCGAATTGCACATGATGCATGTAGCACCGACTGGTACGTCGGCCATTCGTGAGGTGACGGGTGAGAACTCCACGATCGTGCAACTGCAAGGTGACCTACGTTTCGCCGGAGCCGAATCGGTACTGGCCACCCTGGCCGAGGGCATCGGCGCCCAGCACCGAATTACCCTCGATCTGAACCACGTTCGCGCGATGGACGACGTGGCGCGTCGGCTCCTCGACGACGCGGCCGCCGGTCTGCGCGAAGACGGCCACGACGTCGACTTCGAGGATCCGCACGGCTTGATGGCAGTGCTCGAACTCGACTGATCGATGGGCGGTGCTGTCAGAGCCGTCCGCGGAGAATCATGTTCCAGTAACTCAGTGGCAGGCCGTAGCGGTCGAACAGCCAGGCCGATCGTCGCGCTTTCAGTGGATCGAGAAACGACGGTAGCGAGGGCGTGAGTGACCCGGTTCGGTCGAACTCGGCCGCAACGAGACGGTGGGCGTCGATCGTCACGGGTGCCACGGTGTACCCGTCGTACCAGGACATTTCTCGTCCGGCTCTGGCGGCCAGCAGATTGTCGATCAGAACGGTTATCTGCTTTCTCAGCCCACCGCCGGAAGAATCGGTGTCGATTCCGGCACCGTCACCGGCGGCCCAGATCTCGCTGTGTTCGCGGTGTCGCAGGGTGCGGGGGTCGATATCGACCAGTCCGTGCTGTCCCTCTCCGGTCAGTTTCGACGACTCGACCCACGGCTGTCCGCGAAACGGTGGCACCAGGTGCAGCATCCGGTAGTCGATGATCTCCTGTGCGCCGAGGTGATCGGTGACGGTGATCTGCCGAGTTTCTGGGGAAAGCGCGGTCACTGCTGTGCGATGCAGTATCCGGACGCCGAGATCGCGGAGCTGATCGAGCAACACCGAATCCAGCCGAGGCACATCGAGTAGACCCTCGCGGTCGATCACCAGGGTGATGTCGATGTCGGCGAGTTGCCCGGTCGCCCGCCAGTGGGCGGCGGCCAGGAACAGTGGTTTGAGCGTGGTGCCGGTGCAGCCCACGGGTGGCCGCGGCACCGTGAACACTGCCATGCCGCGCTTGGAGGAGTCGCCGACCTCGGGTGACGGGAAGTGGGAGATCAGTTGCCAGGTCTTCTCTGCGCGACCCAGGTAGTTGCTCGTCACCGCGTCCGAGTCGGCGGCTGCGGTGATTCCGGGAAGAGCGTCGTGATCGGGCACCAGACCGGTCCCGATGATCAGGTCTCGATAGCCGTAGCGCCGACCGGAGGCGGTCGTGACCACCTTCTCGTAGGGGTCGACTCGGGCTACCGTGTCCTGGATCCAGGTGCTGCTCTTCGGCATCACCGAACGTTGGGTTCGCTCGGCGTCGCTGAGTCGGGCTTGGCCGCCGCCGACATACGACAGCAGTGGCTGATAGGTGTGCACGGACTGGGGTTCGATGACTGCTACATCGTCGATACCGAGCCGAATTGCGCGTGCTGCCGCGCTGACGCCCGCGTTGCCGCCGCCGAGAACGAGAACGTCGTGGCGGCCGTCGACGCCTGCCGATGTCAAGCCGAAATCTCTGTGTATGCGAGTGCAGCGTCGAGAGTGGTGTGAAATGCGGTGCGGCCGCGTGCGTCCGCGGCCAGCGCTCGGGTCGACTCGATCGAACCGACCACAGCCAGTCGAGTGCCCCACCGGCTCAGGTGCATCGACGTGGCATCGAGAATTGCCGCCGTGCCTGCCGGCACCGCGTCTACTGCGCTCAGATCGAGCACCAACCGAGAACCTTCGACCGATGCATCACCGAGTGTCTCCGCCAGCACGCCGAGATCCTGACGACCGAATTCTCCGACGATGCGAACGACGGTGGCACCGCCGAGTTCGGTGACGGTGATGCCGGCACCAGCAGTCGGTGCCGGAAACACCTGCCTGAGCGACGGTACGACGACGGTGGGAACAGGGTCGATGGAGGGTAGAACCGACAAGAGAATCTCCTCGATGAACGACGCGGGCAGTGATGCCGACGCAGACGGTGTGGGCCCGACACGGGCGAACAGCGGCGTTTGCTTCACCGCAGGTTGTAGTTGGACTACCCGATTCGTGCGGTTTCAAGCGGCTTGTTTGCGACCGGTGCAATCGGGCATACAGCTTCCACCTTCGAGTGGAGTCCACGCTCGGCACACAGCCCGAGAGGGCACGTCTTGCGATGACGATCTCCGAGAGGACACCTCGATGACGACGGCGGAATTCGACACGTTCAGATCCACCCGCGTGGTACACGCAGACCCCGGAGTGTATGAGCCGCAGGACGATTCATGGCTCCTGTGTGAGATGGCGTCGCGGGCCGGGGTGGTGCGGGGTGCCCGGGTGCTCGATATGTGTACCGGTAGCGGTGCCGTCGCGCTCGCTGCGGCGTCGTTGGGGGCACGTGAAGTGCTGGCGTTCGACATCTCGCCGCTCGCGGTGGCGTGCGCTCGCCGCAACGCTGCCGCCCTGGATGTCGTCGTCGACGCCCGCCTCGGGTCGTTCGCGGACGCGGCGATGCTCGAGCCGTTCGACGTGGTTCTGTGCAATCCGCCGTACGTGCCCTCGGAGGCGGTGCCCGAAGGTGTCGGTCCGCACCGAGCGTGGGACGGCGGCCACGACGGCCGAGTGGTGCTGGATCCGCTGTGCGCTGCCGCCCACGACTTGCTCGTTCCCGGCGGGACTCTGATGGTGGTGCAGTCGGAGTACTCCGACCCTGCACGAACCGAGGCGATGCTGCGCCGTACTGGCATGACGGTGTCCGTGGCCGCACGTCGATCGATCTCGTTCGGCCCGGTCATGACGGAGAGGGCTGCCTGGCTCGAGCAGGTCGGACTGCTCGAAGCATCCCGCGACATCGAGGATCTGGTGGTCATTCGTGCCGACCGACGATGAGGGCAGTGCCGTCGGCGGCAACGATGGTCCCGCGGCGTCCACAACGAAACGCACCATCGTCCGCATCGTCAAGGGTGGGCCGATTGTCATCGACGGGCCTGTCGAGATCGAGTTGGACGACGGCACACGAGTGTGTTCCGACCGATTCGCGGTGGCGGTGTGCACATGCCGACGGAGCAAGAACTATCCGTTGTGCGACACCAGCCATCGCGCCAAGAAACGGCCGGCTCAGTCCAGCGAGGACCGACCGGCGGACCAGCGCGACATCACGTGATCGGCGAGTTCGTTCTCCACGAAATCCAGTGCGCGCATTCCGAACACCACATCGGCCTCGAGCTCGGGCTCGTCGCGGAGTAGATTTCCGACGACATCGTGCCGAAGTACCTGCTCGTGCATCGCATCCGCCTCGACGTGCTCTGCGTAGAACGCAATGCATGCCTGGGGTGCCTTTAACCTCGTCAGACCGTGTACGTACCGCTGTGAGCCCGGCGACGACGTGATCTCGGTGGCGGCAAGATGTCCCACCGTGGCACCACGGAGTCCTCGGTGCAGACCGAAGAGCGACATCAGGTTCACCCACGCGAGAGTCTGAGCGGGAACACGGTCGACGTATCCGAGGTACGACGCGTCGAGCTCGGCGGCCGCCATGGAGTCGGCCCACAGTTTCTGGTGGACGCGATCACCCTTCCCGCCGCCGTATTCGTCGAATTCGACTGCTACGTACGAAGCTTTGGCCTGACCGGTCAACCGGGGGATGGCCCAGGCGTGCGGATCGGCTTCCTTGAGATGGTAGATCGACCGATGTACGAAATACTCGCGCATCTGCTC
The DNA here is from genome assembly GCF_033142445.1 of Rhodococcus sp. IEGM 1330. NCBI lineage: Bacteria > Bacillati > Actinomycetota > Actinomycetes > Mycobacteriales > Nocardiaceae > Rhodococcus > Rhodococcus sp. IEGM 1330. The sequence continues at coordinate 137,657 of NZ_JAWLSB010000001.1, forward strand.
CCACGAGCCCTCGTCCCGCAGAAACCACGACGGGCCGGTTCCCGAGGTCGCCTCGACGGACAGGGAGTCCATCTCCGCGGCCGCGTCGTGCCCGGGTTCGACGTGAGCCCGAACGTACTCGAGGAAAGCGGATTCGAGTGTTGCTCGCAGGCGGAGAAGGTCGGGGTCCCACTCCCATGCGTCGGCGACACCGTCAAAGCCGCGATAGTGCAATTCGTAGCAGATCAGCAGGGTGAGTTGTACGTCTCGTGACGTGGAATCGACGTCCGTGAGAGTCGGCAGGATCGAGGTATTGCCCGGCTCACCTCTGGTCAAGCAGCGTACGACGGAATTCGAAATCGGCCCGCACGGCACCGGCAGGACGGGGGAGCGTGCGGCGGTCGGGCGGGCGGACAGAAGCTCGGTCATACTTGAGGCTACCCATCGCGGGGCGGTACCAATCGCTGTCCGCACAGGTGTTCGTGAGCCGTCACGGCCGGCGTACGAGATCTTTCGGAACAAGCAGGACGGTGCCATCAAGGTTCTGCTGAAGGCGTAGGGCTTCGAATACAGCGATGCGGCCCGGAAGTTCACGGGCCGCATCGGTATTCGCAGAAGGGTCGGTCGATCTACATCAATCGATGGAGATGACATCCTTGGCGATTGCTGCCACGCGCGCCTGTCCTGCGGACACGACTCCGTGGCGGTTCTTGTGTGCCTCTTCGTACGTCACGACGGTGCGAACGTCGGTCGGGTTCGATAGGTCCTTGATCGCGGCGACGGCGTCCGAGACGTTCAGGTCGTCGTAGTCTGCGATCGGCAGCTCGTCGGCGTCCAGGGTTCCGCTGGCCGACCGTGCGGTATGGATCGCGTCGGCGACACTGTCGACTCCCTCGCTGCGGGTGACGTCCTCGGCCGCCTCGAGCGCTGCGTCGCGACTTGCCGTCAGAGTCCTGACAGCCACGTCACCGGCGTGAGCGCCGCGGCCCAGAAGCGCGGCGAGGCGGTCCGGGGTGGCGCGAGCTGCGTCCAGTGCGCGGTCGAGACTGCGAGCCGACCAGGTTGCCGGAGCGTTGACGATCTTGACCGCGGTGCCTGCGGCGGCCTGAAACGGAGTGCGACGCAGCGCTGCGGGTCCGCCCAGTGCATCTTCCGCGAGCACCGTCTCGAGCCATTCAACGGTTGCGGTGTGCGCGGTGGCCAGCCGGGTCGCCAGTGCGACGACGGTGGGCTCGTTCGCTGCCGTGGCCAGTGCCTTGATGTACTTGGCGCGGCCCAGCAATTGCTGCTCGAGTGCGAGATCGCCCAGCAGGGCCTCGTCGAAAGGCTGTGCCTGCTCCGCGACCGTCTTGACGGCAGCGAGTGTGCGGCCCAGGAATGGTGCGACGAGTTCGGGTAGTCCGCCGAGTCCGCGAAGGGATTCTTCGATGGCTGCCGCGCGCTCACGGCCGTTCGCGGCGTTCTGAGTCAACTCCCTACGTACCGCCTCGGTGCGCGCCTGAACGACGCGAGTTTCCGCGATCTGGATTTCGGTGTTCGTCAGCTGCAGTGCGATGCGCAACTGCGCGATCAACGTGGATGTGCTCATGGTGCTCCCCTTTCGGTCGGGTGGTCGATTTTCTCTGGCCGATGCCTGTGGGTCACAGCGTGATGCTCGGCCCTGACAGCAGCGTTACCCGTCGGTAGGTTCGGTCAAACTGAGGCTTTCGATGTGTGAACATCGACACGTACCCTTCAGTCTCGTCGTGCGCCGCGAGCCCCGCCGGTTTCGATCGGCAGCCGACTGGACATCCGTCATCGATGAACACCCAGCTGTACACAGCAACTGTCTCTGCCACCGCGACGGGAGTCACCTCCGACGACGGGGTTCTGTCCCTCGGTGTCCGAGAACCGAAGCAACTCGGAGGGCCGGGGGAGCACACCAACCCGGAACAGCTGATGGCCGCCGCACTGTCGAGCTGCTTGGTCGAATCTCTGCGCATCGCGCTCGGAACCGTCGGGGGTAGCGTCGACGAACTCGCGGTGAAGGGCACCGTCGTACTCACCGACTCGGATGCATCCGGCTACGACGCGACGTTCGCCCTCGCGGTCTCTCTTCCAGGCACCGATGACGCCGAAGCAGTGTTGGCGCAGGCGACTTCGATCTGCCCGTTTCTCAAGGTCATCGACGGAGTGGACGTCACCCTTGAATGACGCCGTGACGGTCGGCGTGTTCTTCCGTGCACGCGCGAGATGACCTCGATACGCACCCGGGCAACGCGGGGAGTCGGCGCGATCAAAGCCGGATTCGCCCGCGAGGACACCACCTTGATCGCGGGCGGCCTGACGTTCTACGCCGTCATCGCTGTGGTACCGCTGCTGCTTCTGGCCATCCGCGCGTGCAGTCTGTTGGTGTCGGCGGACTGGGTGCGCGGCGGATTCGACGCCATGTCGGCGTTGTTGCCCGACGCCCTCGGTGCTCGCGCGGCAGTGGATGGATTGGCCACGGCCGGAGTCGAACTCGGCCCGATCGGCGTGCTGATTGCCATCTTCCCCGCGACGTTCTACGGAGAGGGTCTGCGCCGGGCGATCGTGCGGTTCGCTCCGACTCGAGAATCGTTCACCGGTTGGCGGGGTCGGTTGGCGATGGTGCCGTTCTTCGCCGCTGCACCGGTCTTGCTGGCAGGGGTCCTCTGTGTTGCGCGGTTGCTCGAAGCATCGACCGGGGGCGGCGGAATCGGTGCCATGGCGCTGCGCGTGTTCCTCGGCTTCAACTGCCTGTGGGTGATCCTGTCGGTCCCCTTGGCGTGGACCTATCGCGTGATTGCGCCACGCGCGGTGGGCTGGCGGGCGTTGATCGTCGGATCACTCGTCACCTCGTCCATCATCACCGGATTCGTACACGGATTCATCTTGTTCCTGGCGATACCGGTGGACCTGGGTGCGCCGTTCGGAGGCCTCACCGCGATCGGAGGCGGGGTCGCAATCATGTTGTGGATGTTCGTGTTCCACGTGCTGGCCCTCGCCGGCTGGCTGGTCACGGCCGAGTTCGATCGGCACGACGATGCAACCCGAACATCAACTGGCTGAACCCGACAACTGCGAGCGCGCACGTCACCGACATTCCGATGGTCGCCGATGTTCCGGCAGTAGCCGGAGCGGCACCGGCGACCGTCGCCGTGACCGCAGCCGCGATCACCCGCGAGGGACGCTCCCATACCGTCAGGAAGCCGACATCATCGATACCGGAACCCACCGCGCGGGCACGGGCCATCTCGTGCAGCAACGTCGTCACACCGACCGCAACGACGAGCGGCATCGGGGCTCCCAGAGCAAGACCGCTCGCCAGTAGCAGCAGGTCGCTGCAGCGATCGGCGACGGTGTCGAGCAAGTACCCCCACTGGGATTGGGAACGGCCGATCATCGCGACTCCGCCGTCGATACCGTCGAGCAGGCCGGAGATCACGATCAGCACAGCTGCGATCAATGGTGCCGAGGTGCCGGGTCGCGACAGCGCCACTGCCGCCCCTGCCACGACTACGGCGGTGAGGGTGACGGCGTGCGCGGACACGGACGCGCGAACCAGCGGCGCGCTCAGCGAATACACGACGCGAAGCCAACCCGACACCAACGCCGACGAGGAAGGATCGATGCCGTTGTGCAGCGTCGACCAGGTCGACAGATACTCCTCGCGAGTCGCCGGTCGTGCCGGAATACCATGCTGCTTCGACGTACTGCGTTGATTGACCATCGAGAACCCTTGCTCGGCACTGACTGAGAGGAACTCGACGAGCAGGTGACCGGCGATTGCGCGTCGAGACTTCGAAGCGGAGTACCCGCCGACGACGTTCTCAATCGGCACCCCGGCCGAGTTGTCAGTCGTCGTCGGAGTTACTCGCTCTCCGGCGCGCTTTCAGTCGCGAGATCTTGATGCCCACAGCAGCGAACACGATCAGCCATCCCGAGATCAACACTCCGCCACCGACGAACGCCGCACGGCGCAGCGGGTGTTCGTCGGCGTACACGTAACCGACTGTGCCCCAGATCAATGCGACGAAGGCTATGATCGCCATCATCCAGATCATCGAATGCAGCGTTCTGTTCATTGTTCACCCGACCTTGCTGTTACGTTGTCCCCGACGAGCGCGGACATCCATTGTTCCATCAGTAGCCGCCGCACCGTATTCCCCGTCACCAGGACAGATTCGGCTGATGTTCACCGGTCGAGATCCCGAATTCGACGGCTGTGCGGTGCATGTGCCCGAAGAGATCTCCGGCCACGTCGAGCGGATCACGACCGAGCGCATCGGCCCACCGCGCCGCACGCGCACTCGAACGCGAACTGCGACACTCGACGACACCACTGCCGCCGACGTCCACGGTCATGCGATCGGCACCGGTCGCCAGCATTCGACGCAGTGCGTGCGCACCGAACACCACGAGTCCGCGCACGTGCACGACGATGTGGCTGCGGCCGGTGTCAGCGGGCCGACCCAGATGGACGCGGGGGTCGACGTCGCCCCACTGCTCCCGCAACGACGCCGCGTCCGGCCCGTCTATCCACACCGCGCAATCGCGCTCGCGTAGAACGGATCCCACAGTGGACAGCAGCGAGGCCGAGCTGTGTCCGGCGGACTCCACGACCACGACGATCTCGGGCACCGCGTAGACGAGGCCGTGAGTGCGAGCCGCAGGGTCGGTGATACGCGAGGACAGCATCAGGGCTTCGAGATTCTTGCGTTCGCGATCCCCGCCCGTCCGCTCGGCCCATTCGGGTCCGTCGTGCCAGGCGACCGCTCGGGGCAGGTGCGCAAGGAGGGCACCGGCGTCGTAGGCCCGATGCGCGAAATCCCAGTCCTCTCCGCCGTATCCGACGAAGGTTTCGTCGAATCCACCGATCTCGGAGAACAGCTGACGGCTGCACGACATGACTGCGCTGATGACGTACCGGTACGAACGTCGATCGGCATCGAGCAGGTCGCGCGAGCGGGAATACCCGTCCCGAAGCCACCCTGGCTCCGACAATTCCGGTGGTCCGGACGATCCGCCGCCGAACCACCCGGCCACGTTCTCGGCGGACCAGCCCGTCAGATCGGCGTGGCGTCGCCGACCCACGGTGAGGGCATCGGGAACTGCCCCCGTCAGCCGTACCGATTCCGCGATGTACCCGGGTTCGGGAACGGTGTCCGCGTCCAGAAAACACAGAATCTCCCCGTCGGCGGCCGATGCGCCGAGATTGCGCGCAGCCGCCGCGCGAAAGCCGAGATCCTCCTGTCGAACGACGGTGATGTCGAGAGCGGGCCGAAAGGCGTCGACGTCCGGTGCTTCGGGCGACCCGTCGTCGGCCACGATCACCTGGAGCAGGGAGGCCGAGTAGCTCTGCAGTGTCAGCGCGGTGAGTACGAACTCCAGCTGACGCTGCTGGCAAAAGTACGGGATCACCACGGATACTCGCGGATCCCGATCGACGGGCCCGGCGAGATCCCACCGATTGCCCGGTACCACCCACCGGCCGTCGGATAGCTTTTCCGCCGCTGTCGCGCACTGTTCGTCGAACAGTGCGCGGTACAGCGCGGCTGCCTGCTCGAGCGTGGGGTAGGTGACCACGTCGTGTTTGCGCCATGTCCTGTCGGGATGGCGTAGAGCCTCCGCCATCGCAGCGGCCAGGCCCTCGACCGAATTCTCGTGAATCCACAGCGCCCCGGGGGAGTTGGTCTCCATTTCCTCCACGTACCGACCTCGCGGGACGAGCGGCCGACGGCCTGCCGCGATCCAGGAATTGATCGAACCCGATGCCGATATGTGTCGGTGGAACGCGACGGGAATCGCGACCGACCGCAGGATCTCGCCCAGCTCGGCATCGGGAACGAAACCGGTCGAGGTGAACGATCGACCGAGTTGCTCTGCAGCACGACCGAGTTCGCCGATCATGGATTCGTGGCCCGGTGACGCGGACCCGATCGAGAGAACGTCGACGTCGGTGTCCAGCGACGTCATGGCATCGAGTACCTCCTCGTGCCCCTTGCCCGGATAGACGAATCCGAGTACACCGACGACTCTTCGCGGGGCGACCCGTTCTTCGGTCCGCGCCGCCGCGCGTCCGATCGGGAGCGGGATCACCCGAACGTCGTGCCGACTGTTCAGGACGTTCTCGAGCAGCAGCTGCTCGTGCATGCTGGAGACCACCACCGTCGCTGCGCAGTCGATCACACGTCGGTAGCAGTCCTTCCGAGCCTCGAATGCGTGGCCGTCGGATGCCTGCGGCACATCGTGCACCGTGAGGGTGATCGGTGCGCGGTGCCGCTGCGCGAAGGCGACGACAGCATCCGCTGCCTCCTCCGCAGTACGGCCGAACAACCGGTCGGTGAAGTGCACGTGGATCGCAGTGTCGAGGGGCAGATGCTCGAGATCGGAGATCACCGGACTCGCTGTTGCGGAGGCCAATTCGCGTGCGCAACGGACGACACCGTGCTCGTTCGGCCCCAGCACCAGATGATGTACCGTCCCGGTCACGGTGCCAGCTCCAGGGTTCGGATCAGCTCGGCGTGACGTTCGAGCGCCGCACCGACGAATTCGGGACGATCTGCGTACCACTGCAGGTGAGCGCGGTGAACGGAATCCGGCGACAGGGGAGCGCCGTCGACCGACCAGTTCGGCCGCGGATCGCCGTGCAGGCCCAGAGCATTCAGCACTCGTCCCTCGACGGGCGCTCGAACACCTCCGAGCAACTCGCGTCCCGGATCCCGGACCGTGCTGCCGGTATTCAGGTGATCGAGTATCCGCTGCGCGAGAGCACTGAGCACCACATTGCTCGCATGGTTGATCGTGTGGGTGGCGTTGCTGCCGGCATCTCGAAACAGGTCGGAAGCAACGATGTCGATGTCCCGGCGTTCGCGTCGGCGCAACTCGTCGAGGCTCGCCTCGGCTGCCTGTCGCAGACCGTCTTCCGAGACCTGTACGTCCCAGTCCGCGTCGCTGCCGAGTCCGCGATGGGCGGCGAGAATCGTGCGTAAATCGTGGTACGGCACCATGTTCGGGACGGCAGCGGGGTCACTCCGGTGTCGAACGATGACCTGGAAGGGGTGCAGCCCCGCGTATCTGAGCACCGGCCATCGGACGACGGTGGCGTCGGGCGCGAGCGCCTCGGCGAGGTCGGGCACCCCCAGCGGCAGTGACCGATAGCCGGCTCGAATCGGCTGGGTGAGCAGCACCGACGCCTGGCGCACGAGGCGGTCGACGTGGGGCAGGTCCGAGGATTCCAGCTCGTGGACCGGAGGGATGCGCACCGTGCGCAGCGGCATGGCCGGATCGGAATCGAGGAGGATACGCAGCGCCTCGGCCTGGCAATTTCCCCAGACGAGCAGAAGCGGTCTGTCGTTCTCGGCGCAGCGTCCCGGGTTGTCCACCAGTCCGTAGAAGTCGCCGTAGTGGCGGGTGCGACCGTCCATGCTTGCCCCGACGTCGTGTGCTCGTTCGTGTTGGACCATTCTCTCGTCAACGTAGACCCGGTGGACGGGCTTCGCCAACCCCGATTGAACCCGGGTGCAACTGGGTACTGGCTACGTATCGCGTGTCGGGACCAGGCACGATCCAACTGCCTGTACCCGAAGGAATTCATGATTCGCGTTGCATCGGTTCCGTCCTCGCACGCCTATGTCCGACACCTGCAGCCCGTCGTCGGCGACTCCGCACGCGCGGCGTCGGCCGACCCATCGTTCATCGTGCTGCCCGATCCGGCCCCTGTCCGAATCGACGTACCCGGCCAGTGGTGGCCCCCACGCCTGCTCGATGCTCGGTGGCTCGCCGAGCAGACCGACGTGCACTTCGATGTTCTACACGTGCATTTCGGGTTCGAGACCTTCGCTCCGGACGAGCTCACCCGTTCTGTCGACCATCTGCGCGCACACCGGCAGCCATTGGTTCTGACGGTCCACGACCTGCACAATCCTCATTTCGCGGACAGTGCCGCTCATCTGCGACAGCTGGACGTATTGGTTCGCGCAGCCGCCGCTGTCATCACCCTCACCGCGGGAGCCGCTGCCTGGATTCACGATCGGTGGGGCGTCGAGGCAACGGTGGTGGACCATCCGCACGTCGTGCCGCTGGAGCGGATGGCACTCCCGCGCCCGGCGTCGGACTCGTTCGTCATTGGCGTCCACGCCAAGAACCTGCGGTCCAACATGGACCCGTTGGCTGTGATGGATGCGGTGGTCGAGGCCGCACGTTCGCTACCCGACGCCACCGTGCGGTTGGACATCGATGAGGACGTGTTCGACTCCTCCAGTCATCGGTACAGCCCGACGGTCGGCGCAAAGTTGCTGGACTACACGAGCTTTCCCGATGTCGACGTGCGCGTGCACGAACGTTTCGACGACGACGCGCTGTGGGACTATCTGTCGTCGATCGATGTCTCGGTGCTGCCGTATCGATTCGGGACACACTCGGGCTGGCTCGAGGCCTGCCGCGATCTCGGTACCTCTGTTGTCGCGTCCGACTGCGGCTTCTACGCAGATCAGGCCCGGGTGCACAGTTTCCGAATGGGAATCGATTCGTTCGATCCCGCGACCCTCGTTGCTGCCGTGCTGGCATCGCACGCCGATCGAACCCCGGCAGTCGATGTCGGCGTTCGCGCGGAGCAACGACAACGAATCGCCGCAACTCATGCAGCGATCTACTCAGCAGTGACAAAGGAGATGCGTTGAACGAGAACCCACTTCGCATCGCGGTGCTGGCGTCGTCGAGTTTTCCGGTGGCCCAGCCCTTCGCCGGCGGTCTGGAGGCACACGTCTACAACCTGGTGCGTGCGCTCACCGAGCGTGGGCATCAGGTGAGTCTGTTCGCTGCAGACGGGTCGAGTGTCGACCTCGACGCAACGCTGTTGCCGGTCCGAACGCTGGATCTGACGCCGATCTCCGTCGCCGACGTTTCGATCACTCCCACCGCGATCCGCGAGCATCACGCGTACCTGGCGGTCATGTTGGAACTTGCGGGGACGCTGTCTCGATCCTTCGACATCGTGCACAACCACAGCCTGCACTACCTACCGCTGGCGATGTCGGCGACGCTGTCGGTACCGATGGTGACGACACTGCACACACCGCCGTTCGCGTGGCTGGAGTCCGCAGTTGCGTTGGCCCCTCCCGGTGCCAACACATTTGCCGCGGTCAGCGAGTTCGCCGCCTCGCAGTGGGCCGATGTCACCGCCGGAACCGTCGTCATTCGCAACGGAATCTCGTTGGAGGAGTGGCCGTTCGGCACCGGCGGTGACTACGTGGTGTGGTCGGGTCGGGTGGTCCCGGAGAAGGGGCTGCACCTGGCCATTGCGGCTGCGAAGGAAGCAGGCCGTTCGTTGCGTATCGCCGGCCCGCTGAGCAATCTCGAGTACTTCCACGAGTTCGTCGAGCCGATGCTGGACGAGAACATCCGCTACGTCGGACACCTCGATCAGCCCGCCCTGGCGGCGTTGGTGGCCGGCGCCGAGGTCGCGCTCGTGTCACCGGTCTGGTCCGAGCCGTACGGCCTGGTGGTGGCGGAAGCACTGGCCTGTGGCACTCCCGTCGCCGCGTTCGCCAGGGGCGGCATACCGGAGATCGTCGATGCCTCGTCGGGAGTGCTGGTAGCGGCCGACGACGTACACGGCCTCGCCGCGGCGATCCCCGCGGCGGCAGCGCTGAGGAGGTCCGACGTCCGGGCGCGGGCGGAGCAGGTGTGCTCGATGGACCGGATGGTGGACGAGTACGAGGCGCTGTACCACTCGACAATGGCCGCGGCTGCCGACTCCGTCCACGATCGACTCGCGATCGCATGATCGGCTATTACGCGCACCACCACGGGGTCGGTCACGTCACCCGCGCCGACGCGATCGCTCGCTCGATGTCGGAACCCATGACCGTGCTGTCCTCGAGAACTCGACCTCCGGGGCATGCGGCGGCCGAGTGGCTCTCGCTGCCGCTCGATGTGGACGAGTCCACAGATGCTGTGGCACAGAACAGTTCAGCGGGAGGATTGCTGCACTGGGCCCCTCACGACGTGGACGGTCTGACCGAGCGGTCGGCGATCATCGCGGAGTGGGTGGCGCGCGAGCGGCCGTGGGCCGTGGTGGTCGACGTATCGGTGGAAGTGGCGATGTTCTTGCGGCTCATGGGTGTTCGCGTGATCGTGATGGCAATACCGGGGGAGCGGGACGATCCGATCCACACCCTCGCCTATCGGGCAGCGACCCACATCGTCGCGCCGTGGTCGCGCGAGGTCTACGACCCGACCTGGCTGCGTCCCTTCGCCGAGAAGACCACCTATGCAGGCTCGATCAGTCGATTCGCCGAACGTGAGCGAGTCACTGCCCACGCCGATCCGACGGTGGTGGTTCTGGGTGCCGCCGGTGGCACGGAGCTGACCCGAGACCTGGTGGACTCGTGGTCGGCGGTGGACGCCCGATTCGAGTTCCGCGCACTCGGCGTCGCAGGCGGCGACTGGGTGGACGACGTGTGGCCGGTGCTGTGTTCGGCAGCACTCGTCGTCACGCACGCCGGCCAGAACGCCGTCGCCGACGTCGCCGCCTCGGGCGCGCCCGCCATCGTGGTGCCGCAGGCTCGACCCTTCGGTGAGCAGTCGGCCACCGCCGCCGCACTGGCGCGCGGACCGTTCGCCGACGTTCACCACTCGTGGCCGTCCGTCGCGCGGTGGCATGCTGCGGCGAACCGCGCCCGCGAGATCGGTGGCCGTCGGTGGTCTGCGTTGCGTACCGAGGGTGCGCCCGCCCGCGCCGCCAGGGCAATCGAGCAGGCCGCGCCTCGAACGGTGCGACAGTGAAGACCGTCGTCGTCACGGTGGTGTCCGGTCGACACGAGCACCTGGCCGCTCAGGTGCGCGGTCTGCGAGGGACCACCGAGGAACCGGTCGACCACATCGTCGTGTCCATGGGCGACGACGCGATCGTCGACGTACTCGCTCGATCGGGTTCGGCCGCCACCTGTCTCGAGATCCCCGCGGACGGCGCCCTACCGCTGGCCCGTGCGCGCAACCTCGGCGCGGCTGCTGCAATCGACCGCAGCGCGGAGCTGTTGGTCTTCCTCGACGTCGACTGCATTCCGGGCCCGGACACGATCGAGCGATACCGCAGTGCGGCAACACTGCCCGGCAACGAGCGATCGCTGCTCTGCGGTCCGGTGACCTACCTGAAAGAGAAGGACATCGGTGCCGAGGGCGGGGCCCTGAGATTGCTGACCGCGCCGCATCCGGCGCGGCCGAACCCACCGGTCGACACCGTCGAGCACGGAGACAACTTCGATCTGTTCTGGTCACTGTCCTTCGCGGTCGGGGCAGCGACCTGGACCGAACTCGGCGGCTTCTGCGAGGACTACACCGGCTACGGCGGTGAGGACACCGATTTCGGAGCCACCGCGGAGGCGTCGGGCATGGGGTTGCGGTGGGTCGGCGGGGCGCACGCCTACCACCAGTTCCATCCGGTCTCCGATCCTCCGGTGGAACACCTCGACGACATCGTCGCCAATGCGCGTACATTCTTCGATCGATGGGGTCGGTGGCCGATGATCGGCTGGCTCGACGCCTTCGCCGCTCGCGGCCTCGTCGAGTTCGACGGCTCCGGGATTCGCCGCACGGCCGACCGATTCGTTTAGGCTGGGTCGAAATTCGACCGAATGGAGACTCGACGTGCCTACGTCTTCTCACCCGTTGCGTTCTCTCGGATTTCTCACGATCGGGCTGTTCGACGAGTCCGATCCAGCGCGTGGCCACGAATCGACGCTGAACATCATCGAACTCGGCGAGCAGCTCGGCTTCGACAGCGCATGGCTTCGACATCGCCACCTGCAGTTCGGAATTTCGTCACCCATCGCAGTCATGGCTGCGGCGTCGCAGCGGACCGACCGGATAGCGCTCGGTACGGCAGTGACACCACTGGGTTGGGAGAACCCCCTGCGTCTCGCCGAAGATCTGGCGACCGTCGACGTGTTGTCCGGTGGGCGGATCAATCCCGGAGTCAGTGTGGGACAACCGATGCAGTTCGAGCGGGTCAATCATTCGCTCTATCCCGACACCGCGGATACCGAGGATTTCGGGTACGAACGGGTGTCGAGGCTGCTCGGGTTCGTCGCCGGAGAGCCGGCGTCGACGTGGTCGGGTACCGAGGGCATCGAGTCGTATTCCACTCGCGTACAGCCGTATTCACCCGGTCTGCGCAGTCGGATGTGGTACGGGGGAGCGAGCCTGCGGTCGGCGCAGTGGGCCGGAGAGAACGAGATGAATCTTCTGGTCAGCAGCGTGGTGCGCGCCGAGGAGTCGACCGACTTCGACGACATCCAGCTCTCGCACATTCGGCGTTTTCGTGAGTTTCACCCGGCCGGGGGTGATGCGAGGGTCTCGCAGGGGTTGGTGGTGATCCCGACCGACAGTGCGAGCCCTTCGCAGACGGCCAAGTACGAGCAGTACGCGCGTGGGCGATTCGCGCGCACGCTCGAGCCACAGGGTCCGGCTCGGATGATGTTCGCGCCCGACCTCGTCGGGACTTCGGACATGATCGCCGAGAAGTTGTACGCCAACAGGTCGTTTCGTGAGGTGGACGAGGTGGCGTTCGCATTGCCGTTCAGCTTCGACCACGAGGACTACGTGCAGATCCTGACCGACATGGCACACACGCTCGGGCCCCTACTCGGATGGGTGCCCGGGCAGCAGTGAGGGCGATCGGAGTCGATGGCCGATCGCCCTCACCGAGGCGAACTAGCTGCCGGTGATGGGTGAGTCGAATGCACACGGGATCGACTTCGTGGGGAAGCCCTTCGGATCCGGTGCATTCTTCACGATGCCGATCGCACGAGGCGAGACCGAGATCGACAGGTGATCCGACAGATCGATCTCGCAACCGTTCTGCAGGGTGACGTTGTTGACCGTGGCACCGGGGCCTGCGGTGAGGAACGTCGTCTTGTACGGGGTGACGACCTCGTCGTACTTGGTGCCGATCACGGTGTACTCGATCCCGGGGTCGGTGTCACCGCCCACTGCCAGTCCCTTGACCAAGTCCGAGTCGATGACCTGATCCGAGGCAGCGGGTCCGGCGATGGCCCCGACGACGCCGAGCACGTTCAGGCCCAGGTTGTTGATCGTACGACCCAGGGTGCCGATACCGACGAGGGTGGTGCCGTGGTTCGACCCGGCGACGCTGACGACGGTGTTCACCTTGTTCTTCGTCGGGTCGGCCGGGTTGGCTCCACCCTCGAAGCGCAGGTACTGGCGGGTCACGAGTCCACCTGCGAGAGGAGGTCACAACTGAGCTCCTGGGTACCGAATCCGGATGGACTGCCGAATATCTTGGGCAAAACAATCCACAGGTTTGATTGTTGTTCTACTGTTCGTATGTCTGCGTCCCGCCCGGTTCGACCGTTACGGATGCATGCGCGCGACGTCGAGACCGAGCGATCTTCCGAGATAGCGGTCCGACGGGAAAACAAACCTGAAGTAGGTTTCGAGTTCGAGGGGTGGGGTCTTCGGTGACGGCAGCAGAGAGCGTGCACGTGTCGCAGGAGGAGTACGTCAGTGGGCGACGGGCCTCCGACCGCCTGCGGACACCGAGAAAGACTGCCGCACGCATGCTGGATCAGTACTTGGGCGAACCCGAGGACACACCACCGCCGCGCGAGTGCGCCCGCGGTGAGCTCGACGACATGACGACAACCTGCTGCGAACTGGCGACCGGAGTCCTCGAATCCGGTCGGCTACCGATACCCGGTGCCATGGACGTCTTTCGCGACGCGGCAACCCGGTGGGCCCGTGACGGTGTACCGCTCGGTCGTATCCAACATTCCATCAACGAGGGCTGCGCACTGGCTGTGCGACAGGCACCGCGCTCGGTCGACGAGGGTGTCGACGATCGGGTCGTCGACGGAACCGTCCTGGTCATGGAACTGTTGGACGTCGTCACCGCGGCCGTGTCCGATGCCTACCTGGCCGAATTTCGGACGCTGACTCAGAACGGTCCCCGTCACGACGTGGAACTGCTCGACGCACTGCTCACCGGTGACGGAACGGCTCGCAAGATCGCCGATCGGATGGGTACGCTGCTCGCCGAGGACTATCACGTTGTCGCCCTGCACTTTCCGGCCCACGTCGACGAAGGTGGCCGACGGATCGACGCCGCAATGATGGCGGCTCGAAAGCTGCGAAGAATCCACACAGCGCTGGCCACGTTCGACGCGGAGTGCCTGCCCATCGCCTCGATCAGTCCCACCGGCGGAACCGTCCTGCTGCCCGATGTCCCCGGTGTCGACATCGGTGAACTGGTCGATCGATTGGCCGACGCGGGTCAGGTGGCGGTGACCGCGACGACCGGTTCGGCCGCGATCGACGACATCGCCACGACCGCGCCCCACCTGTACGAACTGCTGAGTCTCGTGCGTCGGCTCCGGTACGCACCTGGGACGTACCGGATTTCGGATGTCGTGTTCGAGTACCAGGTGAGCAGGCCGGGACTGGGTCGCAAACACCTCGTGACATTGATCGATCCGCTGCGCGATTCGGTCGACCTGTTGCCGACTCTGCAAGCGTTCGTCGACTCGGACTCCAATCGCAAGAAGACGGCCACCTGGCTTACGGTGCATCCCAACACCGTCGACTACCGTTTGAAGAGGGTGGAGCAGCTCACCGGACTCGATCCGATGAAGCCGTCCGGACTGCGAAGACTGCACGCTGCTCTGATCGCCGATCGCCTCGAAGCCCGTCGCGTTCCGGTGGACGAGCGATCACTGTGACCGCGCCGGACGGCGCGGTGCTCGCAGCATCGGCGGCGCTCGATTCGGTGGAGTCCGTCGCTGCTCTGTTTCAGCCCGTCGTCGAACTGGCCACCGGGACAGTCGTCGGATACGAGGCTCTGGCCAGGTGGCCGTCTCCGAGCCTGGCCGTTCCCGAGGACGTGTTCGCGCTGGCCCGAGAGCGCGGGATGGTGGGTCGCGTCGACGTCGCGTGTCGCGCCGCCGCACTTCGGGCGGCACGCGAGCACGTGTATTCGCGTCGGGTGCGCTTCTTTCTCAACATCGAGCCGGGCTGTTTCGTCGACGAACGCGACGTCGACAGCCACCTCGATGCGATCGGTGACGACCTCGACGTCGTCCTCGAGATCACCGAGCGAGACCTCGACCGAAACGTCCCGTTGCTGATGGCCCTGGTTCGAGGAGCCCGCGCTCGCGGTATGTCGGTGGCTATGGACGACGTCGGTGCCACGCCTGCAACGTTGGCGCTGCTGGCCGCCGTCGCGCCGGACATCGTCAAACTCGACGCGTCGATCATCAGGTCCCCGTATCGGTCGCGCGCCGCGGTACGGCAGGTGCGGGCCTACGTCCGCACGAGCGATGCCGTTCTGCTGGCAGAAGGAATCGAAACCCGCAAGCATCTACGTCGCGCCAGGTCTCTGGGAGCAACCCTCGGTCAGGGCTGGATGTTCGGCCGTCCGTTGCCGCTGCCGAATCGGCCGATCTGATCAGTGGCCGGCAACGAGGAAACCCCGCACCTTCGACGGCCGGGGCCTGGGTACGGGGTTTCGATACGACGGATCGAGACGATCAGTTCGTGAACTTGTCCTTGATGTTGCCTGCGGCGTCCGAGACGTCGTCGCCGACCTGCTTGGTCTTGCCCGACGCCTGATCCTTTGCGCCTTCGGCAGCAAGATCGTCGTTGTCGGTCTTGTGGCCGATCTTTTCCTTGGCCTCGCCCACGAGCTCTTCTGCCTTGTGCTTTGCCTTGTCGATGAAATCAGCCATGAGAACTCCTCGAAATCGATTGTTTTCGTCCGTTCACAGAAAGCTATACCCGCGATCGGAGTCGGTAACCATGCACTGCACATGCGGATTGTGCCGGGCCGATTCGGGTAACCGACGCCCATGGACCCAGACAACGACGCCAAGTCCGCCTCCGATATGCCCTCGTCCCATCAGCGCCCGAGCGGCGTGGACGATGCCACTGTGGCCGCGGTGGGGAAGCTGTCCGAGGCCCTCGAATGTGTCGAGCGCGCTCGTGGACACCTGTATTCGTTTCACCAGCTGATGGGGCACGCAGATCTACTTCTCGGTGACGCCGTCGACGCGCTCGCCGACGCCGGCCATACCGCCACGTCCGAGCGAATCGACACCGACATGATCGGTCGAAACATTGCGCCGGGGCGGTGGACGTTTCAGCTCGTCGAGGAATTCGACGACGGATATTGGGGCCCGTTGCGCGAACACGATCGTGCAGTGCGAAGCGAGTTGATGGACGGTCGTCGCCACGTCTTCGAATCCGAGATGAAGGAGCGGCGCCGAACCCACGGTCGCAGCGGGCACGAAGCGAGACCGACCGACTGACACCGGCCGGAAACGACGAAGCACCGATCTCGCCGGGTCACGGCGAGATCGGTGCTCGAGTGGAGAGTGTCTAGCCTGCCTGCTGTGCTGCCTCTACCTCGCTGGTCGCACTCGCGGTGGAGAGCTGGCCACCGGAGTTCTCCAGGTGTGCCCGCACGAACCAGTGGAAGAGTTCGAGCTGAGCACTCTGACCGATGAGCATGTCCTCGGTGATGGGATCGATCTCGCCGACCTCTTCGATATTCTTGCGAGTGGTCTCGATGACTCCGGTGTAAACCAGGTCGAGTGCACCGAGGTGCTCGATGGCCGTCGCGCGACCGATCGAGTAGTCGTCCCAGCTGCGCTCGGAGACGATGGTGCCTGGTGTGCCCTTGGCCGAGGAGCCGAGGGTCGCGATGCGCTCGGCGACGTCGTCCGCGAAACCGCGAACTGCTTCGACCTGCGGATCGAGCATCTCGTGTACCGAGATGAAGTTGGGTCCGACGACATTCCAGTGAATGTGCTTGAGCGTCAGATGGAGATCGTTGTAGGCGTTCAGTCGATCCTGAAGGATCGCGGCGACGCGCGCGCCCACTTCCGAGGTGAGTCCGGGAACGGTGTACGAGTTCTTTTCAGCCATGTGCAGGGTTTGCCCCATCCCCCCGGAACACAAACATGCCCCGCCGAATCGAATTCGGCGGGGCATGTGTGGTGAGAGGTCAGGACTTGTCGAGTCGCGGTGAATCCGTGCCCGACGTTCCGGCCGACGAGGTTCCGGCCGAGGAGGTTCCGTCCGTCGGATCGACGATCGGGCTGTC
This sequence comes from Rhodococcus sp. IEGM 1330, assembly GCF_033142445.1. Classification (NCBI taxonomy): domain Bacteria; kingdom Bacillati; phylum Actinomycetota; class Actinomycetes; order Mycobacteriales; family Nocardiaceae; genus Rhodococcus; species Rhodococcus sp. IEGM 1330. The sequence goes on from NZ_JAWLSB010000001.1 coordinate 154,755, forward strand.
GGCGGCGACCGTGTCGATCTTGCCTGCTTCGTCGTCTTCGTTCGGCGGGTTCTTCAGGCTCAGGATGACCGAGCCTGCCAGGACCACGATGATGACCACCAGGCTGACCAGCGACGGGATTTCGGGGATCGACGTGCTGATCACCTTGTGTCCGGCCTGAAGGATCAGCTTCACGCCGATGAAGGCGAGGATGATCGCCAGTCCCTTGGACAGGTAGTGGAACTTCTCGAGCAACCCTGCGAGCAAGAAGTACAGGGCACGCAGGCCGAGGATGGCGAACGCGTTCGAGGAGTAGACGATGAACGGGTCGTCGGTCACCGCCAGAACGGCGGGGACGCTGTCGACTGCGAACACCAGGTCGGCGGCCTCGATCGCCACCACGACGGCGAGCAGTGGCGTGGCCACGCGCTTGCCGGCTTCCTTGACGAAGAACTTGGTACCGGAGTACTCGTCTTGGACCGGGATGATCTTGCGGAGTAGGCGCACTGCGAGCGACGTGCTCGGGTCGTACGAGTCGTCCTCGTCCTTCATCAGCTTGTAGGCGCTGTACAGGAGGATGGCTGCGAAGACGAACAGAACGGCAGCGAACTTGCTGACGATGGCCACACCGGCGGCCAGGAAGATCGCGCGGAAGACCAGGGCACCGATCACACCGAAGAACAGCACCCGGTGCTGGTACTCACGGGGAACCTTGAAGTAACCGAAGATCAGCGCGAAGACGAAGAGATTGTCGACGGACAGACTCTTCTCCAGTAGCCAGGCCGTCGTGTATTCGACTCCGGCCGTGGTTCCCAAGGTGAAGAACACCACGATGCCGAAGATGATGGCCACGCCGACCCACAGTGCGCTCCACCATGCGGCTTCCTTGAAACCGATGATGTGGGCACCGCGGTGTGCCAACAGGTCGATGGCCAACAGGATCAGGACGACGGCACCGAATGCCGCCCATGCCCACCACGGGACGACGTTCATGAACGGCCACCTCTACTCGTGAATTTGCTGCCGAGTTGCTTCAACTTCGCCTGATTCTCGGGCTTGGTTGCGTACCGACGTGCTTGATCGATCATCTTCTTGCCCTGTGGGCTGCGAGCGAACGATGTCAACTTCTGTGTCAACGACGCCATCTGTCACACGCTCCTTTTCGTTCTCGTCTGTCTTCGTCCTACCGGTGTTCCGGCCGTGCGTTCGGGCCTCGGCGGAAAACGCGTGGTCATTCCGCGACTACTCCAGTGTGACTGTTCGCTTTCCAGCAGGCATGGTCGTTTTGCGGACACGTTTCGACCGATTTCGTTGCCTGGTTGCGGCAATTCGAGCGGTCTCTGGCCGTCACGACGACGAGCGAACCTGGGGCCAGTCGAGCAGCTTCGCTCCGAGTACCGCCGTGTGCAGCGCGAATGCCTCGACGGGGTTGCCCACATTCTGCCCGGTCAAATCCTTTATTCGAGACAATCTGTAGGTGACCGCCCGCACCGAGAGATGCATCCGTCGTGCGGTGGAGGCGGTGTTCGCACCGGTGTCGAAATACACCTGCAAAGTCTCCAACAGGGGACCCGCCCCGCCTCGCGCGCCCAGCAGCGGTGTCAACAACGTGTCGACCAGATCGGCGATCGCCGCACGATCGCTGATCAAGACGCGGTAGACGAGCAGATCGCGAGCATCGACCACAGATGCGTCGAATCCGAGCGAGGCGGCGAGATCGAGTGCGTCGAGGGCTTCCCGGTACGACGCCGCGACCCCGACCGCCCCGCTGCGTGGGCGGCCGACCCCGATCTGCGTCCGGCCGTACTCCCCTTTCCGACGGAGATCGACCGATTCGCCCGACGCCGGCGTGGACGTACCGAGGGCGCGTCCCACCCGGTTGAGGACGTGGTCGACGGCGTCGAGGTCGGGTGCCGGGAACACCAGAATCAACCGGTCCTGCTTGGTGGCCACGAGCAACTCGGCGTCTCCCTTGCTGCCCTGCACACTGCGCTCGACGAGGGTGATGGCAGAGCTGGCGTCGGTGAACGGTTTGGTCGACGTGACCACAGCCACCACGTGCGGACTCGACAGGTCGAGGCCGAACGTCTGCGCGCGCCCGAGCACCCCGGCGACATCGGAGGTGCCCGAAAGCAGATCGTCGACGAATTCACGGCGGGCGAGTACCTCGGCTCGCACGAGAGTGCGGCGGGCGAGCTGAAATCCCTCGGCCAGTTCGGCCACTGCGTCGTCGACCGCGCGCAGCATCACCTCGCCGGCCGTGACGACTCCGGCCGGGTCGTCCGCGGCGGCGGCGACAGCGGGTAGTTCCCGCCACAGTCGCCACGCCGAGGACAGGTACAGATCCAGCAGTGCGCGCAGTGCGACGCCGGCGCGGGCAGCAGCATCGCCCTGCGCTCGAAACTCGTGCAGCTGCCCGCGGCTCAGGGGGACGCCCGCATCGACGGCGTCGGCGAGGACTTCGAGGAAGCTGCCCAGCAGAGCGACGTCGAGTCCGCCGGCGTCCGACGCTGCCTGCGCAGCGACCGAATCGAGCGGTAGCGCATCGCGCTGTGTGGCCATCTGTTCTCGTGTCTCCCATCCGACTGAAGGTCAATGGTAGGCATCGCGGCCGCGGTGGAGAAACGGATAGGCGTGTGAATCGAACGATTTCACCGCGTGTTCGGCGTGCGAGAGGCGGTATCTGGGAGCACAATCAGCCGATCCGCACCGTTCGTCTCCACGTTGGGAGTGCCGGCCATGGCATCGTCGAACCGACCTGCATCGAGTCTGCGATCGCAACTGCTTCGCAAGAAGCCGATCGTCGATCCGGACCAGCAGAGCAGTGGCGGGCTGGAACGGACCATCGGTACGTTCCAGCTGACGATGTTCGGAGTCGGCGCCACCATCGGAACCGGCATCTTCTTCGTCCTGTCGCTCGCGGTCCCCGAAGCCGGTCCCGCAGTGGTGCTCTCGTTCCTGGCCGCGGGTATCGCGGCCGGGCTCGCAGCCATCTGCTACGCCGAAATGGCATCGGCGGTACCGGTTTCGGGCTCGACCTATTCCTACGCGTACGTGACGATGGGCGAGGTGGTCGCGATGGGCGTCGCCGCCTGCCTGTTGCTCGAGTACGGAGTGTCCAGCGCTGCCGTTGCCGTCGGGTGGAGCGGGTACCTCAACGAGCTGTTGAACAACCTCTTCGGCTTCACCATCCCCCACGCGCTGTCCGCTGCGCCGGGTGACGCCGATCCCGGCATCATGAATCTGCCTGCGGTTGTGCTGATCGTGCTGTGCGCCGTTCTGCTCATTCGCGGTGCGAGCGAGTCGGCAGCCGTCAACGCAGTCATGGTCGTCATCAAACTCGGTGTGCTGGCTCTGTTCTCGATCGTCGGATTCACTGCCTTCGACTCCGGCAACTTCTCGGACTTCATGCCCTTGGGCGCAGCAGGTGTGACGGCGGCCGCGGGCACGATCTTCTTCTCGTTCATCGGACTCGACGCGGTGTCCACCGCGGGCGACGAGGTGAAGGATCCGCAGAAGACCATGCCGCGGGCCATCATTGCGGCGCTGATCGTCGTCATCGTCTTCTATCTCGTCGTGGCCGTGGCCGCCCTGGGGACCCAGCCCTGGACCGACTTCGCCGGCCAGGAGGAAGCCGGGCTGGCGGAGATCCTGCGCAACGTCACCGGGCAAGCTTGGCCGGCAACGATTCTGGCTGCAGGTGCGGTCATATCCATCTTCTCGGTAACCCTGGTGACGATGTACGGACAGACTCGCATCCTGTTCGCGATGGGCCGGGACGGCATGTTGCCCAAAGCTTTCGCCAAGGTCAGTCCTCGCACGCACACGCCGGTCAACAACACGATCGTCGTCGCCGTCGTGATCTCGATTCTCGCCGCGTTCATTCCGCTCGACAAGCTGGCGGACCTGGTGTCGATCGGCACCCTCGTCGCGTTCATCGTCGTGTCCATCGGAGTGATCGTGCTGCGCCGCTCGATGCCCGATCTCGAACGGCCGTTCAAGGTTCCGGGATACCCGGTGACTCCGGTGCTGTCGGTCCTCGCCTGCCTGTACATCCTGTCCGGACTGCACTGGACCACGTGGTTCTGGTTCGGGCTGTGGCTCGCAATAGTGCTGGCGTTCTACTTCTTCTGGGGACGGCATCACTCGACACTGCGTGGGGCCGAACAGGACGCACGATGAGCGTGCTGATCGCATTCGCGCCGGGGAAAGGCAGCGTGGGTGCCCTCGATCTCGGTGCCCAACTCGCGCGATCCACGGGTACGACCATCGACGTGGCGACGGTGGTACCCAAGCCCTGGTCGACTCCGTCGATGGCACGGGTGGATGCGGAGTTCGCCGACTGGGCAGCGACGACCGCAGCCGAGTCGGAGGCGAAAGCGCGGCACTACCTCGAAGACCGGGCACCCGACATCACCGCGTCGTTCCACCGATTAGCACACCGTTCGGTGTCGACGGCGTTGACCGAGGCGGCCGAAAGCATCTCGGCCTCGGTACTGGTTCTCGGCTCCTCGGGCGACGGTGCTCTCGGGCAGGTGGTCGTCGGGTCGACGGCAGACAAGCTTCTGCACTCGTCCCCGGTGACCGTGGCGCTCGCTCCCCGCGGCTACCGGATGCGCGAACGCGCCACGCTGACCCGGATCACGTGCGCGTTCTCCGGCGACAGCGAGGCCTCGCGTGTCGTGGGTCCTACTGCCGAACTCGCCCGAGACTCGGGCATCCCGCTCCGCCTGGCGTCGTTCGTCGTGCGCGGGGCGACGATGTATCCGCCCGAAGTCGGCCTACGCGTCGAGGACGACGTCGCCGCCGAACTCGCCGTCGGGTTGAGGGAAGCCTTGACCGCGGCGATAAACGACGCAGTCGCAGTAGGGCTTCCGGCCGAACAGGTGACAACCGAACTGGCCATGGCAGGCAGCTGGCGCGAGGCCCTCGACGAAGTTCACTGGCAGGACGGCGAAGTACTGACCATCGGATCGTCCGGGCAACTGGGGCCGATCGCTCGGGTGTTCCTCGGGTCACGGGCGACCAAGATCATCCGACACTCACCGGTGCCGATCCTGGTGTTACCACGGCGGTGAGCTGCGGGCGGGTCATCGATTGAGGGCCAGCACCGACAACAGCTCGTAGGCAACATGTGCCGCTGCGATACCGGTGATCTCGGCGTGATCGTATGCGGGTGCCACCTCGACGATGTCGGCACCGACCACGTTCAGGCCGACGAGTCCGCGCAGGGTGTTGAGCAACTCTCGGGACGTCATGCCACCGGCCTCGGGGGTGCCGGTGCCCGGTGCGTGCGCGGGATCGAGAACGTCGATGTCGACCGAGACGTAGACCGGGCCGCCGTCGAGCCGTCGGCGCATCCGTTCGGCGATGCTGGCCACGCCGTCCACCTCGTAGTCGTCGGACCGGATCACCTGGAAGCCGAGCACACGATCGTCCTCGAGATCCTGCGCGCTGTAGAGCGGGCCGCGAATGCCGATGTGCTGCGAGCGTTCGAGATCGATCAGACCTTCTTCGCTGGCCCGTCGGAACGGTGTGCCGTGCGTGTAGGGAGCACCGAAGTACGTGTCCCACGTATCGAGGTGTGCGTCGAAGTGCAGTACCGCGATCGGCCCGTGATCGCGCGCGAGCGAACGCAGAATCGGCAGTGCGATGGTGTGGTCGCCGCCGAGGGTGAGAACCGACGAGCCGTCGGCGCGCAGGTCCGTCACCGCGTCGTGCACCGTGGTCAGTGCCTCGGTGATGTCGAACGGATTGACGCCGATGTCACCGAAATCCGCCACCTGTTGTCGGGCGAAGGGTGAGACCTGTAGCGCAGGATTGTAGGGCCGCAACAGTTTCGACGCTGCTCTGATGTGTCCCGGGCCGAAGCGTGCGCCGGGCCGGTAGCTCACTCCGGAATCGAACGGGACGCCGAGGATGGTGACGTCGGCGCGGGACACCTCGTCGAGACGGGGCAGGCGCGCGAAGGTGGTCGGCTCGGCGAAGCGGGGGACCTTGGTGGCGTCGACCGGACCGATCGGTGGGTGCTCGGGATTGCTCGGGTTCATCGAGAATTCCTTCCGAATTTTCAGGAGTCCGGTGACGGTTGGGTCGACCAGTTCGCCCGGCAAGCGTTACTCTGATGCTCGATCTTGTCAACACGAGTTTCCTGAAAGGCGAGAGCGGTGTCCCTTGCTACGTCGGTCATCAGCGATGCGCCGCGTATCGGTGCGCGCCTCAAGGAGGCTCGGCAGAAGAAGCGACTGACTCTCGACGCACTCGCCGACACCTGTGGAGTGACCAAGGGATATCTGTCCAAGCTCGAACGCGACCAGGTCAACGCGTCGGTGGCGTCCCTGGTTCGAGTCTGCGCCGCCTTGGAGCTTCCGGTCGGCTCGCTGTTCGACGACGCCCCGTCCGGTGAGGTGGTCCGGGCGCAGTCGTTGCCGCGCATCATGTTCGGCGGGGAAGCGATGACCGAGTACCTGCTGACACCGGTGGGGGAGCGTCGGGTGCAGGTGCTGCTGGGCCATATCGACGCCGGTGGCGGCAGCGGAGCCGAGGCGTACACCCTTCCGCTCGACGTGACCTTCGTGCACGTGATCGCGGGCGAATTGCGGGTGACCTTCGAGGCCGAAGTGGACGGTACGTTCGCGGGCGACGAGGTGCTGCTCGGTCCGGGAGATGCGTTCACCTTCTCGCCGCGTCGCAGGCACAGTTTTCGAGCCGAAGGCAGCGATGGTGCTCAGGTCCTGTGGGTGTTGGCACCCGCGCTACCCGAGGAGTTGCCGATGAGGAAACAGGAGTTGCAAGCATGACCGTCACCGTGTCGCTGTTCCAAGGGCCGGAACTTGCCGGCGATGTCGATGCGAACCTCGCCGCACTCGACGACGCAGCGAGGCGCGCGGCATCGGCAGGCGCGTCGATCCTGGTGACCCCGGAAATGTCGGTCAGCGGATACGACATCGGTGATCTGGTGCTCCAGCGAGCCGAACCGTTCGACGGTCCGATCTTCGAGAAGGTGTCGACGATCGCTCGATCTCACTGCGTCGCAATCGTCTACGGATATCCCGAGCGCAGTGGTGAATCCGTGTTCAATGCGGTGCAGGTGGTCGATGCACACGGTCGCTCGCTGGCGCGTTATCGCAAGACCCATCTGTTCGGTGAACTCGATCGAACGCACTTCACACCGGGGCCGGAACTGTTGGTGCAGTTCGGCTTCGGCGGACTGCGCTGCGGTCTGCTCACCTGCTACGACGTCGAATTTCCCGAGGCCGTTCGCGCTCACGCCGACGCCGGAACCCAGTGGTTGATCGTTCCGACGGGTCTGATGACTCCGTTCGAGATCATCGCAACCCATGTCGTGCCGACGAGGGCATACGAGAGTCAACTGTTCATCACCTACGTCAACCGCTGTGGCACCGAGGCGAGCCTGACGTACTGCGGACTGACCTGTGCCGTCGCGCCGGGAGGCGCCGACCTCGCGCGTGCGGGCGTGCACGAACAGTTGCTGACGGTGGATCTGGATTCGGCCGAACTCGCTCGATCACGCGCGGTCAACACCCACCTGGCCGATCGCCGTACCGACCTCTACCCGACAGGACCCTCGCGGGCCGAGCAGGAGACCGACCGATGACCACACCCGTCACCCCGGACAGCGCAATCGAATCCGAGGACGACCAGCCGCTCACGATGTTCGGTCCGGATTTCCCGTTCGCCTACGACGACTACCTGGCGCACCCGGCCGGCCTCGGCAGCGTTCCCGACGCTGCCCTCGGTACCAAGGTCGCGGTGATCGGGGGCGGGCTCGCCGGCATGGTCGTTGCCCATGAACTGCTCGAGCTCGGCCTGGAACCCGTTGTGTACGAATCGGATCGAATCGGCGGCCGGATGCGGTCGGTGCCGTTCGAGGGGCACCCCGGCGTGGTGGCCGAGATGGGTGCGATGCGGTTTCCGCCGTCGTCGACTGCACTGTTCCACTACCTCGACGCAGTCGGGCTCGAGACCACTCCGTTTCCTAACCCGTTGGCCGAGGTGACCCCCAGCACGGTGATCGACCTCAAGGGTGAGAGCCACTACGCACGCAAGCTCGACGATCTCCCGCCGATCTTCGCCGAGGTTGCCGACGCGTGGAACAGGACGCTCGAGGAACACGCCGAGTTGATTCCGCTGCAGCGCGCGATCCGCAGGCGGGACGTGGCAGAGATCAAACGAATCTGGAACGAGCTGATCGTGAAGTTCGACGATCAGACCTTCTACGGGTTTCTCGCCGCATCCGAGCACTTCTCGTCGTTTCGGATGCGAGAGTTGTTCGGCCAGGTCGGTTTCGGAACGGGCGGTTGGGACACCGACTATCCCAATTCCATTCTCGAGATCCTTCGCGTCGTCATCACAGCAGCGGACGATCACCATCGCGGAATCGTCGGTGGCTCACAGCAACTGCCGATGCGGCTGTGGACTCGATCGCCCGAGAACATGGCGCACTGGCCCGCGGGCACATCGGTGGCCTCGCTCAACGGCGGCACCACCATGTCTCGGGTCGCCGAGATCAGACGCACCGATGGCGGCACCACGATCCACGACGACCGCGGCAACATCCGCACGTACGCAGCCGCCGTCGTGACCGCCCAGAGCTGGATGCTGCTCAGCAACATCAGATGTGACGACGATCTGTTCCCCATCGACCACTGGACCGCCATCGAACGCACGCACTACATGGGCTCGACCAAGGTGTTCGCACTGGTCGACCGACCGTTCTGGAAGGACAAGGATCCGGTCACCGGCCGCGATCTGGTCAGCATGACACTGACCGACCGGATGAGCCGTGGCACGTACCTACTCGACCAGGGTGAGGGCCGTCCGGGACTGATCTGCCTGTCCTACACGTGGTCCGACGACTCACTCAAGCTACTGGCCCTCGACCCCACCGAACGCATGAACATCATGCTGCGATCACTGGAGGAGATCTATCCCGGCGTCGATTTCCGCAGCCACATCATCTCCACACCGGTGACGCTGTCCTGGGAAACCGAACGCGATTTCATGGGTGCCTTCAAAGCCAACCTGCCGGGTCACTACCGCTACCAGGAAAGGCTGTTCACCCACTTCGTCCAGCACCAGCTCGACCCCAGGCACCGGGGGATCTTTCTCGCCGGCGACGACATCTCGTGGACCGCAGGATGGGCCGAGGGTGCCATCCACACCGCACTGAATGCGGTGTGGGGCGTCGTGCATCACTTGGGCGGTTCGTCGGCAGAAGGCAACCCGGGACCGGGCGATGTGTTCGAGTCGATTGCTCCGCTTCGGTTGGGCGACTGACCTTTCGGAGGCAACGACCTGGGTGTGCGCTCGTCGAACACGAACAGTGCCAGAGCGATGGTCAGCATCACGGCTACGACCCAGATTGCCCGCAGCCCGAACAGCTCGACCGCGACTGCGCCGAGCAGCGCCCCGCCGAAGAATCCCGAGATCACCGCGCCGAACCGTCGGGCGCGGGTTCCGGCCTCGAGATCGTGTTCCACCACCCGATGAAATGCAGCCATCGCCATGCTGCGGAGATTCCCGGTCGTCATGGTGGTGTTGAACGGCGAATCCACCAGTACGCGAAAGGTGGTCACCTGAACGCCGGCAACGTGAGCGAGGACCACCGAGACCACCGCATCGGGCACGGTCGCCGGAAGAAATCCGACGACGAGGACCACCAGGATCTCGAACACCAGCACCGCCCGCACCGGTCGTCGCACGATCTTCGCGACCGCGGGCAGAGCAATGAATTCTGCGGTCGCGACACCCAGGACGAAGGCCGCCAACGGCGGCAGAAAAGCCAGCGCCTCGACCCACCGGCCACCGGCGACATCGGCGCCGAGCAGCACCACGTTGCCGGTCTGCGCACCGGCGAACACGCCGCCACGGGTGATGTAGGTGTACGCGTCGAGGAATCCACCGACTGCCGCCAGCAGAACTCCGAGCCGAACCGATTTCGCAGTTGCGACGGCGATGTGCGGTTCGGGTCGAGGCGTGGTCATCGGGAAATCCTGACACGATTGCCGATATTCACGTTGTCGCGGCAAGCAGTGAGAGCAACAGTTCGGCTCGCACCCGCGCCGACGACAGATCCACCGCGAGCAATTCCTCGCACCGCGTGATCCTGTTTCGCAGCGTGTGACGATGAACGGACAGGTGTGCCGCAGCGGTTTCCCAATGCCCGTTTGCCTCGAGGAAAGCGCGAAGTGATCCCACCAGATCGGCGGAATGGGTGCGGTCGTACTCGGCCAGTACTGCGATGGTCACAGCAGCCATGGCACGCAACGACTCCTGTACCGGTTCGGAGGCCAACAGCATGGATCCGGTGAATTCCACGATCCGATCGCTCGAGCCGGCTGAGGCACACGCGAGGGAAGCCTGCTTCGAAGCTACGAGGGTCTCGGTGATGTGGTGGCTGGAACTGAGGCCGACGCACACCGACCTCGGCAGTGAATCGAGCAGTCGGGCAACGAGATCGGAGTCGTCGGTACCGCGCAGCAATACCGCGACACCGATGTCGGTCTTCCGTGCGAACGTGGGCCGCACCCGGGCCCGGCACTCGGCATCGATCGCCTCGACGATGCGCTCGGACGGTCCGCGGACCATCGCAACCCTGACGCGAGAGTCGTCGTCGGCGGCGTCGACGAGATAGCTCGGTAACGCAGTGCCGTCGGTGGAGGGCAGATGGCCGTCCAACAACAACCCGAGTGCGAGCGTGTTGAGTCGGGACTGCTCGGCGCGCAGACGCGTGGGCTTCTCGAGTTCGAGTGTCACCAGCGAGACCGCGTGCCCCAGCAGGATCTGCTCGACGCCCGTCACCGGGCCTGCGGTGCGAATGGCGAGAAAGCTCGACTCCCCGCCGGAGATCGCGACGGAGTGCAGAGTCACGGTGCACCCCGGTTCGCTGACCGACACCGTGGCCGGTGACGACGACGGGTGAATGCTGCGGGCGACGTCGCGGGCGCGTTCGACGAGATCGGATGCGGCGGCGGGATGAAAGGATTCGGTGCGATTGCCGATCAGCGCCACGGACGTGGATGTGGCGACGGCCAGTTCGCGAACGATCGCGTCGACGCCGCCGTGCAGCGCTGCCCGAGTGATGCGGGTCTGGACCGACGCGGCGCGCAGAACCTGCTCGTATTCCTGCTCGGCTATGCGCTTCATGACCGCTCTGATCACGGCGGCGAACGGGATGTCGTAGGGAACCTCCACGACGGGAAGCCCGACATCCTCGGCCGTGTCCAGAATGTGACGCGGAATTGTGCTGTGGGACAACCCGACTCCGAAGCCGAGGCAGGCGACACCCGCGGCCGCCAAGGTCCGGACGTAGGTGCCGAGAGCTGGGCCGTCGGCGTCGAAGCCGAGCCCGGTCGTGAGAATCAGTTCACCGCCGGACAGCCAGGGACTGGGATCGGTGAGTTCGGTCGCCTGCGCGAAGGTGATCGGCGCAGTGCTGCGCTCCGGTCCGCCGCGATGACTCAGGCGAAGGTGTTGCTGCCTCAGCAGCCAGGACATCTGCACGCTCACCGATGGAACTGTAGCGGCACGACTGCCGAAATGGAGTGCAATCTTCCGCTGAGGTGTACGAAATGGCGTCCGGACGTTTCGCTCGGAGAGTCGCATACTGGCACGACAAGCCCACACGAAAGGTGCGACCATGGCCTCGATCGAGTACCGACTTCCGCAGGAGCGCAAGATCGTCACCGCCTTCCCCGGTCCGAAGTCGTCGGAGTTGGCGGAGCGACGTAAGGCCGTTGTCGGTGCGGGTGTGGCATCGACGTTGCCGGTGTACGTGGCCGACGCGGACGGCGGCGTCGTCGTCGATGTCGACGGTAACTCTCTGATCGACCTCGGAGCCGGAATCGCGGTCACGACCGTCGGTGCCTCGAACCCGGCTGTGGTTGCCGCCGTGCAAGATCAGGTCGCGCACTTCACCCACACGTGTTTCATGATCGCGCCGTACGAGGGCTACATCGCGGTCGCCGAGAAATTGGCCGAGTTGACCCCGGGTGATCACGACAAGCGCACCGTTCTGTTCAACAGTGGTGCCGAGGCCGTCGAGAACGCGGTCAAGATCGCACGGCATGCCACCGGACGCTCCGCTGTCGTGGTGTTCGACCACGCGTACCACGGACGCACCAACCTGACGATGGCACTGACCTCGAAGTCGATGCCGTACAAGAGCGGCTTCGGGCCGTTCGCTCCCGAGGTCTACCGCGCTCCGATGTCGTATCCGTTCAGGGAGGGCCTGAACGCCGACGGTTCCGCGGTAACCGGCGCTCAGGCTGCGGCCCGGGCGATCTCCGTCATCGACAAGCAGGTCGGCGCAGGCAATCTCGCGGCCATCCTGATCGAGCCGATTCAGGGCGAGGGCGGCTTCATCGTGCCCGCAGAAGGATTTCTGCCGGCACTCGCGGACTGGGCCCGCGAGAACGGCGTCGTGTTCATCGCAGACGAGGTGCAGGCCGGGTTCACCCGTACCGGAGCGTGGTTCGCGAGCGAACACGAGGCCGTCGTGCCGGATCTGATCACCATGGCGAAGGGAATCGCAGGTGGCATGCCGCTTGCCGCGGTCACCGGCCGTGCCGATCTGATCGACGCCGTGCACCCCGGTGGACTCGGTGGCACCTACGGCGGCAACCCCGTCGCCTGCGCCGCGGCCCTGGCGTCCATCGAGCAGATGGAGACTCTCGACCTCAACGCGCGCGCCCGCGACATCGAACGCATCGTGTTCGAGCGACTGACTGCGTTGAGTACCGAGGTCGGCATCATCGGTGAGGTGCGTGGTCGCGGAGCCATGCTTGCGATCGAGCTCGTCGTGCCGGGTGGGCGTGAGCCCAACCCGGAGGCCACCAAAGCCGTTGCGGCGGCGGCACTCGCGGCCGGGGTGATAGTGCTGACGTGCGGCACCTACGGCAACGTCATCCGACTGCTTCCGCCACTGGTGATCTCCGACGAGCTGCTCGACGAGGCGCTCACCGTGCTCGAAGACGCGCTTCGTGCTGCGGCACAGGGGAACTGACATGTCGGCTGCCGACCTGATCTCCTCGCTGCCCACCGATCTCTGGCTCGGCGGCGTGCAGTCTCCCTCCGCGTCGGGCGCACGGTTCGCCGTTCTGAACCCGGCGACCGGCGAGGAGTTGACGACTGTCGCAAACGCCACCGCGGCCGACGGCATCACCGCGCTCGACCTTGCCGCCGAGGCTCAGCAGGGGTGGGCGGCGACGCCCGCTCGTGAGAGAGCCGAGATTCTGCGGCGCGCCTTCGACCTGCTGCAGGAGCGTGCTGCCGACTTCGCTCTGCTGATGACGCTCGAAATGGGAAAGTCGTTGGTGGAGAGCCACGGTGAGGTGAAGTACGGCAGCGAATTCCTACGCTGGTTCGGTGAGGAGGCCGTCCGAATCGGTGGCCGGTTCACCCCCGCCCCTGCGGGCAACGGCTCGATCCTGGTCACCAAGTCGCCGGTCGGCCCGGTCCTGGCAATCACTCCGTGGAACTTTCCGTTGGCCATGGGCACACGCAAGATCGGCCCGGCATTGGCGGCGGGCTGCACCGTCATCGTCAAACCGGCCGAGGACACCCCGCTGACGATGCTTCTGCTCGGACTAATATTCGCTGACGCCGGGTTGCCCCGTGGTGTGCTGTCGATACTCCCGGCCTCCGACGCCGCATCCGTCACCGGACCGTTGATGGACGATCCGAGGCTGCGGAAGATCACGTTCACCGGTTCGACCGGAGTCGGAAAACTGTTGGTGCGCAACGCTGCGGATCGACTACTGAGGACGTCGATGGAGCTCGGTGGCAACGCCCCGTTCATCGTGTTCGACGACGCGGACATCGACGCCGCTGTCGACGGAGCGATACTGGCCAAGATGCGCAACGGCGGCGAGGCGTGCACGGCAGCGAATCGTCTGTACGTTGCCAACTCGGTGCGCGAGGAATTCACCGCGAAGCTGACCGCGCGGATCGACGCGCTGACGGTCGGGCCGGGTGACCGAGACGGAACCGACATCGGGCCGCTCATCAACGACAAGCAGCGTCGAACGGTCATGGCACTGGTCGACGACGCCGTCGCGAAGGGAGCCCGGGTGCGCACCGGCGGAGCCGCGCCCGAGGGACCCGGCTTCTTCTACGCGCCGACGGTGCTCGACCGAATCCCGGCCGACGCGAATCTGTTGCAGGACGAGATATTCGGCCCGGTCGCGGCGATCGTCGGGTTCGACACCGAGGACGAAGCCGTCGCCGCAGCCAACGACACCCGGTACGGGTTGGTGGCGTACTTCTACACCGAGAGCCTCGACCGCGCCCTTCGCGTGTCGGCAGCACTGGACACCGGCATGGTCGGCGTCAATCGCGGTGCAATTTCCGACGCCGCAGCCCCGTTCGGTGGTGTGAAGGAATCGGGCTTCGGACGCGAAGGCGGCTCCGAGGGCATCGAGGAATACCTCGAGACCAAGTACATCGCTCTACGGTAATCCGTGCACGCGACGCTCCACTCCGCGCTCGGGTACGCGGGAATCGGTGACTTCGAGCCTGGAGTGGAGCGAGAGGGTGCAGGCCGACGATCAGCTGTGGGCTGCGGCGATTCGATCCTCGGCGAGGCGGTCTGCCGCTGCCCCGAGCAGGATGCCCTCGGCGCGGGCGATGGCGAAGATGCCGGCGACCGTGCTGCGGATCTTGCCGATCGTGGCCATCACCTCGGCCGAATCCTTGCCGCGCAGTTCGCCTTCCACCTGGATCAGGCCGCCGGCATTGGCGACGTAGTCGGGTACCCAGACGATGTTGCGCGCAGCCAGCATCGTCTCGACCTCGGGTGTGAGGAGTTGATTGTTCGCTGCGCCGCACACGATGGACGCCGACAACCGGGCCACCGACGAGGCGTCGAGAGTGGCACCCATGGCGCACGGTGCATAGACGTCGAGGTCGGCACCGATGATGTCGGATTCGACGGTGACACCGGGGAAGTCGGTGACGATGCGATCGAGGGCGGGGGCGTAGGAGTCGCTGACGATCACCTCGGCACCTGCATTGCGAAGCAGTGCGACGAGGTTGTAGCCCACTTTGCCTGCACCCTCGACGCCGACGCGCTTGCCGGTCAGATCGTCCGAGCCCCAGGTCGATTCGGCTGCGGCCAGGAGCGAGAGAAAGACTCCGAGCGCGGTCTGGGGGCCGCTGTCGCCGGTGCCGCCTGCGGTGGTGTTCTTGCCGACGACGTGCGCCGTCTCCTCGGCGATGATGTCGAGATCGTCGCTGTTGGTGCCCACATCGCCTGCCGTCACGTACGTTCCGCCGAGCGACTCGACGAACCGGCCGTACGCGCCCAGTAGCGTCGGGGTCTTGAGGGCGTTGGGGTTGCCGATGATCACTGCTTTTCCGCCGCCGAGGTCGACTCCCGCGACGGCTGCCTTGTACGTCATTCCACGGGAGAGTCGCAGTACGTCGGTCAACGCTTCCTGCTCGGAAACATAGGGATAGAAGCGAGTTCCGCCGAGTGCAGGACCGAGCGCTGTGGAGTGGACCGCGATGATCGCGCGCAGACCGGTGTCGGGATCCTGGCAGAACACGACGCGTTCGTGTGCAGAGTCGCGCGGCATGTCGGGACGATCGAAGACGCCCGTCGGCAGGTGGTCGGTCGGGGTGGGTACGGCGGCGGGACGGTCGGCAACGACGGACACAGTCGGTCTCTTTCGGTGATGAGGCGGCGGTACCGGAAGTCGGTGGTACCCGGGATTCTTGTCCCCGAAGAGTGTCGTGAACGTGCATGCTGGTCAACCGCCGTCGCCGAGAACGTGCATGTTGCACGGTGGCGCGTGGATCGACTCGGCGGAGCTGGTCTGGCTGCTCAGCGTCGGCCCTCCTCGGCGAGCTGTTCGAGCAACGGCTTGGTGCGGTACTGGATCAACTCGCTCATCGCGATGGACATGTTGGTGCGCTCGACTCCGGGGATATCGAGAATGAGGCCCGCGATGCGATACAGGTCGTCGGCGTCGACGGCCGCGATGCGGATGTGCATGTCTGCGGCTCCGGACAGTCCGAACACTTCGAGCACCTCCGGGATGGTGCGAAGGTGTTGGGTCACTGCGGCGAGCGTGTGTTGGTTGACCTGTGCGGTGACGAATGCCTGCAGTGGCCGCCCCAGAGATTTCGGTGGGATGCGGTGATCGATCGGCGTGAGCGATCCCTTGTCGTCCCATCGACCGAGGCGCGCCTGGACGGTATTGCGGGACAGGCCCAATGTGGTGGCGAGTTCGACGCCGGTGGCTCGTGGTTTGGCGCAGAGGGCGAGGAGGAGTCGGGCGTCGGTCTTGTCCAGATCGGTCATTGCGCACTTCCTGTAGCTCGTTGGTTACCCAATAGTGTGCACACTGCGCAGTTGTGAAGTCATCACTTGTGCAGGGTGGATGTCGGTGGTGTGCTTGTGAAAGACATCACACCACGACGGAGAGTGCCACGAACATGAACACCACCTCGCTGGTACAGCTGATAAAAGAATCTGGAACGGTGGTCCGCAACGAGACCTACTCGCCTCTCGTCGCCGATATCGACACGGCCGCGATGATGGAGATGTACCGCGATCTCGTGGTCGTCCGACGCATCGACACCGAGGCGACCGCACTCCAGCGACAGGGCGAACTGGGGTTGTGGGCACCGCTGCTCGGGCAGGAAGCAGCGCAGGTCGGTTCGGCTCGCGCGCTCGACACCGAAGACTTCGTGTTCGCCAGCTATCGCGAGCACGGCGTCGCCTACTGCCGGGGCGTCGACCCCACCCGGATGTTGCGGTTCTGGCGCGGATCGACCCTGTCCGGCTGGGACCCGTACGAATACCGCATGACGACGCCGGCGATCATCGTCGGATCGCAGGGCCTGCACGCAACCGGGTACGCGATCGGATTGCAACTCGAGGGAGCCGAGGGCGCGGCCATCACCTACTTCGGCGACGGCGCAACCAGCCAGGGCGATATTTCCGAGGCACTCGGTTTCGCCGCGAGTTTTCACGCACCTGTGGTGTTCTTCTGCCAGAACAATCAGTGGGCCATTTCCGAACCGGTGACGGTGCAGACGAAGGCGACGATCGCCGCCCGCGGTGAGGGATACGGAATACCGTCGGTCCGCGTCGACGGCAACGACGTTCTCGCCGTCCTGGCTGTGACCAGGGCCGCGCTCGCTCGCGCCCGCGAAGGTAGCGGCCCGACGCTCATCGAGGCCGTCACCTACCGCATGGGCCCGCACACCACCTCCGACGACCCGACGAGATACCGCTCGGGTGCCACCGACGACGAATGGCGCGCCAAGGATCCGATCGATCGAATCGAGAAGTTGCTCAGGCGAATCGGCGTGTTCGACGACGCATTCGCCGCCTCGGTGAAGCGCACTGCCGACGAGGTCGCAGCCGAGCTTCGCCGCGGCTGCCTCGAGACCGTCGAACCGGCCGCGATGTCGGTGTTCGACAACGTCTACGCCGACCCCCACCCCCTCCTGGACGAGGAGCGCGCCCAATTCGCCTCGTATCAGGCCGGATTCGAAGGAGTTTCGTCATGACCACCCTGGAACGGCCCACCGGTCTTCCGCTGGGCAAGGCGATCAACGCAGGCCTGCGGCGGGCGATGGAGAACGACCCGAAGGTTCTGCTGATGGGAGAGGACATCGGCAAGCTCGGCGGCGTCTTCCGCATCACCGACGGGCTGCAGAAGGACTTCGGCCCCGGCCGCGTGCTCGACATGCCGTTGGCTGAATCGGGCATCATCGGCACCGCCGTCGGGCTCGCGATGCGAGGCTTTCGGCCGGTGTGCGAGATCCAGTTCGACGGCTTCATCTACCCGGCGTTCGACCAGATCGTCTCGCAGGTGGCCAAGCTGCACTACCGCACCAGTGGCAACGTCAAAATTCCCATGACGATTCGGGTGCCCTACGGCGGAGGAATCGGTGCCGTCGAGCACCACTCCGAATCTCCCGAAGGCTATTTCGCGCAGACCGCAGGCCTTCGCGTCGTCACGTGCAGCAACGCTTCCGACGGCTACTCGATGATTCAGCAGGCCATCGCCAGCGACGATCCGGTGCTCTTCTTCGAGCCGAAGCGTCGGTACTGGGAGAAGAGCCCGATCGACCTCGACGCCGACGCGTCGTACCCGCTGCATCGGGCGCGAGTGGTCAGCGAGGGCACCGACGTCACCCTGATCGCGTACGGACCGCTCGTCGCCACCGCACGCAAGGCCGCCGAAGTCGCTGCCCACGAGGGAATGTCGATCGAGGTCATCGATCTTCGCTCGCTCTCGCCCATCGATTTCGAGACCATCGAGGCCTCGGTACGCAAGACCGGGCGTCTCGTCGTCACCCACGAGGCCCCGGTGTTCATGGGACTCGGTTCGGAGATCGCAGCTCGAATCTCCGAACGGTGCTTCTACAACCTCGAGGCACCGGTGTTGCGCGTCGGTGGCTTCGGCACCCCGTACCCGGCATCGAAACTCGAGAAATTCTTCCTTCCCGACGTCGATCGGATCCTCGACGCAGTCGACCGCTGCCGCTCGCACTGACCTCGCGCTCACCGAACGCCGATCTCGACACCGAACAGGATCCGACGATGCCCACCATCAAGAGCTTTCCGTTGCCCGACCTCGGGGAGGGCCTCACCGAGGCCGACCTGCTGACCTGGCTCGTCGCGGTCGGCGACACGATCGAGTTGAACCAGAACATCGCCGAGGTCGAAACGGCCAAGGCAGCCGTCGAACTTCCGTCGCCGTTCGCCGGTGTCGTTGCCGCGCTGCACGTCTCGGAGGGTGACACCGTCGAGGTCGGGGTGCCGATCATCGACATCAGGGTCGGTGGCGACGACGAAAGCGGTTCCGAGCCCGAGCCCGTCGCTCCCGATACCGACGGGGCAGCCCCGGCCGAGGATGGGGACGAACGCGTTCCGGTTCTCGTCGGCTACGGAGTGGCGAAGGAAGGCTCCAGTCGGCGCGGCGGCAGAGGTGCTGCACCGGTCACCCCGACGCCGAACGGGCAGAACGGGAAACCGCTGGCTGCGCCGCCGGTGCGAAAGATCGCCAAGGACAACGCCGTCGACCTCGCCGCCGTGCCCGCCAGCGGAGGCCGCGGTGACGTCACCCGGCAGGACATCGAGACCTATCTCGGGGGTGAAGATCCGGAAGGGGAGCGGGCACCGCTGCGGGTCGGACGCGAAGTGCGCACACCGATCATTGGAGTGCGCAAGCACACGGCGGATGCGATGGTGCGCAGTGCATTCACCGCTCCACACGTCACCGAGTTCGTGACCGTCGACGTCACCGAAACCCTGAACCTGCTCGAGTCCCTGCGTTCCTCGGCCCACTTCGCCGACGTGCGGCTGACCCCGCTGGCTCTGGTCGCCAAGGCGGTTCTCGTTGCGTTGAAATCGAATCCGTCGCTCAACTCCTCCTGGGACGAGACGACTCAGGAGATAGTCACCAAGCACTACGTCAACCTCGGTATCGCCGCCGCGACTCCGCGCGGCCTGATGGTGCCGAACATCAAGGACGCTCACGAACTCTCTCTCGTGGACATCGCGCGCGCGCTGTCGGATCTGACGCGGACGGCCAAGGAAGGCAAGAGCAGTCCGGCCGATCTCGCCGACGGCACGATCACCATCACCAACGTCGGAGTGTTCGGAGTCGACGCCGGTACACCGATCCTCAACCCCGGTGAGGCCGCCATCCTCTGTTTCGGCTCCATTCGCCGCATGCCGTGGGAACACGAGGGCGACATCGCACTGCGGTCGGTGACGACACTGTCGCTCTCGTTCGACCATCGCCTCGTCGACGGTCAGCAAGGATCGCAGTTCCTCGCGCTCGTCGGCCGGTTGTTGAGCACTCCGATGGATATGATCGCGCTGGGCTGACTTCCCAGCTCGTACCGGGAGAAGAAAAGGGGCGAGCGTGGCGGACGCGATCGACGCGCATTTCCTGGACCGGATCCGGGTCGCGGCGACGAGCGGGCCGGAGCTAGCCGATCCGGATCGTCTGCTGCGGTACTTCGATGCGCAGCTCGCGAGCCGACACCTGGACTTCGCAGCCCGCTGGTTGCAGTCCACGGGCTTCGGCTACTACACCATCGGGTCGTCCGGGCACGAGTCCGATGCAGCCGTCGGTGCCGCGACAACGGTCACCGACCCGGCTTTGCTGCACTACCGCTCCGGCGGCTTCTATGCCGCACGTGCACAACAGAATCCCGGGTCCAATCCGATCCGCGACGTGCTGGCCGGGTTGGTCGCCTCCACCCGCGACCCCATCTCGGGCGGGCGGCACAAGGTGTTCGGGCACCCAGATCTGGGCATCGTGCCACAGACGTCCACCATCGGTTCGCAGGTTCCGCGCGCGGTCGGACTTGCATTCGCGCTGGGGCGAGCGAAGGCGCTGCGTCATCGAACACCATGGCCCGAGGACGCCATCGTGGTGTGTAGCTTCGGCGATGCCTCGGCCAATCATTCGACGACGGTGGGTGCGCTCAATTCGGCTGCGTACTTTGCCCACCAGTCGATTCCGATGCCGATCCTGTTCGTCTGCGAGGACAACGGCATCGGAATCAGTACCCGATCGCCGAGGGGCTGGATCGAGCAGTCGCTCGGCAGGTTCGCCTCGATCGAGTACGTGCGAGCCGACGGGACCGACCCGGTCGCGCTGATGCGAACCGTGGACGCCGCTGTCGACGCAGTGCGGTCGGGGCGTCGGCCGGTGATGGTGCATCTCGAGACGGTGCGGTTGATGGGCCACGCCGGATCCGACGCCGAGCTCGCGTACCGCACCAATGCAGACATCGTCGGCGACTACGAGCGAGATCCGTTGCTCGCCTGTGCACGTGCGCTGATCGGGGCCGGTGTGCTCTCGGCAGCCGACGTCGAAGGCCGCTACGAGGCAATGCGCGAGACCGTGATGACCGAGGCCGAGGCGGTGGTCGAGTCGCTGCGGTCCGGGGCGTCGTTGCGCCTGGCTACCGCGGCCGCGGTGGTGGCTCCGCTCACCGAACGGCGACCGATTGCCGTGGCAGCCACCGAGCTGAGCCTGCGACCTGCACAGGGCGGGCCGCGTCTGACGCTCGCCGCCATGATCAACAGGACGCTCACCGACATCATGGCGGCGCGACCGGAGGTCCTCGTGTTCGGGGAGGACGTGGCCGTCAAGGGCGGCGTCTACGGCGTCACGAAGGGTTTGCGCAAGAAGTACGGCGCAGCAAGGGTTTTCGATACATTGCTCGATGAGCAGACCGTGCTCGGCACCGCCCTCGGTACTGCGCTCGCAGGATTCGTCCCGATACCCGAGATTCAGTATCTGGCGTACCTGCACAATGCCGAGGATCAGCTGCGCGGTGAGGCCGCGTCGCTCAAGTTCTTCTCCGACTCGCAGTTCACCAACGGGATGGTCGTGCGCATCGCCGGTCTGGCGTATCAGCGCGGTTTCGGAGGGCACTTCCACAACGACAACGCGGTTGCGGTTCTGCGCGACATTCCGGGCATCGTCGTTGCCGTTCCCAGTTCCGCGGCCGAGGCCGCCGCTCTGCTGCGGACGTGTGTGGCACTGGCCGTGGAGGAGGGACGGGTATGCGTCTTTCTGGAGCCGATTGCGCTGTACCACCGCGTCGATCTGAACGACGGCGACGGGGCTTTGCGGTGCGTCGACGACGCGTCGGCCGAGTTCGGCACCATCGCAACCCATTCGGACGGTGACGATCTGGCCATCGTCACCTTCGGTAACGGGGTGGTGATGAGCAGGCGCGCCGCGTCCACGTTGCGCGCACACGGGATCGGCGTGACGGTTGTCGATCTGCGATGGATCGTTCCGCTACCGACCGAGGATCTGCTGCGACGTCTCTCGCAATTCGGTCGGGTATTGATCGCCGACGAGACCCGGCACGACGGGGGAGTCGGCGAGGGCGTCGTGACAGCTCTGGTCGAGGGAGGCTACGACGGTGCCATCCGCAGAGTGTCGAGCAAGAATTCGTTCGTACCACTCGGCGCCGCGGCCGATCTGGTCCTCCTGTCGGAAGACCAGATCGTCGCTGCGGCCGTGAAGCTGATCGAAGTCGAGTGACTCAGTGCACCGGTTGGGCAGGGGCGACGGCGTCGGTGTCACTGCGTGCCGGTGCTCGGATGAAGAACGACGCTGCCACCGCCACCAGTGACACGGCCCCGCCGTAGAGGAAGGCGGTGTGGATGCCGGCCTCCGAACCGCCGACCTCGGTTGCGCCGTCGGAGATTCGGGCCGCCGCGGTGTTCGACATGACGGTGACGAACAGTGCGGTTCCGGCAGCACCGGCCAACTGCTGCACCGTGTTGAAGATTGCGCTTCCATGCGAGTACAGCGGGGTGGGCAGCGAACCCAGTGCCGACGTCATCAGTGGAGTCATGATGAACGCGAGCCCTGCCGAAAGCAGCATGTGGATGCCGATCACCACGGGCAGCGCGGTCTGCGCGTCGAGCACGGTCATCGACCACAGGGCGGCGCTCATCACGATGGCCCCCGGAATGACCAACGGACGCGGCCCGACTCGGTCGAAGATTCGGCCGACGAACGGAGCGAGGAGACCCATCAGCAATCCTCCGGGGAGCAGCATCAGGCCGGTGTCGAGAGTGTCGAGACCGCGAACGTTCTGCAGATACATCGGCAGCAGGATCAGGACACCGAACAGGGCCATCATCGAGATCGCGATCATGCCGAGGCCGATGCTGAACGTGGTGGTGCGGAACGGCCGCATGTCCAACAGTGCGCCGCCGCGGTCCTGACGAGAGATCTGGCGCAGCACGAACACCACGAGTGCGATCACACCGACCACCAGCGGTAGCCATACCGGTACCACCGATTCTTCGGCCGAATGTCCCAGACTGCTCAGGCCGTAGACGATTCCGCCGAACGCCAAGGCGGACAACACGACCGACGGGGGATCGAACGAAGGCCGACCGGTTTGTGTCACGTTCTTCACCAGCGTGGTTCCGATCGCAAACGCGATGAGTGCGATGGGAAGAACGAGCCAGAACATCCAACGCCAGTTCAGTGAATCGAGGATGACTCCCGAGATCGTCGGGCCGACGGCCGGAGCGACGGCGATGACGATGGAGATGATTCCCATCATCGCGCCGCGCTTGTGGGCCGGGACGACGGTGAGCACCGTGGTCATGAGCAGCGGCAACATGATTGCTGTGCCGCTGGCCTGGGTGATGCGTCCGAGCAGGAGCAGCTCGAAGCCAGGGGCGGATGCCGCGAGCAGCGTGCCGACGGTGAACAACGTCATCGCTGCCACGAACACCTGACGCAACGTGAATCGCTGGAACAGGTATCCCGTGACGGGAATGACCACGGCCATGGTCAGCAGGAATCCGGTAGTGAGCCACTGCGCGGTGGTCGCCGTGATGTCGAGGTCGACCATCAGGGTCGGTAGTGCCACGCTCATGATCGTCTCGTTGAGGATCATGACGAACGCGGCGATGACGAGAATGCCGATCAGCAGTGTGCTGCCCGGCGCGAGTTCGCCGTCCGGCGTGGACTCGGATACGTGGTCGGTCTCAGGTGAGGTCATCGAAAGCTTTCGAGTTTGGGTACAAGGCGCGGACAAAGGCCCGCCTAGATAGCTTGAATCAAGATGACAGTGACTGTCAACTTGAATTCTACTGGTAAGTTGACAGCGAGGTGATGAAGGAGTGGCGAGGATGAGCGAACGAGTGCCGGATCTGCGAGAGCGACGTCGCCGAGACACCCAGCTCGAGATCACGCGCGCCGCGCTCGACCTGTTCGAGAAGCAAGGGTGCGCCGCGACGACGGTAGACGAGATCGCGCGTCGGGCAGGGGTGTCGCCCAGCACGTTCTTCCGCAGCTTTGCGTCGAAGGAAGAATCCGTCCTCGGAAACGATCCTGAGCTGGACGTCGACCTGAACGCCTGGCTGGCGTCCACGGCACCGGAGAGCATCACCATCTCTGGTATCGAAGCACTCTACGAGCGATCCGTCGAACGATTTTCCTCCGCACCGGACGAGGTGCGGGATCGTCTTCGGCGTACCCGACGGCTGATCGGGGCCGACGCGCATCTGCGATCCGCGGCCTTCGCTCACGACGCGATGACGTTGTGCCGCGTCACCGATGCGGTGGCCGATAAGCTCGGTGGCCACGAGCCACGGTCCTACGCACGACTTCTGGTCGAAGGAGCCGGCATGGTCATGCGCATCGCCTTCGACGACTGGGCCAAGCGAGTCGACGGTGGGCAAGACGCCGATCTGCTGGACATCTACCGAACCACGGTGCGTGATCTCCGACGCGTCGTGGTCGGTTGAGCTTCTCGACGTGAGTGGAACTTCGTAGCAGAGGTCGAACTTTCGTGCACGTGGCGCGAAGCGCCTCTCACCCGAATCGGTTCGGAGTCAGATCGCCCGCGTGCAGGCCCCGCGACGCCACGTCCTGTGGAAGTGGTTCTCCGCGAACGATTGTCGCGCCGACTCGGGCCAGCGCCGCACAGGTTTGGATTCCGTATCCACCCTGGCCGGCGCACCAGAAGAAACCTTCGATGTTCGGATCGAATCCGACGACCGGAGTTCGGTCGGGCACGAAGCTGCGCAAACCGGCCCAGGACGACCGCACATGCCGCGCAGTCAACGTGGTCGCCTCGGCGATGTCGTCGAACGCCCGCGCGATCTCCAGCTCGTCCGGCCGGGCATCGCTCGGCTCGGTGGGCGTCTCGTCGGCAGGAGAACACAGTAGCTGAGCGCCTTCGGGTTTGATGTAGAACTTCTCGTCCATGTCGCTCAACGTCGCAAGATTCGCAGTCTCCAGATCGTCGGGCGCGGCGACCATGAACACCGACCGACGCATCGGGACGAGTCCGATCGGATGGGCACCCGCCAATGCGCCGATGACGTCAGCCCATGCGCCTGCTGCGTCGACGACGAGCGGCGCAGTGTGGACAGACCCGTCCGTGGTGTGCACGTGCCACAGTCCGTCGACGCGGCTCAGCTGCGTTACGCCTGCCCCGGTGTGGACTCGTCCACCTCGATCGCGCAGCCCCCGCACGAAGCCCTGATGCAGTGCGTGAACGTCCACCTCCATCGAATGTGGTTCGTACAGTGCACAATCGATCAGTTCGGGACGCAGCGGCGGAAAGAGCGTACGCGCGTCGGTCGGGGAGACCAATTGGGCGTCGGGTGTCAGTCGGCTGACGTCGGCGTACATCGCTTCGAGCGCGTCGCCTCGTCCGGTGGACGCGAACTGGAGCAGGGGCCGCGGGGCGAGCAGTTCTGATCGAAAGTGCTCCGGCGGTTTCTCCAGGAAGTCACGGCTGGCCGTCGTCAGAGCACGAATCGTGTTGTTGCCGTAGGTTTCCAGAAAAAGAGCGGCCGAGCGTCCGGTGGTGTGGAAGGCCAGGGTCGGTTCGCGCTCGAGCAGTGTGACGCGTCGGTCGCTCGCGAGTTCGTAACCGAGCGAGACACCCCCGATTCCGCCGCCGATCACGATGACGTCGGTGGAGTTCGGTTCTCGCTCGGACGTGGTCATGGATTGCTCCCGTTCGTTGTCTCTGCGGTCCACTGCGCTCCGGGTCCGATCGCCTCGTCGAAGATCAGCCAGGTTCGCGTCGACAGTATCCCGTCGAGTCCCTGCAGCTTGTCGAGCACCAGATGGCGTAGCGCCGAGGTGTCCGGAGCTCGCACCAGAACGAGTGCGTCGAAGTCGCCACCCATGAGGCTGACGTGTTCGACGAACGGGAAGGTGCTCAGGTCGTCGGCGACGGCGCGCCAGGAATCCTGCCGAATGGACAGTGCCACATACGCCGACGCGCCGAACCCCGCTTTCTCGTAGGCGATGCGTGCGGTGAATCCCTCGATGACCCCTTCGTCGACGAGACGGTCGACGCGTACGTAGGCGTGTGCTCGCGAAATATGGGTGGCCTCGGCCAGGGCGCGCATGGACATTCGACCGTCACGGCTGAGCTCGGTGACGATGCGTCGGTCCACGTCGTCGAGTCGGTACTCGGGTCGGTGCTGTGCCATCCGTCCACTCCAGGTCGCTCGAGAGGGGTCTGCGTAGACGAATTGTCACACCTTTTGGTGCATCTGGCCATTGATCTCCGATTCGGCTCTCGATTTGAATGTCGGTCCATCTGGCCGCACTCTGTGTAGAACACATCGATCCGCGACGAACACGCGCAGGAGGGGCACCGCATGACCACGACGGACACGCTCGATCACGTCACGACCTCGGTCGCACGGCGCGTTCGCGAGGGATACGAAGCAGATTTTGTCGAATGGACCGATCGCGGTATCGATCTCGTCCGAACCTTCCCCGGTTTTCTCGGTGGCGGCTGGCTGCGCAGCTCCGGCGGATCGAACGACTATCACGTGGTGTACCGGTTCGAGACCCACGACAACCTCGACGCTTGGCTGCACTCGGACTCTCGACGCCGCTGGCTCAGCAGCGGCCGGCCCATCGCCGACGACGTTGCAACACATCGTCTTTCCGGCGTGGAGGGATGGTTCGAGCCGCAGTCCAACCTGACCGACGCAGTTCGAGTGATCGGCGGCCCGCCACCCCGGTGGAAGCAGGCGATCTCGATCGGTGTGGCGTTCTATGCCGTCAGCTTGCTGGTCAACATCGTTCTCACACCGCATCTGACAGGGTTGAACGTGGCCCTGCGAACGGCGGTCGTGGTGATGATCTGCACGCCGTTGATGGTCTACGTGGTGATGCCGTTCGTCACCGCCCGGCTGCGGAAGTGGCTCGTACCGCGCGCCTGAGACGAGCCTCGCTTCTATACAGTCGAGGTCATGCCCGACGCCCACGTGCACAACCAGTTCGCTCTCGACGGGGCCTGGAACTTTCGAGACCTCGGCGGTGTTCGCACTGTCGACGGCTCGAAGATTCGGCCCGGAAAGTTCTATCGCGCATCGGAATTGAGCGCTCTCACCGAGAACGGACAACGCGCCGTCGTCGATCTCGGGATACGCACGGTGTTCGATTTTCGTAGTGACTCCGAGATCGCACGAAGTGGTGTCGACAGAGTTCCGGACGGCGTGCAGTCGATCTCGGTACCGTTCCACAACGACAGAGGTGAGCGCGCTCCGCACGAGGCACCGACCCACGAAGAACAGAGTCAGGTCGACTACCTGCTGCGCGCGTACGCGTCGTTTCCGGTGCTGGACGGGGCGGCGTACGCGATCAAGCACGTGGTCCAGGCCATCGCCGCCGGCCGAGGCGGAGTTCTGGTGCATTGCGCCGCAGGTAAGGATCGGGCCGGGTGGACCGTCGCGACCGTGCTGCGGGCGGTAGGGGTGAGTGAGGACGAGATCCTCGCCGATTACCTCGCCAGCAATGCTGCGGTGGAGCCGCTGCTCGCCCACGTGCGCCGGACGTGGTCGGGTATCGATGACGCCGGAGTGCCCGGGGAGGCGTTGTTGGGAGTCCGTGCGTCCTATCTGGAACGCGGAATGGCGGCTGTGGCGACCAATCACGGATCGTTCGAGGCGTATCTGAGTCACCTGGGTATCGATGAACGTCTGCGCGGACGGCTCGTCGCCGAATTGGTTCAGGACTGAGCGGTAGCCTCTGCGTCATGCGAATCGGACAGACGGCCCCGGATTTCGAGCTCCCCGATCACTCGGGTGAGTCTCGTGCGCTCTCGGAGCTGACGGCATCGGGTCCGGTGGTGCTGTTCTTCTACCCGGCGGCCAACAGCCCCATCTGCACGGCCGAAGCGTGTCACTTCAGGGACTTGGGCTCGGAATTCGAGAGATTCGGAGCACAACGGGTGGGCATCAGTACCGACACCCGAGATCGCAACCATCATTTCGCGCTGCAGAGGTCGTTCGACTTTCCGTTGCTGTCCGATCCCGACGGTGCGGTGGCCGAACAGTTCGGAGTGCGGCGAGGCGGGTGGTTCACCCGGCGGCGTCGGCTCCGAGAGCTCGAACGCGGCCACTCGAACGCGGGCCGACGCGGATATCTGAGGCAGTTGCTGTCCGTGAAAAGGACGACGTTCGTTATCGATCGGCACCGAGTGGTGCGGATGATGGTGCAGAGCGAGCGCGGTCACGTGCATGCGACCAAGGCGCTGGAGTATCTGCGCTACCTGTCGTGAGTGCTATTCGTTCGCGCCGCTGAAGAGGGCGGTGTAGACGGCCGGCTTCGAGGCTTCGGCGTGCGCATCGGTCGATGCGTCGTCGGGATGGCTGAACAGTGCCTCGTTCTTGTCTTTGTGTTCCATTCCCCGAGCATGCCCCTGATTCGCCGCAATAGCCACTTGCCGCGCGGAACGACCGTGTCCGACCGGTCGTATTCGGGTGGGATACTGCTCGAGTGCCCGATGAATCCCTGTTCGACGCCCTGCGGCGTGAGCCCGACGCCGAGGCACCCAACCTCCATGCCGTCGACGCTGCGGACCGCCTCGTCCTCGATACCGTCGACGAACTCCCCGGAATCGACAGGGCGACGCCGATCGCGGTGATCGGCGACCGGTACGGAGCCCTGACCCTCGGGGCCGTTTCGCTGGGGTTCACCGCGGTACGCGTTCATCAGGACGCCGTCACCGGCGTGCGGGCGCTCGAGCTGAACGCCGCGCGGGTCTCGATGTCGGGCAGCTACACCCAGCACGCCCTCGGTGCCGAACTGCTCGACGGCGTCGGGGTGGTGTTGATGCAGTTGCCGCGAGGACTGGCCGAACTGACCGAGATATCCGAACACATCGCCGCACACACGTCGGCGGACGTCGTCGTCCTCGCGGGCGGACGAGACAAGCACATGACCCCGGCCATGAACGACGTCCTGCGAAAGTCGTTCGAGACCGTCACGGCCGGCCGAGGACGGCAGAAAGCCCGAGTGCTCACCGCACGCGGGGCGGTGGCGTCGGGCATGACGTATCCGGTGAGCAAGCGGATTGCCGACCTGGACTTGACGGTGGTGGCGCACGGTGCGGTGTTCGCGGGGGCCGGTCTCGACATCGGGACGCGATATCTGCTGGAGTTCGTTCCGAAGATGCTCCCGAGAGCCCGTGTCGCCGTCGACTTGGGCTGTGGCACAGGAATTCTCGCGACCGAGTTGGCTCGGACGAGGCCTGATCTCGAGGTGATCGCCACCGATCGCTCGGCCGCCGCGATCGCGTCGGCAGCGGCCACTGCGGAGGCGAATGGGGCGCGAATATCGGTGCTTTCCGACGACGCGATGTCCACTGTCGAGTCCGAGTCGGTCGATTTGGTGGTGTGCAACCCGCCGTTCCACGAGGGTGCTGCGGTGCACACGGGTGGGGCCAGCAAGTTGTTCGTCGCGGCCGGTCGGGTGCTGCGGCCGGGCGGTCAGCTGTGGACGGTGTTCAACACTCATCTGAACTATCGGCGCGAACTGGCCGACGCCGTTGGCCCCACCGACCTGATGGGGCGCAACGGCAAGTTCACCGTCGCTCGCTCGGTACGCCCGAGCGAGCAACGGTGAGTATCAGGTGACGGGGCCGCCGTCTTCGGGAGTTCCGTCGATCTGTCCCCGGTTGCGTCCGAGATCTTCGACGAGAGTGCCTTCGACGATCTCTGCCTGACGCTGTCCTTCCGCGTAGTCGATGTCGGGATCTTCGTCCGACTCCTCGACGACGTGATCCACCAATTCCTCGGTCAGCTCGTCGTCGGGTGTCTGCGCGATCGGGCGGTCGAGGTCCTCCTCGACGGCGACGTCGGGTTCTTCCTCGCTGAGCTTGAGGTCGAGGCTCTCGCCCTCGGCGGCCTCACGGGCTGTGGTTCCGAAGCTGTTGGCTTCGCTCCAGTGGTCCGGGGGATCGACCACGGTGTCACCGTCGTCGTTGCGCACCTCGTCGGAGTCGACGCTTTCACTGGGGTCCAAAGTCTGGTCGGGTCCGTCTTCGATAGCCATTTCCTCATAGTGCCCGTTTCGATTCGGTGTCACACACGCCGTCGTCTCCGCGTGTCGAGGCCCTACCCGGTAGAGTCCGATTTGTCCGTCGTAGAAGTTCTCCTCCTGGGAACTTTTGTCCGGATGTCAGACGTTCTACTGATGACCGACGGGGAGATCCCCGGTGGGGATCAGAACTTACGAAGGGAAGAGACACGGTGCGCACCTCCAGCAACCCGGTGTTCCGCAACCTGCCCAAGCAGCAGGGCGGCGGCTACGCCACATTCGGATCTGCGACGGCTGGAGCCTCGCAGGCCGCAACCTTCGGCCAGCATCCCGGAACGCAGGCCGATCCGTACACCACGCAGCCCGCTCAGCGGGCCATGACGATCGACGATGTCGTCACCAAGACCGGCATCACCCTCGGTGTGTTGAGCGTCACGGCGATCATCTCGTACTTCCTCGTATCGGGTAACCCCGATCTGGCCATCCCGTTCGTGATCGGTGGCGGCTTGATCGGCTTCGGCCTGGTCATGTTCGCGACATTCGGGCGCAAGATGGACAACAAGGCGATCGTGCTCGCCTACGCCGCGGCAGAGGGCGTATTCCTCGGCGCGCTGTCCATGATGTTCACCGGCGTCGAGTTCGGCGGAGTCGGTGGATCGGCCCTCATCGGCCAGGCCGTGCTCGGCACGTTCGGCGTGTTCTTCGGCATGCTGATCGTCTACAAGACCGGTGCGATTCGCGTCACGCCGCGCCTGACCCGCATGATCGTCGGTGCCCTCATCGGTGTCGTCGTTCTGATGCTGGGCAACCTCGTCGCCAGCTTCTTCATGGACGGTGGCTTCGGATTGCGTGACGGCGGACCCATCGCCATCATCTTCAGCCTCGTCTGCATCGGTATCGCAGCGTTCAGCTTCCTGCTCGACTTCGACCAGGCCGATCAGCTGATCCGTGCACAGGCTCCCGAGAAGGCAGCCTGGGGCGTCGCCCTCGGCCTGACCATCACTCTGGTGTGGCTGTACGTCGAAATCCTGCGCCTGCTGACCTACTTCAACAACGACTAGTACTCACGAGGAAAGCCCCGCACTCCTTTCGGAGTGCGGGGCTTTCTGTCTTTCGGGGGAGCTACTGCTCAGCTCAGGCGTTCCAGCACCATGGCCATGCCCATGCCGCCGCCGACGCACATGGTTTCGACGCCGAACGTCTTGTCCTGTGTTGTCAGGTTGTTCAGCAGCGTGGTGGTGATGCGGGCACCGGTCATGCCGAACGGGTGACCGATCGCGATGGCACCACCGGAGATGTTCAGCTTGTCCTCCTCGATGCCGAGGTCGCGTGCAGAACCGAGGACCTGAACTGCGAAGGCCTCGTTGATCTCGAACAGGTCGATGTCGGAGATCGACATGCCCGCGATCTTCAGCGCCTTGCGGGTGGCCTCGATGGGGCCGAGGCCCATGATCTCGGGGGATGTGCCGGTGACTCCGGTGGAAACGATGCGGGCCAGCGGGGTCAGGCCGAGTTCCTTGGCCTTGGTGTCGCTCATGATGACGAGCGCTGCTGCGCCGTCGTTGAGCGGGCAGGCGTTGCCCGCAGTGATGGTGCCGTTCGGACGGAAGACCGGCTTGAGCTGGCTGATCTTCTCGTACGTGGTGCCGGCGCGAGGTCCGTCGTCGGTGTTGACGACGGTGCCGTCGGGCAGGGTCACCGGAGTGATCTCGCGCTCGAAGAAGCCGGCGTTGATCGCTTCTTCGGCGCGGTTCTGGCTGCGGACGCCCCAGTGGTCCTGGTCCTCACGGGTGATGCCGGTGAGGAGGGCGACGTTCTCTGCCGTCTGGCCCATCGCGATGTACGCGTCGGGCAGTTCGCCGTTCTCGCGGGGGTCGGTCCAGCTGTCCGCGCCCTCTTCCTGTGCCTTCTTGGTGCGGGCCTCGGCGTCGGCGAAGATCGGGTTGTGGCTCGCGGGCAGTGAGTCGGAGCTGCCATGGATGAAGCTGGACACGCTCTCGACACCGGCGGAGATGAACACGTCACCCTCGCCTGCCTTGATCGCGTGCAGCGCCATCCGGGTGGTCTGCAGCGAGGACGAACAATAGCGCGTGATCGTCGTTCCGGGCAGGGAGTCGTAGCCGAGCTGAACCGCGACGATGCGAGCAAGGTTGTTGCCCTGCATGCCGCCGGGCAGTCCGCAGCCCAGGAGGAGATCGTCGATGTCCTTCGGGTCGAGCGAGGGCACCTTGGCCAGCGCGGCGGCGACCATCTGAGCGGTGAGGTCGTCAGGACGAATGTCCTTGAGCGACCCCTTCATCGCCCTGCCGATCGGTGAGCGCGCGGTGGCGACGATGACTGCCTCTGGCATGAGATCTCCTTCGAATCGATACTGCTTACCTGCTCTGTTACCGCCGAGTAGGCGATGTCTCCTGACCGAACTTACAACCCCGCCTGACCGCCGCCGCCACGACGTACGAGATCCTCCGACGCAGTGACGATCTCGGCATCGAGCTCTGCCGTTCTGCGACGCAGGAAGCGATCGAGTGCGGCCGTGGCGCGGGGGATGGCCCTGCGTGATTCGGCCGCAGCGGACACGGTCGGCAGCTCGGGCAACGGGCCGCCGTGCCACACCCCCAATGCCGATGCGAGTACGGGCAGAATCTGCTGTGCCGCGAGCTCGTAGCCAGCGGCCGACGGATGGAAGCGGTCCGCCGAGAACATGGTGTCGGGCGCCGCGAGAAACTCGGGGGAGAGCAGATCCGCCAGCGCCACCGGATGTCCGCCGGCGCTGAGCGTGCGGGCCGTCTGCGCGTTCGCGAGGCGTCGACCCCAATTGCGGACGACGGTGCGCAGCGGCTGCGGAATGGCCGTCACGACACCGAGATCGGGGCACGTGCCCACGGCGACGACGCAGCCCTTGGCCGTCAATCGTTCGACCGCGTCGCCGAGCCGGGCCGCCGAAGCCGGGATGGAGAACTTCTTGGTGACGTCGTTCGCCCCGATGAAGATGACCGCTGCGTCGGGCGGCGGACCCGCGACGAACATGGCGTCGACCTGGCCTTCGAGGCCCTTGGAGGTGGCACCGGCAATTGCTTTGGTACTCAATCGAATTCGTTGCCCGGTTTCCTCTGCAAGTCCGCGGGCGAGTAGCACGCCGGGAACTTCGTCGGCGACGATGCAGCCCACGCCTGCAGCAGTGGAGTCGCCGAAGATCATCAGATGAATATCTGCTGAATTTCCCATCCGCCACCGTTCCGGGGCCGCGCATCCAGCGGTGTAGATGCCGTCGGCCTCCGGTGGTTTGGCGGTGGTGCGCCCGATGACACCACGAGCTGCAGCGGCCTGAGCCATCAGATGTCGGTATGCGGCCCAGGACGCAGTCCCTGCTCCAGAGCCCGCAAGTACCGTCGCGGCGCTCGCTTTCGCAGCGGTGCGCCATCCGCTCGCCGTCACAGATCGATCCCTCTCGTCGCGCCGTCGACACCATCGTATGCGGGGTGTCGACGGCCGTGACCGAGAGTCGAATACCCGCATCTGGGAAGATGGTGCAATGCGCATCGCTCAGCACATCACCGAACTCATCGGCAACACCCCGCTGGTGAAGGTCAACTCTGTTGTCCCGGCCGGCTCGGCAACCCTGGCCGCCAAGATCGAGTACCTCAACCCGGGTGGCAGTTCCAAGGACCGCATCGCCGTCAAGATGATCGACGCCGCAGAAGCATCCGGAGAACTGAAGCCCGGCGGGACCATCGTCGAGCCGACGTCCGGCAACACCGGCGTCGGCCTCGCGCTCGTCGCTCAACAACGCGGCTACAAGTGCGTGTTCGTGTGCCCCGACAAGGTCGGCGAGGACAAGCGCAACGTGCTGCGCGCCTACGGAGCCGAGGTCGTCGTCTGCCCCACGTCCGTCGCGCCCGACGACCCCAACAGCTACTACAGCGTCTCCGATCGCCTCGTCCGTGAGATCGAGGGTGCGTGGAAGCCCAACCAGTACGCGAACCCGGCCGGCCCGGAAAGCCACTACGAGACCACCGGTCCCGAAATTTGGGCTGACACCGACGGCAAGATCACGCACTTCGTGGCCGGCGTCGGCACCGGCGGCACCATCACCGGGACGGGCCGGTACCTCAAGGAGATGTCCGGCGGCAAGGTCAAGGTCATCGGTGCAGATCCAGAAGGTTCGGTGTACTCCGGTGGCACCGGACGTCCGTACCTCGTGGAAGGGGTTGGTGAAGACTTCTGGCCCAGCGCGTACGACCCGTCCATCCCCGACGAGATCATCGCCGTGTCTGATGCCGACGCATTCGACATGACCCGTCGCCTCGCCCGAGAGGAGGGCCTGTTGGTCGGCGGCTCGTGCGGCATGGCGATGGTGGCCGCGCTCGAGGTGGCCGAGCGCGAGGGGCCCGACGCGTTGGTGGTGGTTCTGCTCCCAGACGGTGGCCGCGGCTACCTGGCAAAGATCTTCAACGACTCGTGGATGTCGTCGTACGGATTCCTGCGCTCACGCCTCGACGGCAAGACCCACGAGACCTCGGTGGGCGAGGTGCTGCGCGGTAAGTCCGGTGCGCTGCCGGATCTGGTGCACACCCACCCGTCGGAAACCGTGCGCGACGCCATCGAGATCCTGCGCGAGTACGGCGTCTCGCAGATGCCGGTCGTCGGAGCGGAGCCGCCCGTCATGGCAGGCGAAGTTGCCGGCAGCGTCACCGAGCGTGATCTGCTCAGTGCCGTGTTCGAGGGTCGCGCAGCGTTGGCGGACCCGGTCGCCAAGCACATGAGCGAGCCGTTCCCACTGATCGGTGCGGGCGAAACCGTCTCCGACGCCACCAAGGCACTCGGGGAATCCGATGCGCTGATGGTCGTCGAAGAAGGCAAGCCCGTCGGCGTCATCACTCGCCACGATCTGCTCGGATTCCTCAGCAAGGGCGCCTAGGCCTGGCGTAGACCAGTGCATTACGTCGAATCCGGCGACGGTCCGGCGATGGTGTTTCTGCATGGCAACCCGACGTCGTCGTATCTGTGGCGGGACGTGACCAGCGTCGTCGCGCCTGCCGGCTATCGGTGCATAGCCGTCGATCTCGTCGGGATGGGTCGGTCGGGCGTGTCGTCCTCCGGGTACCGTCTGGTCGACCACATTGCCCAGGTCGGTGAATTCATCGACGAGCTCGGTCTGTCCGACGTCATTCTCGTCGGCCACGACTGGGGCGCGGTCATCGCTCTCGCTCTCGCCCGCTCGGATCCGGGCCGGGTGCGCGGCGTAGCGGTGATGGAGGGTCATCTACGTCCCATCGATAGATGGGACGACATGGACGACGGCGCAAGAGCACTGTTCTCGGCGTTGCGCACCGCCGGTGTAGGTGAGGGAATGGTGTTCGTGGACAACGTCATGATCGAGACGGTGCTGCCATCGGGAATCCTTCGGACACTGAGTCCCGAGGAAATGGATGCCTATCGCCGTCCATTCGTGAATCCGGACTCGCGCGAGCCGATGCTCCGGTGGACGCGTGAGATACCGATCGCAGGGGAGCCGTCGGATGTCGTCTCGATCGTGACGAGCAATCAGCAGGTGTTCGCGGATGCAACGATGCCGACCTTGCTCATGCACGGCACTCCGGGTGCGGTTGTCGGGCGCGCCGAGGTCGCGTGGTGCCGAAACCATGGACGCGCGATGACGATCGTCGACGTGGGCAGTGGCACGCACTTTCTTCCCGAGGATCAACCCGCTGCAACAGCCGACGCCCTCCTGGGTTGGGCCACGGATGTGAGTGGAACTTCGTAGCCTGCTACGAAGTTCCACTCACCTGCGGCGCCAGCCGCTCTATCGCACTGCGCTGGTGCCGGTCAGTGCCTGTCCGATCACGAGTTGATGGACCTCGGACGTACCTTCGTAGGTAAGGACGGATTCGAGATTGTTGGCGTGACGGAGCACCGGGTATTCCAGCGTGATTCCGTTGGCCCCCAATATCGTTCGGCATTCACGGGCGATTTTGATGGCCTCGCGCACGTTGTTGAGCTTGCCGAGTGACACTCGCTCGCCCGGCAGTTCGCCCTTGTCCTTGAGTCGGCCCAGGTGCAGGGCGAGCAGCTGACCCTTACCGAGTTCGAGGGCCATGTTGGCGAGCTTGGCCTGGGTGAGCTGGTATCCGGCGAGTGGCTTGTCGAATACCGCGCGGGTCTGCGAGTACTCGATCGCCGATTCGATGCAGTCCCGCGCCGCGCCCATCGCGCCGAAGACGATGCCGAAGCGCGCTTCGTTGAGGCAACTGAGGGGTCCGCGCAGACCGAGGGCCTCGGGCAGCATCGCGTCTGCGGGGAGTCGGACGTCGTCGAACACCAACTCTCCGGTGATCGACGCACGCAGCGACAGCTTCTTCTTGACCGTGTTGGCGGTGAATCCCGGGGTATCGGTGGGAACGACGAATCCGCGGATCTTGTCGTCGGTCTGTGCCCACACCACGGCGACGTCGGCGACGGGTCCGTTGGTGATCCACATCTTGCTGCCGTTGAGGATCCAGTCGTCACCGTCGCGCTTGGCGCGGGTGAGCATGCCGCCGGGGTTCGATCCGAAGTCGGCCTCGGTGAGCCCGAAGCAACCGATCAGCGATCCCTCGGCCATCCCCGGAAGCCACTGCTGCTTCTGCTCCTCGGAGCCGTACTTCCAGATGGCGAACATTGCCAGCGAGCCCTGCACCGAGACCAGCGAACGGATGCCGGAGTCGATCGCTTCGAGCTCGAGGCAGGCCAGGCCGTACGCCGTCGCGGACGTTCCGGCGCAGCCGTAGCCCTCGAGGTGCATGCCCAGCAGGCCGAGCGAGCCCAGTTCCTTGGCCAGCTCTCGCACGGGCACTGTGCCCTCCTCGAACCAGTCGGCGATGTGCGGACGGATGCGCTCGTTGCCGAACTTGCGCACGGTGTCCCTGATCTGTCGCTCCTCGTCGTCGAGGAGTGAATCGATCGCGAACAGTTCGTCGACGCTCTGGGAGTTGGCCACGGTGCCTCTTTCCGCTGGGGGTTGTCTTCGCAGGTTACCCACGACCCCGCCGGGCGAAGCAGGCCGATTAGTGTGGAGGCCATGAGTGAGCAGCGCAGCAAGGCAGACAACACCTCCTGGCAGGGCTTTTCCACGAAGGCGGTCCACGCCGGCTACGAGCCCGATCCGCTGACCGGCGCGGTGAACGTGCCGATCTATGCCAGTTCCACCTTCGCTCAGGACGGCGTCGGCGGCATGCGCAGCGGATTCGAGTACGCGCGCACCGGCAACCCGACGCGTCGGCCGCTCGAAGCCAATCTCGCGGCCATCGAGTCCGGCACCTACGGTCGCGCGTTCTCCTCGGGCATGGCGGCCACGGACTGCCTGCTGCGCTCGGCGCTGCGTCCCGGTGACCACCTCGTCATCCCCAACGACGCCTACGGCGGCACGTACCGATTGATCGACAAGGTCTTCACCCAGTGGGGCATCGAATACTCGGTGGCTGCGGTGTCGGACGTCGACGAGGTCCGCGCGGCGATGCGTCCGAACACCAAGCTCGTCTGGGTCGAGACGCCCACAAACCCGTTGCTCAACGTCGGTGACATCGAGGCGCTCGCGGGCGTCGCGCACGAGGGCGGGGCCAAGCTCGTCGTCGACAACACCTTCGCGTCCCCGTATCTGCAGCAGCCCCTGAGCCTCGGTGCCGACGTGGTGCTGCACTCGACCACCAAGTACATCGGTGGTCACTCCGATGTCGTCGGCGGCGCACTGGTGACCGACAGCGAGGAACTGGACACGGCGTTCGCGTTCCTGCAGAACGGCGCGGGCGGCGTTCCCGGACCGTTCGACGCGTTCCTGACCCTGCGCGGCATCAAGACCCTTGCGCTGCGGATGGAGCGACACAGCGACAACGCCGAGAAGATCGTCGAATTCCTCGACGGGCATCCGGCCATTTCGCAGGTCATCTACCCCGGGCTCGAATCCCATCCGTCCCACGCGGTCGCCGCGAAGCAGATGCGACGCTTCGGCGGGATGGTCTCGGTTCGTCTGGCCGGTGGCAAGCAGGCTGCACTGGACTTCTGCGCGAAGACCGAGATCTTCACCCTCGCCGAATCCTTGGGTGGCGTCGAATCGTTGATCGAACATCCCGGCGCGATGACTCATGCGTCGACGGCCGGGTCTTTGCTCGAGGTGCCCGACGATCTGGTGCGTCTGTCGGTCGGTATCGAGGACGGTGCCGATCTGGTCGGTGACGTCGAGCAAGCGCTGGCATGATCGTCGCACTGATCGACTCGGGCCTGGGGATGCTCCCGACGGCTGCGCGGCTGCGACAAGCGCGCCCCGAGCTCGATCTGGTGCTGATGATGGACCCCGACAACGCTCCATGGGGACCCAAGCCGGACGGGTGGGTCGTGGACCGGGTTGTCGGCACAGCGCAGCATGCCGTCGAACTCGGTGCCGAGGTGGTCGTGCTTCCGTGCAACACCGCCAGTGTGACGGCGCTGAGTCACGTTCGGGCCGCGCTCGGTGACACGATTCCGGTGGTGGGTACCGTTCCGGCGATCAAACCCGCTGCAGCGGTGAGCGATCGGATCGCAATCTGGGCGACGGCGGCAACGACGGCGAGCGCGTATCAGGCGCGCTTGAT
This sequence comes from Rhodococcus sp. IEGM 1330, assembly GCF_033142445.1. NCBI lineage: Bacteria > Bacillati > Actinomycetota > Actinomycetes > Mycobacteriales > Nocardiaceae > Rhodococcus > Rhodococcus sp. IEGM 1330. The sequence goes on from NZ_JAWLSB010000001.1 coordinate 193,180, forward strand.
CGAGGAGTTCGCCTCGCACCGAACGGTGACGAGTGTGGCGTGCCACGGTCTGGCGGATTCGATCGATCGCGGTGACGTGCGGGGGATCGGTGCCGCCATCGCCGCGGCCGTGGCAGCCACTCCGGACAATGTCGAGTCGATCGTGCTGGGTTGCACTCACTACCCGCTGGTGCTCGACGAGATCGTGGCGCAGCTGCCCACCCGGGTGACGATGTTCGACAGCGCCGAGGCGGTGGCCAACCAGACGGTGCGACGCGTCGACGAAGTCGGTTCGAGCGGTTCGGGTACCGGCCGTGTATCGGTGTGGTTGAGCGGAATCGAGGGCGGGTTGCCTGCGAGCGCGCAGCGGTACCGCGAAGGAATGCTGCTGCGGGGCGACGCTCGAGCAGAGCAACACTGACCGTCGGGGAATGCTGGACGCTCCCGAGCGTTGTCTTTCACTGAGCTAACGGTCACTGCGGTGAAGGGAAACACATGGTCGGCGTCGACACTCGGAGTCCAGCGGGACGGACGGCGGTGCGCATGCCGCATCGATACGCGTTCTGGGTTGTCGGCGTCGCCTTCGTAATCCTGATGGCGTCCTCGGCGGCACCGTCTCCGCTGTACCCGGTGTATCAGCAGTCGTGGGGATTCAGCGCGATCACGCTCACCCTCATCTTTGCCGTGTACGCGGTCGCGCTGTTGGCGACGCTGCTCACCGTCGGAAGCCTGTCGGACCACATCGGCCGTAAGCCGATTCTCATCACATCGCTGCTGTTGCTCGTCGTGAGCCTGGTGCTGTTCATCGTCGCCGACAGCGTTCCGCTCCTCATCGCCGCTCGCGTCGTGCAGGGAATTGCCGCAGGCGCGGCTACGGGAGCCATGAGTGCGGCCGTCATCGATCTGCAGCCCAACGCCTCCACCGGACCGCTGCTCAACAGCGTTGCCCCCTCCCTCGGTCTGGCGGGCGGTGCGCTCGGTGCCGGGCTGCTGGTTCAACTGGCTCCCGCGCCCGAGATCCTGGTTTTCGCACTGTTGATCGCCCTGGCCCTGACCCTGGCCGTCGCCCTGTTGTTCGTCCCCGAGACCTCGGCATTGCGCGGCTTCGATTCCCGCCGTCACCTCGCGTCGACCCTGCTGCCGAGGATGTCGATCCCGAAGTCGGTGCGGGCACCGTTCTTTCTCATCGCCCCTGCTCTGTTCGCTACCTGGTCTCTCGGTGGCTTCCACCTCTCGCTCGGACCCTCGATCGTCGGTGGCGTCTTCGGTATCGACAACCACATCGTCGGCGGGCTGGAGATCTTCGCACTGTTCGCCTCGGGCGCAGTGGCAGCTGCGGTGGTGCGCAACGGGTTCCCTCGGACAGTGATGATGACCGGTGCGACGGTGTTGGCTGCAGGCGTCGCGCTGACCCTGGTGTCGGTGCAGATCGAGTCGATAGCACTGTACTTCGTCGGGGCCGTCATCGCCGGATCGGGTTGGGGGGCAACATTTCTCGGCGCGATGCGCACGCTCGGTGCCCTGGTTCCCGCCGCCGAGCGAGGCGGGGTGTTCGCCACGACGTTCGTCATCAGCTACCTCGCCTTCAGCGTGCCCGCAGTGGCCGCAGGACTGGCCGTGCACCGACTGGGGCTGAGCACGACGGTGGAGGTGTACGGCGCGTTCGTCATAACGATGGCGTTGTTCTCGGTTCTCGGATTCTCGCTGGCACAGCGGCGAGATCGATAGTGCGCCAGAGTCTGTGAGTCTTCCTCTGCCGAGGGTGAGCGAGTACTCCTACCCGATCGGGTAGTTCGGTCGGGTCGTTGGCAGGGTTCCCGCCTCGAGGTGTTCCCACGCGGTGCAGGGCAGTGAAGTGTGGTCATCAGTGAGACGCCGATCACAGAAGAAGGCGTCTTGTCACTCACACTCACCGAGGAGACACCGATGGTTATCGAGCTCAATCAGATCTGGGAATTCCCCATCAAGGAGTTTCACCCGCTGCCGCGCGCCAAGCTGGGTGTCGGCGCCCACGACATGATCGGTGTCGAGGCCAAGGAACTCGGGTTCAAGCGCTCGCTGCTGGTCACGACCGGTCTGCGCGGGTCCGGAATCATCGAGGAACTGATCGGCAAGATCGAGTACCAGGGCGTCGAGGTGGTCCTCTACGACAAGGTCGAGTCGAACCCCAAGGACTACAACGTCATGGACGGTGCCGCGCTCTACCAGAAGGAGAAGTGCGACAGCGTCATCTCCATCGGTGGTGGCTCGAGCCACGACGCAGCCAAGGGCATCCGCGTCGTCGTCGCCCACGACGGCCGCAACATCAACGAGTTCGAGGGCTTCTCCAAGTCCACCAACAAGCAGAACCCGCCGCACATCGCCGTATCGACCACTGCCGGAACGGGTTCGGAGACATCCTGGGCCTACGTCATCACCGACACCTCGGACATGGAAAAGCCGCACAAGTGGCTCGCCTTCGACGAGGCGTCGACACCGACTCTGGCACTGGACGATCCGCTGCTCTACTACACCTGCCCCCAGCAGTGGACCGCGTTCTGTGGCTTCGACGTTCTCGCACACGGCGCCGAGCCGTACGTCTCGCGTCTGGACTTCGCGCCGTCCTTGGGTAACGCCATCTACTCGATCGGGCTGGTGTCGAAGCATCTTCGTGAAGCTGTGTACGACCCGGGCAACCTGAAGGCTCGCGAGGGCATGATGAACGCCCAGTACATCGCGACGCAGGCCTTCAACTCCGGCGGACTCGGTGTCATCCACTCGATCTCGCACGCGATCAGCGCGTTCTACGACAGCGCGCACGGCCTCAACAACGCCATCGCTCTGCCGCGCGTGTGGGAGTACAACCTGCCCTCACGCTACGAGCGTTACGCCGAGATCGCCGTGGCCATGGGCGTCGATACGAAGAACATGACCACCGTGCAGGCAGCCGATGCTGCCGTCGAAGCCGCCATCCGGCTCGCCAAGGACGTCGGGATTCCCGACAACTTCGGCTCCATCCGTTCCGCGACGTACGACAAGAACCGGATGAACACCGGCAAGTACGCCGGCAAGGGCGACGTGATCAAGGGCGACGAGAAGTCGGTTCTGAAGATCTCCGAGCACATCCAGGAAGACTGGTGCACCCCGGGCAACCCCCGTCAGGTGACCGTGGAGTCGATGATTCCCGTCGTTTCTCACGCGATCAACGAGTCGTACTAACCGCCACCCATGTGAGCGGAACTTCGTAGCAGGGGTCGAAGTTCCGCTCACATGCGGCGCAGCCGCCTTCCGAAGGGAAACACATGACCTCGCTGTCGACAGTGCGTAGCGACGACACCGGCACCGTTCGATTCACCGACGCGTCTCATCTGCAGCGCGCGCTCGGCGAGCAGGACTACATCGCCGACGACGACCTCGCCACCGTGGTGCATCTGGCGACAGCACTCGATCGTCCGCTCCTGCTCGAAGGCCCCGCGGGCGTGGGCAAGACCGAGCTGGCCAAGTCCCTCGCCGCGGCGAGCGGACGCAAGCTGGTTCGGCTGCAATGTTACGAGGGCCTCGACGACAACCGAGCCCTCTACGAGTGGGACTATGCCAAGCAACTGCTGCACGTGCAGATGCTTCGCGAGCACATCGGCGCGCTCACCCAACACGTCACCGATATCGACGACGCCTCGAAGATGCTCGCTGCCAAAGATTTCGGTCTCTACTCCGAGCCTTTCCTCGCCGTGCGCCCCCTGCTGGAATCGGTGCTCTCGGAGGAGCCGGTGGTGCTCCTGGTCGACGAGGTCGATCGTACCGAGGAATCGATGGAGGCGTTGCTGCTCGAGGTACTTGCGGAGAAGCAGGTGACGATCCCCGAGGTCGGCACGTTCACCGCGCGCAGCGATCCGTGGGTGATATTGACCTCCAACGACACTCGTGAGCTGTCCTCGGCCCTCAAGCGTCGCTGCCTGCACTTCCATCTCGACTACCCGACGGCTACGCGTGAACGAGAGATCGTCACCGCTCGAGCTCCTGAGGTGCCCGCACAGATAGTCGCCGAAATCGTCGAGTTGGCATCCGAATTGCGCGATCTACCGCTACGCAAGAGCCCGTCGATCTCGGAGGTGATCGATGCGGCCCGCATCGCGTCGGTGCTCGGACACGCCGACGACACCCGCAAGTATCTGCTCGCCGCGCTGGTCAAGTACTCCTCGGACATGAAGATCGCCATGGCAGGGCCGGTAGCAGAAACATCCACTGCAGCAACATCACTCGGAACGATCGTCAATACGACCGCGACGGCATTCCGAGGACACGGTGGACGCGACAAGGGCGGCATCGGAATACGACGATGACCGGGCGCCAGTCGTTCTCGGCATCGGTGGTGCTCGATGTGCTGGCGGCTGTCTTCGGGCGGACGCTCAGGCGCTTCGGAGTAGCGGCGTCGCCGGCCGAGGTCATCGAGGTACGACGCGTCCTCGGTCTTCTCGGGGGCCGTGACCTGACGGTGTTACGCGCGGCATTGCGCGCGACGTGCGCGAAGTACGACCACGAACAGCACGGCTTCGATCTCGCGTTCGAGTCGATGTTTCACCGTGCGGCCGAGGGGGTTGTGGACGAGCACCGTTCGCCTCTGGGCGCCCAGGTAGCAGGCGGACTGCCGACGGATCTGGACGTGGGAGCGGATCAGGAGGCGGCGAAATACGCCGAGTACAACGAGCGTGCCGTCGAGATCGGGGATCTGCTCGACGCGCCCGAGGCCGACAAGGGCTTCAACCCGCACAAGGACGACGACGACATCAGCCTTTCCTCCGAGGATCACGATCTGTCGATCGACACCGATGGCGACATGGGTCGTCGCGGGGTCACCTACACCGTCGACCTGGAACGGTCCGGATCGACGGCGGCGGGAGAGTTGGCGTCGAGCACCAGCGGAGCGGTTGCGGGACAACTGAACTGGGAGGATCCAGCGAGCATCCTGGCGTGGTTCGACGCCTACGATCCGCGTAGCGTCTACGGCGACGGCGGTGATTCCGGTCCGCTCAGTGCCGCGATGCTGGACCGGATCACCGATGCCGTCGAGGCATTCGTCGCGGCGCTGGGTGATCTGACCGGCACGATGTCCTCACCGGTACCGATCGACGGTGCGGCGCAGGCGATGGACCGGCACGCCGAGATCGAGCGCGCGAGTCACGAAGTGCTGCGGCACATGCGCGGTACCCCGCGGCCGCGGCCGCGCGAGCACTCCCGAGGGCCGTTGGACATGAGGCGCACCGTGCGGTCGAGTCTGCGGACCGACGGCATCCCTTTCCGTCTGGTCACGAAAACGCCTGTACCCGACAAGGTCCGATTGCTCGTGCTGGCAGATGTCTCACTGTCGGTACGGCCCATCACCGCGTTCACCCTGCGGCTCGCCCAGGCGATGCATGCGCGCGCACACCGATGCACGGTGATGGGATTCGTCGATGCGCCCGTGGATGTCACGACCTCCCTCCTCGGTAGCACCGGTGACGGCGCGCTCGCCGCCGTGCTTGCCGATGCGCGGCTGGACCTCGAAGCCAGCAGTGATTACGGCAAGACCTTCGGGGATCTTCTGGACTCTCATGGGGACGTGCTGAACAAACGCACCGCCGTGATCATCGTGGGGGACGGGCGGTGCAACGGCCGGCCGGCTGGACTCGACGCATTGGAGAAGATTCGGTCCAAGGTGCACCGCATCGCCTGGATCACTCCCGAAGCGCGACGCTACTGGGCGCAGGCCGCATGTTCGATGGAGGACTACGAGCAGGTCTGTGACCGGGTGGTGGTCGCACGGGACGGGGAACAGTTGACGGCGCAGGCAGCTGAACTCGGTCATGCGCTGTCCTGACCTGACCATCGGTTCGCACTACCTACCCGATCGGGTAGGTAGGAACCTGGCCCGGCGCTGGTGGGATCGGACCCGCAGCTCTCGTAAGGTTGTAACCTGAATCACAGGCCCGGATATTCTCGGACCGAGGGACAGCGAGGGTGTGAACGATGGACCAGGCAGCTACTGCGGACGTCGGCAAGGCTCTGCACGACCTGGACTCGCAACGCAGCCGGGTCGAGGCCCCTCGAGTCCTGAAGTTCCATGCGCCCGAGATCGTGTTCGGTCCGGATTCGCTGGGTGAGGTCGCGCACGCGACATGCCGGCTCGGCGGGGTTCGGCCGATGCTCGTCACGGACTCGGGTCTGCTCGAGAGTGGCTGGGCAGGGCAGCTGGTCGACCTGCTCGTGATGCAGGGCCTGGAGCCACAGGTGTGGAGTGCCTTGACACCCAACCCCAAGGACTTCGAGATCGAAGCCGGGTATGCGACCTACACCGAACTCGGCTGCGATGTGTTGGTGGCCATCGGCGGCGGTTCGGTGATGGATGCGGCCAAAGGGATTGCCATTCTCGCCGGCAACGGTGGCGGGATTCTCGACTACGAGGGGGTCGATCAAGCCACCCGACCGATCCCGCCTCTGGTCATGGTGCCCACCACCTCGGGTACCGGTGCGGACGTCTCGCAGTTCTGCATCGTCACCGACACCGCACGCTCGACGAAAATTACGATCCTCGGCCGGGCACTGGTTCCGGACATCACCGTCATCGACCCACGGTTGCTCACCACGATGCCCGAGTGGCTCAATGCAGCAACGGGTTTGGATGCGCTGACCCATGGGATCGAGGCGTTCGTCTCGCTCGGGCACAATCAGCTCACCGACCACCATGCGCTCCGAGCCATCACCATGGTGATGTCGCAGCTGGCACGCACCATCGACGAACCCACCGACATGACCGCCCGTGGATCGATGGCGCAGGCGAGCCTCGAAGCAGGACTTGCCTTCACCAACGCGATTCTCGGGGCCACGCATGCCATGAGTCATCAGGTGGGCGGACTTCTCGACCTGCCGCACGGGGTGATCAACGGAGTGCTGCTGCCGCACGTCATTCGTTTCAACGCCGCCGAAGATCCGCTGCCGTACGTGGCGATTGCGACCAGTCTCGGGCTCCCCGAGGGGAGAGCGCGTCCGGAGGAAGCCGCGGAAGCTGTTGCCGATCGGGTCGACCGTCTCGCCCGTCGAGTGGGTGTTCCTGCAGGACTGGCGGAGATCGGTGTCAGCGAGACCGACATCGATGTATTGGCGACCAACGCGCTACGAGACGCCTGTATGTCCACCAACCCGCGCTCGGCGACGCATCGCGAGATGGTCGATCTGTTCCGGAGTGCGTTGTGACTTCAGGACCGGATCTGTCTCTGCTGACCGGGTTGCGCTCGGGCAAGAACACGTTCTATCCCCAGTATCGTGGTGCGGCAGAGCGTTTGGAACGTGTGGTGTACGCACTCGAACTGATCTCACGAGCTCTGGTGCGCACGGTCGACGGCCCGGAAACACTGGTGTGCGCCGTCGCAGAAGCTGCTCGCGCCCATCTGAGTGCACGGTGGGTCGTGTTTGCGCTTGCGGACGGCGCGCTCCCGGATGCCGGTCCGAGGAGGCTGGTGCTCGGACCGGACGCAACACCGTTCCTGGTCGACAACGTCGAAGGTCCACCGCTGCCGGACGACGTCATCGACTGTCTCGAGTCGATCCGGAATTCGACGTGTGGCGACGGACTGACTCCGGTCATCTCGGCCCATCACGCCTTCGTACCTATTGCGTTCGATGGAGGCGTTGTCGGTGCGTTCGCTGCGTGGACCGGTGACCACCGGGTGCTCGACGCGACCGACGCGGCGGTTCTGAGCATCCTTGCCAGCCAAACTGCTGTGGCGCTACAGAATTCGGCTCTCTTTCAGAGTCGACGGCAATTGCTCGAGCGCACCGAGAGTGCCTATGCCGAGGCGAATCGAACAGCAGCCGATCTCGCAGCCCGCAATGCCGAACTCCTGCTGACACAGCGACAACTGGGTGCCGCACATCGTCATCAGGTCCTCGACGACGAACGCCATCGCATCGCTCGTGAACTGCACGACAGTGTCACCCAGGCCGTGTTGTCCGCAGGGATGCAGATCGAGGTGTGTCGCAGCGACATATCGGCCGAGGAGCGGAGTGACAGATTGGATCTGGCCAAGGATCTGACTCGTAGGGCAGTGGATCAGCTGCGGTCGGCGATCTACGCGCTCAATCACCCGCAGGACGCCGATCGCACGTCGCTGCCCGAGATGCTCGAACAACTGTCCGTGGTCCACATGCCCGACGAATTGCAGGTCTCCCTACGCGTGGAGGGAACTCCCGTGGAGTTGAGCAGTAAATGCGAGCACGCATTGCTCCGCATTGCCGGCGAGGCGTTGTTCAACACGGCGGTGCATGCGAATGCATCCCGGGCGATCCTCCGATTGACCTACACGGCCGATCACGTGCAGTTGTCGGTCGCCGACGACGGTGACGGTGACCCGGCCCATCTGCGCATGATGCTGCACATGGCCGAGTCCACGGACGTCGACGGCAGGCACCGCGGATTGGCCAACATGGCGGCCCGCACCCGCGAGCACGGTGGCGTCTTCGAGATCCGCCGTGCCCGTACCGGGGGAGTACGAATTGCGGTTCGTATTCCATTTCGTGAACCATCCGAGGAGGGCGAAACACAGTGAGTGTTCCGACGGTTCGTACAGGCCCAGGGAAAGTGGCCGCACCCACGGTCCGCATCGTGCTGGTCGACGATCATGCGATTCTGCGCGACGGGCTACGGTCGGTGCTCGAGCGTGAGACGGACCTGACGATCGTGGGGGAGGCGTCGACACGGGAGGAGGGATTGGCCGTCGTCGCGCGGGTGGAGCCCGACATTGTGCTGATGGACCTCAAGCTCTCGGCCAGCTCGGATTACGAGGGACTTGCCCTGTGTGCACAATTGGCCAAGGCGCACAACGGAATCGGGCTTCTGGTGCTCACGACCTTCCTCGACGACCGACTCGTGGTGGAGGCGGTGCATGCGGGAGCGCGGGGATACGTGGTCAAGGACGTCGACACCACCGAGTTGGTACGCGCGATCCGCGCGGTCTCGCGAGGCGAGAGTGCATTCGACTCGCGGAGTGCCTCGGCCGTCGTTCGCTCTCTCAACGGCACTCCGAGCAGCATCGAGCGCCTGACCGAGCGCGAACTCGAAGTGCTTCGGCTACTGGCAACAGGATTGTCCAACAACATGATCGGTACGAGACTGTTCATCTCGGCGACGACCGTCAAGTTCCACGTCAGCAACATCATGCGCAAGCTCGCGGTGTCCAGACGAGCCGAGGCCGTGTACGCGGCGAGTAAGCAGGGCTTGATCTAGAACGACGGACTCATCTCGAGGTCGGTCGTGTCTCGACCCGTTGCTTCAGCGCACGATTGAACGTGGCATACCCGTCGTCCTCCTTGCTGGCGAACAATCGTCGGAACGGCCGTACGGAGGCACCGGAGAAGGTTTCGACGTTGTTCAGTCGGGTGGTTCCGTCGTCGTTCTGGATCAGTTGGAAGGTGTGCCGACCGACGAAGAAGCGTTCGGTGGCGATCTTCGCCGACCACTCGAGCTCCTGATTCGGAACGGCCGCGGTCACATACGGACGGAAGGACATGCCCGGCATTCGGATGGACAGCCTGGTGCCCTTCGTCGCTGTTCCGGTCACGCGGGAAAAGTTGCTCCACTGGCCGTAGGAAGCGAAGTCGGAGAGCACGTCCCAGACTTGCTCGGGGGTGGCGGCAATGTCGATGGTCGAAGTGAGCACGATGCCCATGATGTGTCCGTTCGTGAAGGTTCGGGTGGGGTGTGGGGTCAGGCGCTGTGTACTGCGGTGAGAAATTCGAGCACGGCGTCGGCGGTCACGTCGGGTTGCTGTGCCTGCGGATAGTGGCCGGCTTCGGCAACCATGACGACCTCGCCGTGGAGTGTGTCGGCGATCCAGTGGGCTCGGCCGCAGGATCTTCGAAGTCCGGGTCGAGTTCTCCCATGATCACCACGACGGGTGCGGCAACCTCACCGAGTCGGGCCTCGGCAACCGCGTGATCGGTCTGTCGTGTCGTTTTCGAGAACGCTGTGCCGTACGCCTTCCGTTTCAGGCTGGCGACGACCGCAGTGCGGTAGTCGTCGAAGTCGTCGGGCTTGCGTCCCGCATAGAGGGAGGCCATGTAGGACTTCCACATCAGGGCAACCCACAGCGGTGCCATCATCGTGTGAAACATCGCCCGCGTGAACACATTCGAGGGTGGGTTACGCACGTACGGTCCGACCAGCGCCAACCCGTCGACCTGGCGGGGATGATCGGCGGCGACGATCACCGCTGCCCCGGCGGCCAGCGAGTTGCCGACGATGGCCTGGGCGCTCGAGCATCCGGCCCGGTACGAGGCGTCGAATCTGATTCCCGCCCCGGACGATGTCGAGGACGAGTCGGTCTCCATGGCCGCCATCGGTGTCATCGCCGACGTACTGACCGCGTACCGCCTCGAAGGAGACGATGCGGTCGATGCGATCCGGGCGTTCCGATCCGCTCTCCACGGATTCGTCTCCTACGAAACGGCAGGAGCGTTTGCCATGAGTGCAGACATCGATCGGAGCTTCGATCGTCTCGTCGACGGGTTCGTCATCGCTCTCACTCGACGGGCCGACACCAAGCCCCGGGCGACGCGTCGGTCCGACGAGGATGTTCGGCAGTCCTGATCCCGATCTCGACAGGGGAACGCCGATGCTCGAAAATTGCTGAGACAGAACCAGGTTCGACGGGAATATCAGGCAAACTGGGGAGCCGAGGCCTTGTCGAGCACGAGCCATCCGCCGTGGTGCTCCGAGGTCTCGAATCCAGAGCCCGTCGAGCGACCGAGTTCTACCAGGGCAGCCTGGTCGAACGTGCGGATGTGTCCGTGGCAGGCGGTGGTCTCGGTCTCGAAGGGCACGGCAACCACGACACGAGTGCGCGCGATGCGTAGTGCTTCTTTCACTATGCGCGAGCCTGTCTCCGCGTCGACGTGTTCGAGGAGATGCAGTGCAGTCACCGTGTCGACACTGCCGTCGGCAACTGGAACATCCGCAGCGTCGCACACCATGGTGTCGAGCGTGATCCCGAGGTGCGGGGCAACGGTGGCGAGCAACCGCATGGTGCCGGCCGACAGGTCCGTCGCAGTCACCGAATGACCCTTCATCGCCAGCCGTAGCGGAAAGAAGCCGAAGCACGAACCCATGTCGAGCACCGATCCGACGACCAATTTCTCTGCGCGTTCATGGACCGGCGCGAAGTCGGCGGTTCCCGAGAGCAGCTCGTCCAGCGAATTCCGGTAATAGGTGGCCCAGGCGTCGACCGGATCGGCGACGGTGGTGCGCACGATTCCGACCAAGACCAATTCGAACTCGCGCTGTGAAAGACCCACATGACGTGCCTGTGCGGTCACGATCGGAACGAGGCGCTCACCGATCTCGGCCGACGTCAGGCCATGGCACACCTGCACGGTCGACCCTGTCCGGGCCGCGTCGAACTCCAGTCCGGGAAGATGCCGAACGACCACGTTCTCGTGAGCCCACACTCCATCCGGGCTCGGTGCAAGTGCATCCAATTCGGTCATCGAAGTCATTCCTGTTCGTCGCACGTCGCCCACTCGGCGTGGCTGCCCCTTCGGTGAGGTCGAGCGTTCCACACGTAGGTCGGCGAATCGGCCGCTCCCGAGCAGGTCGGGCCGCTCGGACGCTGTGAACCCCGCGCGCCGGACGGGCCGCTACCTACCCATATGGACGGTTCGTCGCGACGGCCGACCAGTTCCTCCCGTCACGCCGGTTCCGACTGGTGATCGGCCGCTAGCGTGGTGATCCGAGACACAACCAATCGGATTGTGACCGAGCATATTTCGCAGGAGGTTCCAGATGTCGAAGAAAAATGAGAATGCTGTGGTCGGTACGGCTGTCGTCGAATCCGATCTCGTGGAGGAGTCGTTGGTCGAGGAAGTGTCGATCGACGGCATGTGCGGCGTGTACTGATCATGACCACTGCAGTGCGCGATGACCTCGATGCGGTCGGGTTGGATCTGGATGCGCGTTGGGCTCTGCATCCGCAGGTGGCGCTGCGTCCCGAGTCGTTCGGGGCGCTGCTCTACCACTTCGGAACTCGCAAGCTTTCGTTTCTGAAGAACCGCACGATCGTGGCGATCATCCAATCGCTGCCCGATCACTCGGACATGCGTTCGGCGATCGCAGCCGCGGGGATCACCGAGTCGCAGTCGGCCCCGTACGTCACGGCGCTCGCGACGCTGGCTCACTCGAACATGATCACTCGCCCGTAAAGCCCAGACCTACTGCAGAAGAGGACTTCCGCCCATGACCTCCACCCTCGAAAGACCAGCTCCGGTAGGAAAACTGGTCGATCAGTTCGAGCTCGGGCTCGACGCGCCGATCTGTCTGACGTGGGAGCTGACCTACGCCTGCAATCTGTCGTGCGTGCACTGCCTGAGCTCGTCGGGTCGCCGTGACCCTCGCGAACTCAGTACTGAGCAGTGCAAGTCGATCATCGACGAGTTGCAGAAAATGCAGGTGTTCTACGTCAACATCGGCGGCGGCGAACCGACTGTGCGATCGGACTTCTGGGAGCTGGTCGATTACGCGACGGCCCATCAGGTGGGTGTGAAGTTCTCCACCAACGGGGTCAAGATCGACAAGAAGGTGGCCGCGCGGTTGGCCGCGTCGGACTATGTCGACGTACAGATCTCCATCGACGGCGCAACCGCCGAGGTCAACGACGCGGTCCGTGGACCGGGTTCGTTCGACATGGCGTGCCGGGCTCTGGAGAACCTGAAGGAGGCCGGCTTCCGCGACGCGAAGATCTCCGTCGTCGTCACCCGACACAACGTGAGTCAGCTCGACGATTTCAAGGCTCTCGCCGACAAATATGCTGCGACACTGCGTATCACCCGGTTGCGGCCGTCGGGTCGCGGCGCGGATGTCTGGGACGATCTGCACCCGACGGCCGGTCAGCAGCGCGAGCTGTACAACTGGCTCGTCGCCAACGGCGAGGGCGTGTTGACGGGCGATTCGTTCTTCCACCTCTCGGCCTTCGGTGACGCTCTGCCCGGGCTCAACCTGTGTGGTGCCGGGCGTGTGGTGTGCCTGATCGACCCGATCGGCGACGTCTACGCCTGCCCCTTCGCCATTCACGAGAACTTCCTCGCAGGCAACATCGTCCGTGACGCAAAAGACGGCATGGGCGGGTTCCAATCGGTCTGGCAGACATCGGAATTGTTCCAGGAACTTCGCTCGCCGCAGACCTCGGGGGCCTGCACCAAGTGCGCCCATTTCGATTCGTGCCGTGGCGGGTGCATGGCAGCGAAATTCTTCACGGGCCTGCCGATGGACGGCCCGGATCCCGAATGCGTCATCGGTAACGGCGAAATGGCTCTGGCAGCGGCAGGGGAGATCCCCAAGTCCAGTGTCGATCATTCTCGTACCGGTCAGCGCAAGACCCCTCGAAAGTCGGTGCCGCTCACGTTGATGATGCGCCCGCCGGCGAAGATCTGCGACGAGAACCCGCTCGCAGGAATGGAATAGGAAACAAGCTATGGCGAAGAGTGCGTGGTTCGAGACCGTTGCCGAAGCGCAGCGGCGTGCGAAGAAGCGTCTACCGAAGTCCGTGTACGCCGCGCTGGTGGCCGGCTCGGAGCGTGGTTTGACGATCGACGACAACATGGCTGCGTTCGGTGAACTCGGATTCGCCCCGCATGTAGCCGGGCTGTCGGACAAGCGTGACCTGTCGACGACGGTGATGGGGCAGCCGCTGTCGTTCCCGGTGATGATCTCCCCCACGGGCGTTCAGGCCGTACACCCGGACGGTGAGGTCGCTGTCGCGAGAGCTGCTGCGGCGCGTGGTATTCCGATCGGACTGTCCTCGTTCGCGAGCAAGTCCGTCGAAGAGGTCGCCGCTGCGAATCCGCAGACATTCTTCCAGATGTACTGGGTGGGGTCGCGTGAGATTCTGCTGCAGCGGATGGAGCGGGCACGCGCAGCGGGAGCCGTCGGGCTGATCATGACTCTCGACTGGTCGTTCTCCAACGGCCGCGATTGGGGTAGCCCGTCGATCCCGGAGAAGATGGACCTCAAGGCAATGGTCCAGTTCGCACCCGAGGGCATCACCCGTCCGAAGTGGTTGTGGGAGTTCGCCAAGACCGGCAAAATCCCCGATCTGACTACACCGAACCTGACGCCACCGACCGGCGGACCGGCCCCGACGTTCTTCGGGGCGTACGGCGAGTGGATGGGTACTCCGTTGCCGACGTGGGAGGACGTGGAGTGGCTGCGCGAGCAGTGGGGCGGGCCGTTCATGCTCAAGGGCGTGATGCGCGTCGACGACGCAAAACGGGCAGTCGACGCCGGCTGCACGGCGATCTCGGTCTCCAATCACGGAGGCAACAATCTCGACGGCACTCCGGCACCGATCAGGGCTCTGCCCGCGATCGCCGAGGCCGTGGGCGATCAGATCGAGATCACGCTCGACGGCGGAATTCGCCGCGGCAGCGACGTGGTGAAGGCACTGGCTCTCGGTGCGCGAGCGGTGTTGATCGGCCGGGCATACCTGTGGGGCCTGTCGGCGGGCGGTCAGGCCGGTGTGGAGAACGTGCTCGACATTCTGCGCGGCGGAGTCGATTCCGCTGTCCTGGGGCTCGGGCATACGTCGGTGCATGATCTGTCGCCGTCGGATGTGGTGATGGCGCCCGGGTTCGATCGCAGGCTGGGTGTGTGACCGAGTGGTTCGAGAGCGTTGCCGAAGCGCAGCGTAGGGCCCGCAAGAGGCTTCCGGCGTCGGTGTACTCCGCGCTCGTGGCGGGATCGGAACGTGGTCTGACCGCTGCGGACAACACAGCCGCGTTCGGTGAACTCGGGTTCGCCCCGCACGTTGCCGGGCTTTTCGACGAACGCGATGTGTCGACGACGCTGATGGGGCAACCGTTGTCGTTTCCGGTGATGATTTCGCCGACGGGTGTGCAGGCGGTGCATCCCGGCGGTGAGGTCGCCGTCGCCAGGGCGGCGGCGGCGCGGGGGATTTCGATGGGTGTGTCGTTGTTCGCGAGCAGACCTGTCGAAGAGGTCGTCGCCGCCAACCCGCAGACGTTCTTTCAGCTGCACTGGGCTGGTTCGCGGGAGTTGTTGGGGCACATGCTTCATCGTGCACGTGATGCAGGCGCGGTCGGACTGATTCTGACGATGGACTGGTCGTTCTCCGAGGGCCGGGACTGGGGTAGCCCGGTGATCCCCGAACGGCTCGATCTGCGGGCGATGTTGCGGTTGGCACCCGAGGTACTCGCCCGGCCGCGGTGGCTCGCACAGTGGGCACGCTCGGGCATTTTCCCTGATCTGACTGCCCCGAATCTTGCTCCGCCTGGAGGGCCTGCGCCGACGTTCTTCGCGGCGTACCGCGAGTGGAAGTCCACGCCGTTGCCGACGTGGGAGGACATCGCCTGGCTACGCGAGCAGTGGGGCGGTCCTTTCATGCTCAAGGGGATTTCGCGGGTCGACGATGCGTTGCGGGCCGTGGACGCGGGCGTCACGGCGATCTCGGTGTCCAATCACGGCGGCAACAATCTCGACGGTTCGCCGGCGTCGATCCGCGTGTTGCCGTCGATCACCGAGGCGGTGGGCGATCAGGTCGAGATCACCCTCGACGGTGGTATCCGGCGTGGAAGTGATGTCGCGAAAGCACTGGCGCTCGGTGCGCGGGCCGTCCTGATCGGCCGGGCGTATCTGTGGGGTTTGGCGGCGAACGGTCAAGCCGGGGTCGAGAACGTGCTCGACATCCTGCGCGGCGGTCTCGACTCCGCAGTACTCGGCCTCGGCCGCGCGTCGGTCCACGAACTGTCACCGTCGGATGTCATCGTGCTGCCTGGCTTCACCCGAGCGAATCAGCTCCCCGGTTCGGTATACCCGACGCCGATCGGAGTCCGAGATACAGAACCGAGGGGCTGATTCGGTTGCCGTCGTCCACCGCAGACTCTGGCCAGAACGAATCGGGTGGTGTTGTACTGGCACGATGACCGCCAAGTCTCCGAAGAACACTCCGACGCTGTCCGCTGTCGTGGCGATCGTCGCGTCCTGCGCCGTGATCTACGTTGCCTTCTTCGATGACTCGATGTCGACTGCCCTGCAAGTTGTGTCGCTGCTGGTCGGCGTGCTCGTCGCGGGCGCAGCCATCGGCTACACCGTTTCCCATCTCACTCGTTCGCGGTAATGGTCACGCGCGGCTGAATCCCTCCAGCATTCCGGTGTAGCGCTTGGGCGGCGGGACGGCGAATTCGCCACGCTTTCCGGTGCCGAGTCCCAGCGAGACCAGGGACTGCACGAACAGGGTTCCCGCGGCCACACCGTCGACCACCGGTACCCCGATCTCCGACGAAATGTGTTGGCACAGATCGGCCATGCCTGCGCATCCGAGCACGACGGCATCGCTGCCGTCCGTCTCGACTGCGACACGGCAGGCCTCGGTGACGATCTTGCGAGCATCGGGATCCGTCTCGAGATCGAGCACCGGTAGATCGCAGGCATGAATGCCGAGGCAGTGACGGCCGAAGCCGTAGTGGTTCGCCAAATCCTGAGCGCGGCCGACGGTGCGGCCGAGGGTGGTGACGACACTGAACCCGCGCCCGAGAAAGCTTGCCGCGTGCATCGCTGCTTCTGCGATCCCGACGACCGGTCCGGCTGCCATCTCTCGGGCGGCATCGATACCTGGATCGCCGAAGCAGGCGATGACATAGCCGTCGACGCCGGCGGTCTCACCGCTGGCGATCTCGGTGAGAATGCCAGGGACACTGAGGGCTTCGTCGACATGACTTTCGATCGACACCGGCCCCATCGAGGGGCTGACCGCGTCGACGACGGTGCCCGGGCCGACTACGGCCCGGGCACAATCGCCGATCGTTGCAGTCATCGAACTGGTGGTGTTCGGATTGATGACCTTGATGAGCACGAAAGAGATCCTATGCCTTCACTGGAACGTCGAAGTTGGTGACAGCCAGCTTGGTTCGCGTCGCCAGGTAGTAGTACATGACGAATCCGATGCCGCAGCCGATGAACCAGCTGTACTTCGACGCCGTCGACATACCGGCGATCTGCATACCGTCGATGGCCCCGTTGAAGAGCACGGTGAACATCGCGACCAGCGCGCCGACGATGGTGGAGTACACCGCCGCCGGGTTGTAACCCTTGGAGTACCAGTACAGCCCGGTGGGCGACATCGAGAACAGCTCGTCGACGACGACCTTCTGCTTGCGGACGAGGTAGTAGTCGGCGATCAGGATGCCGAACAGGGGTCCGATGAATGCGCCGAGGGTCTCGAGCGTCAGGTGGATCACGTCGGGGTTGTTGTACAGGTTCCACGGCGTGATCAGCACCGAGCCGATGGCGGCGATCATGCCGCCTGCGCGCCAGCTGATGCGCTGGGGGCTGACGTTCGAGAAATCGAATGCAGGGGAGATGAAGTTGGCGACGATGTTGATGCCGATGGTTGCGATGGCGAACGTGAGTGCGCCGAGGACGATGGCGAACGTGCTGTCGATCCGCGCGACTGTCTCGACCGGATCGGTGATCAGTTCACCGAACACCGGAAGCGTCAGAGACGCGGTGACGACGACGAGGATGGAGAACACCAGGAAGTTGATGGGCAGTCCGAGGAAGTTGCCCTTCTTCACCGCCGCGTAGGACTTGCCGTAGCGGGAGAAGTCGCCGAAGTTGAGCATCGGGCCCGAGAAGTAGGAGACGACGAGTGCGATGGCACCGAGCATCACCGGAACTGCGCTCATGCCGGTGTACTCGACCTCACCGAGGTTGAGATCGATTGCGCCCCAGCCTGCTTTCCAGATCAGGTAGCCGCACAGCATGAACATCACGACGTAGACGGCCGGGCCGCAGAAATCGATGAACTTACGAATGGACTCCATGCCGCGCCAGAACACCGCTGCCTGGACGACCCAGAGGAACAGGAAGCTCGCCCAGCCCAGCAGCGACAACCCGGCGAAACCGTAGTCGGCGGTGACGGCGTACTTACCGAGCGACGGGAACAACTTGATCAGCACGATGTCGAGAGCAGCCGATGCCAGGAATGTCTGAATGCCGTACCAGGCCACCGCGATCAATCCGCGGATGATGGCCGGAATATTGGCACCGAGGACTCCGAAGACACTGCGGCAGATGACCGGATAGGGAACCCCCGACACCTGGCTCGGCTTGGCGACGAGGTTGCAGAAGAAGTAGACGATCGTGATGCCGACGAGCAATGCGATCAGCACCTGCCAACTGGCCAACCCGAGCGCGAACAGGCTGCCCGCGGTCACGTAACCGCCGACCGAATGCACGTCGGACATCCAGAAGGCGAACAGGTTGTACGACGTCCACGTCTGCTTTCTCAGCGGAGCGAGGTCCTCGTTGGTCAGCCGCGGGTCGTAACTGTCCTTGATCAGTCCACCACCGACGGGGTGGCCCGCGGCTTCCACGAGATCTCCCGTTTGAGCGGGACCGTGCGCTGTATCTGTCATCGATGCTCCTGACGGCATGGCATTGAGGTGAACGAAGGAGGTGAACGAGTGAATGAGGAAAAGCTAGCGGCGCAGTGTTGCGCGCTCGTGACGAAAGCGATATATCTTTCCGAGCTGATTTACTGCGATGCATCCGGGGCTGGATCGGCGAACAATCCGTGCTCGTTCGAGAGTGTCGAGATGACCGAATTGAGACGCGTGTGATGATGTTGCGCGGCGTTGAGCAGAGCCTCGGAATCGCGGGCCAGGAATGCACTGAGCATCTCTGCATGATCGCTGTGCAGGGACGATCGATCGGTCTCGGCAACATGCACCATCGGTTGCACGGGTTCAGTTATGTTCCAGGCTGATTCGAGCATGTTCAAGAGTCGATGCATCCTCGACGGATTCGTCAGGGCCAGGTGGAATTCCCGCGACAGGCGGTGGTACTCACGCGAGTCGTCCCGAGCCAGCGACGCTTCGAGTTGCCGATTGATCTCGATGATGTGCTCGCGGTCGGCATCGGTGGCGAGTTCGACGGCGATCGGAAGCGCTGCCGTCTCCAGAACCTCTCGGACGATGTACATTTCGCGTAGTTCGGCTGCTGTCAATTGGGCGACCGTGTAGCCCAGATTCGGCCGGTGATCGACCAATCCCTCGCCGATCAGCGTCTTGAGCGACTCGCGCACCGGTATTCGGCTCACCCCGAACAGTTCCGCCACTTCGTTGAGTGGAATAGGAGTATTCGGTGGAGCGTCGCCGGCGAGAATTACTCGACGCAATTCGCGCAGAATCGACGGCTGTGGTCCGCCGGGTGCCGATATCGACAATTGCGAGAGCAATATGGACCGACGGCGGGGTGGCACGGATCGAAGATTAGCGCCCGCGTGTTTCGGCGGCGTGACGGCTTCGTTCCATCCGATAGCATCTGCATCCATGTCCACGGACCCCCTCGGTGCGCAGTACTGGCCTGACGTCGACGGGTCGAGGACCCTCGTCGTGCCGGTCGGTTCGATCGAGCAGCACGGACCGCACCTTCCTCTCGACACCGACACTCGTATCGCCGACGCCGTGGCGCGAACCATTCCGGACGCTGTCGTGGCCCCTCCGATCGCGTACGGGGCCAGTGGCGAGCACGAAGGCTTTCCCGGCACCGTCTCGATCGGTGCCGCTGCGCTCGAAACGCTCCTGGTGGAGTACGGACGCTCCGCCTGCCGGTGGGCCGAGCGGGTGGTGTTCGTCAACGGGCACGGCGGAAACGGGCCCACTGTGCGGACCGCAGTGCTGCAGCTCCGGTACGAGGGACGCGATGTCGTGTGGTTTCCGTGCGCGATACCCGGAGCAGATGCTCACGCCGGGCGGACCGAAACGTCGTTGCTACTGCACCTTTCGCCCGAGGCGGTGGACATGACGAAGGCGCAGGTTGGAAATGTGACCGAGATCGCCGCCCTGCTCCCGGCACTTCGCGACGGTGGATTGGCACCGATCACTGCCAATGGGGTACTCGGCGATCCCACCGGGGCCGATTCGGAGGAGGGCAGGGCTCTCTTCGAGGCCCTCAGCTCCCGCGCCGACGATGCGGTGCGCAGATGGAGTCCCTCCGAGCACGGTGTGATCGCATGACCGAATACGGTGAAACGCCTGCTGGGGTATCGGGCGACGAGTCCCGCGAAACGGGGCGCAGGTATGTTCCGTCCTATTTCCCGGGTGGCCGACACTCCGGCGGCTTGTCCGCTTACGATCTCCTGATGGGTGAAGGTCGGTTGCCTGATGGCTTCGGGGTGCGAGTCGATCCACGCGTACGCACATTCTCCGAAGGGCGCGTCCTGATCGGTGGTTCACCGACCCGCATGCTCAAGCTCGCACCGACCGCCGCGGCGATGATCGGCGATGGATTCATCGAAGTGACCGACTCGCAGTCCGCTCTCGTCGCTCGCAAATTGCTCGACTCGGGTGTCGGGAATCCGCGCCCGATGTCGATCCCGTCGCCGTGTGATGTCACCGTCGTCGTACCGCTCAAGAACAACGAGGCGGGGTTGGAGCGCTTGATCGCGGCACTCCACGGTCTCCACGTCATCATCGTCGACGACGGATCGGACGTCCCGGTCGCAGTACCGCGCATCTCGTGGAGCGTGGGCAGCGTGACGGTACTGCGGCACGAGCGCTCGCGCGGACCGGCTGCGGCGCGGAATACTGGCTTGCGATGTGCCACAACAGATTTTGTAGCTTTCTTGGATTCGGACGTCGTCCCGCGCAAGGGGTGGCTGGAGGTGATGCTCGGTCACTTCTCGGATCCGGCGGTCGCTCTGGTGGCCCCCCGCATCGTCGCACTCGAGCCCGAGGGCAGTGCGCTGGCCAGGTACGAACACGCTCGCTCGTCGCTCGACCTGGGTCGCAAGGAAGCGGCAGTACGGGCGGGCAGCTCGGTCTCGTACGTACCTAGCGCCGCGATGTTGATGCGCCGGTCGGTGGCGATGGACTGCGACGGATTCGACGAGTCGATGCACGTGGCCGAGGACGTGGATCTGTGCTGGCGATTGCAGGAAGCGGGGTGGCGGCTCCGCTACGAACCCGTCGCCCACGTCGCGCACGAGCATCGCGTCACCTTCGTCGAGTGGTTCGCCCGCAAGCTGTTCTACGGGACCGGTGCCACACCGCTGTCGGCACGTCATCCCGGAATGGTGCCGCCGATCGCGATGTCTCCGTGGACGTTGGTCGCGTGTCTGCTCGCCGCCAGTCTGACGCGGATCGGACTTGTCGGTGCCGCCGCCACGCTCGGCGTTACGATCGTTCGCCTGCGCAAGATGTTCGTCGGTCTGGATCAGCCCACGCGGATCGCGGCCATCCTCGCCGCCGAGGGTTTCGTGGCGGGGTTGTGGCAATTGGCATCGGCCCTGTGCCGACACTATTGGCCGATCACCCTGCTTGCCGTGCTGCTGTCGAGCCGGATTCGTAAAATTGCGCTGGGACTGGCTGTGGCAGAGGCATTCTCGGACTGGTACAAGCATCGTGAGCTCGGCGGCCTCGATCCTGTGCGTTATGCCTTCTACAAACGAGCCGACGACGTCGCCTACGGAGCGGGGCTGTGGCGCGGCGCACTGTCCGCCCGCAGCGTCGAGGCCCTCAAGCCACGGCTCGACGGCTGACGTGGTGCGAGCCCCGTCGGCTCCGTCTGACGGTGTGAACCCGATCGAGTTCGCCGACGTCATCGTCGTCGGAGGTGGCTCCTGCGGCTGCGTCGTCGCGTCGCGGCTCAGCGAGAATCCCGATCGGTCGGTGCTGTTGCTCGAAGCCGGACCGGCGTTCTCCGGCGTAGCCGATGTTCCGGCGGCTTTGCTCGACGCGTCGACGCTTCCCATCGGCCCCGGCAGCGAATGGGTGGGAACCTATGCGGCCGAACTCGCACCGGGTGTCTCTCGGGCGATCGCGCGAGGCCGGGTGCTGGGAGGCTCCGGGGCAGTGAACGGCGGCTACTTCATCCGCGCCACTCCGGGTGACTTCGACGCCTGGCCGCAGTCGGTGTGGTCCTTCGATCAGGTGCTGCCGTTCTACATCGGCTCCGAAACCGATGTCGATGCCGGAGCGATCGGGCGGTGGCACGGTTCCCGCGGGCCGATGCCGGTCTCGCGCACCCCCGAGCAGGACCGACATCCTCTGACGGCATCATTCGTGCAGGCCGCTACGAACGCGGGCTTTCGATTCCACGAGGACATGAACGCTCCCGACGCGGCCGTGGGGGGAGTAGGTGTAGTTCCGTCGAACATCCGCAACGGGATCCGCGTAAGTGCTGCTCTGGCTTATCTTTTGCCGGTCATCGGTCGAAAGAACCTACGGGTACAGGGGAATACAACGGTGGCGTCGTTGATGTTCAAGGGAAACAGGGTGATCGGGGTCGAGATCGTCGTCGACGGGGTACGCACTGTCGTCGAGTCCGACACCGTTGTCGTCTCGGCCGGCGCGGTGCACACCCCCGCGTTGCTGCTTCGATCCGGCATTGGACCGTCCGAAGGCTCTGCTGCGCTGGGTATTTCGGTGATCGCCGACAGTCCGGGAGTCGGCTACGGTTTCAGTGACCATCCCGAGGTCGCCGTTCCCGTCGTCACGATGAAGGAATTCTCGACGGTATCTCCTGTTCTGGAAGCGGTGCTGCATGCGGGCGACGTGGAGATCCGGCCGTACACGAGGAGATTCGATCAACTGATCTCCGGTCTTCCACGCGGGCCGCACGTGTTCGGCGTCGGCCTCATGCGCTCGACGGCACGAGGGAGCATCGCGCTGCGCAGCACGGATCCGTTCGAGGCCCCGGACGTGAGATACCGCTATCTCGAATCGGAGGGCGACCGGCGGGCGATGCGAGGTGGCGTCGAACTGGCGCGAGATCTGCTTGCGTCGCCGTCGATGGCCTGCAGTGTCGAAGTCCCCTCGATCGACGACCCTCTGGCGGCATTGGGCACGTCGCTGCACCTGTCCGGTAGCGCCAGGATGGGACCGGAGTCCGATCCGGGGGCGGTGCTCGACGAACACTGCCGCGTGCGCGGAGTGGACGGTGTCTTCGTCGTCGACACCTCGGCGTTTCCGGTCGTGCCCAGCCGCGGCCCGCATGCGACGGCGATCATGTTCGCAGAACGCGCCGCTTCGTTGATGGGAGTGGAGCCGGCGGAATGACTGGTGACTGTTACAGACCACGGTCGGCGCGTCGAGGCGTAGCGTTCGTGGTCTGGGGACCGTTCAGGTTCCCCGATAGATGGGTTACTGCCATGTCGGACAAATCGCCCCGCAACACGATGACCAAAAAATCCGGCAAATCGCTCAAGGACAAGCGCGCGGACAAGCGGGCCAAGTCGACTGGTGACACCAGCAACGACATCATCACCTCGGCCGTCAAGAAGAAGTAGGCACCCGGGTCGGCGCGACCGGCCATGGCCGCGCGTGTCGGCCACGGCTGTATCCTTGCCTGTGAGCTGGGTTACAGCGATGTGGACAGGTCACGGAGGAAGCGTCGAATGGCAAGCCGATCGGACAGTGGTGGCAACCCCTGGGTCGCAGTGCGCCCCGGTGAGGACATCGCTGTGCTCGCGCGCCAGATGTCCAGTGCCCATCAATCTTTCGTCGACGATATTCGTACTCAGGGCTCGGCGGTGCGGTCCGTCGTGCTCGATTCGTGGATGCGCAGTCGTACCAAAGGCGTCGATCCCGACGGCGGCAACGACACTCCTGCGTTGACCGGGCCGGATCTCGAGCGCTACCGCAACGGTCATCCGATGGCCATCATCCGTCCGGTCATCCGCAAGCTGCTGGTCGAGGACGCGTCGGACACCGGTTTGCTCGTCGCCATCTCCGATGCCGAGGGGCGGCTGCTGTGGGTCGAGGGTGATTCCGCGGCCAAGGACCGAGCGCTCGCGATGGACTTCGCCGAGGGGGTCGATTGGAGCGAGGAGAGCAAAGGCACCAATGCCCCGGGTACTGCTCTCGCGGTCGACCACAGTGTGCAGATCTTTGCGTCCGAGCACTTCTCTCGGTCGGTCCACGAGTGGAGTTGCTCGGCCGCGCCGGTGCACCACCCCACCAGCGGTCACATTCTGGGAGCCATCGACATCACCGGTGGCCCGCGGGTGGCGGTGCCCGAGGTGCTCTCCCTGGTGCGTGCTACCGTCGCCGCGGCCGAATCCGAGTTGCGTCTGCACCTGATGAACTCGCCGAAATCGTTGGGCGACACAGCTCCTCGGCTCGAGGTTCTCGGATCGGGACGGCCGGGAGTGGTGCGCGGATCCGGCCGGATACCGCTCTCTCAGCGACACGCGGAAATCCTGCTTCTGCTCGGTGAGCATCCCGAAGGCCTGAGCTCCGACCACCTCGCCGTGCTGCTCGACGAGCAGGAGCTCGACTCCGTCACCATCCGCGCCGAGATGTCGAGACTGCGCAAGACCTTCGGTACTGCAGGCCTGGCATCGCGGCCCTATCGTCTGGTCGGCGAGCTGTCGTCGGACGTCGGAGACATTCGGCGTGCCCTCGACCGCGGCGACGTCGACGCTGCTCTACGTATCTATTCGGGCCCGGTGCTTCCCGGATCGTCCGCGCCCGGCATCGAGGAGATCCGCGAGGAACTGCGGTCCCGGATGCAGGCCGCGCTGCTCCGACTCGGAGATCCGGTGCTGCTGGCGCAGTGGACATCGTCCATTCACGGTCGCTCGGACGTGATCGCATGGGAGGCGTACCGGGCCACCCTGAGCAGTGATTCCGCGCTCTACGGGCAGGTCAGTGCGCGTATCGATCTACTCGACCGCGAGTTCGGAATCTGACCGTATCGCCACTGGCGGCACCTCCGACAGCAGCGGCAACATGGATTCAGTCCCATCGGCAACGTAGTTGCAACGTTGCAACCCCTAGTGTCCTGAATCACACACCGCATCAACTGTGAAGCACGTGTCGATCAGGAGGATTTTCAATGTCCGTCTACGCCCGTCCAGGTACCGCCGATTCCGTCATGTCGTTCCAGTCGCGCTACGACAACTGGATCGGCGGCGAGTGGGTACCGCCGGTCAAGGGTCAGTACTTCGAGAACCCGACTCCGGTCACCGGTGAGAACTTCTGCGAGGTCGCCCGCTCCACGTCCGAGGACATCGAGCTTGCGCTCGACGCCGCACACGCCGCAGCCCCAGCCTGGGGCAAGACCTCCGCTGCCGAGCGCGCCGTGATCCTGAACAAGATCGCCGACCGTATCGCCGACAACCTCGAATCCATCGCACTGGCGGAGTCCTGGGACAACGGCAAGCCGATCCGCGAAACCCTCAACGCAGACATCCCGCTGGCCATCGATCACTTCCGGTACTTCGCCGGCTGCATTCGCGCGCAGGAGGGCTCGCTGTCCGAAATCGACAGCGACACAGTGGCCTACCACTTCCACGAGCCGCTCGGAGTCGTCGGGCAGATCATCCCGTGGAACTTCCCGATCCTCATGGCCGTCTGGAAGCTCGCACCCGCGCTCGCGGCCGGTAATGCCGTGGTGCTCAAGCCCGCCGAGCAGACTCCCGCATCGATCCTGCACCTGATCTCGATCATCGGTGACCTGCTGCCCGCCGGTGTGCTGAACATCGTCAACGGATTCGGTGTCGAGGCAGGCAAGCCGCTGGCATCGAGCCCGCGTATTTCCAAGATCGCGTTCACCGGCGAGACCACCACCGGCCGCCTGATCATGCAGTACGCCTCGCAGAACCTGATTCCGGTGACGCTGGAACTCGGCGGCAAGAGCCCCAACGTCTTCTTCTCCGACGTGCTTCAGGCCAACGACGACTACCAGGACAAGGCTCTGGAGGGCTTCACGATGTTCGCCCTCAACCAGGGTGAAGTGTGCACCTGCCCGTCGCGCTCGCTGATTCAGGCGGACATCTTCGACGAGTTCCTCGCCCTCGCTGCCATCCGTACCAAGGCTGTGCGACAGGGAGATCCGCTCGACACCGACACCATGATCGGCGCGCAGGCGTCGAACGATCAGCTCGAGAAAATCCTCTCGTACATCGAGATCGGCAAGGGCGAAGGCGCACAGGTCGTCACCGGTGGCGAGCGCGCGCAGCTCGGCGGCGACCTCAACGGCGGCTACTACATGCAGCCCACCATCTTCACCGGCAAGAACAACATGCGCATCTTCCAGGAAGAGATCTTCGGGCCGGTCGTCTCGGTCACGTCGTTCACCGACTACGACAACGCCATCGAGATCGCCAACGACACCTTGTACGGTCTCGGCGCAGGCGTCTGGTCTCGCGACGGCGGCATCGCCTACCGTGCCGGCCGCGATATTCAGGCCGGTCGGGTGTGGACCAATACGTACCACCAGTACCCCGCGCACGCCGCGTTCGGTGGCTACAAGCAGTCCGGTATCGGCCGCGAGAACCACAAGATGATGCTCGATCACTACCAGCAGACCAAGAACCTGCTCGTCAGCTACGCCCAGAAGGCCCAGGGCTTCTTCTGATGAACGACGCTGCGCAGCCCGCGCGGCTGAAGACCACCGTCGAGGCGATGGACCTGCTCCGTCGCCTCGGCGGTATTCACGGGGAACTGATGATGCATCAGTCCGGGGGATGCTGTGACGGGTCGTCGCCGATGTGTTATCCCGCAGGCGAATTCATCGTCGGCGACCGGGATGTTCTCCTGGGGTACATCGACCTTCGGCTCGGGGTCGGCGAGGTTCCACGGGACCTTCCGAGCGGGAGCGACGGTGTGCCGGTGTGGATTTCGGGATCTCAGTTCCAGGCATGGAAGCACACGCAACTCGTGCTCGACGTGGTTCCCGGCCGCGGCGGTGGATTCTCGCTGGAATCGCCCGAGGGAGTGCGCTTCCTGAGCCGCGGACGCGCGTACACCGCCGAGGAGAACGACATCCTCGCGGAGCATCCACCACTGGTCGGTGTCGACTGGGAAGAAGGTAGACGACCGGAGGTTACCGCAGACCCCTTGGTGGTCGCCGAGGCCGTCGACGCGTGTCCCGTCCCAGGGATGCTTCAGGGCTGACTGCCTGCGGCAGTGGTGCGGTTGAGTGCCCTTGGAGGCACCTGACCGCACCACTGCGCGGAGCGCATACAGTGCGAAAGATGAAGAGCGCACCGAAGTCCGACGCGGCCGAGGGCAGCGAGAGCCTTCGCACCGTGATCATCGCTTTCGTCGCCAATCTCGGCGTCGCGATCGCGAAGACGTTCGCGGCCGTGTTCACCGGATCGGCGTCCATGGTCGCCGAAGCTGCGCACTCGTGGGCGGATACCGGAAACGAGATTTTCCTGCTCGTCGCCAATCGCCGGGGATCGCGCGGGCCCGATGATCGACGGCCTCTCGGGTACGGGCGGGAGACCTATTTCTGGTCGACCCTCGCAGCGGTCGGACTCTTCGTCGCCGGTGCGGCAGTGTCGGTGTGGCACGGCATCACCTCACTGCTCGACGGTGAATCGAGCAGTGAGAACTACCTCGTCGCCTACGTTGTGCTCGCCGTCGCCTTTCTGCTGGAGGGAGTGTCGTTCCTGCAATCGGTTCGACAGATTCGCGGCGAGGCCGCCGAGTACGACAGAGACTTTCTCGACTACGCGCTCGAGACCTCGGATCCGACGTTGCGCGCAGTGTTCGCGGAGGACAGTGCCGCACTGATCGGCATCGTCATCGCCGGCACCGGAATCGGATTGCATCAGCTCACCGGATCGGCGGCGTTCGACGCCATCGGCTCCATTCTGGTGGGTGTGCTGCTCGGAATCGTCGCCTTCGTCCTGATCGATCGAAACCGCCGATTCCTCACCGGCGAACCGGGATCGAGAGCATTATGGAACGCGGTGGTGCAGCGGATCGAAGAACTTCCCGACGTGGCGTCGGTCAGGTTCGTTCGCATCGAGTTCGTCGGTCCCAAACAGCTCTACGTGGTGGCGAGTGTCGATCTCGTCGGTGATTTCGCAGAATCACGCATCGCGCACACGCTCCGGCGGCTGGAGCGTGAGTTGGAAACCAACAGAGCTGTGGTGGACGCAGTACTGACAGTCGCCGAACCGGACGAGGGAGACATCGGCGACGTCAACGCCGTCGGGTACCAGTCGTAATTCGCCCGTCATTCATCGATGACGCGCCGCTTACATCACGGGCCTATCTTGAACCGATTCGCGCGCCACACGTGTTGTGAATCGTCCCCTCGGGCGTGACCCCGCTCCGAGCGAAATGGTTACGAGAGGCTTGCAATGTCCGTAGTAGACCCCCAGTCGTCTCATCCCAAAGCAGGCTCCCACGAGAGCACTCGGTCGCACGTCGAGGGCGGTGACTACCTGGCCAAGCGAACTTTGAAGAAGGGGACGGCGGGCTGGGTCCTGCTGGCGGGTCTCGGTGTCAGTTACGTCATCTCCGGTGATTACTCCGGATGGAATCTCGGTCTCGCCGAGGGTGGCTTCGGGGGCCTGCTCATCGCGGCGATCATCATCGCGGGCATGTACCTGGCCATGGTCCTCGGTATGGCCGAGATGTCGTCGGCGCTGCCCGCTGCCGGCGGTGGTTACACCTTCGCCCGCCGCGCTCTCGGACCGTGGGGCGGATTCGCCACCGGCACAGCGATTCTCATCGAGTACGCCATCGCTCCCGCCGCCATCGCGACGTTCATCGGTGCCTACGTCGAATCCCTCGGGCTGTTCGGCATCACCGACGGGTGGTGGGTCTACCTGGTGGTCTATGCGGTGTTCATCGGAATCCATCTCTCCGGCGCAGGCGAAGCCCTCAAGATCATGTTCGTCATCACCGCGATCGCCTTGGTCGGACTCGTCGTGTTCGCCATCGCCGCCATCGGACAATTCGACGCGAGCAACCTGACCGACATCGCACCCACCGACGCAGCCGGAGCTTCGGGATTCCTGCCGTTCGGCTACCTCGGCATCTGGGCTGCCGTCCCGTTCGCCATCTGGTTCTTCCTCGCGATCGAAGGGGTTCCACTGGCCGCAGAAGAGGCCAAGGATCCGACCAAGAACGTCCCGCGCGGCATCATCGCCGCCATGGGCGTGCTGCTCGTCACCGGTGCCGTCGTGCTGTTCCTGGTGACCGGCGCAGGCGGTGCCGACGCCGTCAAGGAATCGGGAAACCCGTTGGTCGAAGCCCTCGGTGACGGAACTGCGAGCAAGATCGTCAACTACATAGGACTGGCCGGACTGGTCGCGTCCTTCTTCTCGATCATGTACGCGTACTCGCGCCAGCTCTTCGCTCTCTCACGTGCCGGATACCTGCCGAAGACACTGTCCATCACCAACTCTCGCAAGGCCCCGACGCTCGCACTGATCGTCCCAGGCGTCATCGGCTTCCTGCTCTCACTGACCGGTCAGGGCGGAATGTTGCTCAACATGGCCGTGTTCGGCGCGGCACTGAGCTACGTTCTGATGATGGTCAGCCACATCGTGCTCCGTCGCAACGAGCCGAACATGGAACGCCCGTACCGAACCCCCGGCGGCGTCGTGACCACCGGATTCGCGTTGATCATCGCGGCGCTCGCCGTCGTTGCCACGTTCGTCGTCGATTCCACAGCGGCACTGTGGTGCCTGGCCGTGTTCGTCGCGTTCATGGCCTACTTCGGCATCTACAGCAGGCATCATCTGGTCGCGAACTCGCCGGACGAGGAGTTCGCCGCACTGGCCGAGGCCGAGGCCGAGCTGGAATGACGATCTACACCCAGCAGGTCTCGGGCACCACCTACACCTTCGACGGTCTGGTGGACTTGATGGCCAAGGCGACACCGCTTCGATCGGGTGACGAATTGGCCGGCTGCGCAGCCGAATCGGATGCCGAGCGCGCGGCAGCGCAGTGGGCGCTGTCGGAGGTCTCGCTCGATGTCTTCCTGCACGATCTGCTCGTTCCGTACGAGAGCGACGAGGTCACCCGTCTCATCATCGATTCACACGACCGCATCGCCTTCGGAGCGGTGTCGCACCTGACCGTCGGAGGCCTGCGGGACTGGCTGCTCCAGGTCACCGCGAGGCCGGACGCGGCGGCGACGTTGCGGTCGGTGGCAGCCGGGCTGACTCCGGAGATGGTGGCAGCGGTCAGCAAGATCATGCGTAACCAGGATCTGATCGCAGTGTCGCGAGCAGTGCAGGTGACGTCGGCGTTCCGAACGACAGTGGGACTTCCCGGAACACTCACCACTCGGCTCCAGCCCAATCACCCGACGGACGATCCCCGTGGAATCGCCGCGGCCACGCTCGACGGGTTGCTGCTCGGATCAGGCGATGCGGTCATCGGGATCAACCCGGCGACCGACTCGCCTCAGGCGACGGCCGACCTGCTGCATCTGCTCGACGAGATTCGGCAGCGCTTCGAGATTCCCACTCAATCGTGCGTGCTCTCGCACGTGACGACGACGATGGAACTGATCGACAAGGGCGTTCCGGTCGATCTGGTGTTCCAATCCATCGCGGGCACCGAGGGGGCCAATTCGAGCTTCGGAGTGAACATTCCGCTGCTTCGGCAAGCCAACGAGGCCGGCCGATCGCTGCGCCGCGGAACCGTCGGGAACAACGTCATGTATCTCGAAACCGGTCAGGGCTCGGCATTGTCGGCGGGTGCGCACATCGGTACAGGCGACCGCCCCGTCGATCAGCAGACCCTCGAAACGCGTGCCTACGCGGTGGCCCGCGATCTCGAGCCGCTGCTGATCAACACGGTCGTCGGATTCATCGGGCCCGAGTACCTGTACGACGGCAAGCAGATCATCAGGGCCGGCCTGGAGGATCACTTCTGCGGCAAGCTGCTGGGACTGCCGATGGGAGTGGACGTCTGCTACACCAACCATGCCGAGGCCGACCAGGACGACATGGACACCCTGCTGACGCTCCTCGGCACCGCCGGCGTCGCGTTCGTCATCGCGGTGCCGGGTGCCGACGACGTCATGCTCGGATACCAGTCGTTGAGCTTTCACGACGTGCTCTACGTTCGGCAGGTTCTCGGTCTGCGACCCGCACCGGAATTCGAGTCGTGGCTCTCCCGACTGGGAATGGTGGACGCCGACGGCAGAGTCCTCGACGTCGACGCCGCGGGATCGCCGCTGCGAGCGTTGATGAGTGCGCGATGAACGAACCTGTGAAGCAACCGGAGCATGAGTTCTGGGGCGAGTTGCGAGCGATGACGCAGGCTCGAATCGGCCTGGGGCGCATCGGTGATTCGTTGCCGACCACGCGGGTGCTCGAGTTTCGCTCGGCGCATGCTGCGGCTCGGGATGCGGTGCACATGCCGCTCGAGGTCGAGGAGTTCGTGGGCCGGGTCGAGCAGGTCGGTCTCGGTGCACCGTCGGTGGTGACGTCGTTGGCCACGAGTCGTGCGGAGTATCTGCGACGGCCCGATCTGGGTCGGCAGCCGAAAGATCTGTCTACGGTGCCGCATTCCGAGGACGAGATCGGCATAGTGTTGGGCGACGGGTTGTCTCCGCGTGCGCTTGCCGATCACGGTGTGGCGATGCTCGAGGCGCTGAAAGCAGAGCTCTCCGATCGTTATTCGATCGCTGCTCCGGTGATCGCGACCGAGGCGCGGGTGGCGCTGGGTGATCACATCGCCGCGGCGATGGGTGTGCGGACGGTGTTGGTGCTGATCGGGGAGCGTCCGGGGTTGTCGGTCGCCGACAGTCTCGGTATCTATCTGACGCATCTGCCCAAACCCGGGTGTACCGACGCCGATCGCAATTGCATCTCCAACATCCATCCGCCGGAAGGGCAGGGGTATGCGCAGTCGGCACGAATCGTGGCCGGTCTGTTGGCCGGGGCGAGGAAGCTCGGGCGGTCGGGTGTGGCGTTGAAGGACACCTCGCGAGCCGATGTGCTCGAGGCAGCCGAGGCCCTCACACTGGAGTGACGTCCCCCCTATTCGGGGGTGGCTGTACGTGACCGGGCTCACTACCGTGGGGTTCATGGACAGTTACTCTTCCGGTGCGTCGGACACAGCCGTGCTGGACGACACGATCGGCGCGAATCTGGATCGCACTGCGGCGCGATACTCGGATCGTGATGCGTTGATCGATGTTGGGTCCGGGCGGCGGTGGACCTACTCGGAGTTCGTCGCCGACGTCGATCTGTTGGCGGCCGGCTTGCTCGTGGCCGGAGTCGAGGTGGGGGACCGCGTCGGAATGTGGGCTCCGAACTGCCCGGAATGGGTTCTGGCGCAGTATGCGACGGCCAAGATCGGTGTCGTGTTGGTCAACATCAATCCCGCGTATCGCTCGCACGAGCTGCAGTTCGTGCTGAAGCAGGCCGGGGTGTCGGTGTTGTTGTCGGCCACAGAGTTCAAGGGATCGAACTACGCGGCGATGATCGACGACGTGCGCCCCGAGGTGGAGTCCCTGCGTGAGGTGCTGTTCATCGGGAGCATCCAGTGGGAGGCGATGACCGATCGCGGGCATCGAGCGTTGGCGAAGACTCCGCGCATGATCACCGATGTGTCCGAGCGGCTCCGCGGCGACGATGCCATCAACATCCAGTACACCTCGGGGACAACGGGTTTCCCCAAGGGTGCGACGCTCAGTCATCGCAATATCCTCAACAACGGTTTCTTCGTCGGCGAACTGTGCCATTACACCGCAGAGGACCGCGTGTGCATTCCGGTGCCGTTCTACCACTGCTTCGGCATGGTGATGGGCAATCTCGCGTGCACGTCGCACGGCGCAGCGATGGTGATTCCCGGTCCCTCGTTCGATCCGGTGACGACGTTGACCGCCGTCGCCGTGGAGAAGTGCACGTCGCTCTACGGAGTCCCGACGATGTTCATCGCCGAACTGGCGTTGGAGAACTTCGAGGACTTCGACCTCGGCAGCCTGCGTACCGGCATCATGGCCGGATCGCCGTGTCCCACCGAGGTGATGAAGCAGGTGATCGAGCGGATGGGGATGGCCGAGGTGTCGATCTGCTACGGCATGACCGAGACGTCTCCGGTGTCGCTGCAGACTCGGAGCGAGGACTCCGTTGAGCAGCGGGTGTCGACCGTCGGACGCGTCGGTCCGCATCTCGAGGTCAAGATCGTCGACCCTGTCCTCGGCGGAACGCTGCCACGAGGCGAGGCAGGCGAGCTGTGCACCCGCGGCTATTCGGTGATGCTCGGCTACTGGGAGCAGCCGGAGAAGACCGCCGAGGCCATCGACGACGAGGGGTGGATGCACACCGGCGACATCGGGGTGATGGACGGAGACGGCTACGTGGCGATCACCGGGCGGATCAAGGACATGGTGATTCGCGGCGGCGAGAACATCTATCCCCGCGAAGTCGAGGAGTTTCTGTACACCCATCCCGATATCCTCGACGCGCAGGTGATCGGTGTGCCCGACCCGAAGTACGGCGAGGAGCTCATGGTGTGGATCAGGATGAAAGACGATGTCGCGCCGCTCGATTCGGCCGCAGTGCGGTCTTTCTGTGAAGGACGGCTGGCGCACTACAAGATCCCGCGTTACGTGCATGTCGTCGACGAGTTCCCGATGACGGTCACCGGCAAGGTACGCAAGGTGGAGATGCGCGAGCGATCGCTCGGCCTGATCGAACAGCTGCCGTTCGGCTGACATACTCGCTTCCATGATCAGTGCGCTGTGGACGCCGACGGATTCCGATCTCGCCGAGGCTCGGGTGACCGAGTTCGCGCGTTTCGTCGAGCAACGCCACGATGTGCTGCTACCGGACTACCCGGCTCTGTGGCGCTGGTCGACAACCGAACTGGAACTGTTCTGGCGAGCGGTGTGGGATTTCTTCGAGATCCACGCGGCCACGGAGCCGACCGTCGTGCTCGGTGATCGCAGTATGCCGGGCGCACAGTGGTTTCCGGGTACGGAACTGAACTACGTGGACCAGGTGATTCGGCACGCTCGACCCGGTCGCGCCGCGATCGTCCACGCCCGTGAAGACGGTTCGACGCGGACCGTGACGTGGGAGGAGATGATCGATCAGGCGGGGGCGCTGGCGGGCTCGCTGGCAGGGGCGGGAGTCCGACGCGGCGACCGCGTCGTCGGATACCTGCCCAACGTTCCCGAGGCGGTGATCGCATTCCTGGCGACCGCGAGCCTGGGTGCGGTGTGGTCCGCGTGCGGGCAGGACTACTCGGCCTCGGCAGCACTCGACCGTCTGGGCCAGCTCGAACCCACGGCACTGATCACTGCCGACGGGTACGTGTACGGAGGGACGTTCAGAGACAAGGCCGCCGATGTCGACGCGCTCACGTCGGGGCTGCCGACGCTGCGGGTCGTAGTGACGGTCGGGGAGGCGTCGGGAAGCGCAGTGAGTTGGTCTGCCGCAACAGCGCAGAGTCGTGAATTGGACTCGGTCGCGGTGCCTTTCGATCACCCGCTGTGGGTCGTGTTCTCCTCGGGCACCACGGGTCTACCCAAGGGAATCGTGCACGGTCACGGAGGTGTGGTGCTCGAGCATCTCAAATCCGTTGTTCTGCACTCCGATCTGAGGCCCGAAGACGTGTTCTTCTGGTACACCAGCCCCAGCTGGATGATGTGGAACTTCCAGGTCGCCGGTCTACTGGCCGGGTCCACGATCGTGTGCGCCGACGGCAATCCGGCATTTCCCACGCCGGATGCATTGTGGGACATCGCCGGTCGGCTGGGTGTGACCTACCTCGGCACCAGCCCCGGGTACGTGCTCGCGTGCATCAAGGCCGACGCGCATCCGGGCTCCGACCACGATCTCTCGGCGCTGCGGGCCGTCGGCATCACCGGATCCGCGATGCCTGCGACGTCGTCGATCTGGTTGTCGGAGAACATCGGAGCCCGCGTGCCGGTCTTCTCCATCTCCGGCGGCACCGACGTGGTGTCGGCATTCGCCGGGGGAGTGCGGACCGCGCCGGTCTGGGCGGGGGAGCTGTCGGTGCCGTTCCTCGGCGTCGCGCTCGACGCCTACGACGAGGACGGCGACGCAGTCCGTGGCACCGTCGGTGAGCTGGTCGTGACCGAGCCGATGCCGTCGATGCCGCTGTATTTCTGGAACGACGAGGACGGATCTCGTTACCGGGACGCTTACTTCGACACCTATCCGGGAATCTGGCGGCACGGCGACTGGATCACCATGACCGAGCGCGGCAGTGTGCTCGTACACGGGCGATCCGATTCGACGCTCAATCGCAACGGAATTCGCATGGGGAGCGCCGACATCTACCAGGCCGTCGAATCGCTGGACGAGGTCACCGAGGCGCTCGTTCTCGGCATCGAGCTACCCGACGGCGGATACTGGATGCCCCTGTTCGTGGTGGTCCCGGGCGGCGCGACCGACGAGTTGCGTCAACGCATCGAATCCGTCATCAGAACGCAGGCGTCGCCGCGACACGTTCCCGACGACGTCATCGCCACGCCCGCGATACCCCACACTCGAACCGGGAAGAAGCTCGAGGTACCTCTCAAACGACTCTTCCAAGGTGCCACTGCCGCAGGCACTCTCGATACGAGTGCCGTCGACGATCCGGCTGCGTTGGCGTGGTTCGTCGACCGGGCGACCGAGTTTCAGCGAGTCCAGCGCGCGAGATAGGCCTTCTCCTCGGGCGCAATACGGCGCAGGGTCTCGGCACCGACGTCGACCATCGCCATCCGGGTCGTCGCCACCACGGCGGGCGGCGAATCGGGTGCCGCGCCCGCGGCGCGGACCTCGTACCCGATGGTGAAATCGACAGCGCGCACCTTCTCGAACCAGAGTGTCACGTCGAGTGGACCGTCCGAATGCCGGAGCGGCTTCTTGTACGCGATGGTCACATTGGCGATCAACGCACTCTTGATCAGAGACTCGTTGGCCTCGCCCTCGCTGAGCAGCCATTCGATCCGCGCTTCTTCGAGCAAGGTGACCATCCGTGCGTGGTTGATGTGCGCGAAGGCGTCCATGTCGGACCAGCGCACCGTCACGCTCGCGTGATATCCGACGGGCTCGGTCGGCTCTGTCTGCATCGCAACAGGCTCTGTTTTCATTGCTAGAGGATGGCATGCGCGCCCGTGAAGACGACGCTCTAGAGTCCCAGGAGTGATTATCGCCAATGTCGCACTGGATGGTTCCGGCGTGCTCTTCGACATCGAACTCGCAGGCTCGGTCATCGCGTCGATCACCCCTGCAGGCACCCGACGCGCACCGGGCGACGAGGTGCTCGACGGTGGGGGTGGGGTCGCGCTGCCCGGGTTCGTGGACTCTCACGTGCACTTGACGCAGTGGGCGGCGGCGCGGCGACGAATCGATGTCGGGCCCGCTGCGTCGGCGGCCGACGCGGTCGCCCTGGTGTACCCCTACGCGCGCACGGCAGGCGAATCTGTGGTGCGCGCCAACGGCTTCCGTGACGCACACTGGCCGGAAGAGCCGCACAAGGACCTACTCGAGAATGCGCTGCCCGGTGCCAGGGTGGCGATGACGAGCATGGATCTGCACACGCTGTGGCTGAGCCCGGCGCTGCTCGACGACCTGGGTATCGACCACCCCACCGGTGTGTTGCGCGACGTCGACGGCCTCGAAGCGGTCATGGCTCTCGAGGAACAGGACGACCCCGCCGAACTCGATCGGGCCGTGCTCGACGCGACCGCAGCACTGGCGGTCCGCGGCGTCACCGGCGTCG
Organism: Rhodococcus sp. IEGM 1330; assembly: GCF_033142445.1. Classification (NCBI taxonomy): domain Bacteria; kingdom Bacillati; phylum Actinomycetota; class Actinomycetes; order Mycobacteriales; family Nocardiaceae; genus Rhodococcus; species Rhodococcus sp. IEGM 1330. The sequence continues at coordinate 229,627 of NZ_JAWLSB010000001.1, forward strand.
TGGATTTCGAGTTCGCCGACAACAAGACGGTCTGGGATCGACGCCTGACGGCCGGCTCGCCTGCAGTTCGCGTCGACACGACGGTGTGGCCTCAATGGCTCGACGAAGCACTCGAGCGCGGCGAGCGCACCGGCGACGTCTCGGCTCTGTCGGAACTGATCAGGCGCGGACCGCTCAAGGTGATGCTCGACGGTTCGCTCAACACTCGAACGGCGTGCTGCCACGATCGGTACCCGGGCATCGAGGGCGACGACGCGTACGGTCTGTTACTCGAAACCCAGGACGGTCTGCACGCGCTCGTCTCGCGGGCGTCGCGCGGTGGCATCGTGCCGGCCATTCACGCGATCGGCGACCGCGCAAACAGCATCGCACTCGATGCGTTCGAGCGGGCCGGCTGCGGTGGTCGAATCGAACATGCGCAGCAGATCCTGCCGGAGGACATCGAACGTTTCGCCGCACTGGGTGTCGCGGCATCGGTGCAGCCGCAGCACGCCATGTCCGATCGCGACATCGCCGAGAATCTGTGGTCCGGGCGGCGCTCGGTGGCCTACGGTTACGGCTCGCTGCACCGAAGCGGTGCGACCCTGCTGTTCGGTTCCGATGCCCCGGTCAGTCCACCTGAGCCGTTGGCGGGAGTCGCAGCAGCGGTGTTCCGTACCGACGACGACCGGCCCCCGTGGCACCTCGAGGAAGCAGTACCCCTCGACGTTGCACTACGCGCGGCGTGCGGTGGCCGTGGGGCGCTCCGAGTAGGGGAGGCAGCGGACATCGTCGTTCTCGTCGAGCATCCCGTGCACCGCTCGGTGCACGATCTCGCCGAGACGGAGATCAGAGCCACGATCTGCGCCGGTGCGCTCACTCACGCAGCTGCGGGGTAGGCACCCGGTTCGGCGATAGCCGGCAGCGTACGACGATCCAGCGTCGGCGCGGACATGAAAATCTACTCATGTCGCCTTCATCGTCGTCTCACGCACTGGAGGGAGTGTGGTGGTGTGAAGTTCGCACCCAAGATCGCAGTCCTGGCGGCCGTGGTGATCGTTCCGGTCGGAGTGGCGCTGGCGAGCACCGTACTTGCCGACACCCCGCAGCCACCGAGCTTCGAGCCTCGAGTCACCGTCGGAGTCGCCACATCGAGCGCGTCACCCCAGCCGTCCGGCGCGGTACAGTCGGCGGCCCCGTCGAACGAGCCGGCCCCGTCGAACGAACCGGGCCCAGCGACCGCACCGGCCCCCTCGAACAACCCGGGCCCAGCGGTCGGGACGGCTCCAGCCGCAGCAGACCCTCCGGCAGCACCGCAGTCCATCGTCGTCCCCGCCCCGCCGCCTGTCGAAGTCCTGCCGGACGGGGATGATGATGACGACGTCGGCGACCAGGACGATGCGGATGGCGACGACGATGCGGAAGATGACGACGGGTGAACTCGACGGAAGAGATGATCGACGGCAGGAACGCTCGCACCGAGGTGCTCGCGCTGGAGGGACCGGTGCCCGAGCCTGCGCTTCGTCGCGCCCGGGTAGGGACGCGTGTTCCGGCGCGGGTGCGCATTCTCGGCTGGCTGTTGTTCGTCATGGCATTGGCCATGTTGGCCGTCGGGGTTGCCGTGCGAACAATCCTTCTCGCCGAGGTCGAGCGAGACACTGCGGTAGCTCTCGAGCAGGAAATCGGCGAGTTCAGCGAGTTCGCTGCGACCGGCCGCGACCCGGACGACGGTTTGCCGTTCAGCAACGTCGCCGATCTGCTCCAGTTGCACCTGCAGCGCCAATATCCGGACGATGACGAGATCCTGTTCGGCTACACCGATCGACTGCTGCGTCAGGAGCGCAGCGGTCCAGGAGATCTGGTCGCCGACGCGGCTGTCGTATCGACCATCGTGAACTCACCCGACAGCGTTGGATCGACGCAGACTTCGGAAGGCGAAGTCGCCTGGGCGAAACAGGTCGCCGAACCGTCCGGCGGGGGCCAGGCCGGAACTTTTGCGATCGGAATCCTCGTCGACCGCGAGCGCGACGACGTGTCCGACACCATTCGTGTAGTGGTCGGAGTGTCACTGATGGCACTGCTGTTCACCGGTGGCATCGCCTGGGTGGTGGCCGGGCAGATCCTTGCGCCCGTGCGCCTGGTTCGCCGGACCGCTGCCCAGATCACCACCGACGACCTGTCCAGGCGGATCGAGGTGGACGGTCGCGACGATGTCGCCGAACTCGCCGACACGTTCAACGACATGCTCGATCGACTGGAGTCCGCGTTCGCCGCGCAGCGACAATTCGTCGACGACGCGAGCCATGAGCTACGCACGCCGATCACGATCGTCCTCGGGCATCTCGAACTGATGGGCGATGATCCACGCGAGCGCGAAGAGACGGTTCGGCTCGTCACCGACGAGTTGGACCGAATGAACCGGATCGTGGAGGACTTGTTGCTCCTCGCGAAAGCCGAGCGCCCGGATTTCGTTCGCAAGCAGCCGGTGGATCTCGAAACCCTCACGCGCGACATCGACGCGAAGGTCCGCGCGCTCGCCGACCGCGACTGGGTACTGGGGCACGTCGGTACGGGCTCGGTACGGGTCGATCCGCAACGAGTCACGCAGGCAGTGCTTCAGCTGGCGCAGAATGCGGTGTCGCACACCAGGCCCGGTGACCGGATCGTGGTGGGATCGGAGCGTACCGAAGATCGAGTTCTGTTGTGGGTGAGTGACACCGGGCCCGGTGTGACCAGCGAGGACGCGACAACCATCTTCGAACGGTTCGCCCGGGGCAGTACTGGATCGAGTCGCTCGGACAGTGGTGGCGCGGGTCTGGGTCTGAGTATCGTCCGAGCAATCGCCGACGGGCACCACGGTGCCGCGACGCTCGACAGTCGGCCCGGTGCGGGTGCGACATTCGGGCTCGACCTGCCGGCCCGATGAGCGAGCGACGATGAGCCGAATATTGATCGCCGAGGACAACGACCGCATCTCGTCCTTCATCGAGAAGGGATTACGGGCCAACGGTTTCACCACGACCACTGTTGCCGACGGCATCACCGCGATCGACTATGCGACGACCGGAGATTTCGACCTCGTCGTGTTGGATCTGGGCCTGCCAGGCAAAGACGGGTTCGAGGTGATCGCATCGCTGCGCGGTGCCGGTGTCGGTGTTCCGGTGATCATCCTGACGGCCCGTGACTCGGTGCACGACACCGTGACCGGCCTCGAAGGCGGAGCGGACGACTACATGACCAAGCCGTTCCGGTTCGAGGAGCTACTTGCACGTATTCGACTGCGTCTGCGTGGCGGTGACCGAGAGTCCTCGGTCTCCGTCCTGGAATCAGGCTCTCTGGCAGTGGATCTGCTCACCAGACGTGCCGTGGTGAACGGCGTGGTGGTGTCGCTGACCTCGCGCGAGTTCGTTCTGCTCGAGATGTTTCTCCGTCACCCACGGCAGGTCCTCTCGCGTGAGCAGATCCTCAGTCACGTGTGGGGATACGATTTCGACCCCGGTTCCAATGTCGTCGATGTCTACGTTCGTATGCTGCGCAAGAAGATCGGTTCCGACCGCATCGAGACGGTGCGCGGGATGGGGTATCGACTGGCCTGACCGGAACAGCTCATGAAAGAACGCTCACCGACTGTTCATCGAGGTTTCATCGGTCGGCCGGAGACTGGTCTACATGAACACGGTCAGCTTCAGAACGCAGCCACCTCCCGTCCCAGAACCGATGCGGTCGTGGCGCTTTCGCGATCTGTTGACCCGCCGGGTGGTTCAGGTCGTCATGAGTTCGGTTGCGCTGCTGATGCTCCTGGCCGTACTCGCCGGCGCGGCGGACGGGTTGCCCGGCGCGGGACGGACCACGCTCGTCGTGTTCACTGCAGCTGTCGCGCTCTGGGTGTTCACGAAGATCGACGACACCTACGTTGCTCTCGGTGCCGCACTGGCTCTGGTACTGACCGGTGTGGTGAGCACCGACGCACTGTTCGATACCCTCGGCGAGGAGACCATCTGGCTTCTCATCGCGGCATTCATCATCGCCGCTGGAGTTCGCGAGTCCGGTTTGGCTACGCGCGCAGCAGTGTTCATCGTCAGTGGCGCGGGCACCGTACGCCAGCTGGCGCATCTGGTGACGGCCGCACTGATCGTGACGGCCTTCGCAATCCCCGCCACCTCAGGTCGGGCGGCTCTCGCGCTGCCGGTGTTTCTGGCGTTGGCGCAGGCGCTTGCCGAGCGCAAGCGGGTGGTGCGGGCGTTGGCAATTCTGTTTCCAACCGTCATCCTGCTGTCCGCCGTGGCGACCCTCATCGGTGCGGGGGCACATCTGATCACCAGCCAGGTGCTCGAGAGTGCCACGGGCACCGGCATCAGCTTCACCGCGTGGTTGCTACTCGGTGTGCCGCTGGCCGTGGTCAGCAGCCACTGCGCAGCGGAACTCGTGCTGCTGCTGTTCACCGATCGTGAGGATCGCCGAATCCCGCTGGCGGTGAACGTATCCGACATGGCGTCGCGGCTCCCGACGCCGGTGACGGGACCGCTGACCATCGCAGAGAACCGCGCCGCGACGCTGCTGGCGGTCGTCATTGTGCTGTGGTGCTCCGAACCGTTGCACGGCGTGCACCCTGCCATCATCGCTCTGCTGGGTGCGTTGATCTCCACCTCGCCGCGCTTCGGTACGACCGACTTCGGAAAGGCTCTCGCTACTGTGCCGTGGTCGCTGCTGCTGTTCATGGCGGCGACGCTGGCCCTCGGGACCGCATTGACTACGTCCGGGGCGGCAGGGTGGCTCTCGGACGGGCTGTTCACGTTGGTCCCGATCGGGTCGGCACCGCCCTGGGTGTTCATCGCGGTGGTGATCGTTCTCTCCGTGGCCTCGCACCTTCTCATCCAATCTCGCTCGGCACGTTCGTCCGTCCTCGTTCCTCTGGTCGTCACCGCGGCTCTGGCGCTCGGAGTCGATCCAGTGGCCGCGGCGTTCGCCTCGACGGCTGCAGCGGGCTTCTGTCACACCATGCCGTCCTCGGCGAAGCCAGTGGCGATATTCGCCAAAGCTGAAGGCGTGCAGACCTATTCACCGAACGACTTGCTGCGACTGTCCGCGTTTCTCGCGCCGTTGACCGCAGTGACCGTGCTGTTCTTTGCCGTGGTCGTGTGGCCTCTGCTCGGCACTCCCATCGCCTGATCTCCCACTCTCGAAAAGGAATCGATCACCATGCCGTCGTCTACTCCACTACGTTTCGTCGTCGCCCCGTCGGGGTTCAAGGAATCTCTCGGTGCCGACGAGGTCGCACTGGCTATCGCCGCAGGTATTCGCCGGGTGGTACCCGGAGCCATCGTCAGCTCGGTCCCCCTCGTCGACGGGGGGGAGGGGTCCGCCCGCGCACTTGCCGGTGCCACCCTGGGCAAGGTGATCGACGCCGTCGTGACGGGACCGGTCGGCAAGCCGGTCGATTCCCATTTCGCTCTGCTGGGAACAGAGGGGCCGGTCACTGCGGTCGTGGAGATGGCAGCGGCGGCCGGTCTGTCGCTGGTTCCGCGAGATATGCGTGACCCGACGGTTACCACGAGCCGCGGAGTCGGTGAGCTCATCCGCGCTGCCCTCGACTACGGTGCCGAGCGAATCCTGCTGGGCTGCGGCGACTCCGGCACCTCGGACGGCGGGGCAGGGCTCTTGCAAGCGCTCGGTGTGCGACTCCTCGATGCCGAAGGCCTCGAACTGGGCGACGGCGGAGGCGAGTTGATTCGCCTCGATCACGTCGATGTGTCCGGCCTCGATCCACGTCTGACTCCGGGAAGCGGCGTGGAGATCAGGGTCGCATGCAATCCACACAACATTCTCTGTGGGCCAGGCGGAGTCGCACGAGTCTTCGCACCGCAGAAGGGCGCCACCTCAGAGCAAGTGGAGGTCCTCTCGGCTGCGATGGACCGTTGGGCGGAGGTGTTGGAGCGTGACGTGTCGACGCGGCCGGTCGGCCTGAACCTACGCACCGGGCCTGGCACGGGCGCGTCCGGCGGTATGGGCGCGGGCGTGGCAGCGGTCCTGCGGGCCGAGTTGCTACCGCGATTCGAGGTGATGCTCGATCATGTCGACCTCGACAGCCTCATCGCGACAGCCGATCTGGTGTTGACCGCCGAGGGCTCCATCGACAAGCAGACGCCGAAGGGGAAGATCCCGACGGAGGTTGCCCGCCGAGCCAAGCTACATGGAAAACCAGTGGTGGCGCTCGCGGGAACCATCGGTCTCGATGCCCGGGCGAACTACGACTCGGGTATCGACGCCTTCGCCGGCATTCTGCCCTCGCCGGTGGAATTGGTCGAAGCGCTCGAAAGGGGTGCCGAGTTTCTGACCGATGCCACGGAGCGAGCGATGAGGTTGATCCTGATCGGAGCGACCCTGGGCCGCTGAGTCGGTGCCGGTATCGAACGATCTAGACCTCGCGCATCATCCGTTCGAAGCACACGAGCCCGCCGGGGATGCCGGAGCAGCGTGAATCGACCCCGCAGACCTGCCGAGGTGTCCTGGATCACCGATTCTGTCGGACCACCCGCGTAGCGTGACTGCGATGACGTCGATCACCGATCCGCGCGTACGCGAGTTTCTGTCCGCAGGTACCCGCACCGGCAAGCTCGGGTACCTCGCCTCCGACGGAAGGCCACTGGTGGCACCCATCTGGTTCGTCGTCGACGGCGATGCGATCGTGTTCAACACCGGGGCCGGCACGGCGAAGGGAAAGTCGATTCGCCGTGATCCCCGCGTCGTGCTGACCGTCGATCTCGAAGAGCCGCCGTACGGATTCGTCCAGGTGCAGGGCATCGCGTCGGTCGACGAGGACCCCGCGGAGTTGCTCCGCACCGCAACCGAGATCGGGGCCAGGTACATGGGCCGCGATCGCGCCGAGGAGTTCGGCGCTCGGAACGGTGTTCCGGGCGAATTGATCGTTCGGGTGACGCCGAACAGGGTGATTGCCGCTTTCGACATGACGGCATGACGACCGACTGTCTCCGCACGGTCGGCACTGTAGATTGACCGGGTGCCGAATCGAGTCGGAGTCGGTGCGCTCGAATCGGTTCCGACATGTAACGGTCCGGTACATACATACGGATATGTACTGAAAGGTAACTTCGAGTTGTTCCCGGTGAGAAAATAGAGAACGAAGTAAGCAACTTGCTCGACGTGTTCGGTGCCCACCGATCGCTGCCGGTTCGGCAGCCGGTGGGGGCGCGTGTGATTGTGGGAAAGAGAGGAATCGATTGGACCCGCTAGGTGTGGAAGGTGCTGGACACGACGACGGAGTCGGCAGTCCTGAGCATTCGTCGTTCCCACTGTCACCGGCCCAATTGGGAATGTGGTTCGCGCAGCATGTGGACCCCTCGGTACCCGCGAACATCGCCCAGTACATCGAGCTGCACGGCGAGCTCGACGTGGAGCTGCTCCGTCGAGCATCCTCGCAGGCGGCACTCGAGCTGCAGTCCGGATTCGTGCGCATCGTCGAGATCGACGCCGAACCCCGGCAGATCGTCGATCCCGCCCTCGACGACTCTCTGAACTATCTGGACCTACGCGGCGAGGCCGATCCGCGGGCAGCGGCGCTGGCGTGGATGCACGGCGACTACAGCGCGCCGATCGACATTCTCCGCGACCGACTGATCGCCGCGACCGTCCTGCGCCTCGAGGACGACGTCTGGTTCTGGTACGAGCGCGTGCATCACGTGGTGCTCGACGGATTCGGTGCCGTCACATTCATGAACCGTGCGGCGGAGCTCTACACCGCGGCGGTCGAGGGCACCGAACCCAACAAGAACTTGGCATCGGACCTGACCAAGGTCTACGACATCGACGTGGCCTACCGCGACTCGACCCGTTTCGAGGCCGACCGCGAGTACTGGGCATCGCGGATCGACGGTATCGACGGAGTCACCACCCTCGCCGGTCACACGGCTGCGCCTGCGGCGAAAAGTCAGATCGACAGCACAGCTCTGTCCGCCGAGACGATGGAACGGCTCGAGGCCCTGCGTGTCGAGACCGACACGACGATGGCAACCATCGTCATCGCCGGCTTCGCCGCCTACCTTGCGCAGATGACCGGACGCGAGGACGTCGTGCTCTCGCTCCCCGTCACCGCGCGCACCACCGCAGTGTTGCGCCGCTCCGGCGGCATGGTCTCCAACGTCGTTCCCCTACGGCTCGACGTGTCGGGTGACACCACCGTCGAGACGCTGCTCGCGCGCGTCAACGCCGAGGTCTCCGGGGCCCTGCGTCATCAGCGATACCGGCACGAGGACATTCGGCGCGATGCCGGAGCGGCCAGCGGTCAGGCATCGTTCTTCGGCCCGTGGGTCAACATCATGCTGTTCTTCGGCGAGGTGCGCCTCGGTTCGATGGTCGGCGGCATCAACATTCTCTCGACCGGCCTCATCGAGGACTTCGGCCTCAACCTCTACACCAGCGTTGCCGGGTCGACCACCCACATCGACTTCGAGTCCAACCCCAATCTGTACGGACCGGAGCAGTCCGGGCGGAACCACGAGAGATTCGTCGAATTCTTCGCCCGGTTCGTGGCGTCGGGACCGAAGCACGCGGTGTGGGATCTGGCACTGACCGACGGTGTCGAACGCGAACAGGTCGTGGCCGAGTGGAACGCCACCGAGCACGAGACCGAACCGCGGACCCTGCTGTCCGCCTTCGAGACCGCCGCGGCCGCGAACCCGGATGCGAGCGCCCTGGTGTACGAGGGCGAGGCGCTGACCTACGGTGAACTCTCCGCTCGAGTGAATGTGCTCGCCCGCCACCTGATCGACATGGGTGTGGGTCCCGAGACTCTCGTCGGACTGTCGATTCGTCGTTCGTTCGACCTCGTCGTCGGCATGTACGCGATCGTGGCGGCAGGCGGTGCCTGGGTGCCGATCGACCCCGATCACCCCGCCGATCGGACCGCGTACATTCTCGACTCCGCGCAGCCGCGGTGCGTGCTCATCTCCTCGCGCGACGATGTTGCGCTCCCCGAGGGAACCGAGACGGTCGCGGTCGATCTCGTCGACGGTACGTCGAGGTCCACGGCACCCGTTCTGGATGCCGAACGCACTGCGCCACTTCGACTTTCGAATACTGCCTACGTGATCTACACGTCCGGTTCGACCGGACGGCCGAAGGGTGTCGCGGTCGAGCACGCGGCGATTCACAATCAGATGGAGTGGATGCTCTCGGAGTATCCGATGGACGCCACCGACGTCTATCTGCAGAAGACGGCCACCACCTTCGACGTCTCGCTCTGGGGATTCTTCCTGCCGCTGCGCGTCGGCGCGACGATGGTGCTCGCTACCCCCGACGGGCATCGAGACTCGGTCTACGTGGCCAACAAGATCGCCGAACATCGCGTCACCATCACCGATTTCGTGCCGTCGATGCTGACGGTGTTCGTGGCCAACGCGCCGATGGGCACCTGCAGTTCGCTGCGCCACGTGTTCGTCATCGGTGAGGCACTGCCGGTCGAGACCGCAGCGTCGTTCCGCGGACTGTGCTCGGCGGGGCTGCACAATCTCTACGGCCCCACCGAGGCTGCGGTCTCGGTCACCTATCACCCCAGCGGACCGCAGGACACCCGCACCGTTCCGATCGGTGTCCCCGAGTGGAACACCAGGGCGTTCGTTCTCGACGGTCGGCTGCGCCCCACCCCGATCGGCGAATCGGGCGAGCTGTACCTCGCCGGAGTCCAGTTGGCGCGCGGGTACGTGGGCCGACCGGATCTGAGCTCGGATCGCTTCGTCGCCAACCCCTTCGGTACCGACGGCGAGCGGATGTACCGCACCGGTGACCTCGTGCGCTGGCGTAGCGACGGAGTGTTGGACTACATCGGCCGGACCGATTTCCAGGTCAAGTTCCGTGGACAACGCATCGAGCTCGGCGAGATCGAAACGGTTCTGCTCTCCCACGAAACCATCTCGCAGGCAGTGGTATTGGTGGTCCAGACGGTCACCGGTGATCAGTTGGTGGCGTACGTCGTCGCCACTCCAGGACGATCCATCGAATCCGCCGCGGCCATCGAGTTCGCCGGTCACGCCCTACCGTCGTACATGGTGCCTGCAGCGGTCGTCGTCCTCGACGCCCTGCCCCTGAACACGAGCGGCAAGCTCGACCGAAAAGCATTGCCGGAACCGGTGTTCAGCAGTGCGAAGAAGTACCGGGCCCCGCACAGCCGAGCGGAGTACGTGGTCGCCGGCATCTACGAGGATCTGCTCGGAGCCTCCAAGGTCGGTCTGGACGAGGACTTCTTCGAGCTCGGCGGCAACTCGCTGATCGCCACGCAATTGGTGACGCGAGTGGGCAGCGCTCTCGGAGTGCGCCTCGGTGTCCGTGAACTTTTCGAGGCCCCCACCGTCGGCGCACTCGCGGCCAGGGCCGAATCGGCGGCCCGGCTCGGGGTGGACACCCCGGTACTGGAGTCGCGGGAACGGCCCGAGCGTATTCCGCTCTCACCTGCGCAACAGCGAATGTGGTTTCTCAACCGCTTCGACCCCACCACTGCGGTGTACAACCTGCCGTTCTCCGTCCGTCTGACCGGGCCGCTCGACGTGGTGGCCCTGTCGGCCGCGTTCGCCGATGTCGTCGATCGACACGAGACGCTGCGCACCGTCTACCCCGAGGTGGACGGCTCACCGGAACAGGTTGTGCTCACGGCGGCCCGGACCCCGGCGACGATCCTGCCGGTCCGCATCGAACGGGACGAACTGGGCGGTCGCCTGCACGAACTGGTCGCCAAGGGATTCGACGTCACGGTCGACACACCGTTCCGCATCGCACTCTTCGAGATCTCACCGACCGAACACGAACTCGCGATGGTGCTGCACCACATCGCCGCCGACGGGGCGTCGTTCGGTCCGCTGGCGCGGGACGTGCTGGTGGCGTACTCGAGTCGAATCAAGGGGCGCGCACCCGAGTGGACGCCTCTCGAGGTCCAGTACGCCGACTACGCGATGTGGCAACGAGCGGTGCTCGGTCCCGAGACCGATCCGCTGTCGTTGGCGTCGCGCGAAATCGCTTACTGGAGCGCGACTCTCGAGGATCTGCCTGATCAGCTGGCACTGCCGTCGAGCAGGCCACGCCCCGCAGTGTCCTCGAACGCGGGCAGCAAGCTCCGGGTGGACGTTCCGGCGCATCTGCACGCCTCGCTTGCGAGCCTGGCACGCGAGAACAACGCGTCGCTGTTCATGGTCATGCAATCCGCGTACGCGCTGCTGCTCGCCCGGCTCAGCGGAACCACCGACATCGCCATCGGTGCGCCCGTGGCCGGTCGGGGAGAACCCGCACTCGACGACTTGGTCGGCATGTTCGTCAACACGCTCGTACTGCGCACCGAGGTCGATCCGGCGTTGACGTTCGAGGAACTCCTCTCGCGCGTTCGTGACACGGACCTGTCCGCGTTCGCGCACGCGGACGTACCGTTCGAGCGCCTCGTCGAGGTGCTGAACCCGGTGCGTTCGACGTCGCGGCACCCACTGTTCCAGGTCGCGATCTCGCTGGAATCGGCGATGTCTCGTGAACTCACCGTCGGTGGCCTGCGCGCGAAAGCCGCCGAATTCGACGTTCCCATCGCCAAATTCGACGTACAGCTGTGGCTGACCGAGCATCTCGACGACGGAGCACCCGCGGGTATCGACGCGGTGTTCGAGTACGCCACAGATCTGTTCGACGCAGATCTCGTCGAGAGTTTCGCTCGTCGCTTCCTGACGATTCTGGATGCGGTCACCACGGACGCGACAGTGCCGGTCGGCGACGTGGCGATCGTCGATGCCGCGGAGCACCGGTCCGTGGTGTCGCAGTGGAACGCCTCGGGAGAAGACGTCTCTCGGGAGTCGACCCTGGTGGATCTGCTCGATGCTGCTGCCGCACGTCACCCGGACGCCGTCGCGGTGCGCTTCGGTGGCTCGTCGATGACCTACGCCGAGTTCGACGCGCACGCCAACCGTCTTGCCCGCGTTCTCATCTCGCACGGCGTCGGCCCCGAAAGCTTGGTCGCTGTCGCCCTTCCGAGGTCGGCGCAACTCGTCGTCGCGCTCGTCGCGGTGATCAAGGCCGGCGGTGGATACCTCCCCGTCGACCCGAGCTACCCACTCGACCGAGTCGAATACATGCTCGACGACGCACGGCCGACTACCGTTCTGTTGTCCGGCTCCGACCGAGTGGAACTGCCGTCCGACGTCGAAACCCGCACCGGCGCAGCACTGCTCGATATCGACACCGTCGACCTGTCGTCGGTGTCCGACGATCCCGTCACCGATGAGGACCGGACGCGTCCGCTGCGGCCCGACAACGTCGCCTACGTCATCTACACCTCGGGTTCGACGGGCCGTCCCAAGGGCGTGATGATTCCGCATCGCAACGTCGTTCGGCTGCTCGACAACACCGATTCGGTCTACGGCTTCGGTTCCGACGACGTGTGGACCATGTTCCACTCCTACGCCTTCGACTTCTCGGTGTGGGAGCTGTGGGGCCCGTTGCTGTACGGCGGCACGTTGGTCGTCGTCGACTACTTCACCTCGCGGTCGCCGGAGGCCTTCCATCGACTGCTCGTCGACGAGCAGGTCACGGTGCTCAACCAGACGCCGTCTGCGTTCTACCAGCTCTCCGAGGCCGATCGCACAACGGCAACCGAGCACGGCGAATTGTCGCTGCGCTACGTGATCTTCGGTGGTGAAGCCCTCGAACAACGGCGGCTGACCGGGTGGTTCGAGCGGCACGGGCACCGCGCGCCCCAACTCGTCAACATGTACGGCATCACCGAGACGACCGTGCACGTGTCCTACCGTGCCCTGGATGCCGCGTCCGTCGAGACCAGCGCCTCGGTGGTCGGCAAGCCCATCGCCGGACTGCGGGTGTTCGTGTTGGACACCCGCCTGCATCCGGTTCCGGTCGGGGTACCCGGTGAAATGTACGTTGCCGGTGGACAACTCGCCCGCGGTTACCTCGGCCGCCGAGAACTGACGTCGGTTCGCTTCGTGGCGAACCCCTTCGCGTCGGGAGCCGACGACGGATCGCTGCTGTACCGAACCGGTGACCTCGCACAGTGGAACGCCGCAGGCGAACTCGAGTACCTCGGTCGTTCGGACGATCAGGTCAAGGTTCGTGGATTCCGCATCGAGCTGGGCGAGGTGGAGGCGGCGGTGACCGCGCAGCCGACCGTCACCCAGGCCGCCGTGGTCGTGCGCGAGGACTCGCCCGGTGCCGCTCGACTGGTCGCCTACGTGGTGTCCGCTGCCGTCGAGGGTAGGCCGATCGTCGACATCGAAGACATCAGAACCGGTATCGCCGAGGTACTTCCGGAGTACATGGTGCCGTCGGCTTTCGTGGTGCTCGACGCGATCCCACTGACCGTCAACGGCAAGCTCGATCGCCGGGCACTGCCGGCTCCGGTGTTCGAGGTGCGCGAGTTCCGTGCCCCGACGACACCGATCGAGGAGATCGTCGCCGACGTCTTCGCGGACGTTCTCGGGGTGGAGCGCGTCGGTCTGGACGACGACTTCTTCGAGCTCGGCGGCAACTCGCTGATCGCCACGCAGGTGGTCTCGCGCCTGGGAGTCGCTCTCGATGCCACCGTGCCGGTGCGCATGCTGTTCGAGGCATCGACCGTGGCGTTGCTCGCCGTACGGGTGGAGCAGGCTGCCGGGGAGGGCGGTCGTACCGCACTCGTCGCGACCGTCCGGCCCGAGCGAATTCCGCTCTCGCTCGCGCAGCAGCGAATGTGGTTCCTCAATCGATTCGACGCCGACTCCACCGCGTACAACATTCCGTTCGCACTGAGACTGACCGGCGAACTCGACGTCGCCGCGCTGCAGGTTGCGATCATGGACGTGATCGACCGGCACGAATCGTTGCGCACGGTCTACCCGGACACCGCGGCGGGCCCGCAGCAGTCCATCCTCGACGCCGCTCAGACGGTGCCGAATCTGATGCCCATTCCGACGTCCGCGCCCGATATCCAGCGGCAGGTCTTCACACTGGCATCGACGACGTTCGACGTGACGGTCAACGTTCCGATTCAGGCTCGCCTCTTCGAGATCGGTCCTCGCGAACACGTCATCGCCATGGTGGTGCACCACATCTCGGCCGACGGCTGGTCCATGGGTCCACTGGCCCGCGACCTGATGATCGCGTACGCCTCGCGCACCGCGTGGGAGAACCCGGCGTGGATGCCGCTGCAGGTACAGTACGCCGACTACAGCCTGTGGCAGCGTTCGGTTCTCGGCTCCGAGGACGATCCGCAATCGCTGATCTCCGGTCAGGTCGACTACTGGGCCGACATGCTTGCCGGTCTTCCCGATCAGCTGGATCTCCCGACCGATCGGCCGCGCCCGAATCGTCAGTCCTACCAGGGATCGTCGATCCGATTCGACGTACCGGCCGAGGTCCACCGAGGCCTGTCCTCGCTGGCCCACACGCACAACGCATCGCTGTTCATGGTCGTTCACGCTGCTCTGGCGGTACTGCTCGCGCGCCTGTCCGGCACCGAGGACATCGCGATCGGTACTCCGGTCGCAGGCCGCGGCGACGCAGCCCTCGACGACGTGGTCGGCATGTTCGTCAACACCCTCGTGTTGCGCACCGACATCGAGTCGGGTCGGACGTTCTCGGAGCAGATCGGGCGTGCGAGAGAAGTGGCGCTCGGTGCGTTCGGGCACGCCGATCTGCCGTTCGAGCGCTTGGTCGAGGTGCTGAACCCGTCCCGGTCGCAGGCGCGGCATCCCCTGTTCCAGGTGATGCTCTCGTTCGAGAACCTCAGCCGCACGCACGTGGACCTACCGGGACTGTCGGTGGACAGCGTCGCCCTCGATGCCGAGGTGGCGAAGTTCGACCTGCAGCTGACCGTCACCGAGTCCATCGGAGTGGACGGTCGCGGACAGGGCATGGCCGCCGAGTTGACCTACGCGACAGACCTGTTCGACGCCGAAACGGTCCGCGGCTTCTCCGAACGTTTCGTGCGAATGCTCACCGCTGTGGTGGCAGATCCCTCGCTGTCGGTGGGAGATATCGACCTTCTCGACGACGGCGAGCGCGACCGAGTCGTGACGGCGTGGAACCGCACCGAACACGAGATACCGGATCAGCTGACGCTGGTCGACCTGTTCGATCGTCAGGTGGCCGAGAGTCCAGATGCGCAGGCGTTGGTGTTCGAGGGTGAGCGGTTGACGTATGCGGAGTTCGCAGCACGAGCCAATCGTCTTGCGCGACATCTGGTATCGACCGGGGTGGGGCCTGATTCACTCGTCGGGCTTGCGATCGGTCGAAGCCTCGACCTGTTCGTGGGTATGTACGCGATCGTGAAGGCCGGTGCCGGGTACGTGCCGATCGATCCGACGCAGCCGGCTGATCGCAACGAGTACATCGTGGCTACGGCTGCGCCGGTTCGAGTGTTGTCGACCACGCGCGATCATGTGGAGTTCGCCGGCGTGGAGACGATCGATATCGACACTCTCGACGTGTCGGACCTGTCGCCGACGCTGCTGACCGACGCCGAGCGCAGAGCGCCGCTTCGGCCCTCGAACATCGCCTATGTGATTTTCACGTCGGGGTCGACGGGTCGTCCGAAGGGCGTCGGGGTGTCGCACGAGGCGATCGTCAATCGGTTGTTGTGGATGCAGCACGAGTACGGGTTGAGTGCCGGGGATGTGGTGTTGCAGAAGACTCCGTCGACGTTCGATGTGTCGGTGTGGGAGTTCTTCTGGGCGTTGCAGAACGGTGCGTCGGTGGTCGTCGCTGTTCCGGATGGTCATCGGGATGCGTTGTATCTGCTCGATGTCATTGCTCGTGAGCATGTGTCGGTGGTGCACTTCGTGCCGTCGATGATGTCGGTGTTCGTGCCCGAGGTGGAGCGACGCCGAGCATCGGGTGCCTCGCTGCGGTTGGTGCTCGCATCCGGTGAGGCGTTGGCCCCCACCACGGCCCGCGCACTGCGACGGGCAATCGCTGGAGTGGAGTTGCACAACCTGTACGGCCCCACGGAGGCTGCCGTCGACGTGACCTATCACGCTGTCACGGACGAGGATTCGGACGTGATGCCCATCGGTGCGCCGGTGTGGAACACCTCTGTGTACGTGCTCGATTCGCGTCTGCATCCCACTCCCGTCGGTGTCGCAGGTGAGCTCTATCTCGCAGGCACGCAGCTGGCTCGTGGGTATGTGGGACGCTCGGACTTGACCGCGGACCGCTTCGTGGCCCATCCGTTCGCAACGGGCGGGCGGCGCCTCTATCGCACCGGCGACGTCGTGCGGTGGCTCCCCGGTGGTGAGCTGGAATACGTGGGTCGGTCGGATTTCCAGGTGAAGCTGCGCGGCCTGCGCATCGAACTCGGCGAGATCGAATCGGCATTGCTGGCGCAACGCTCGATCTCCCAGGCGGTCGTCGTGGTCCGCAACGAGCAACTCGTCGGGTACGTCGTGCCGTCCGGCGCCTCGGTGGAGACCGGAGCCGTCCTCGGTGCGCTGCGGTCTCGACTCGCGGAGTACATGGTGCCGTCGACGCTGATCGTGCTCGAGGAATTTCCGCTCGGCGCGAGTGGAAAGCTCGACCGCAAGGCCCTGCCCGATCCCGCTTTCGAGGTGACCGAGTATCGGGAACCGACCAACGACATCGAACGCACCGTTGCCGAGGTCTTCGCCCAGGTCCTCGGAGTCGAGCGTGTCGGTCTCGACGACGACTTCTTCGAGCTCGGTGGAAACTCCCTCATCGCAACGCAACTGGTGTCACGACTGGGCGTCGCCATGGACACTCGAATCGCGGTGCGAGAGCTGTTCGACACCTCCACGGTGGCCGATCTGGCCGCGCGGTTGGGCACACTGGTCGCCACCGGAAGCCGCCCGCCGCTGGTGCCTCAGCAACGGCCGCAACATATTCCGTTGTCGCTGGCGCAGCAGCGCATGTGGTTCCTCAACAAGTTCGACGTCGAATCCGCGGCCAACAACATCCCGATCGCCGTGCGACTGTCCGGTCTGCTGGACCGTCGCGCCATGCAGATCGCGGTCGCGGATGTCGTGGCTCGGCAGCAGTCCCTGCGCACGGTGTTCCCGGAGACCGACGGAACCGCTCACCAGGTCATCGTCGACGCCGCCTCGGCCACACCGGATCTGACGCCGATCGACATCGCCGCGCACGACGTCGCGGATGCGTTGCGCGAACTGGCGACCACCGGATTTGACCTGTCGAAGGACCTGCCCTTCCGAACCAGACTCTTCGAGGTCAGCCCCACCGAGCACCTGTTGGTGTTCGTCGTCCACCACATCGCGGCCGACGGGTTCTCGCTCGGCCCGCTCACCCGAGACGTGATGAACGCGTACGCGGCTCGTTCGCTGAACCAGGACCCCTTCTGGTCTCCGCTGCCGGTCGACTACGCCGATTACAGCCTCTGGCAGCGCGAAGTACTCGGTTCCGAGGACGACCCGCAGTCTGTCGTCTCGCAGCAGATCGACTACTGGACAACCGCTCTGGCCGGCCTGCCGGATCAGCTCGACGTGCCGTCCGACCGGCCGAGGCCTGTCGTGGCGTCGAACAGTGGTGCGCTCGTGCGGTTCTCCATCGACGAGGATCTGCACCGCGCACTGATCGATGCCGCCAGAGCAGAGAACGCCTCGCTGTTCATGGTGGTGCACACCTCGTTGGCCGTACTGCTGTCGCGGCTGTCCGGCGAAGCCGACATCGCCATCGGCACCCCGGTCGCCGGTCGTGGTGAGGCCGCCCTCGACGACTTGATCGGCATGTTCGTCAACACCCTGGTGTTGCGCACCGAGATCAACACGGCGCGGCGATTCGACCAGGTACTCGCCGACACCCGCGAGACCGACCTGTCGGCTCTGGCCCACGTGGACGTACCGTTCGAGCGCCTGGTGGAGATCCTCAACCCCGCCCGATCCACGGCTCGTCATCCCCTCGTGCAGGTGGTGCTCGCGTTCCAGAACCTGGGACAGAAGGATCTCGAACTGCCGGGACTGTCGGTCTCCGGTGTCGATTTCGAGACGCTGGTCGCTCTGTTCGATCTGCAGTTCACGTTCGTCGAGTCGATCGGACCCAGCGGTGCTCCGCAGGGCATGACCGTCGACGTCACCTACGCCACCGATCTCTTCGACGAAGCCACGGTCGTCACGCTCGGCGATCGCCTGATCACAGTTCTCGAAGCCGTCGCCGACAACCTCTCGACCGTGGTCGGCGACATCGAACTGCTCGAGCCCGTCGAACGTAGGCGGGTGCTGGTCGAGTGGAACGACACCGAGCACGAGCTCGACCGGGCCCAGACGTTGGCCTCGCTCGCCGGCCAGGTCGACTCGTCCTCCGCCGCACTGGTTTTCGGAGACGACACGCTCACCTACGGCGAATTCCAGGAACGGGTCGCTCGTCTGGCGCGGTTCCTGATCGCCCGCGGTGTCGGACCCGAGAGCGCAGTGGGCATCGCTGCCCGTCGCTCGGTGGAACTGCTCGTCGGAATTCACGCGATCATCGCCGCCGGTGGTGCGTACGTACCGATCGATCCGGACCAGCCGGGCGAGCGGATCGCACACATTCTCGGAACCGCGGCACCGGTCTGCGTGCTGACCACGTCACGAGACGCGGTGGAGGCCGACGGTGTCGAGGTCCTCGATATCGACACCCTCGATCTGTCCGGCTTCTCCGGTACGCCGATCACCGACGCGGACCGAATCAAGCCGTTGGCACCGTCCAACACCGCCTACGTCATCTTCACGTCGGGCTCGACCGGGCAGCCCAAGGGTGTGGCCGTCACGCACGACTCGATCGTCAACCGCCTGCTGTGGATGCAGTCGGAGTACGAGCTCGCCGCCGACGACGTCGTGCTGCAGAAGACCCCCGTCACGTTCGACGTGTCGGTATGGGAACTGTTCTGGCCGTTGCAGATCGGTGCCACGTTGGTCATCGCAAAGCCCGACGGCCATCGTGATCCCCAGTACCTGCTCGAGACGATCGAGGCGCAGTCGGTCACCACTGCACACTTCGTACCATCGCTGCTCGAGGTCTTCGTCTCCGTCGTGGCAGCGGCGCCGTCGCCTGCGGCCACCTCTCTGCGGACTCTGTTCGCTTCCGGAGAGGCACTGCCCGCCGAGGTCGGCGATCGGCTCCGACACGTCCTGCCGGGCGTGGCGCTGCACAACCTCTACGGTCCCACCGAGGCGGCCGTCGACGTCACCTACCACGCAGTGACGGAGGCGGACGTCGACCTCGTTCCGATCGGTGTCCCGGTGTGGAACACCAGGACGTATGTCCTCGACGCTCGACTGTCTCCGGTCGCTCCCGGGGTGGCGGGCGAGCTGTACCTCGCCGGAGTTCAACTGGCCCGCGGCTATCTCGGGCGAACGGACCTGACGGCCGATCGATTCCTCCCCGACCCGTTCGGAGCACCGGGTACGCGCATGTACCGCACCGGTGACCTGGTGCGCTGGCGTGCAGTGTCCTCCGGTTCAGGACGGTTGGAGTACCTGGGCCGCACCGACTTCCAGGTCAAGCTCCGGGGACTGCGCATCGAACTCGGCGAGATCGAGACCGTGCTGCGCAAGCATCCGTCCGTTGAATCCGCCGTCGTTCTGGTTCGGCAGACCGCTGCCGTCGGCGATCAGCTGGTCGCCTACGTCGTACCCACGGTCGGCGGGACCGTCGACGTTGCCGAATTGACGGACTTCGCGTCGCGCTCGCTCGCGGGCTACATGGTCCCGGCCGCGACCGTCGTGCTCGACGCGCTGCCGCTGACGCCCAACGGCAAGCTCGATCGTCGCGCTCTACCGGAGCCGAACATCGAGCAGCGTGCTTTCCGTGCGCCGGCCACCACGTCGGAAACCGTAGTGGCAGAGGTGTTCCGCGACGTTCTCGGTATCGATGTGGTCGGTGCCGACGACGAGTTCTTCGCCCTCGGCGGCAACTCCCTCGTCGCCACGAGAGTGGCGTCGAGAATCGGCGCGGCACTCGACACCACAGTGACCGTTCGGACGATCTTCGAGGCCTCGACCGTGTCCGCCCTGGCGGCCAAGCTCGACGAGCTCTCGGGTTCGGGCCGTCGAATTCCACTGGTGCGCACCGATCTGCCGGACTCGGTACCGCTCTCGCTCGCTCAGCGCCGGATGTGGTTCCTCAACCGGTTCGACCCGGAGTCCGCGACGGAGAACCTCCCCGTCGCCATCGAGCTCAGCGGCGATCTCGACATTCCCGCCCTGCGCGCGGCAGTGGCCGACGTGGTCGAGCGGCACGAGTCGCTGCGAACGGTCTACCCCGAGGTCGACGGCGTCGCCTCCCAGGTGATCGTTCCGGCGGAGCAGGTGGTTCCCGATCTGCTGCCCATTGCGACCACCACGGCCGAACTGCCGTCGGCGTTGGCGGCGCTGGCCATGGGAGGGTTCGACGTCATCGCTGCGCCGCCGTTGCGCGCTGCGTTGTTCGAGCTGGAGACGGACCGCCACGTTCTGGCGTTCGTCACCCACCACATTGCCGCAGACGGCTTCTCGATCGGACCCATGACTCGGGATCTGATGGTCGCGTACGCAGCCCGTAGCGCGGGCACCGAGCCCGGTTGGGTCCCGCTCGCCGTCCGCTACGTCGACTACACCCTCTGGCAGCAGGCCGTTCTCGGTTCCGAGGAGGATCCGACGTCACCGGTCTCGAACCAGATTCGGCACTGGACCAGGGCGCTGTCGTCGCTGCCGGACGAGGTCACCTTCCCCGGTGATCGCGCCCGCCCAGACCGATCGTCGTATCGCGGCGGCAACATCACGCTCGCCCTCGACGCAGACACGCACGGCCGCCTCGGCGACGTGGCCCGCGCCAACCAGAGCTCGCTGTTCATGGTGTTGCACTCCTCGCTCGCCGTGCTGCTGACCCGACTGTCCGGTGAGACCGACATCGCGATCGGTACTCCGGTCGCAGGGCGCGGTGAGGCAGCACTCGACGACGTCATCGGAATGTTCGTCAACACGCTGGTGCTGCGGACCGACATCGATCACGGCGGCGCATTCACCGAGCTTCTGGCGCAGGCACGCGAGACCGACCTGTCGGCGTTCGCCCACGCCGAGGTGCCGTTCGAGCGGCTCGTCGAGGTACTCGACCCACCGCGGTCGGCGGCTCGTCACCCGCTCGTCCAGGTGATGCTCACCGTGCAGAACATGGAGCAGACCGAGCTCGAACTCCCCGGCCTGAGCGTGCGCGCCGTCGACCTCGAGGTCGAGACGGCCAAGTTCGACGTTCAGTTCACGTTCACCGAGAACCACGTCGACGGCGGCATGACCATCGACGTCACCTTCGCCCGCGATCTGTACGACGACGGCACAGCGCGTGCAATCGGTGAACGCCTGATCCGCGTCCTCGAGTCCGTGGCACGCGATCCGGGTCAGCGAATCGGCGACGTCCCGGTGATGGACGACGCCGAACGCGGCCGTGTGCTCGCGCTCGCCCAGGACGCGCCTGCCGTCGCCGATTCGCTCGACACGATCGTCGATCTCTTCGCCGCTCGGGTAGCCGAGGACCCCGACGCTCCCGCAGTGGTGTTCGAGGGTGCCTCCACGAGTTACCGAGAGATCGACGAGTCCTCCACGACACTGGCGAGAATTCTCACCGCCCAGGGGGTCGGGCCGGAGTCGCTGGTGGCCGTCGTGCTGCCGCGCACCGCCGGTCTCGTCGTGGCACTGCTCGCGGTGCTCAAAGCCGGTGGTGCCTACGTTCCGATCGATCCGTCCTACCCGGCCGACCGTATCGAATTCGTCCTCACCGATTCTCGTCCGGTGGCCGTCCTGACGTGGACCGGTGTGGACGTAGCGCTTCCCGCAGCGCTCCCCAGGATCGATATCGACACCGCCTCGACCGGGAGCGACGTGTCGGCGGCCGATCCGATTCCGGCGACCGCGGCTGCGACGGCCTACGTCATCTACACCTCGGGCTCGACGGGCAAGCCCAAGGGCGTGCTGATCCCGCATCGCAACGTCGTACGGCTGTTGGCGAACACTGCGCGGCACTTCGGTTTCGGTCGCAACGACGTGTGGACGCTGTTCCACTCGTTCGCGTTCGACTTCTCGGTGTGGGAACTGTGGGGCCCGCTCACCACCGGCGGAAGCGTCGTCGTGGTCGACTACTTCACCTCCAGGTCGCCGGAAGCATTGCGGGAGTTGCTCATTCGTGAGCGTGTCACAGTTCTCAACCAAACTCCGTCCGCGTTCTACCAGCTCGATCAGGTCGATCGCACCGCAGGCTCGGCGGATGGCTATTCGTTGCGGTACATCGTGTTCGGTGGTGAGGCGCTGGAACTGCGACGACTGGCCGGTTGGTTCGATCGTCACGGCGACGATTCCCCGCAACTGGTCAACATGTACGGCATCACCGAAACCACGGTCCACGTATCGCACCGTGTCGTGGACGCGCGGTCCGCGACGCAGGCATCGGGATCCCTGGTGGGACGCGCCATCTCCGGGCTGTCGGTGTACGTACTGGATTCGCGGCTGTCGCTGGTACCCGCAGGTGTGCCGGGGGAGATGTACGTCTCCGGTGGTCAGGTCGCGCGCGGGTATCTCGGTCGAGCCGGATTGAGCGCGACGAGGTTCGTCGCCGATCCGTTCGCCGGCGACGGATCCGTGCTGTACCGCACCGGCGACGTGGCACGGTGGTCGACCGACGGCGAACTCGAGTTCGTCGGTCGCGCCGACGACCAGGTCAAGATCCGCGGCTTCCGAATCGAGCTGGGCGAGGTCGAATCCGCCGTCGCGTCCGCTCCTGCCGTCGGGCAGGCAGCGGTGATCGTGCGCGAGGACACCCCTGGTGCCGCACGCTTGGTTGCCTACGTCGTGCCCGCGGCCGAGTCGACGATCGACATCGACGTCGTCAGGGCAGCGGTCGCGGAGAACCTTCCCGAGTACATGGTGCCCTCC
The DNA here is from genome assembly GCF_033142445.1 of Rhodococcus sp. IEGM 1330. Lineage (NCBI taxonomy): Bacteria > Bacillati > Actinomycetota > Actinomycetes > Mycobacteriales > Nocardiaceae > Rhodococcus > Rhodococcus sp. IEGM 1330. The sequence continues at coordinate 252,486 of NZ_JAWLSB010000001.1, forward strand.
GCCTTCGTGATCCTCGACGCGATTCCGTTGACCGCCAACGGAAAGCTGGACCGACGAGCGCTGCCCGAACCGGCTGCGCGCACCCGCGAGTTCCGGCCACCGACCACCCCGGTGGAGAACATGGTCGCCGACGTCTTCGCCGACGTTCTCGGCGTCGAACGCGTCGGTCTCGACGACGACTTCTTCGAGCTCGGCGGCAATTCGCTGGTGGCAACACAGGTGGTGTCCAGGCTCGGTGCCGCAGCGGACACGACTGTTCCCGTCCGCGCACTGTTCGAGGCACCGACGGTCGTGGCTCTGGCCGCGCGGGTCGAGCAGGGTTCGGGCGCAGGTGCGCGGCCGGCGCTGGTGGCATCGACGCGACCGAGCCGAGTGCCGCTCTCGCTGGCACAACAGCGGATGTGGTTCCTCAACCGCTTCGATTCCGAGTCAACTGCGTACAACATCCCGTTCGCGCTTCGTCTGAGCGGACGTCTCGACGTCGACGCGTTGCAGCGTGCCGTCTCCGACGTGATCGAGCGTCACGAGACTCTGCGATCGGTGTACCCGGACTCACCCGAGGGCCCGCACCAGGTGATCGTGCCGATGTCGGAGGTGCCCACCACCCTCGAGGTGATCAACACCGATGCGGAGTCGGTGACCGCTCGGGTTCTCGAGCTCCTGGCGGCGACGTTCGACGTCACGACCCAGGTTCCGCTGAAGACCGCACTCTTCCGAGTCTCGGACACCGAATTCGTACTCGGCATGGTCATCCACCACATCAGTGCCGACGGTCTGTCGGTGATGCCGTTGTCCACCGACGTCATGACCGCATACGCCGCGCGCACCCGCGGTTCCGATCCGGCGTGGGCACCGCTGCCGGTGCAGTACGCCGATTACGCGCTGTGGCAACGTCAGGTTCTCGGGTCCGAGGAGGACTCGGAATCGATTGCGGCGCAGCAGATTCGGTATTGGGAAAGTGCTCTGGCCGAGCTGCCCGAGCAGATCGAACTACCGCTCGATCGTCCGCGTCCCGCCGAGCAGACCTTCCGGGGCAGCCGCGTCGACTTCCGAATCGACGCAGCCGCGCACGCGCGACTGACCGAACTGGCACGCGCGCACAACGCGACGGTGTTCATGGCCGTGCACGCGGCGTTCGCCGTGCTGCTCTCGCGCATCTCGGGATCGCCGGACATCGTCGTCGGAACCCCCATCGCGGGTCGTGGTGAAGCGGACATCGAAAACCTCGTCGGCATGTTCGTGAACACGTTGGTGCTGCGGCTCGACGTGGCGGGCGGCGCGAGCTTCGAAGACCTTCTCGACGCGGCTCGAGAAACCGATCTGCAGGCCTTCGCCAACTCGGACATCCCGTTCGAGCGGCTCGTCGAGGTCGTCAACCCCACCCGGTCGACGGCGCGTCACCCGCTGTTCCAGGTCGGCTTCTCGTTCCAGAACTTCGCGCGCCGAGAATTCGAGCTCGACGGACTGGAAATCTCGGCACTGGACACCGAGACCGGAACGTCGCAGTTCGACCTTCACCTGATCGTCTCCGACGCCCCGCGCGACGACGAGGCCCAGCACGACGACCAGGCACCGGGCGGCTTCGATGCGTTGTTGACCTACGCGACCGATCTGTTCGACGAGCGCACCGCTCGCTCGCTCGTCGCTCGGTTCGAGGCCGTTCTCGACGCCGTCGCTGCGTCGCCGTCGACCCCGGTCGGCGACCTCGATCTGTTCCTCGACGGTGAGCTGCCCGCCATCGTCCACGAGTGGAACGACACCGACCGCGACTTCGATTCCGCAGGCGGCACCACGCTCGCCGATCTGTTCGTGGACTCGGCAGCGCGCAACGGTGACGCCGTTGCACTCGTGCACGACGACGGCTCGCTGACGTACGGCGAGTTCTCCGAGCGGGTGTCGCGTCTGGCCCGTCATCTGATCGGCCTGGGTGTCGGACCCGAAGTTCCGGTGGGGCTTGCCATTCGGCGATCGGTGGATCTGCTGGTCGGCATGTACGCCATCTCCGTGGCCGGTGGTGCCTACGTCCCGATCGATCCGGATCAGCCGGCCGAGCGCAACGCGCTCGTGTTGGAGACCGCAGCTCCGCTGTGCGTACTGACATCCGGTGCCGTCGGGCCGGAGATCTCTTCTGCGGCAACGGTTGTCGATCTTCCGCAGCTCGATCTCGGGAGCTGGTCGCCCGCGCCGGTGGAGGCCTCCGAGCGCCACGGCGTGCTCTCCGCCGACAACACGGCCTACGTCATCTTCACGTCCGGCTCCACCGGCCGACCCAAGGGCGTTGCGGTCTCGCACGGAGCCGTCGTCAACCAGTTGAACTGGCTGCGCGCGGAGTACGGCCTGGACGAGACCGATGCGTCTGTGCTCAAGACCGCAGCGACATTCGACCTGTCGGTGTGGGAGTTCTGGTCGCAACTGACCTCGGGTGGACGACTCGTCGTCGCGAACCCGGAGGGACATCGCGATCCCGACTACCTGCTCACGCTGGTCCGTCGGCACGCGGTGACGACGTTGCATCTGGTGCCGTCGATGTTGTCGATGCTCGGCACCGTTGCTGCGGGCGAGCTGTCACCCGATCTGCGACGCGTCCTGGCCATCGGTGAAGCACTACCCGCAGCGGTGGCGCAGGATTTCCGGCGGCACAACGGTGCTGCCGAGCTGCACAACCTCTACGGCCCGACCGAGGCGGCAGTGTCGGTGACCTCGCACCCGGTCACCGATGCCGACACCGTCGCCGTGCCGATCGGCGTGCCCGAGTCCAACACTGCCGTGTTCGTGCTCGACTCTCGCCTTCATCCGGTTCCGGCCGGAGTCACCGGAGAGCTCTACCTCGCCGGTGCGCAATTGGCGCGAGGATACTTCGGGCGCGCAGACCTCACCGCCGAACGGTTCGTGGCGAATCCGTTCGACGCGAACGGAACGCGGATGTATCGCACGGGAGACCTCGTGCGCTGGCGGGTTCCGCTCGTCGACGGCGCACCGGCAGCGGCCCGTCTCGACTACATCGAGCGTGCCGACTTCCAGGTCAAGATTCGCGGATTCCGCATCGAACTCGGTGAGATCGAGGCAGCCCTGCGCACTCAGGCAACGGTGGCCGACACCGCCGTCGTCGTGCACACCGGCGAATCGATGGGCGACCAGCTGGTCGCCTACGTCGTCGGACAGTCCGAAGCAGTACTCGACGTGGCAAGTGTCGAAGTCGAACTCGCTCGCGCCGTGCCGTCGTACATGGTTCCAGCAGCGTTCGTCGTCCTCGATGCCCTCCCGCTCAATGCCAACGGCAAACTGGATCGACGGGCCCTTCCGGCACCGCAGTTCGAGGTTGCCGAGTTCCGTGCGCCGGTTACTCCGATCGAGGAGATCGTCGCGGCCACCGTGGCGGAACTGCTCGGTCTCGACCGCGCCGGACTCGACGACGACTTCTTCGCGCTCGGTGGAAACTCATTGGTCGCAACGCAATTGGTCTCGAGGCTTGGCCAGGCGCTCGACGCCCAGATTCCGGTGCGCGCAGTGTTCGCGGCGTCCACCGTCGCAGGCCTGGCCGCCCACATCGCCCCGCTCGTCGGTGGCGGTGCGCGCCGAGAACTGACCGTTCGTGAGCGACCCGATCTGCTTCCGCTCTCGATCGCTCAGGAAAGAATGTGGACGATCAACCGGATCGACCCCGGTTCCTCGGCATACAACATTCCTGTCGCGGTCCGGCTGACCGGCGCACTCGACATCGACTCCCTGCGCGGGGCATTCGACGACGTTCTCGGTCGCCACGAGATTCTGCGCACGGCATACCCCGATTCGGTGGACGGGCCGGTGCAGCAGATCGGTTCCGTCGCCGAGGTGGGGGTCGATCTGACGCCCGAGCGGGTGGAACCGGATGTGGTGATCTCCCGCCTGACCGAGACCCTCGGTGCCGGGTTCGACGTCACGAAGTCGGTTCCGGTACGGGCTGCGTTGCTGCAGGTCGCCGAGAACGAGCACGTACTCGCCGTGGTGGCACATCACATCGCCGCCGACGGCTTCTCGATGGGTCCGCTGATCCGCGACGTCATGGTGGCCTACACCGCTCGGGTTGCGGGGGAGATGCCGCCGTGGTCGCCGCTGCCGGTCCAGTACGCCGACTTCGCGCTGTGGCAGCGCGACGTGCTCGGCAGCGAGAGCGATCCCGAGAGTCCGCTCGCGAAGCAACTGGCGTACTGGACGACCGAGTTGGCAGGAGCGCCGGAACAATTGGCGCTTCCGCTGGATCGGCCGCGACCACCTCGCCCGACGATGCAGGGTGCCTCGTACGACTTCTCGTTCGGCACCGACATCGCGTCGGCGATCGAGAAGATCGCTCGCGAACACTCGGCGACGACGTTCATGGTGGTGCACAGTGCCTTCGCCGTGCTGCTCTCGAGGCTGAGCAACTCTTCCGACATCAGCATCGGCACACCCACTGCAGGTCGCGGTGAGCAGCAACTCGACGAGCTCGTCGGCATGTTCGTCAACACGCTCGTGTTGCGAACGAGACTCGATCAGAGCGGCACGTTCGTCGACCTGCTGCAGCAGGCGAAGGACAAGGACCTGGCGGCGTTCGGCCACGCGGACGTCCCCTTCGAGCGGCTCGTCGACGCACTGGGCCGGGCGCGGTCGAGTGCCTACACTCCGCTGTTCCAGGCCATGCTGACCTTCCAGAACCACGTGACCGGAACGTTCGAGCTGCCGGGTCTGCAGGTGCAGGCGTTGCCCGCGGGCGACGACCAGGCCAAGTTCGATCTGCAGCTGACCGCCGTCGAGAGGTTCGACGACACCGGAGCACTACGCGACATCGAGGCGACGTTCACCTACGCGACGGCGATCCTCGACGAGTCGTCGATCGCGACGTTCGCCGATCGGCTGCTGCGGATTCTGAATGCCGTCGTCTCGGATCCGGCTGTGGTGCTGCGATCCATCGACATCCTCTCCGACGAGGAGAAGGCGGAGTTCGCGCCACGAGCCAAGCCCAAGACGGTGGACGATCTGCCCGAACTGGTTGCCCTGGCAGCGACCGTCGCGCCCGATGCGGTGGCCCTCGAACACGAATCGACGACGGTCGATTTCGCTGCTCTGCACGCCAAACTGGCACAGATGTCGGCGACGATGGGCGCGGCTATGAAGCCGCAGGCTCTGGTGACGGTCACGTTGTCGGCACTGGTTCCGGGTATCTTGCCCGCCCTCGGTGCGGAAGGGCTGAACACCGCTCTGGCATCGTTGATCGAACGGGCGGAGTCGGTGATCGCGTCGTCGTGACGAGAACCGAGTTCGGCGGTTGTGCACGTGGATCGATCAGGAGGAAAAGTTAGATGGCGGTAGGACGTCGAAGCGATGCAGCTCTGACGGTCGAGGACCTTCCGCGCTTGGTTCGGAGCGTTGCAGCGGTCGAACCCGACCGCGTAGCGCTCACGCACCTCGGTACGGAACTGACCTACGCCCGCCTGGACGAGGAAATCACCACCCTCGATGCGGCCATGGGCGGCGTCCTCGGCCCCGACGCGCTGGTCCCGGTCGTTCTGTCCAACACTCTCGCAGGCCTCATCGAGGCCACCGAGGGTGGTCTGGACGCCGTCGTGTCGACCGTCGTCACGAATGCAGTGTCGGTTCTCGGTGACGACGATTCGACGTCGAGTTCGGCCGATCCGGGCGCCACCACGTTGTACGCGCTGTTCGCCGATCAGGCCGAGCGCACCCCGGACGCATCTGCCCTCGTTTTCGGCGACGAGACTCGCACCTACGCCGAGTTCGCCGCGTCGGTCGAGCGTCTCGCCCGGGTTCTGATCGCACGCGGAGTCGGCCCCGATTCAGCGGTGGGACTGTCGATCCGCCGGTCGTTCGATCTGCTGGTGGGCATGTACGCCGTCTCCGCGGCAGGCGGAGCCTACGTTCCGTTGGACCCGGATCATCCGATCGATCGACTCGGGTACGTTCTCGACACCGCGAACCCGGTCCTGGTCCTGACGACCACGAACGACATGCCGCAGTTGCCCGAGGGCACCGTCACCGTTCTTCTTGACGACGTCGACCTGACCGACGTGCCGGGAGGACGGATCACCGATGCGGATCGAGCAGCTGCCCTGACCGAGGACGACCTCGCCTACGTCATCTTCACCTCCGGTTCGACGGGACGTCCGAAGGGTGTGGCGGTGAGTCACCGGGCCATCGTCGCCAACATCTCCTGGCGTCAGCGCGAATACGCGATGAGCGCTGCCGACGTCGTGTTGCAGAAGACACCGTTCACGTTCGACGTATCGGTGTGGGAGTTCTTCTGGCCGTTGCAGATCGGTGCCACACTCGTGATCGCCGAGCCCGAGGGCCACCGCGACCCCGCATACCTCGCCCGCATCATCGGCGAGCGGAGCGTGAGCGTGACGCACTTCGTACCGTCCATGCTCTCGGTGTACGTCGCCGAACCCACTGCTGCGCAGGATGATTCGCTTCGGATGGTATTCGCCTCCGGCGAGGCGCTCCCGGCACGCACCGTCAACGCGTTCCACTCGATCTCGAACGCGGAACTGCACAACCTCTACGGTCCCACCGAAGCGGCAGTGGACGTCACGTACTACCGAACCCAGCAGGTGGAAGAAGCCTCGGTTCCCATCGGCGCTGCCGTCGACGACACCGATCTGTACGTGCTCGACGAAGGACTGCGGCGATCGCCCCGTGGAGTCGAGGGTGAGCTCTATCTCGCGGGCGTGCAGCTCGCTCGCGGATACCTCGGACGCACCGACCTGACCGCCGACCGGTTCGTGGCCGACCCGTTCGGTGAGCCGGGCGACCGCATGTACCGCACCGGCGACCTGGTGCGCCGACGCGGCGACGGCCTCATCGAGTACATCGGGCGCACCGACTTCCAGGTCAAGCTACGCGGCCTGCGCATCGAGCTGGGCGAAATCGAATCGGCTCTGCTCGCCGAGCCCGAGGTGACTCAAGCGGCTGTGCTGGTTCATTCGTCGGAGCAGTCGGAACAACAGCTCGTCGGCTACGTCGTCAGCACCGATCCCGATCTCGATCACGGCGGCCTCGCGGACGCGGTGAGACGGCGCATGCCGGAGTACATGGTGCCGTCGGTGTTCGTCGTCCTGGACGAGTTCCCGCTGGGCGCCAGCGGAAAGCTCGACCGAAAGGCGTTGCCCGCGCCCGATTTCGCGTCCCTGGCGCGGGAATATCGCGCACCGAGCACGGAGACCGAGTCGGCATTGGTCGCGATCTTCGAGACCGTACTCGGCATCGACCTCATCGGCGTCGACGACGACTTCTTCACACTCGGCGGCAACTCTCTCAACGCCACCCGCGTGATCGCTCGGGTCAACGCCGAACGCGGATCCGCCGTCGACGTCCGCGCATTCTTCGACGCTCCGACCGTTGCCGAACTCGCTGCGGCCGTGGACGCGTCGGATTCGACCGGCCACCGCATTCCGTTGACGGCGCAGCCGGATCACGATCACGTCCCTCTGTCGCTGGCTCAGCAGCGCATGTGGTTCCTCAACAGATTCGAGCCAGAATCTGCCGTGAACAACATCCCGGTGGCCCTGACCCTGTCCGGGGCGCTCGACCTCACGGCACTGCGTGCCGCGCTCGCCGACGTTCTCGATCGGCACGAATCGCTGCGCACCGTGTTCCCGGACCGCGACGGTGTCGGCTACCAGCACGTACTCCGATCCGATTCGGCCACAGTCGAACTGGAGATCTCGGCTGCGGAGGAAGCGGAGCTTCCCGCCACCCTGCTCGAGTTCGCTCTCCGCCCGTTCGATCTCTCGGTTCAGCTGCCTTTCCGGACATTGCTGCTCGCGTTGTCGGACACCGAGCACGTGCTCGCGTTCGTGGTCCATCACATCGCCGCCGACGGATTCTCCATGGGTCCGCTCACTCGCGACGTGGTGACGGCTTACGTTTCCCGCTCGAACGGGCAGGCTCCGCAGTGGACTCCGCTCGAGGTGCAGTACGCCGACTTCACGCTGTGGCAGAGAAAGGTTCTCGGCAACGAGGACGACCCCGAGTCGGTGCTGTCAGCTCAGCAGGATTACTGGCGCGGGCGCCTCGGCGGAGCGCCCGATCAACTGGAACTGCCCACCGACCGGCCCCGTCCCGCCGTCGCCACTACCCGAGGTGGCACGTACAAGTTCGAGATCTATGCAGATCTGGTTCTCTCGCTCGAGAAGCTCGGCCGCGCACACGGCGCGACCACCTTCATGGTCGTGCACGCCGCACTGGCGATCCTGCTCGCCAAACTGTCTGCCAGCGAGGACATCTCGATCGGCACACCTGTGGCCGGACGTGGTGACGCAGTCCTCGACAACGTCATCGGTATGTTCGTCAACACTCTGGTTCTGCGCACCGCCGTCGAACCGGGCGCGACGTTCGAAGACTTCCTGCGTGAGGTGAGGGGCGTCGACCTCGCGGCGTTCTCGCACGCCGACGTGCCGTTCGAGAAGTTGGTCGACGCGTTGGCTCCCGCGCGGTCGCAGGCCCGGCATCCACTCTTCCAGGTGATGCTCACGTTCCAGAATCTCGATCAGACCTCCGTGGAGATCCCGGGTCTTCGCGTTGCCGCACTCGACTACGAGGCCGATCTGGCAAAGTTCGACCTGCAGGTGACGTTGTGGAATTCGATTGCCGCAGAAGGTGCACCGTCGGGTTTGACCGTGGCCCTGACCTATGCCGCCGACCTCTTCGACGAATCCACGATGGCCGAATTCGGTCGGCGCTTCGAGCGGTTGTTGACTGCGGTCACCGACTCGCCCACCACGGCGATCGGAGACATCCACCTGCTCGACCCGGCCGAGCGCACGTCGATTCTCGCGCTCGGAGCCGGAGCGGTGTCCGAGATCGATCCGGGTGCAACGCTGGTCGATCTGTTCGATCGTCAGGTGGCCGAGAGTCCCGATGCGCAGGCGTTGGTGTTCGAGGGTGAGCGGTTGACGTATGCGGAGTTCGCAGCACGAGCCAATCGTCTTGCGCGACATCTGGTATCGACCGGGGTGGGGCCTGATTCACTCGTCGGGCTTGCGATCGGTCGAAGCCTCGACCTGTTCGTGGGTATGTACGCGATCGTGAAGGCCGGTGCCGGGTACGTGCCGATCGATCCGACGCAGCCGGCTGATCGCAACGAGTACATCGTGGCTACGGCTGCGCCGGTTCGAGTGTTGTCGACCACGCGCGATCATGTGGAGTTCGCCGGCGTGGAGACGATCGATATCGACACTCTCGACGTGTCGGACCTGTCGCCGACGCTGCTGACCGACGCCGAGCGCAGAGCGCCGCTTCGGCCCTCGAACATCGCCTATGTGATTTTCACGTCGGGGTCGACGGGTCGTCCGAAGGGCGTCGGGGTGTCGCACGAGGCGATCGTCAACCGGTTGTTGTGGATGCAGCACGAGTACGGGTTGAGTGCCGGGGATGTGGTGTTGCAGAAGACTCCGTCGACGTTCGATGTGTCGGTGTGGGAGTTCTTCTGGGCGTTGCAGAACGGTGCGTCGGTGGCGATCGCTGTTCCGGATGGTCATCGGGATGCGTTGTATCTGCTCGATGTCATTGCTCGTGAGCATGTGTCGGTGGTGCACTTCGTGCCGTCGATGATGTCGGTGTTCGTGCCCGAAGCTCGGCGCGCACCGCACGCTGCAGAATCGCTTCGCCTGGTCTTCGCCTCGGGCGAAGCACTCCCTCCCGCGACGGCGCATGCGTTGCGTACTGCCCTGCCACAGTTGTCGCTTCACAACCTGTACGGCCCCACCGAGGCTGCCGTCGACGTGACCTATCACTCTGTCACGGACGAGGATTCGGACGTGATGCCCATCGGTGCACCGGTGTGGAACACCTCCGTGTACGTGCTCGACTCCCACTTGGTTCCCGTACCGGCAGGGATCTCCGGCGAGCTCTATCTCGCAGGTACCCAGCTGGCCCGCGGCTACGTGAGCCGCCCCGACCTGACCGCGGACCGCTTCGTCGCAGATCCGTTCGGGTCCGACGGTTCTCGGATGTACCGCACCGGCGATGTGGTGCGGTGGCTCCCCGGTGGTGAGCTGGAATACGTGGGTCGGTCGGATTTCCAGGTGAAGCTGCGCGGCCTGCGCATCGAACTCGGCGAGATCGAATCGGCATTGCTGGAACTGCCCGGCATCGCGCAAGCGGTGGTGCTGGTCCGCCGAGACCAGCTGGTGGGCTACGTCGTTCCCGCCGACGGATCGGTCGACCACACCCAGGTCCTCGGGGCGCTGCGTGAACGGTTGGCCGAGTACATGGTTCCGGCCGCACTTGTCGAACTGGCCGAGTTCCCGCTCGGTGCGAGTGGCAAGCTCGATCGAAAAGCGCTGCCGGATCCGCACTTCGAGGCAACCGAGTACAGAGCTCCGACGAATCCTCTGGAGGAGATCGTCGCGAACGTGTTCGCTGCCGTTCTCGGCATCGATCGCATCGGCGTCGACGACGACTTCTTCGCCCTCGGCGGAAACTCGCTCGTCGCAACTCGGGTCGCCTCGCGGCTGGGTACCGAATTGCGGACGACCGTGCCCGTCCGTGTGATGTTCGAGGCCAGTACCGTTGCGGCCCTGGCTGCGGCATTGGAAAGCCATGTCGGAACCGGTACCTCGGCACCGTTGGTGCCGCAGGAGCGCCCCGAGCAGATCCCGCTGTCCCTTGCACAGCAGCGGATGTGGTTCCTGAACCGATTCGAGCCCGAATCGGCCGTCAACAACATTCCGGTGGCCATCCGGCTCTCCGGTGCGCTGAACGTGTCGGCGCTGCAGTCCGCCGTCACCGATGTCCTCGACCGACACGAAGCGCTGCGCACCGTGTACCCGAGCGTGGACGGCACAGGGCATCAGGTGGTCCTGTCCGCCGCGTCGGTCGCGCCGGACCTGACCCCGACCGCCTCCTCGGCGGAACAGGTGATCGGCGACCTCATCGCGTTCGCGTCCGAGGGCTTCGACGTGACGGAGTCGGCTCCGTTGCGCGCCGAGCTGTTCGAGATCGCAGACGGCGAGTACGTGCTCGCGTTCGTGGTGCACCACATCAGTGCCGACGGTTGGTCGATGGGGCCGTTGACCCGCGACGTCATGACTGCGTACGTGGCCCGAGTGGCCGGAGATTCTCCCGCGTGGACACCGCTGGCAGTGCAATACGCCGACTTCGCCGTGTGGCAGCGCGAAGTTCTGGGTGACGACACCGAACCGGGCAGCCTGATGGCAACACAGGCAGACTACTGGCGCACTGCGCTGGCGGATCTGCCGAGTGAGCTGACGTTGCCGTACGACCGACCACGTCCGGCCGTGCAGTCCTACGAGGGCGGGCGATTCCAGTTCGACATCGATGCCGATGTGCATGCGTCGCTGGTCGAGCTCGCCAAGTCGACCGGCACCACGTTGTTCATGGTCGTCCACAGCGCCCTCGCCCTGTTCCTGGCGCGCATGTCGACATCCGACGACGTCGCCGTCGGTACTGCCGTAGCCGGACGAGGCGAGGCCGTACTCGACGATGTGATCGGCATGTTCGTCAATACCTTGGTCCTGCGAACGAAAGTCGACAGGAACCGAGGATTCACCGAACTGCTGGCACAGGTTCGTGACGTCGACCTGGAGGCGTTCGCGCACGCAGACATACCGTTCGAGCGGCTCGTCGATCTGCTCGAGCCCGAACGGTCGACGGCGCGTCATCCGCTGTTCCAGGTGGCGATCGCCTTCGAGAATCTCCCGCCGAGCCACTTCGAGCTTCCGGGACTCACGGTCTCTGCCGTGGACGTCGAGGTCGACACCGCGAAGTTCGACCTGTCGTTGACCCTGCACGAGAAGCCCGACGGAACCGGCCTTGCGGCCAGCTTCGTCTATGCGCGAGACCTGTTCGACGAGAACACGATCGAAGTGTTCTCTCGCCGATTCCGTTGGTTGCTCGACGCGGTCGCCGCCACACCGGATGTTCCGGTCGGCGACCTGTCGATCCTCTACGACGACGAGTACGACCGCCTCACTCACGTGCACGGTGACGACGTGTTGGCCGGCGGCACGCTGGCCGAGATCCTCACGGCCGGAGCCGCCCTCGATCCGTCCGCGACCGCGATTCGCTCCGAGGGTCGCTCGATCTCGTATGCCGAACTCGACGCGACGTCGTCGCAGCTTGCCCGTGTGCTCATCGAGCGCGGCGCGGGCCCCGAATCCGTTGTGGCGCTGGGATTTCAGCGTTCCTACTTCATGGTGCTGGCGGTCTGGGCCGTAGCGAAATCCGGTGCTGCACATCTACCCGTCGACCCCACGTATCCGCAGGATCGCATCGGCCACATGGTCTCGGACTCCGAGGCCGTCTTCGGCTTGACCACCCGCGCGCACTCGGCACAGGTGGCCGCCGGGCAGCGGGATCTGGCCTGGCTGAGCCTCGACGAGGACGAGTTCGTGGCCGAGGTTCGCACCTGCTCGGCCGAGCCGGTTACCGACGCCGATCGGCTACGGCCCGTCACATTCCAGAATCCGGCCTACGTCATCTACACCTCGGGTTCGACCGGAAAGCCGAAGGGCGTGGTGGTCACGCATGCCGGACTCGGCGGTGTCCTCGACGCAGCAACCGATCTATACCACCTGAAGCCGGCGTCGAGATTCCTGCACGTCTGCTCGCCCAACTTCGACCCGTCGGTCCTGGAATGGATGGCTGCGTTCTCCGTCGGGGCGACATTGGTCGTCGTACCGGCTTCGATCCTCGGCGGGACGGAACTGGCCGAATTGATGAAGGCGGAGAGGGTCACTCACTCCATCATCACCCCCGCGGTACTGGGCACGATGGATCCCCACGGGATCGATTCGCTCGAGGTGCTCTCAGTGGGCGGCGACGTGACCACTCCCGAACTCCTCGCCCGGTGGGCGGGGGACCGGAAGTACTTCAACGGCTACGGGCCGACCGAGACCACGATCATCTCCAGCTTCGCCGAGTTGACGCCCGGTGAGCCGATCACCATCGGTCGACCGATTCACGGCATGTCCGTGCTCATCCTCGACTCCCGACTCGAGCCGGTGCCGACCGGAGTACCGGGCGATCTCTATCTGTCCGGCGGCGCGCTGGCCCGCGGATACCTCGGCAGGCCGGGTCTGTCCTCGGACCGATTCGTGGCCAATCCGTACGGGGTCGACGGTGGCCGGATGTACCGCACCGGTGACGTGGTGCGGTGGACGGAGGATCTGCAGCTGCAGTTCGTGGGGCGTACCGATTTCCAGGTGAAGGTGCGCGGATTCCGCATCGAGCTCGGCGAGATCGACTCGGCGCTCGCCGCCGATCCCAGCGTCGACTTCGCGGTGACGGTAGGTCATCTGCTTCCCTCCGGCGTCACGACTCTCGTGTCGTACGTTCTGCCCGTGCGCGGCAGCGTGATCGATGTCGAGGAACTCGCCGCGTTCATCGGGAAGTCCCTGCCGGGGTACATGATTCCGGCGTCCATCATCGTTCTCGATGCGATCCCGCTGACCCCGGTGGGCAAGCTCGACCGGACCGCACTACCTGCCCCGGTGTTCGAGGCCGCTCGGTTCAGGGCACCCACCACCGCGGTCGAGGAGACCGTCGCGGGTGTGTTCGCCGGTGTGCTCGGTATCGACCGGGTGGGGCTCGACGACGACTTCTTCGCGCTCGGCGGTAACTCGTTGATCGCAACGCAGGTGGTGTCGCGGCTCGGCGCGGCTCTGGACACCGTGGTGCCGGTACGGGCGTTGTTCGAGAGCCCCACCGTTGCGGCACTGGCGGCGCACGTGGAGACAGCCGTCGGATCCGGTGCCAGGGCGGCACTCGCACCGAGGCCGCGTCCGGAACGCCCGCCCCTGTCGTCGGCCCAGCAGCGCTATTGGTTCCTGAACCGGTTCGACACCACGTCGTCGGTGGACAACATCCCGTTTGCGGTCCGGTTGTCGGGTGACCTCGATGTCGTGGCGTTGCAGTCGGCCGTTCTCGACGTTCTCGAACGTCACGAATCGCTGCGGACGCAGTACCCCGACTCACCCGAAGGTCCTTACCAGCAGGTACTCCCGGCCTCCGGGGTCGCCCTCGACCTCACTGTCCGTGACCTGTCCGCCGGTGGGCAGGCCGATGTGGTGGCGGTCGTCGGGGAATTCTTCCGACGCGGCTTCGACGTCACCAGCGAGGTGCCCGTCGACGCACGACTGTTCCGCGTGGCCGACGCCGAGTACGTCCTGGCATTCGTCGTCCACCACGTCTCGGCGGACGGTGCCTCGATGGGCCCGTTGGCAGTGGACATCATGACTGCGTACACCGCGCGATCGACTGGTAGCGCGCCGGATTGGGAACCTCTCACCGTGCAGTACGTCGACTTCGCGTTGTGGCAGCGTGACGTGCTCGGTTCCGAATCCGATCCTGATTCTGTTGCTGCACAGCAGGTCTCGTTCTGGAAGCGCGCCTTGGCCGAGCTACCGGACCAGCTGGCGCTCCCCGCCGATCGCCCACGCCCGCCGAGTCAGAGTTTCCGCGGCGATACGGTGCGCTTCACCGTCGACGCGGGACTGCACGAGGGGCTCGCCGAACTCGCACGCGCACATCAGTCCACGTTGTTCATGGTCGTGCACTCGGCGTTCGCGGTGTTCCTCGCCAAGCTCTCCGGTTCCGAGGACATCGCCATCGGCACCCCCATCGCCGGGCGCGGCGAGCGTGCACTCGATCCGATGATCGGCATGTTCGTCAACACGTTGGTGTTCCGGTCGACGGTCGAGCCGTCGATGACGTTCGAGGAGCTGATCGCGCAGTCGCGTGAGCGCGACCTGTCCGCATTCGCGCATGCGGACGTACCGTTCGAGCGCCTCGTCGAGGTGCTCAACCCGATACGTTCGACCGCCCGCAACCCGTTGTTCCAGATCGGCCTGAGTTTCCAGAATCTCGCCGATTCGACGTTCGAGCTGCCCGGGTTGACGGTCAGTGCGGTCGACGCCGACACGACGACGGCCAAGACCGATCTGCAGCTGTCGATATCGGACCAGTACGCCCCGGATGGTTCGCCGGCCGAGTTGGTAGCCGAATTCAGTTACGCCACAGACCTGTTCGATCGGTCGACCATCGACGGTTTCGTCGAGCGATTCGTCGAGGTGCTGCGGACCGTGGCCAGCGACCCCTCGGTCGTCGTCGGGGATCTCGATGTCCTCACTGCGACAGAGCGCCGCACCATTCTGCGCGAGTGGAACGACACCGCGCATCCGGTCGATTCCGAGCTGACCCTGGCGACACTGTTCGACCGTCGGGTGCAGGCGGACCCGGACGCGATCGCACTGATCGACGCACGAGAGTCGTTGACCTACCGTGAGTTCGACGCACGGATCAACCGGCTGGCACGTGTCCTCATCGCCTCGGGGGTCGGCCCGCAGGTGACCGTGGCCCTGGCGATCCGCAGGTCCGTCGAGTTGCTGGTGGCCATGTACGCGGTCACCAAGGCCGGTGGCGCGTACGTGCCGATCGACCCCGATCAGCCTGCCGAGCGGAACACCTACATCCTCGAGGTCGCCGCTCCGGCTCTGGTGCTCAGCACCACCGGAGTCGACATCGACACAGGAACGGTGCCGGTCGTGTCGGTCGACACCGACGACAGGCTGCACGGTTCGGATGCGGTGATGTCCGATGCGCCCGTCACCGACGCCGAGCGCACCGCGCCGCTGCGCGCACCGAACACCGCGTACGTCATCTTCACGTCCGGTTCGACCGGTCGACCCAAGGGCGTGGCGGTGAGCCACCGCGCGATCGTCAACCAGTTGCTCTGGCAGGCAGAGCATTACGGAATCGACAGCACCGACCGAGTGCTGCTCAAGACCGCGGCGACATTCGACCTGTCCGTCTGGGAATTCTGGGTGGCCACGATCTCCGGCGGTGCCGTCGTCATCGCCGAGGCCGGTGCGCAGGGCGATGCGGCCTATCTGGTGGACCTGATCGCCGAACGATCGGTCACCACGCTGCACACCGTGCCCTCCGTGCTCGACGCCATCGTCGCTGCGTCGGCGGGATCACTTCCGAAGAGCCTGAAGAGAATCCTGGCGATCGGTGAGGCGCTTCCGGTCGCGACGGCAGACCGCGCACTGCGCGGTTCCACCGCACGTTTGGACAATCTGTACGGGCCGACGGAAGCCGCTGTGTCGGTCACCGCGCATCGCGTCGTCGACACGACCGGCACCTCCGTGCCCATCGGTGGACCCGAATGGAACACCCGGGTCTACGTCCTGGACTCGCGCCTCGCGCCGGTACCGGTGGGCGTAGCGGGCGAACTCTATCTCGCGGGAGCACAGCTGGCCGATGGCTATGTCGCTCGGCCTGACCTGACTGCGGAGCGGTTCGTAGCCGACCCGTTCACTCCAGGCGGACGGCTGTACCGCACCGGCGACCTGGTCACCTGGCGCAAGGACGGCGAACTCGAGTACGTCGGTCGGACCGACTTCCAGGTGAAGATTCGTGGATTCCGCATCGAACTCGGCGATATCGATGCCGCGCTGGGGTCGCTGAACGAGGTCGGCGACGTTGCGGTGCTTGCGCTCGACGACACCGGACTCGGTGCGCGCCTCGTGGCCTACGTCGTGCCCGCTGTCGGTGCCACGGTTGACTCCGACAGGTTGCGCACAGCTCTGTCCGGCCGGTTGCCGTCGTACATGGTTCCGTCGGCTTTCGTGATCCTCGATGCGTTGCCCCGCAACGCGAACGGGAAGCTGGACCGACAAGCGTTGCCGGAGCCGCAGTTCCAGACGGCACAGTTCCGCGCACCGACCAACCCGGTCGAAGAAGCGGTGGCGGCGGTGTTCGCCGAGGTGCTCTCGGTGGAGCGGGTCGGTCTGGACGACGACTTCTTCGCACTCGGCGGCAACTCGCTGATCGCGACTCAGGTGGTCTCCCGACTGGGAGCAGCGCTCGACACTCAGGTGCCGGTGCGATCGATCTTCGAGTCGCCGACGGTTCTCTCGCTCGCCCGTGCCGTCGAATCCAAGGTGGGCACCGGTGCACGACGAGCACTCACGGCACGCCCGCGGCCCGATGTGGTGCCGCTGTCGATGGCGCAGCAGCGCATGTGGTTCCTGAGCCAGTTCGATCCGACTTCTGCCGTGAACAACATTCCGGTGGCAATTCGGTTGTCCGGCAACGTCGATGTCGATGCACTCACCGGCGCCGTGCACGACGTGCTGGCGCGGCACGAAATTCTGCGCACCGTGTACCCGGAGGTCGACGGACGAGGCCATCAGGTGGTGCTCGGTACCGCGGAGGCCGGCGTGACGGTTGTCGTCGACGACGTGGACGAGAGTTCGATCGAGCAGGCCCTGCGCGACTTCGTTTCCACGGGATTCGATGTGACCCGAGCTGTTCCGGTGCGAATCCGGATCTTGCGGGTGAGCGAGACCGAGCACGTATTGGCATTCGTCGCCCACCACATCGCCGCGGACGGGTTCTCGATGGGACCCCTGACGCGCGACGTCATGGTGGCCTACACCGCCCGTGCCGCGGGTGAGAGCCCGCAGTGGGCACCACTTCCGGTGCAGTACGCGGACTACGCGTTGTGGCAACGCGAGGTACTCGGTTCCGAGGACGACCCCGATTCGCCGTTGGCGAAGCAGCTCGCCTACTGGACGTCGGCTCTGGCCGGTGCCCCGGCGCAGCTCGATCTCGCGACCGACCGACCGCGCCCGGCGGTGGCGTCGTATCGCGGTGCGGCATACAACTTCTCGATCGACTCGACACTGCAGTCGAACATCGCTCGGGCCGCCCGAGCCGGTAACGCCACGAACTTCATGGTGGTGCACACCGCGCTCGCGGTGCTCCTCGGCGCGATGGCGGGTACCGACGACGTGACGATCGGAACCCCGGTCGCCGGCCGCGGTGATGCGGATCTGGACGAGCTGGTCGGCATGTTCGTCAACACGCTCGCCCTCCGTACCGGGGTGCACCCTGCGGCCACGTTGCGCGAGCAACTCGCCGCAGTTCGTGAGGCCGACCTGGGTGCCTTCGGGCACGCCGACGTGCCGTTCGAGCGGCTCGTCGACGAGCTGGCACCGGACCGCTCTCAGGCTCGTCACCCGATCTTCCAGGTCATGTTGACGTTCCAGAACCTGAACCGTCAGACATTGGCCCTGCCCGGGCTGAGCGTCGAGGGAATCGACCTCGGCAGCGCGTTCGCCAAGTTCGATCTGCAGGTCACGCTGTGGGAGAACGTCGACAAATCCGGCGCTCCTGCCGGTGTCGACGTCCAATTCGATTACGCCACAGATCTGTTCGACGAGTCGACCATGAGCTCGCTCGCGCGTCGCCTGGTGCGCGTTCTCGGCACTCTCGTCGACGATCCGGATCGGATCGTCGGTGACATCGACATTCTCGAGGACGGTGAGCGGTCCCGCGTCCTGGACGAGTGGAACGCCACCGGGTACGAGGTGGATGCTGCGGCGACGCTGGTGTCTCTCTTCGAATCACAGGTTGCGGCGAGTCCGGAGAACATCGCGACGAGCTTCGGCGACGAACGGGTGAGCTACCGCGAGTTCTCGGACCGCGTGAACGCACTGGCCCGAGTTCTCATCTCGGAAGGCGTGGGGCCGGAAACCGTCGTTGCGACCGCCATGCGGCGATCGGTCGACATGCTGGTGGGTATCTACGCGGTGCTGACCGCAGGTGGGGCCTACGTGCCGGTCGATCCGGATCTGCCCGCCGAACGAATCGGGTACATCCTCGACACCGCGGCACCCGTGGTCCTGCTCACGACGGAGCGGGACGGCACCGCGCTCCGGTCCGATGTCACCCGAATCCTGGTCGACGCCGTCGACACCACAGGTGTGTCCGCCGCACCGGTGACCGACGCGGAGCGGATCGCACCGCTGCGGCCGACCGGCATCGCCTATGTCATCTTCACGTCCGGATCGACCGGACGCCCCAAGGGTGTCGCGGTCAGCCACGAGTCGATCGTCAACCGATTGCTGTGGATGCAGTCGGAGTACTCACTCACCGACAGCGACAAGGTGCTGCAGAAGACGCCGGTCACGTTCGACGTGTCGGTGTGGGAGCTGTTCTGGCCTTTGCAGATCGGTGCCGAGCTCGTGATCGCCGAACCCGACGGCCATCGGGATCCGATCTATCTGGTGAGCACCGTCGCCGAACGAGGCATCACCGTTGCCCACTTCGTGCCGTCGCTGCTCGCGGTGTTCGCGACCGCCGAGGGCGTCTCGAACTGCACCGGCCTGCGTGCGGTCTTCGCCTCCGGCGAGGCGCTGCCTGCCTCGGTTGCCTCGGCCCTACGCGCTGCACTGCCGACCACCGAACTGCACAACCTGTACGGCCCGACCGAGGCCGCGGTCGACGTCACCTACCACCGCGTGGTGCCGGCCGACATCGCGTCGGTCCCCATCGGTGCTCCGGTCTGGAACACCCGAGTCACCGTGCTCGATGCACGCCTGCACCCGGTCCCGGTCGGGGTACCCGGGGAGCTGTATCTCGCCGGAGTTCAACTCGCTCGTGGATATCTGGGGCGAGCGGATCTCACCGCCGACCGGTTCGTCGCCGACCCGCACGGCACTGCCGGCTCGCGGATGTACCGCACCGGAGACCTCGTTCGGTGGAACGCCGACGGTGAGCTCGACTACCTCGGCCGCACCGACTTCCAGGTCAAGCTGCGCGGACTGCGCATCGAACTGGGCGAGATCGAGGCCGCCCTGACCGCACACCCGACCGTGGATCAGGCCGTGGTGCTCGTTCGGCAGACACCGTCGTCCGGTGAAATCCTCGTGGGCTACCTCGTGCCCGCTGCCGGGGCGACGATCGGCACCGACACGGTCACCGCCGCCGTCGCCGCATCGGTGCCCGAGTACATGGTTCCCGCCGGTCTCGTGGTCCTCGACGCATTGCCGCTCGGCCCGAACGGCAAGCTCGACCGACGAGCGCTACCCGAACCCGAATTCGGCAGCGACGCCGAATACCGCACCGCCAGTACCGATACCGAACGCATCATCGCGGAGGTCTTCGCGGACGTACTCGGGCTCGGCACCGTGGGCGTGGACGATTCGTTCTTCGCGCTCGGGGGCGACAGCATCGTCTCCATCCAGCTGGTCTCCCGCGCGAAGGCACGGGGAATCCAGTTCGGACCGCGAGATGTGTTCGAGCGCAAGACCGTCGCGGGTCTCGCCGAGATCGCGGTGACCGTGGGTGAAGGCAGCGACGCTGTCGTGCTCGAGGAACTCGACGGCGGGGGAATCGGCTGGATGCCGTTGCCGCCGTTCGGTGTTGCACTGATCGAGCGCGGCGGGGGCTGGTCGCGCTTCCATCAGGCCGTCACGCTCGAACTGCCGATCGGCATAGACCGGGCCCGAATTCTCGCGACGCTGAACGCCGTGATCGATCGACACGACGTCGTGCGTTCCACCCTGGTCCACGACGACCGCGGGTGGGGGCTCGACGCTGCGGCACCAGGGAGTGTCGATGCGGGCTCGTTGCTGACCGAGACCGATGCGGAGTCGGCCGCAACGGCATTCGACACCGCTGTCGGAACCCTCGACCCCGCGGCCGGACGCATGCTGGCCTTCGTCTGGGTCGATCACGGTCCCACCGAAGCAGGCACGCTGTCCGTCATCGCCCACCACCTCGTGATCGACGGAGTGTCCTGGCGAATCCTGATCCCCGACTTCGTCTCCGCCTGGGCGCAGTTGTCCGCGGGAGCGGTCCCGACTCTTCCCGAGGTGGGAACGTCGATGCGCCGGTGGACGCATGCGTTGGTCGATGCGGCATCGAGTCAGGCGCGCCTGGCAGAACTGCCGATGTGGCGTCGGATCGCCGACACCGAGGACCCTGTTCTCGGCGACCGTCCCTTCGACCCTGCACTCGACGTCGTTGCCACCCTCGACAGGGTCGATGTCGAGCTGACGCCCGAGGTCACGCGCAGCCTGTTGACGACGGTGCCGGAGATCTTCCGCGGTGGCGTCGCCGACGGGTTGCTCGCCGGGTTGGCGCTCGCGGTCACGAAACTGCGTGCGGAGCAGGGAATTTCGGCACCGGCCACGCTGGTGCAGCTCGAAGGGCACGGCCGCGAGGAAGCAGTGGTGCCGGGAGCCGATCTGGGACGCACGGTCGGATGGCTGACAAGCTTGTTCCCGGTGCGCCTCGACCTGACCGGTATCGACGTCGATGCCGCATTCGCCGGTGGACCGAAATTGAGTGACGCGGTCAAGGCCGTCAAGGAGCAGATGCTGGAGCTGCCCGAGCGAGGAATGGGCTGGGGGCTGTTGCGGTACCTCAACCCCGAGACCGCAGTGGAGCTCTCCGAACTCGGCACCGGTCAGATCAGCTTCAACTACCTCGGGCGCGTCAACACCGGCGAGGTGCCGGACGAGATGAAGTCGCTCGGATGGCTACCCGCCGCGGACAACGAGCTGTCGGCTGCCGGTGATGCCGATATGGCGGCCAACAAGACCGTCGACATCAACGCCATCGTCCTCGACACCGACGACGGCGGCGTACTGAGTGCCTCGTTCGCATTCCCGACCGGGGCGGTGACCGAGGCGACCGTCGAGCGGCTCGCTCAGCTGTGGTCGGATGCGTTGACCGCTCTCGCAACGCATGCAGACGCCCCCGGCTCGGGTGGCTTGACGCCGTCCGACGTGCCGCTGGTGCGGCTCTCACAGTCCGACATCTCGTCGTTCGAGGCGCGGTACCCGGACCTGACGGACATCTGGTCGCTGTCGCCGCTGCAGCAGGGACTGCTCTTCCACGCCCTGTTCGCGGACGCGTCGATCGACGTCTACACGATGCAGGTGGTGCTCGACCTCGCTGGTGATGTCGACGACGATCGACTGCACCGCGCGGCGCAGACACTCCTGGACCGGTACGACAATCTACGGACGTCCTTCACCGCGACCGCGGACGGCGAGACAGTGCAGATCGTCCAGCAGAACGTTCGTCTGCCCTGGAACACGATCGATCTGTCTCATCTCGACGGGCTCGAGCGCGACGCTGCCGTCGCCGACGCACTGGCCGCGGATCAGCGTCGACACTTCGATGTCTCCACGGCACCCCTGCTGCGATTCCTGCTCGTCAGGATCACGCCGACCACGTACAAGCTCGCGATGACCAATCATCACGTGTTGCTCGACGGATGGTCGTTGCCGCTGGTGATGAAGGAACTGTTGTACCTGTACGCCGCGCAGAGCTCCACGGCGTCGCTGCCTCGGGTGCGGTCGTATCGCTCGTACCTGGCGTGGCTCGACCAACAGGACCCGGCCGTGTCTCTGAGCGCGTGGACCCGGGCACTGGACGGTGTCGAGGAACCGACCTTCGTCGCGCCGCCGAGCGTCGGACGAGAGATCTCGTCGAGATCGGCCGAGGCGGAGAAGTCGACCGATGTCGAGACGACCGCGGCGCTCGTGGCGCTCGGTGGCCGGCTCGGCGTCACCGTCAACACTCTGGTGCAGGCGGCGTACGGTCTGCTGGTCGCTCACATCACCGGGCGAACCGACGTCGTGTTCGGTGCAACGGTGTCCGGTCGTCCCGCAGGTCTGCCGGGCGTGGAGTCGATGATCGGGCTGTTCATCAACACCATTCCCGTCCGAGTGCGATTCGACCCGGCGGAGACGGTGGAGACATACCTCGGCCGGATCCAGGGTGAGCAAGCCGACCTTCTCGACCATCACCACATGGGGCTGGTCGACATCCAGCGGGCTATCGGCGTCGGGAATCTGTTCGACACCCTGACCATCTTCGAGTCCTACCCGGTGGACGAAGCGCAACTGACGCAACAGGCTGCGGCCATCGACGGTATGACCGTCGAGGGCGTGAGCTCCAACGACAACACCCACTATCCACTGACGTTGCTCGTCGTGGCCGAGGACCGAATCTCGTTCACGCTCAAGTACATCAGCGATCTGTTCGATCCCGCGTACATCGACTCCGTGCTGGCACGCCTCGTCGGCATACTCGAAACCTTCGTATCCGACACGACGGTCGCGGTCGGCGATATCGATCTGCTCGGGGCAGAAGAACGAACCCGAGTGATCGAGACCTGGAACGACACCGCCCACGAGGTCGACGCAGGCGTCATGCTGACCGGGCAGTTCCGGGCTCGAGTGGCCGCGAACCCGGATGCGCCGGCAGTGGTGTTCGAGGACACGACCATCACGTACGCGGAGTTCTCGGATCGAGTCAATCGCCTTGCGCGGCACCTGGTGTCTCTCGGTGTGGGGCCGCAGTCGCTCGTCGCACTCGGGATGCGGCGCGGAATCGACCTCATGGTCGGCATCTACGCCGTCCTCGAAGCCGGTGGTGCCTACGTGCCCATCGATCCGGACCACCCCTCGGATCGGATCGAGTACATCCTCGACACCGCAGAGCCGGTCGTGGTGCTCTCCACGAGTCACGATCGGACGGGTCTACCGGAGCGTTTCCCGATTCTCGAACTCGACACTCTCGACCTCACCGTCTACTCGGCCGGTGCCGTGACCGACGCCGATCGACTGGCACCGGTGCGCCCGGGAAACACCGCGTACGTCATCTTCACCTCGGGCTCGACGGGACGACCCAAGGGCGTCGCGGTGTCGCACCGTGCCGTCGTCAACGAGATGGCCTGGACGGTGCACCAGTACTCGCTCGACGCGAACGATGTCTACTTGCAGAAGACCGCCACGACTTTCGACGTATCGCTGTGGGGGTTCTTCCTTCCGCTCTGGGTCGGTGCGACGGTTGTTCTGGCCACACCGGACGGCCACCGCGATCCCGCGTACGTTGCCGATCGGATCGCTCGGCACGGTGTGACCGTCACCGATTTCGTGCCGTCGATGCTCACGGTGTTCGCTGCGTACGCCACAGCCGATCAGTGCCGTTCGCTTCGACATGTGTTCGTGGTCGGTGAAGCGCTACCGCCGGAAACGGTGACCGATTTCCGGGCGATCAGCTCGGCCGGGATCCACAACCTGTACGGCCCCACGGAAGCCGCTGTGACAGTGACGTTCTGGGAGACCGAGCCGGGGGATCTCTCGACGGTGCCGATCGGTGCGCCCGAGTGGAACACCCAGGCGTACGTCCTCGACGGGCGACTGCACCCCGTGGCAGCAGGAACCGCGGGTGAGCTGTATCTGGCGGGCACCCAGCTCGCCGACGGCTACCTCGGCCGCGTCGACCTGACGATGGACCGATTCGTGGCCAACCCGTTCGCGACGAACGGTGACCGGATGTATCGCACCGGTGACCTGGTCAGATGGCGTCCTGGCCAGGACGAGGTCGGGGTGCTCGAGTACATCGGACGCACCGACTTCCAGGTCAAGTTCCGTGGCCAGCGCATAGAACTCGGCGAGATCGAGACCGCGCTGTTGACTCATCCCGACGTGAATCAGGCCACCGCGGTGGTCGCGACGACAGGCGCCGGAGATCAGCTCGTGGGCTACGTCGTTCCTGCGCCGGGCCGAACGCTCGACCCGGCCGAGGTGCGCACGTTCGTCGGCGGCGCTCTACCGGCCTACATGGTGCCCTCCACCGTGATGGTGCTTTCGGAGTTCCCGCTCAACACGAGCGGCAAGCTGGACCGAAAAGCATTGCCGGAACCGGTGTTCGAGGTCAAGACGTTCCGCGCTCCTGCAACCCCCGTCGAGGAGACGGTCGCGCAGATCTACGCCGAACTGCTCGGCGTGCAGCGCGTCGGATCGGACGACGATTTCTTCGATCTGGGCGGCAACTCGCTCATCGCGACCCGAGTTGCCGCACGCGTCGCGGCGGCGCTCGGCAAGAAGGTCGGTGTTCGAGATCTGTTCGAGGCCTCGACCGTTGCCGCGCTCGCAGCCCGTGCCGAGTCGCGTATCGACGACGCGAACGACGTGCCGTTGCGGCGAAGGGCACCCGGCGGACAGGTTCCGCTGTCGCTCGCTCAGCAGCGCATGTGGGTGCTCAACCGACTCGACCCCGATTCCGGGGCGTACAACATGCCGTTGGCCCTGCGTCTTCGAGGTGAACTGGATGTCGCTGCACTGCAGGCTGCGGTGACGTCGACAGTGGAACGCCACGAGTCGCTTCGTACCCGGTATCCCGAGAACACGGACGGTTCTCCCTACCAGGAGATCATGGACGTCGAGGGTGTCGTTCCCGACCTGACGCCCGTCGATGCGCCGAGAGATGCCGACACCGCCGATCGCATACGCGCGATGATCCACGGCGGCTTCGATGTCACCGTGGCACCACCGATCCGCGGAGCCCTGTTCCGCGCCGGCCCGGACGACCACGTGTTCGTCATCGTCATGCACCACATCAGTGGCGACGGCGCTTCCATGACGCCCCTGGCCCGCGACGTCATGACCGC
Source organism: Rhodococcus sp. IEGM 1330 (assembly GCF_033142445.1). Taxonomy (NCBI): domain Bacteria; kingdom Bacillati; phylum Actinomycetota; class Actinomycetes; order Mycobacteriales; family Nocardiaceae; genus Rhodococcus; species Rhodococcus sp. IEGM 1330. The sequence continues at coordinate 277,744 of NZ_JAWLSB010000001.1, forward strand.
CTACCTCGCTGCAGCCTCGGGACAGGCCTACAGCCCCGAACCGCTGACGGTGCAGTACGCCGACTTCGCCGTATGGCAACGTCAGGTGCTGGGATCGGACAGCGATCCCAGCTCGATACTGTCCGAGCAGCTGGCATTCTGGGCGGACGAACTGGCCGGCATCACTCCGGTCGTGTCGCTGCCGTGGGACCGACCTCGCCCTGCCACCGCGACACTGCGCGGGGCCGGTGTGAGTACCCAGCTCGACGAATCGACCCACTCCGGGCTCGTCGCCATCGCGCGCGAGAACAACGCCACGCTGTTCATGGTGCTGCACGCGGTACTCGGTGTGTTGTTGTCGAGAATGAGTGGGTCCCGCGACTTCGCGGTCGGCACACCCATTGCCGGGCGCGGGCACGAACAGCTCGACGGGCTCGTCGGGATGTTCGTCAACACACTGGCATTGCGTACGAATGTGGACCCGGACGCCACATTCGGTGAGCTCCTGAACACACTGCGCGAGAACGACCTTCGTGCTTTCGCCAACTCCGACGTACCGTTCGAGCGAGTGGTCGACGCCATTGCCCCGGACCGACATGCCGGGTACACCCCGCTGTTCCAGACGGTCCTGTCGGTCGAACCACACGGTGATGCGCGCTTCGAACTGCCGAACCTGGTGGTCGAACCCGTGAGCGGCTTCGAGCCGACGGCGAAGTTCGACCTGCAGGTGACGGTGGAGACACAGCACGCCGAAGGAGACTCGGGAACCGGAACTCTGATCGTGGAGTGGGTGTACGCCGCCGACATCTTCGACGAGTCCACCGTGGCTTCTCTGGCAGCTCGATTCACTCGTATCGCCGAGACCGTGGCGGCAACACCGGCGGTGATCGTCGGAGAAATCGACGTACTCGATGCCGCCGAGCGTGCGGTGCTGTCCGACGCCCGAGAGGCCGCGGATCCCGTTGCGGCACCGGTTCGATCGGATCTGACTCTGCCCCAGGTGCTCACCACCGCGGTCGACACCGATCCCGATGCGCCCGCATTGTCCTCGGGCGGTGCCGAGACGACCTATCGTCAGCTCGACGAGGACTCGTCGCGTCTGGCCCGCCTACTGATCGACACGGGCGTCGGGCCGGGCGTCGTCGTTGCCGTCGCGGTCTCGGACGGGGTCCAGGCAGTGGTGACGCGCTGGGCGGTCGCAAAAGCGGGAGCAGCCCTCGCTCCCGTCGATTCGGCAGATTCGGACGGCACGCCTACGTCGGTCGAGCGGACGGGTGCGTCGGTTGCGGTCTTCGACGACGACGACGTACCGGCGTGGGCCGGGTCGATGACGGTCGTCCAACTCGGTCGCACCGACATCGTCGATGCGATCGCCGCCCATTCCTCGCGGTCGGTGACGTACACCGATCGGACCGCGGTACTCGGGCCCGACAGCCCGGCACTGGTCGGGAACGACGGAACCGTCGTCGACCACGGAACCCTCGCGGCCGTGGCGGCCAGAGCAGTCAGCGATTGGGCGGTTGCGTACGATTCGCGGCTTGCGGTACCTGCCCGTTTCGACACTGCGCAGGCGGTGTTGGCCGGTGTCGTCGCGGTGACGGCGGGCGCGGCCCTGGTGCTGGACCAGGCGGAGTCGGCCGAGGACGCAGCCGAGATCGTGTCCGCGGAATGGGTGACGCACGCATTCCTCACCGCAGCATCGATCGTCGCCGTCGAAGAGTTGGCACCCGCCGATCTGGAGGATCTCGTCGCCATCGTTTCGGTCGACGGTGACCGCCACGAGGCGATGGAGGACGGCACCCCGGTGCACCGTCTGCCTGAACCGATCGGGCCCGGCCGACCGATAGGCTGAGGCGAACTGCAACGCCGACCACCGCGTGAACGATCAACCGTGGGGGCGACCGCCGGTCACCCCCACGGTCGACGGTGCGGCGAAGAACTGGTGAGGAGTCATTGCTTAAGATGAGTGCGGATGGATCGACCGGCACACCGTCCGAGTCCGGCGGCCGAGTGGGGGGCCGACCCGCCCGTCCCAGGCCCACCCGGTCCCGGCCGACGCGTACTCGCCCCGCCCGTACTGTTGCGCTGCCGACTCTGCTCGCGGCGGCGGTGGAGAAGAACCCGGACGGCATTGCCGCGGAATTCGGGGACCGGTCACTGACCTACCGGGAGATAGATTCCCGATCCTCCAGGCTGGCCCGCCTGCTGCTCGCACGTGGGGTGGGGCCAGGGGACTTCGTGGCGCTGGCCCTGACCCGATCGATCGAATCGGTCATGGCGGTGTGGGCGGTGGCCAAGACCGGGGCAGCGTTCGTGCCGATCGACCCCAACTACCCGGCTGCTCGCATCGAGCACATGGCCGACGATTCGGGTGTCCGAATGGGCATCACGGCAACACAGTTCGAGGCCGCGATGCCGAGTACGGTGTCGTGGATCGCGCTCGACGCATCCGACATCGAGGACGAACTGCGTGGGCTGTCGGACGGTCCTGTGGTCGCGGACGATCGACGCGCACCGATTCGCGCGTCCGATCTCGCATACGTCATCTATACCTCGGGCTCGACGGGGCTACCGAAGGGCGTCGCGGTCTCTCAGGCGGGCCTGGCACCACTGGCCGTCACTCAGGTCGAGACGTACGGCCTGGACTCCGACTCGCGCACGCTGCATTTCGCGTCTCCCAGTTTCGACGCGTCCGTCCTCGAACTGCTCATGGCCGTCGGGGCCGGTTCGACGATGGTCATCATCGAACCAGGCGTCTACGGTGGTGCCGATCTGAGCGAGGTGTTGCGCAGGCACCGAGTCACGCATGCGTTCATCACTCCGGCGGCGCTGGCGTCGCTCGACCCGGCAGATGTGCCCGACCTTCGAGTTCTCGCGGTCGGCGGTGAGGCCTTCTCGTCCGAACTGATGTCGAAATGGGCCACCGGTCGACGGTTCCACAACGTCTACGGACCCACCGAAGCGTCCATGGTGTGCAACATCTCGCAACCGCTGACCGCAGGCGAGCCAGTGCTGCTCGGGCAGTCGACCAGGGAGATGGGTCATCACGTTCTCGACGACCGGCTTCGTCAGGTCCCTGCCGGAGTGCCGGGCGAGTTGTACCTCACCGGGGCGGGCGTTGCTCGCGGCTACCATCGTCGGTTCGGGCTGACGGCAGCCCGCTTCGTCGCCAACCCCTATGCGGTCGAGGGTGATTCGAACCAGGCGCGGCTGTACCGAACCGGTGACATGGTGCGATGGCGCGAAGGGGCGTCCGGACGCGTCATCGAATACATGGGCCGCAACGACTTCCAGGTCCAGATTCGGGGGTTCCGGATCGAGCTCGGCGAGATCGACGCGGTTCTGACCGCACTCGACGGTGTCGAGTTCGCAGCGACCCTCGGCTACCGGGGGCCCACGGGAGCAACGGTGCTCGCGGCTTACGTGCTGCCGACGACAGGGGTCGAACTCGACGTCGACCACCTGCTCGACGCGGCCGGGCGCAGTCTGCCTGCGCACATGGTGCCGTCCGTGGTCACCGTGATCGAGTCGATTCCGCTGACTCCCACCGGCAAACTCGACCGAGATGCATTGCCGGAGCCGGTGTTCGAGGTCGCCGAGTTCCGGGCTCCAGCGACCTCTACCGAGCAGGCGGTAGCCGACATCTTCGTCGAGTTGCTCGGGGTCGAACGAGTCGGTCTCGACGACGACTTCTTCGCGCTCGGCGGCAACTCGCTGATCGCTACCAAACTCGCTGCGCGGCTGGGTTCGGCACTCGGCGTGCACGTGCCTGCGCGTTCTGTGTTCGAGTCGTCCACCGTCGAAGCGCTCGCGAACGCAGCCGACTCGGTCGACTCTCCGGTCCGGGCCCAGCTCGACGCCACGAGAGCTCGGCCGCAACACATTCCGCTCTCGTCCGCTCAGCAACGCATGTGGTTCCTGAACCGACTGGACACCGCGTCGGCAATCAACAATGTGCCGGTTGCCTTGCTGCTGCGCGGTTCACTCGACATCGATGCGCTGCAGGCCGCCGTCCTCGATGTGGTGGGGCGCCACGAATCGCTGCGCACCGTCTACCCCGACATCGACGGCAGCGGATATCAGCACGTGCTCGACGAGGTCGACACGCAGGTCGACACGGCCGTGGTTCCCGTCACCCGCGAGAGCGCCCTGGCCGACGTCACCCAGTTCTTCACGCGTGGATTCGACGTCACAACCGAAATTCCGTTCCGCGTTCGACTGTTCGAGGTCACCGATCCCGTCGGTCCGGTACCGGAGTACGTGCTCGCCTTCGTGGCACATCACATCTCGGCCGACGGTCTGTCGATGGCTCCGCTGTCTCGGGACGTCATGACGGCATACCTCGCGCGCCGCAGCGGATCGGCACCACAGTGGGCGCCGCTGCAGGTTCAGTACGTCGACTACACGCTGTGGCAACTCGACATGCTCGGTTCCGAATCGGACCCGAAATCTCTCGCCAACAAGCAGATTCAGTACTGGCAGCACGCGCTCGACGGCCTACCCGAACAGTTGGAGCTGCCAGCCGACCGGCCGCGCCCACGGGTCGCGTCGGGACGAGGGGCTGTGGTGTCGTTCGATATCGACCCCGAGTTGCACGCCCGAGTGCTCGCGTGCGCCCGGACGAGCGAGTCGACCCCGTTCATGGTGGTGCACGCCGCGCTGGCCGTGCTGCTGGCGAGATTGTCAGGTACGGCCGACATCGCCGTGGGGGCGCCGGTAGGTGGCCGTGGTGACGCCCGGCTGGACGATCTGGTCGGCATGTTCGTCAACACGGTGGTGCTTCGAACCCCTGTTGCCTCGGATGCCTCGTTCGTCGAGGTTCTCGACACGGTGCGTACGGCCGACCTCGAGGCGTTCGAGAACGTCGACGTTCCCTTCGAGCGTCTGGTCGAGGTACTCGATCCGGTGCGTTCGCAGGGACGACACCCGCTGGTGCAGATTGCACTGTTCTTCCAGAACTTCTCACAGGGTTCGTTCGAGCTGCCCGATCTCGGTGTCGAGGCGTTCGGTTCCGGCGTGGCATCGGCGAAGTTCGACCTCCAGGTGACCTTCACCGAGCGGGGCGACGACGCAGGACTGGCCGTCGAGTTGATGTACGCGACGGATCTGTTCGACGAGTCGACCGTGACGTCCTTCGGGCAGCGGTTGGTGACCGTTCTGGACGCGGTGACCGCTCGGCCCGAGCTCGCGGTCGGTGACATCGATGTGCTCGACGCCGGTGAGCATGATCGAATTGTGTCGGTTGTCAACGACACTCGGGTTTCGGTGGCTGCTCCGGGTGAGGTGTTGTTGGATGGTTTCGATCGCGTGGTGGTCGATTCGCCGGATGCGGTGGCGTTGGTGTTCGGTGAGCGGTCGTTGACGTATCGGGAGTTCTCGGACCGGGTGGATGCGGCTGCGTGGTTGTTGCAGGAGCGTGGTGCCGGGCCGGGTGTTTTGGTGGGGTTGGCCATGCGTCGATCGGTCGAGCTGGTGGTCGGGATGTATGCCGTGCTGCGGTCCGGTGCGGCGTACGTGCCGGTGGATCCGGATCAGCCGGCCGAGCGTAACGACTACATTCTCGACACGGCGTCGCCGGTTGTCGTTCTGTCGACGGCGCGGGATGAATTCGTCACGGGGACAGCGATTCCGGTTGTCGACATCACGGACCCGCCGGTACCGGGTGTGCCGGTGGCGTTCCCTCGTGCTGTGGGTGGCGATCTGGCGTACGTGCTCTTCACGTCGGGGTCGACCGGTCGGCCCAAGGGGGTGGCCGTGGAGCATCGTGCGATCGTCAATCAGATGGCGTGGATGGCGCAGGAGTACGGTCTCGACGCGGCGGATGTCTATTTGCAGAAGACTGCTACGACGTTCGATGTGTCGTTGTGGGGGTTCTTCCTGCCGCTGCGTACCGGGGGTCGGTTGATCGTGGCGGCCCCGGGCGCGCAGCGCGATGTGGAGGCCGTTGCGGCCGATATCGCCCGTCATGGTGTGACGGTGACGGATTTCGTGCCGTCGATGCTCACGGTGTTTGCCGAATCGGTTGCTGCGCAGTCCATTTCTTCGCTTCGGCATATCTTCGTGATCGGTGAGGCGTTGCCCGCGCGGACCGTGGGTGCGTGCCGGGCCGTGTCGGATGCTCAGGTGCACAATTTGTACGGTCCGACCGAGGCCGCGGTGAGTGTCACGTACCGCGACGTCTCCGAGGACGTCGCGGTGGATGGTTCGGTGTCCATCGGGGTGCCGGAGTGGAATACCTCTGTCTACGTTCTGGATTCGCGGTTGCATCCGGTGCCTGCTGGTGTGCCGGGTGAGCTCTACCTCGCCGGGGTGCAGTTGGCTCGGGGTTACGTTGCGCGGGCGGATCTGTCGTCGGAGCGTTTCGTTGCCGATCCGTTCGGTGCTGCTGGGGCGCGGATGTATCGCACCGGCGATCTGGTGCGGTGGTCGATGGATGCCGGACGGCTCGAGTACATCGGTCGTACCGACTTTCAGGTCAAGTTTCGTGGGCAGCGAATCGAGTTGGGGGAGATCGAGACGGCGTTGACGGCGTTGTCGTCGGTGAGTCAGGCCGTCGTGGTGGTGGCGCAGTTGTCGGTGGGGGAGTCGTTGGCGGCGTACGTGGTGCCTGCGGTCGGGGCCGATATCGAGGTCGAGGCGGTGCGGTCGGAGTTGGGGTCGGCGGTGCCGTCGTACATGGTGCCGTCCGCGTTCGTGGTGCTCGATGCGCTGCCGCTCAATGCAGCGGGGAAGCTGGACCGTCGGGCGTTGCCTGCCCCGGAATTCGAGATCCGCGACTTTCGGGCTCCTCAGACGCCGGTCGAGGAATCGGTCGCCGCGGTGTTCGCGGAAGTGTTGGGAGTCGAGCGCGTCGGGCTGGACGACGACTTCTTCGCGTTGGGTGGCAACTCGTTGCTGGCGGTCAAGTTGGTCTCCAGGCTCAGAGCCGCCGTGGGCGGCGGGCCGATACCGCTGAACTGGTTGTTCGTCGACGCGACCGTGGACTCGCTCGCCGTGCGGATCACGGCAGCGACAACGTCGCCGGTCGAGGGGGTCGAATCCACCGGGCTGGAGACACTGATTCCTCTTCGGATCGGTGGTTCCTCTTCACCACTGTTCTGCATCCATCCCATCGTGGGGCTGTCCTGGGCCTTCGGTGGATTGTCGGCGTACCTCGGCGACGATCGTCCGATCTACGGGTTGCAGTCGCCTGCGCTCTCCGGTGCCGAACCCCTGCCGGAATCGATCGAGCAGTGGGCCGCCCTGTTCGTGGACAGTATTCGCACCGTGCAGCCGTCCGGCCCGTACCACCTGCTCGGTTGGTCGATGGGCGGATCGATCGCGCACGCCATGGCTGTGCAACTGCAGCGTGAAGGCGAGTCGGTAGAGACACTGGCCATGATGGATTCGTTCGTCGCGGGCAGTACCGACCACCTCGTGGACCGTCCTGTGTCGGCCGGAGAGATGCTCGGCGGCCTGGGCCTTGGAGCAGACTCCGATATCGAGATCGGCGAGCTCACGGTCGATTCCGTGGCGGAACTGTTGGCATCGATGCCTGCTCCGTTCGATGCGATTTCCCGCGAACGGGTCGCCGGGATACTGGACGGGATCGCCCGTTCGGCAGAGCTGATCGACTCGTATGTGCCCCGGACATTCGTCGGGCGGTCGATTCTCTTCGCGTCGGTCGTCGACGATTCGACCGGAACCGTTGCCGCGTCGACGTGGAAGGACGCGATCGACGGGGGCGTCACCGTGGTGCCCGTGCATTCGACCCACTGGCAGATGGCGTCGCAGTCTGCGCTCGCCGAAATCGGACCCGTGTTGCAGATCGAGTTGGACAGGTAGACCTTCGAAAGCCACCGGGGCCTCCCGACGTGATGTCGTGAGGCCCCGGTGGCTACGGATTTTGCACTGTCAGCAGGGTGCCGGCGTGGTCGCTGCGTAGTCGGGATCGAGTGCCGACTTGACCATGTACAGCGGCGCGGGATCGGTGACGAGGCCGATGTGCGACGTCGTCGCCGCGGGGCATACGTCCTGGACCCATACGTTGTGCACCGTCGACGGATCACCCGACCGGAGGAAGGTGTTCCCCGGGGGTGTCGACACCGTGTCGTTGCGGGTGGCGATGACGGTGTAATCGACTCCCGGTTGGACGTCTCCGCCGTCGTTCAGGCTCGTCAACGTCGTCGAACCGACCAACTGCTGTGCACCGGCCATGTTGTACGTGAGCGGGGTGAGCGCGTCGCCGGGGAGACCGAGCGAGGTGAGCAATTCGGAGAGCTGCTGCAAACCGCCGAACGTGGTGCCGTGGTTGGTGGCACCGAGGGTGACCAAGGTGTGCACCTTGTTGCGGGCCGGGTCCTGCGGATCGGTTCCGCCGGCGAATTTCATGTACTGGCGCGAGGAAGTGCCACCCTGTGAATGGCCGACGAGATCGACCTGTTCGGCACCGGTGGCGGCAAGTACCTCGTCGACGAACCGGCCGATCTGCCGTCCCGACTCGGCTATATCGCCCGAACCCCAAATGGTGGTGCTCGGATCGAGCAGGAGCGAGACGCCGCCGTAGTTGGGGGCGAAGACGCAGTATCCCTCGCTCTTCAACTGCGGTGCGAGCATCTTCCAGGTCGACGCATCCATCTTCGTACCGTGCACGAGAACCACCGGACGTGGATGCGCCGCACTGGGCACACAGCCGAAGTCGTTCGCGCCCTCGAGGACGGGGGTGGCCGACACGGAGGTGCCGGTGGGGGAGGGTGCCGCGGTTGCCGTTCCCGCCCCGGTCAGGCACAGGGCACCGGCAACGGCGGCAGCAACCGCCGTGGGCAGCACTCGGGAAAGCGTGTTCGACATGGCCTCGATCTCGTGTGAAGGCGTGGGATGCGCCGCCGGTTTCGGCAGGTCTGTGTTGTCGACCGTAACATCGGTCATCCATCCGTTACAGGCGCGCGGGTCAAGAGTGCAGGCCGGGTGGGTCGGCGAGCCAGTGGGTGTGTCGGACGTCACCAGCAGAAGGCGCGGTAGGCGATTCCCCCGCGAACTTCGCCGACCCGGATGACGAGGGCCCTCGACCAGTGACCACGGGCCAGCCCGGTCCATGCCGTCGGTAGAAGCGGATTGCGGATCAGCAGGGCTGTCCACCACGACAGGACCTTACGGACACTCATGGCGGGGCACCCCTGCGTCCGATAGATTCCCCGCAGCTTGGCGAAGCCGAATCCGAGGCGGAACGACTGGCGCAGCATGGGCCGGAGTTCGGCGCGGAGTCGATACGCGACGACAGCGTCGGTGCTGAAGCCGAGGGTGTAGCCGGCCAACTGCGCGCGCCAGGAGAATTCCACGTCTTGGCTCGCCCTGAACCGGTTGTCCATGCCACCGAGATCGCGGTAGACCGACGCCCAGCAGGCCATGCTGGCCCCGATGGCGAACGGCAGGAAATCCGTACGGCCCTGATCCTCCGGCGGTGTGGTCGGAGTCCAGGACAACGCCTGTGCACTGTTCAACGTCTGTGTCTCCACCGCGGTACCCGCCACGTCGAACGACCGAGCCACTTCGGCCAGGGTTCGAATCCACGACGGATGCACGACGTCGTCGGCGTCGCAGAACATCAACAGGTCGCCGGAGGCATTCTCGGCACCACGATTGCGGGCATGCGCCGCGCCGACCTGCTGTGAGGCGTCGACACAGGTCAACCGCAGCCGATCCCGTAGGGGGTGCGAGGCGACGTGATCGCTGACTCGTCCGTCAGCGGCGTTGTTCGAGATCAGCACGTCGAACGGATAGTCGGCATCCTGCTCCGCCAATGCCTGCAACTGCGCGTCGAGCAGGGGATCGAGCGAGCTCACAGGAATGATCACCGAAATCGATGGGTGTGCAGCGAGCGCACGGTCCACGACGTCATCTCCTATCGGGGCCACGGGCGGTCGGAGCCTTCTCGATCAGCCGGATGCGGATGCCTTCTTGTAGCCGCGGATTGCGGGGATCAGAAACACAGCTGCCATTCCGAGTGACCACGCCAGAGTTTGCAACACCGGCGTCAGGACCGGACCACCCATTGCCAGGTTTCGCATTGCATCGACCGCGACCGACATCGGCTGTGCCGCGACGACCGGTTGCAGCCACGGCGGGTAGGCCAGCACGGGTACGAAGCCGGCATTGAAGAACATGAGAAGCGTGGCGAAGATCGACACGACTTCGACCAGAGGTGCGTCGCCGGCGACGGTGGCCAGGAATGTCACCATGACCGCGAACCCGATACCGAATACGATCGGCACCAAGATCAACAAGATGCCGGCCGGAATTCCCTGGGTGAATCGGAACCCCATCGCCACACCGGCACAGGTGATGACGAGGGTAGTGACGAGCACTCGAACTGCTTCGGCAATCATTCTGCCCAGCAGGCCGGCGGCGCGGTGCGTAGGTGTCGTCCAGAACCGTGACAACAAACCCGATTTGCGTTCGCCCTTGAGTCCCACCGCGCTGACGATGGATCCGAACATGGCTCCGACGAGGGCGATCATCGGCACCTGGCCGTAGATCGCGGGTGATCCGGTCGCCGCGGAAATCGAGTTGCCGAGTACGACACGAAACATGACCAGCATCAAGGCGGGGTACAGCAACGCCTGAATCATCGTCGACGGATCGCGCATCCATCGCATCAACAGTCGCTTGGCCTGGATCAGGCTGTGGGTCCAGAGAGCACGGACGGACCCTTCGCCCAGGACCATGTTGGGTTCGGGAAAGGTCAAGCTGGACACGCGGGTTGTGCTCACCGACGCTTCGGACATCGTCATCTCCGACTCGTCACTCTGGCCTGGAGCTCGCCCAGATGGCGAGCGGTACGAAGAACAGGATCAAGCCGGCCACCCACGCGAGCGACGGCCACAACACCTGGAAGCTGACTCCGCCTTCGGCCATGTCCCGCATCGCGAAGGAAAACTGCGAAATCGGCTGGTTGCGTACGAACGGTCGGATCAGTTCTGGGAAACCACTTTCCGGAACGAACCCGCACGAGGCCATACCCAGAATCAGCTGGGGGAGGGTCAATACCTGGCTGGTCGCCTCGGGACTCTTCGACAGCGTTCCGATCGCATCGGCACCGATCGACAACGTGGTGCTGATCAGCATGGCGAGTGCGCAGAACAACAGGGCCTGGCCGAATCCCGCGGTGAAGCGAAAACCGATCACATAACCGAAACCGAGGGCGGATACGAGCGACACCAATGAGCGAACGATGCCGCTCGAAATTCTCGCGACCAGTGGCACACCCCGTACGACAGGCATGGTCTTCAACCGCGAGTTCAGGCCACTCATCGCCTCGGCCGAGGCACGCTGTGCCGCCGAGATCGCGGTGAACGCCATGGCCTGCAACACGATGATCGGCATCAGGAACTGGGCGTAGTCGATGCCCTGCAAACCCATGACGAACTTGAGGGGCAGATAGAAGCCGACGGTGAAGATGAGCGGGGCGATGACCGCGACCAACAACTCACCCTTGGTCAGCATGGTCCACAGTGCACGCCCGGTCAGAGCCTGCCACTGCACGAATCCCGACGGCTTCGTCCTCGACCGCCGCTTCGGCTGCTGAGCCGTCGAACCGACATCGGTCCTTTGCACGGTCCTCGCCTGCGAACCGGCTACGCCTCGCGTCGTGGCCGTCATGGTGTGGTGCTCGTCTGCGAGTGCCCGGTGAGAGTGAGGAACACGTCGTCGAGCGACGGACGGCGGAGGGCGATGTCGGCGAGCACGATTCCCACCGCATCGATGCGGCGCAGAATCTCCGACAGAGTGGCTGCACCGTCGGGTGCAGGAACGGAGAGCCGGTCCGAGGCAGCGGTGATCTCGGCGTGAACTGCAGCGGGGACCATGTCGCCCAGTGCCTCGGCGGCGGCACGGAGTTGGCCGGGATCGAGGGGAACGACCTCGCAGTAGCTGCCGCCGGTCATGGCCTTGAGATGGTCCGACGTGCCCTCTGCGATGACCGTGCCCTTGTCGATGACGATGATGTTGTCGCTCAGGACGTCTGCTTCTTCGAGGTACTGCGTCGTCAACAGCACGGTGATGCCCTGCGCCTTCAGTGCCTCGACCAAGGACCACACGCCCTGCCGGCTGCGTGGGTCGAGTCCGGTGGTCGGCTCGTCGAGGAACACGACCTCCGGCCGCACGACGAGGCCGCAGGCGATGTCGATGCGGCGACGCATGCCGCCCGAGTAGCCACGCACGGGGCGCTTGCCGGTGTCGGAGAGGTCGAACTCGTCGAGCAGTGCCTTGGCTCGGGCCTTCGCGGCCTTCTTGTCCAGACCCATCAAACGACCGAAGAGCTCGATGTTCTCGCGGCCGGAGAGTGTGTCGTCGAGGGCCGCATACTGCCCGGTCATCATGATCGAGCGGCGTACTGCCGGAGCGTCGGCCGCGACATCGTGACCCGCCACGAAGGCTCTGCCGCTGTCCGGTGCGATCAGGGTGGAGAGCACCTTCACGGTCGTCGTCTTGCCTGCACCGTTCGGGCCGAGAATGCCCAGAACGGTTCCCCGCTCTGCGGAGAAGCTGATGCCGCGCAACGCCTGCACATCGCCGAAGGACTTGTGTACGTCCTCCACGTGTACGGCTGCGTGTTGAGCTGACGACATCGAATCTCCGAGCTGTCGGGGGGAGTGGTGGGACCGGACCCCGTGGAGTCGAGGGCCACTACTTGATAGCGAAATTCGCCGTGGATGTTACTTGTGGGTCGTCGCTGCGTGAGCTCCGCAGTCAGTCCCAGTCGATATCGATACTGTTCTCGACGTCGAGTTTTCGGCACAGTGACCGCAACCCGCTGTAGTCCTGAACCAACGCGCGGCGGCTCCTGTCCTGCTCCACGTCGGCGAGCATCGCGTCGCCGCCGTGCACGCCTTCGAGTTCGAGAATGCGTCCCCAGGTGGAGAAATCGCTGCTCGAGAACGCGTCCATCCCGTCGACGAGACCGTCCAGGAACTTCTGCCGGTCGTCGGTGCCGAGTCGGTCGAAGACGATCGCAGCCATGTCGTCGGCGATCGATGCATGGCAGTACTCGTCGCGGTTGTGCAGTTTCACCGTCGACCGGTTGATGGGCTGAATGACGTCGTCGTCCTCGATCAGGTCCAGATACGAGGTGATGGAGATCTCTGCAACCGTCATGAACGCGAGCGAGCTGATCGCGGCCGACCAGGGATCGTCACTGTTCGCCTGCGCCGCACGCTGCCGGCGCACGGTGGAGCTGAACGGCAGTGAGCGTTCCGACAGAGCCCACCCGCGTCCGCGCCTGGTGGCTGCGCTCGCGTTGAGGTGCATCAAGGTGTGGTACTGCTCGTCCACCATGGCCTGGGTCACCGCCACTGCCAGGGTGTCACCCATCCCGGTCTCGAACACGTCCTGCGCCAACAGAGCGAAACCGGGATGAACGACGTGCTGCTCGACGTCCATCACGTTCTTGTTGAACGCGATCCAACCCCACGCCCGAAGTCGATTCTGCTGCTCGGGAGTGGCACCGGTGAAGGTGTCGTGCTCACCGAAGGGGATCAGAGCGTCGGGGAAATCCTGCTTGGCCGCGTCGAACAGATCGTCCAGCTCGGGTTCGGGCTTCTTGACCGTCGCGCGCTGCGACCAGTTCTTCGCCAATCGTGCGACGACGGCGCTCTCCACGACATCGTCGGAGTCGAATTCCGGCAACGACGGTTGCTCCAACATCGCGTGCCTCCGCTTCCGCGCTCGTCCCACCGCGGCTATGGGCTACCACCGCTGCCTCGAACGATACCGAACATCTCCGCACACAATGCTCGATACCGATCGCCGCTGCCGCCCAGAGCGGCCTCGGCCTGCGCCAACAGGCGAGCGAAGTCGGCCTCGGAACCGGAATCGACGGTCTTGCTCACCGTCTGCGTCGCTCGGTGCAGCGCAGCCCTGGCGTCGGCGGCGTGCGGATTGCCTGCCTGTACGTCCCAATAGACCTCGGGTTCACCGCCGGTGATGCGAGCGAGCACCGCGAGCATCGTTGCGTGCGGGGGAGGCGCAACGGCGTCGATATCGACGAACGGAAGGTCCAGTTCGGCCAGAGCCAGGCCGAACGCCAGGACACTGGCGTGCGTCAGCGCCTGCGTCGCCGCGGCGAGGCGATCATGGCCTGCAGCGTCGAGAAGGACCACTCGACCACCCCACCGCGAGACGCTCTCCAGGAAGGGATCCACCGGCGGGCCGTGTCGGTGCACGACGGCGGCGACGGGGCGCCCGGCCATTCCGAGCGACGGGGCGAACATGGGATTGATTCCCACCGCCGCACCGATCGGACGTGCGTCCCGCACATGGCGGGAGAAGCCGGACTTCACCGACAGGGTTTCCACCAGAAGGGCGTCGGGGCGCACAGCGGACAGATCCGCTCGCAGCGCCACGGACTCGGGGACCGCCAGAATCACCGTGGCGGCCTTCTCCAGCACCGACTCGACCGGGCCGTCGGGGTCGGTGATATCGCCGGCGATCACCACCGCACCACCGGGAACCGAGCCGCCGTGCACGTCCACGATGGTCACCGGCACGCCGTCCGCGAGCAGGAGGTCGAGCATCAAGCGGCCGACCGCCCCCGAACCTCCGACCACCACTACCGAGTCATCGGACTCCGACCGCGTCACCGAGTTCATCGGTCGAGTATGTCAACGGGGCGCCGCGGAGACCCAGATGGTGATGTCTGCGTGTACCACCTCGATGCCCGCGGTGTCTCGGATCGCGACGGGCACGACGATATCCATGCCATCGGTAACTGTTCCGAAGTCGGGGACCTCGTCGAGTTCGGCGACCGCGCGCAGCGATGTGGTGGCCTTCGTCAGGTACTGGACCGTCATGGATTTTGGAATCCATCGGTGCGAGGTGGGGACGGTCGCCTCGGCAAGCATGCCCATGGCGACCTCGGCGAGGTTGCAGGCGGCGATGGCGTGGAAGGTGCCCAGGTGGTTCCGAATGCCGAACCACTTGGGGGCGGTGACCTCGCAGCGTCCCGGCTCGAGCGCGACGACACGTGGCAGCACAGACGCGAAGTACGGAACCCGCAGACACATGCCGACGGAGAACAGTGTGGAGCCGACAGTGTTGTTCGGTAGCTTCGACCAGGCGCGATAGGTCGCGCCGGTGGTGTTCTCGACGGTGGTCATGGCGCTACCTTACTGCTCGGTAAGGTAGCGCGGTAGCAATCGATCGGCCCCGAGTTGATCTGCTGCCCGGTCTGCGGCATACTGGGCGGGTTGCCTGGACACGGGACGCGCATGCGTGCGGCCTGAAACAGGTGAGTCGGCCGAAAAGCCGACTGAGCAAGAACATGAGACCAGCGCTCCACGTGAGCGCGTCCGGAACACCAGCTCGATCGGTGCGGATTTCGTGCGGTTCGGATGGTTGAAGCGAAAGTTTCAGCGCAGACGAATGAGCGGAATCGCGACACGCCCGACCGCGTGGACCGGAGAACCATGACAGATGAAGAGCGGCAACGGATGCAGGCCACGCCTGGGTCGTCAACGTTTTTCACTGTCGTGTGTGCACGAAGGCAGTTCGAGTCGGTGGTTTTTCACGGCTCGGGGACTGTGCAGACGAGGTGGAGCAGGCCGAACGGCCCGTTCTACGACCAAGCGGCAAGAAAAGGACACTAAGCGTGGCGGGACAAAAGATCCGCATCAGGCTCAAGGCCTACGACCATGAGGCGATCGACGCGTCAGCGCGCAAGATCGTCGAAACGGTCACCCGTACGGGTGCCCGCGTCGTCGGACCGGTGCCGTTGCCGACAGAGAAGAACGTGTACTGCGTCATCCGTTCGCCGCACAAGTACAAGGACTCGCGCGAACACTTCGAGATGCGTACTCACAAGCGGCTCATTGACATCCTCGACCCGACACCGAAGACGGTGGACGCGCTCATGCGCATCGACCTCCCGGCCAGTGTCGACGTCAACATCCAGTGAGCGCGGAGACAACGATGACTGATAACAAGAACCGGCCTGCAACAGGAATTCTGGGCACCAAGCTCGGAATGACCCAGGTCTTCGACGAGAACAACCGCGTCGTTCCGGTGACCGTGATCAAGGCAGGCCCCAACGTGGTCACCCAGATCCGCACCCAGGAACGTGACGGCTACAGCGCCGTCCAGGTCGCATTCGGTGCGATCGACCCGCGCAAGGTGAACAAGCCCACCACCGGCCAGTTCGAGAAGGCAGGTGTCACGCCGCGTCGCCACATCGTGGAGATTCGCGTTGCCGACGCCTCGCAGTTCGAGGTCGGCCAGGAGCTCACCGCTGCAGTGTTCGAGGACGGCGCATACGTCGACGTCACCGGCACCAGCAAGGGCAAGGGCTTCGCCGGAACCATGAAGCGTCACGGCTTCAAGGGTCAGGGTGCGAGCCACGGTGCACAGGCTGTGCACCGTCGCCCCGGATCCATCGGTGGCTGCGCAACGCCGGGCCGCGTGTTCAAGGGAATGCGCATGTCCGGACGTATGGGTGGCGATCGCGTAACCACGCAGAACCTCTCGGTCCACAAGGTGGACAGCGAAAACGGTCTGCTGCTGATCAAGGGAGCGATCCCGGGCCGTCGCGGCAACGTCGTGATCGTCAAGTCTGCATTGAAGGGTGGTGCACGGGCATGACCAGCCTCGACAAGAAGACCGAAACCAATTTGACGCTGGACGTCAAAGAGGTCGGTGGCAAGACCAACGGAACCGTCGATCTGCCTTCGGCAATCTTCGACGCACCCGCGAACATCGCGCTCCTGCACCAGGTCGTCATTGCGCAGCTCGCAGCGGCACGCCAGGGAACGCACTCCACGAAGACTCGTGGCGAGGTTCGCGGCGGTGGCAAGAAGCCGTACCGCCAGAAGGGAACCGGCCGCGCCCGTCAGGGCTCGACCCGCGCTCCTCAGTTCGTCGGCGGTGGCACGGTCCACGGACCGCAGCCGCGTGACTACAGCCAGCGGACTCCCAAGAAGATGAAGGCAGCCGCTTTGCGCGGTGCCCTCTCCGACCGGGCTCGCAGCGAGCGGATCCACGTGATCACCGAACTGGTTGCCGGACAGATTCCATCCACCAAGGGTGCCAAGTCGTTCCTCGCCGAGCTCTCGGACCGCAAGAAGGTCCTGCTCGTCGTCGGACGCGAGGACACTGCGGCCTGGAAGAGCGTCCAGAATCTGGACGGCGTGCATCCCATCGCACCCGACCAGCTCAACACGTACGACGTGCTCAACGCCGATGACGTCATCTTCAGCGTGGAAGCGCTGAACACCTTCATCGCTGGGCCTGCAAAGAACGAGGAGGCAAGCAAGTGACCACGATCGCCGATCCCCGCGACATCTTGCTGGCACCGGTCATCTCCGAGAAGTCCTACGGACTGATCGAAGAAGGCACGTACACGTTCCTGGTGCACCCGGACTCGAACAAGACGCAGATCAAGATTGCCGTCGAGAAGATCTTCGACGTCACCGTGACCAGCGTCAACACGATGAACCGTCAGGGCAAGCGTAAGCGGACCCGGTTCGGTTACGGCAAGCGCAAGGACACCAAGCGCGCGCTCGTAACGCTCTCCGCTGACAGCAAGCCCATCGAGATCTTCGGAGGTCCGGTCGCGTAAGCGACTGGGACTCTTCGGATATAGAGGACGAGAAGACTCATGGCAATTCTTAAGTACAAGCCGACAACCCCGGGTCGTCGTGGCTCCAGCGTGTCCGACTTCGCTGAGATCACACGTTCGACCCCCGAGAAGTCGCTGGTTCGCCCGCTGCACGGTCGCGGTGGACGTAACGCACACGGTCGTATCACCACCCGGCACAAGGGTGGCGGTCACAAGCGTGCGTACCGTCTCATCGATTTCCGCCGCAACGACAAAGATGGTGTGCCGGCCAAGGTCGCTCACATCGAGTACGACCCCAACCGCACCGCGAACATCGCACTGCTGCACTTCGCAGACGGCGAGAAGCGCTACATCGTCGCACCCAAGGGCATCGCCCAGGGCTCGCCGATCGAGCAGGGTCCCAACGCCGACATCAAGCCCGGCAACAACCTTCCCCTGCGCAACATCCCGACGGGTACGACCATTCACGCGGTCGAGCTTCGTCCGGGCGGTGGCGCGAAGATGGCCCGCTCCGCTGGAGCGAGCATCCAGCTCCTCGGTAAGGAAGGCGCATACGCCACGCTGCGTATGCCTTCCGGTGAGATCCGTCGCGTCGACGTGCGCTGCCGCGCAACCGTCGGCGAGGTCGGCAACGCCGAGCAGTCGAACATCAACTGGGGCAAGGCCGGCCGTATGCGTTGGAAGGGCAAGCGCCCGACCGTTCGTGGTGTCGTGATGAACCCGGTCGACCACCCGCACGGTGGCGGCGAGGGCAAGACCTCGGGTGGACGCCACCCGGTCAGCCCGTGGGGACAGGCCGAGGGCCGTACCCGCAGTAAGAAGAAGGCGAGCGACAAGCTCATTGTCCGTCGTCGTCGTACCGGCAAGAACAAGCGCTAGGAGGGAGTTCAGAATGCCACGCAGCCTGAAGAAAGGCCCGTTCGTAGACGATCACCTCCTCGCGAAGGTTGACGTCCAGAACGATAAGGGAACCAAGCAGGTCATCAAGACCTGGTCCCGTCGATCGACAATCCTGCCCGACTTCATCGGTCACACTTTCGCCGTCCACGACGGTCGCAAGCACGTACCGGTGTTCGTGTCCGACTCCATGGTCGGCCACAAGCTCGGGGAGTTCGCACCGACCCGCACGTTCAAGGGTCACATCAAGGACGACCGGAAGGCGAAGAGGCGATGACCAACTTCACCCCCACCGCCAATCCGACTGCCAAGGCCGTAGCGAAGCACGTTCGCGTCACGCCGATGAAGGCACGTCGCGTCGTGGATCTGGTTCGTGGGCGCTCCGTCGAGGACGCGCTCAACATCCTCAAGTTCGCGCCGCAGGCAGCGAGCGAGCCGGTCGCCAAGGTGATCGCGTCCGCAGCAGCCAACGCCGAGAACAACCTGGATCTCGATCCCAGCACGCTGATCGTCGCCACTGCATTCGTCGACGAGGGTGCAACCCTCAAGCGATTCCAGCCGCGCGCTCAGGGCCGGGCATTCCGGATCCGCAAGCGCACCAGCCACATCACGGTGATCGTCGAAAGCCTGCCCAAGACCGGCGGAACGTCTCGTAACCGTCGTAAGGGTCAGGCGTCCAAGGAAGGGGCTCAGTAGTGGGTCAGAAAATCAACCCGCACGGCTTCCGCTTGGGTATCACCACTGACTGGAAGTCGCGCTGGTACGCAGACAAGCAGTACTCGGAGTACGTCAAGGAAGACGTCGAGATCCGCAAGCTTCTTGCCACCGGCATGGAGCGCGCTGGTATCGCGAAGGTCGAGATCGAGCGCACCCGTGACCGTGTTCGCGTGGACATCCACACGGCACGTCCGGGCATCGTCATCGGTCGTCGTGGCGCCGAAGCCGACCGTATCCGCGGAGCTCTCGAGAAGCTGACCGGCAAGCAGGTTCAGCTCAACATCCTCGAGGTCAAGAACGCCGAGTCCGAGGCTCAGCTCGTGGCCCAGGGTGTTGCCGAGCAGCTCAGCAACCGCGTCGCATTCCGTCGCGCAATGCGTAAGGCCATCCAGTCGGCCATGCGTCAGCCGAACGTCAAGGGCATTCGTGTTCAGTGCTCCGGCCGTCTCGGTGGCGCGGAAATGTCTCGCTCGGAGTTCTACCGCGAGGGACGCGTTCCCCTGCACACGCTCCGTGCCGACATCGACTACGGGCTGTACGAGGCCAAGACCACCTTCGGCCGCATCGGCGTGAAGGTCTGGATCTACAAGGGCGACATCGTCGGCGGACGGCGTGAACTCGCTGCCGCTGCGGCCCCGGCCGCCGGTGCAGACCGACCCCGTCGCGAGCGTCCCACTCGTCCGCGTCGCAGCGGTGCCTCGGGCACCACGGCGACCAGCACCGAGGCCGGCCGCGCGGCATCCGCAACCGAGGCTCCGGCCTCGACCGAGCCCACTCAGGAGGGCTGACGCATGTTGATCCCCCGCCGGGTCAAGCACCGCAAGCAGCACCACCCGAAGCGTTCGGGTGCGGCCAAGGGCGGCACTCAGGTGACATTCGGTGACTACGGCATTCAGGCTCTCGAGCCCGCCTACATCACCAACCGTCAGATCGAGGCCGCTCGTATCGCGATCACCCGCCACATCAAGCGTGGTGGCAAGGTCTGGATCAACATCTTCCCGGACCGTCCGCTCACCAAGAAGCCTGCCGAGACCCGCATGGGTTCCGGTAAGGGTTCGCCCGAGTGGTGGATCGCGAACGTCAAGCCGGGTCGTGTGCTCTTCGAGCTGTCGTACCCCGACGAGACCATCGCGCGTGAGGCACTGACTCGCGCCATCCACAAGCTGCCCATCAAGGCACGCATCATCACCAGGGAGGAGCAGTTCTGATGGCTACCGGAACCCCAGCCGCAGAGCTCCGCGAGCTCACCGGTGAAGAGCTGGTCACCAAGCTGCGTGAGTCGAAGGAAGAGCTGTTCAACCTTCGCTTCCAGATGGCAACCGGCCAGTTGGACAACAACCGTCGACTGCGCGTGGTGCGCCACGAGATCGCGCGTATCTACACGGTGCTCCGCGAACGTGAGCTCGGCTTGGCCTCTGGTCCTTCCGAGGACACAGCAGGTGACGCAGCATGAGCGAGGAAAACACTGTGACTGAAGAGCGCAACAACCGTAAGGTCCGGATCGGCTACGTCGTATCCGACAAGATGGAAAAGACGATCGTGGTCGAGCTCGAGGACAGGGTCAAGCACCCCCTCTACAGCAAGATCATCCGTCGTACCACCAAGGTCAAGGCCCATGACGAGAAGGGCGACGCCGGCGTAGGCGATCGCGTTCAGCTCATGGAGACCCGCCCGCTGTCCGCCACGAAGCACTGGCGACTGGTCGAGGTTCTCGAAAAGGCCAAGTAGTACCTGCATCGAAATGCCCGCTCCCTTCCCGGGAGCGGGCATTTTTGTGTCTGTGTTCGTTGCGTCTATCTGCCGAGCAGTCCACCGAGCGCTCCGCCGACGCCGGCCTGTTCACCGCTGCCACTGCCGCCGACCAGTCCGCCGGGTGGCTGCTCGGACGGCTGTACGACGACGAATCCCTGGCCGGCGAACTCGAGGGTGAATCTCTCTCCTGTCGTGCGACCGATGAGGGTGCCCAGTCCGAAGGAGTCGTTTTTCTTCACCCGTGTCTGTAGAGAGGACGACCACGCGACCGCAGCTTGCGGGTCTGCGAACGTCGGCTGATCGACGTTCAACACGACCGGGATTCCGTCGGTGGTGATGGCAATACGACCACGTCCGGTGAACACGCAGTTGAAGAACCCGGCGTTGCCCCCGGCCGCTGCGCCCTGGACTCGCTTGACGTCGTAGCTCAGCGAGGACTCGAAGGCCAGGACGTTGGCACCGTTGATGGTCAGACCGTCGGAGCCGTCCAGGTCGATCAGATGGACGTCCTGAGCTGCGTTGGCGAGAAAGAGGTCGCCCTGGCCCGTGACCTTCATCAGAGGGACGCCCTCACCGGAGAGCGCCTGCTTCAGCGCCCGACCGATACCACCCGAGCCCTTCGCCTCGAACTGCAGATTGCCCTGATACGCGACCATCGAACCGGCCCGGGCCATCACGTCGCCGTTCATCCCGATTCGGCACATCTTGCTGCCCTGCTTCTGAATGCCCGAACCGGGAACCTCGGCGTGTGCGGGCGCGAACAGTTCACTTCTCATGGCCAGAACTCCTCGAGGGACGGGTGAATTCACGGGTGGCGCGATGGTGTTCGCTGATGGCTCGTGCGGAGTGTCGGGCATCGGCTCGTCGTGCTCGACACTGATACCGAACGCCGTGGCCAACCCCGCCAGGCCATCGGCGTATCCCTGGCCGACGGCGCGGATCTTCCACTGCTCGCCGCGCCGGTAGAACTCCAGACACACCAGCGCGCTCTCGTCGCCGAGCGCATCGGCAGTGAAGCCGACCAGCGCTGTGCCCGACGCATCGGACACCGTCACCGCCGTCGGGCCTGCAGCCGCGAACGTTGCGGGTCCCGTTTCGTCGAGGGACGCCGCCACGGCCACGGTATCGACGCCGCTGGGGACGGCGGTGGCGTCGAACACCAGCAGGTGGCCGGTCGATGTACGGCGATACTCGACGCCGGGGGCGGTGGGCTGGTTGTAGAACACCAGGTCCGCGTCCGAACGCACCCGGCCGCCCGCATCCAGCAGGAGCGCGGAGACGTCGACAGAGGTCGACGCGGCGAGCGTGACCGTCAAAGGGCCGGCCGGGGCGGGGCAGTTCTCCCCGCGAGCGAGGGTTTTCATCGTGTCCAGTGTGCCACTGTCAGGTCGTCAGGACCGCCGTGCCAGCTCGATGACTTCTTCCTCGGTCGGCGGACTCTTCGGGTGGTAGGACAGGCACAGGGGAGTGGCGGTGCGTCGGAACTCCGCGCCTTCGACTGCCGCGTAGAACTGGCCGGCGGGCAGGCGTCCGACGTCGGGAACGGAACCGCCCTTGACCCGCGCCATCTCCTTGGCTGCGTCGACCTGCGACGGACTGTTGAGCAGGCCGTAGAACTGAGTGGACGCATTGCCCGCGATGCGGTTGTGCAGGCCCTTCGGGGATTGCGTGGCGAACACCAGGCCCAGTCCGTACTTTCGAGCCTGCGACGCCAGTGCCAGGGTGCTGTGGGTTGCCGCAGTGCTCCGGTCGGAGGGTGCGAAATTCTGCGCTTCGTCCATGACGAACAGTCCACCGAGGGGTCGGTCACCCGCCGGGTTCTTCTTGATCCAGGCGAACAGCCCCATCTGGAGTTGATTGACGAAGCTCTGCTTCTGCTCATCGGTGGTCAAGCCGGCGAGGTTGATCACCGATACCCGGGCTTTCTTGCCCTCGGCCGGCGTCAGCAGGACAGCAGGGTCGACCGGCGTGCCTGCGCCGGCGAACATCGGATCGTTCGCGGCGGCGGCCTTGAGATTCTCGGCCAGTCCGGCAGCGATGCGCACCGCATCGCGCATCTCGCTCGCGTCTTCGGGGAATTCTTCCAACAGGTCGATGAAGTCGGACAGATCCCCGCCCTGCGAACGGCGACCGAACTGATCGAGGGCCGACTTCAGCACTGCTCGACCATGTTTGGCCTTCTGTGACGTGCCGAGGACACCCGCGGCCGGTTCGAGTGAGGCCAAGGCGGACTCGACCGAGGCCTCGAACTCGTCCGCGTCGCTCACGACACTGGCGAAGTCGGGTAGCGGCTGGAAGCTGAGCGGCCGACCGGCGGACTTGCGCGGCGTCCACACCACGACGTCGGTGTCGCGCAGGTACGCCGTTGCCTTGGCCTCGTCACCCGGTGGCCAGGTCCTCTCGTCCTCGGGCCATGCGGTGCCGAGCCGAGCCAGGTCGTTGTTGACGTCCAAGACGATCGCCGAAACACCCTGCAGGGCGCACTCTTCCACCAGCCGACGGATCAAGACCGTCTTGCCCGAGCCGGATCCCGCGAAGATCGCCGTGTGCTTGCGTAGCGCTTCGAGTGGAATGGCGACGTCCGCGCCGGTGCTCAGTTCGGCACCGACGACGATGGACGGCCGCCGCGATACGGCGGGTTGCGCTGCAATACTCGGTGTCTCGGGTTCGATGAGGGCGGTGTCGTCGTCCACGACACTCACAGCGGGAAGCACCGTCGAGAACAGTTCGACATCGTGTGCCGGCTTGCGTGCGAGCAACCAGGACGTGAGTGCGGGGGAGTTCTCGGCCAACAGGATCGACAACGCCGCCAGCGCTCTGCGGTCCTCGTCGCCGAGTGGCACCACGATGCCCCCGGCGCGATGCAGGGCCGCGATTGTCTGCTCGGTTTTCGCGCCGTTGGGCCACGGGTCGTTCCTGATCACGATCAACCGTCGCCTCGGCATGTCGATGCGCAGGCCCGCCGTCGTCACTGCCCGCTCCACCCGGGCCAAGGCGGCCCGCGCGTTACCGGACGTGACCGCGCGGAAGCACCAGTGCTCCTCGTCGTCGGTATCGGTGTCTACGGTGTGACGCAGGCGGGCGTGCAGCGCTGGCTTGCCGCTCGGCGGTGGGTCCTGCGCCAGGCTGTCGTCGGACGACTGATGCTCGTGAATCCACGCGGTCAGACCCGCCGACAGCAGCGCGGGAACGATCGAGTCCTCACTGTCGGGTGCCAACGGAACCGACACGTCCACCTGTTCGCACAGTCGCTTGAAACGATCGTCGAGCGCGTCGAGTTCATTGACCCGCGCCGTGGGTAGGTCCGGCGCATCTGTTGGACCGGACCTGTCGGTGAAGCTCTCCAACTCCGACGCGACGCCGGTGTCGAGGCAGTGCCTGATGTGCCGATCGACGGCGATGAGAAGCTGGCGCGGAGTGAAATCGGGGGCCTGCTCGAACGCGTCGGGCGCGACCGGCCACGTGGGGTGCGGCGGGATGAACCCGGCTTCGAGGAAACACGCTGCCAGGCGTCGTCCGAGAAGCAGGCGTCCGATGTCCGACGAGGGAATCGGCTTGAGTGACTGGGTGACTCGGAAGCGGTCACGCATCGGCGCGACACCGCGCGCGGCGATCAGTTCCCAGGCGCTCGACAGCGCGGAGAGCACCGAGGCAGTGCGGGGGAGGGTCTCGCGGAGCGACATCAAGCCGTGTGCGAGCTGTTCGACGACCTTGTCTTCCTGCGCGTCGGCGAACTCCTGATCCGATCCGGTCCGAGACTGCGCCACGAGTGTGTCGATCTGGTCGATCGCGAGAATCGTCGGACCGGTGATGGCAAGCAGACGGGAGATGTTCTCGGCGATGCCCTGATGGCCGAGCTCGGCCCGACGAATGCCCCAGGCCGAGAACTCGTCGGGATCGACATCGTCGATCGACTGCAGGTACGCGTCACCCAGATCCTGAACGGCCGAATCGGGGGCGATGGACAGCACGAGCGCGCGCAGCGTGTGCTGCGACGTCCGTCGATGGCGGGGGTGAACCTTGTACACCGCAGTGACGAATTCGTTCAACGTATCCGCGTCGATCATGCTCTCGCCCATGATCTTTGCGCGCTGATCGTCGGGGAGCTCGCCGATTTCGCACAGGCGTCGGAGCAACAGCCCGAGCTGGCTGTCCGATCCGCGGCCGGACGGACGCATCAGGTCGTCGAGCATCCCCATCAGCGTCGAGCGCCAGAATCCGGCAGCGTCGAGCAACCTGATCAGGAAGAAGTAGCCGCCCTTGAGCTGCACTTCTTCTCGTACCTGGCCGAGCAGGTGCGTCTTGCCCGAACCGGCCGGGCCGCGCACGACTACGCCCAGCGGACTGGCGTCATCGGAGGCGTCCGCGTCGTCGTAGGCATTCATCACCTCGAGGAACACACGTTCGTGCATTCCCGGAACGTGCACGTTCGACTGGGAACGCCACACGTCGTCGGGGGTCGGTGCCCAGCTCAACCGCACCGATTCGAGAGCTCGGATCTGCTCGTTGTCCGTCATCGTCGACTCAACGCCCATCATGGTTCGATCGAGAGAAGGTGGTTCTGCTGATTTCCGACGACGACGGCCGCGGCGCGTTCTTCGTCGGTCAGCGTCTTCTGATTTTCCTCGGGTATCAGCGAGACGTCTGCCGCGCGACGCAGACGCGCGAGGGCGTCATCGAGATCGCTTCTGGGTATGTCGCGCAACTCGTTTCGCAGCCTGGAGAGCCGGACGTTGCTGCCCGGTTCGCGGGCGAGCCGTGCGTAGGCCGCGCGAATCGAGGCTTCGACGTCGACGGTCTCGGGCGTGGTGTCGGGCTCGTCGCCGCTTGCCGGTTCGTCTCCGCGGGCCGAGAACACATC
Source organism: Rhodococcus sp. IEGM 1330 (assembly GCF_033142445.1). Lineage (NCBI taxonomy): Bacteria > Bacillati > Actinomycetota > Actinomycetes > Mycobacteriales > Nocardiaceae > Rhodococcus > Rhodococcus sp. IEGM 1330. Next base: position 303,534 of record NZ_JAWLSB010000001.1, read on the forward strand.
CGCCGGGCGGCTGTCGGTGCGATCGAGCCACCGACGCAACCCCGCCAACACGGTGAACATGGCCTTTCCCGCGCCGGTCGATCGAGCCGGTGGTTCACCTCCGATGAGGTCGCCGCAGATCCGCCACCCCTTGTCGGTGAGTTCGAGTGTCATCGGGCGCACGGACGAGTTCACCTCGATCAGACCGGCGTTCTTCAGCTTGTCGCGGGACGGCTTCGCGAGCTCGGGGCCCATCGCTCTGAGTTCGGAATTCTTGACCGGACTCGCCTCGGCCATCAGGACGAGCAGCACTGCCGCTTCGGTCCCGTTCAGGTCTTCGGTACTCATCGAGGATCCCCCTTCGATCGTCTTCTCGATACTGCCTCGCGGATGGTAGCGACCGCACGTTGCGGATCGTCGATCACTTGAGCATTGGTGAAGCGCAACACCATGTAGCCGTGTGTCTGCAGCTGGTTGTCACGGACGCGGTCCTCGGCGAAACGGTCGACGGCCCGGTGCTCGTTGCCGTCGATCTCCACCACGACCTTCTCGGTGCGCCACAGTACGTCCACGGTGAACGGACGCGTCAGCTCGCCGAGTCTGATCGAGCGGTTGTGCTCACGCCCGGTGGCCCAGTCATGGGCGTCCAGCGCGCGACACAGACGTTTCTCGGGTTCGCTTGCCGGGTGGGGGTAACCCGCGATCGGGGGATAGCTGAGCGGCCGGAATCGGTCGAGGACAGTGCTGACGCCGTCGGGCACTTCCGGCGCACGGACCGAGACCGAGGGGAATCGGTCCATGTTCGACGCCCCGTCGCCCGTCACCCACACCGCTGCCCCGGCGTGGGTGCACAACCATTCCGCAGCTGCCGCGACGACTCCTGCATCCATCCCGGAGGGCACGACCAACACGAGGGCAGCAGTGCTTCGATGCTGAGCCGAGGCAAGTACTCGGGCGGACCCTGCGGCTCGAGTCTCGACGGTGAATGCGGTTCGACGCGGCGACCGCCCCGCGACCGCGGCGTCCGCGAGGGCCCCGACGTACGGGCCGAAGTGTGCTGTGTCGCCTGCGAGCCGGACAGCCGCGACGCGTGCAGCGCGCCTATCCAACGTCGACGAGTCTTCGTGGTGGTCGAGTCCCGTGAGCAACAGCGGAACCGAGTCGACTGCCGCTTTCTCGAGTTCTGCGACCACCGCATCGACGAGATCGACGGCGCGGTTCGCCGTTTTACGATCGACCGCGAAGAACACGATGGCGGGCGCGTCCGACGGCAGAGGGTTCACGGACTCGGCGAGTTCGCGCTCGGTGGCACCGTGCAGTCGGACGACCCGATCCAGCGGCAGACTCGACCACCAACCGACGTCGTCGCCCGTCGACGTCATCGCCGCGCCCCACTGATCCGAAGATGTCCCATCCCCGAAACCGTACCGAGAGTTCTGGGTTCGCAGGCGACGGCCGGTGCTCGCGCGATAGCGATTTGGATCCCGGGGGCCCGTTCCCCTACACTTGACCGGTTGCCTGCGGCAGCGGTGTGCCTTCGTGCGCCCGTACCCGGCAGCCGACCGCGCGTGTCGGGACGGAAATCCGGCACGTACGTACATCCAGGTCAAGGAGAAGTTAGTGATTCAGCAGGAGTCGCGAGTACGCGTCGCTGATAACACGGGCGCGAAGGAAATCCTTTGCATCCGCGTTCTCGGTGGTTCGTCACGTCGCTACGCCGGAATCGGCGACATCATCGTAGCTACGGTGAAGGACGCCATTCCCGGTGGAAACATCAAGAAGGGTGAGGTCGTCAAGGCCGTCATCGTCCGCACGATCAAGGAGCGTCGCCGTCCGGATGGCTCGTACATCCGTTTCGACGAGAACGCTGCGGTGCTGATCAAGCCGGACAACGATCCCCGTGGAACTCGTATCTTCGGCCCGGTCGGCCGTGAGCTGCGTGAGAAGAAGTTCATGAAGATCGTCTCGCTCGCCCCGGAGGTGCTGTAAATGAAGGTGCACAAGGGCGACACCGTTCTCGTGATCGCAGGCAAGGACAAGGGCGCCAAGGGCAAGGTCATTCAGGCCTACCCCACTGACTCCAAGGTTCTGGTCGAGGGTGTGAACCGCATCAAGAAGCACACCGCGGTCTCCGCCAACCAGCGCGGCGCATCCTCGGGTGGCATCGTCACCCAGGAAGCCCCGATCCACGTATCGAACGTTGCAGTGGTCGACTCGGACGGAAACCCCACTCGCGTGGGCTACCGGACCGACGAGGAAACCGGCAAGCGCGTTCGTGTTTCCCGGAAGAACGGGAAGGACATCTGAGATGACTACCACCGAAAACATCGCGGGCGCACAGCCCCGCCTCAAGGCGCGCTACCGCGCCGAGATCAAAGACGCCCTGAACACCGAATTTGCATACGAGAACGTCATGCAGATCCCCGGCATCGTCAAGGTCGTCGTCAACATGGGTGTCGGCGACGCCGCCCGTGACGCCAAGCTGATCAACGGTGCAGTTGCCGACCTCGCTGCCATCACCGGCCAGAAGCCGGAGATCCGCAAGGCACGCAAGTCCATCGCTCAGTTCAAGCTGCGCGAAGGAATGCCCATCGGCGCACGCGTCACCCTCCGTGGCGACCGCATGTGGGAGTTCCTCGACCGTTTGGTCTCCATTGCCCTTCCCCGAATCAGGGACTTCCGCGGCCTCTCGGGCACGCAGTTCGACGGCAACGGAAACTACACGTTCGGCCTCAACGAGCAGTCGATGTTCCACGAGATCGACGTGGACAAGATCGACCGTCCGCGCGGCATGGACATCACCGTAGTAACCACCGCAACCAACAACGAAGAAGGCCGCGCGCTGCTCAAGCACCTCGGCTTCCCGTTCAAGGAGAACTGAGTCCATGGCGAAGAAGGCATTGGTCAACAAGGCCAACAAGAAGCCGAAGTTCGCGGTGCGTGCATACACTCGCTGCAACCGCTGCGGCCGTCCCCATTCCGTGTTCCGCAAGTTCGGCCTCTGCCGTATCTGCGTGCGCGAGATGGCGCACGCCGGAGAGCTTCCCGGAGTTCGCAAGAGCTCCTGGTGATCTGAAGCCCTCGGGCTTCACCACACCACGATGATGGGCGTGGGTTCCGAAAGGAGCCCACGCCCATTGTGCGTTGCGTCGGGCCCCGATCTCAGACGGACCACAATTCGCTTCGGAGTTTCAGCGAGCGGACCAGGCTCACCGCTGCAAGCCGATCCTTGCTGTCGACGATCAGCAGCAGGCCACGTTCGGACATCGCCGACGCGAAGGCGTCGGTGGAGACGGTTCGACATCCGGGCGGCATGGCCGGGTCTCCGAGTTCCCGATAGGTGTCGGCGATCGCCACCGAGTCCTCGGCCGCGTCCGCGCCCCAGACGGTCACGAAATGTCCGACGCTCCACTCGAATTGGGTCAGTCCCTCGGTATGGACATTCGCCACCAAGCCGAATCGGAACCGGATGTCGGCCAGACGGCCGAGTAGCAGACGCAATTCCGCGACACCGGGCCGCATGATCGGAACCACGGCAACGCGGTGGTCGGTCGCCGTCTCGATGCCCACCGCGAGACCCTTGGCACTCGTCCCGGCTGCATCGATCGACGCAGCCCTCGGCAGTCCATCCCACCCGTCGGTGATCCGGGGCGATCCAGGAGGACGCGCCGACTCCACCTCGACCGGCCAGATCGCGGTTCCCGATGCGACCGCGAGCGCCGCGACATCCGGTGCGCCTTCGTCGAGAACAGCGGTCAACGCTACTGATGCCGAGAACGGTCCGCAGAGTTGATCCGGTTGTGGCAGAGCCTGATCGAGAGTCGAGATGATCGCGGATGCCCCGGCAAACCGTCGCAACACGTCAGTAGATCCATCGCAGCGATTCGAGTAGTTCGTCCTCGGTGTGACTCTCCGCCCACGCTGCATCGGCGTCCCGGCAGGCAACGAACGCGCCGAGAAGTTCCTCGCCCAACACCTTCGCGACCAGTGCAGACGACAGTAGGTTCTCACGTTGTTGCACATGGGTCGTCGCGAGTGGGGAGATACCCGCGGCATCGCGACGTGCGTCGTCCCAGCCACCCACGTCCTGCTGAACCGGTCGCGGCAACTGCGCCGAATCCGCTATTCCCGACAGGCCGGCCGCAATCGTGACGGCCAGCGCCAGATACGGATTGGCGGACGCATCGCATGCCTTCAACTCGACGTTGGTGTGCTCCGAGCCGAGAAGGGGCGTGGCCGGTACGAGCCGCACTGCAGCCTCCCGGTTTTCGACGCCCCAGAATCCGAAGGCACCGGCCCAATAGCCGGGTCGACGGCGCAGCAACGACCCCGAACTCGGTGCGGTGATGGCGACGATTCCCGGGAGTTCTCGAACCAGGCCTGCAATGTACGAACGCCCGGTGTCGGACAACCCGTGCTCTCCGTCGCCGGTCAGCGCGTTTTGACCGTCGCGGACCAGGGACGTGTGCAGATGCCAACCATTCCCTGCACTGCTCGACGACGGCAGGGGAGCGAAGCTGGCCCGCAGACCCAGAGCTCGTGCCGCTGAGTGGATGGTCTGCCGCGCGAGGATCTGTGCGTCGGCCGCGGCAAGCGGATCGAGTGGACTGAGCGCGATCTCGAGTTGGGAAGCGCCGTACTCGGCGTGAATCTGGCCGATGCTCAGACCGTTCGCGGCAAGCGCGTTGAGCAGCAGCACCGCGAATTCGTCGACGTCGCGTACGGCGTTCGCGGAGTAGGCAGGTCCGCGATGAGCGGACAGTCCGTCCGATTCGCGAGTCAGGGCGAACTCGATCTCGAATCCGGCCCGCACCTCGAAACCGGCATCGGCGGCCAGTTGCACCTGGCGCTCGAGGACGGCCCGCTGATCGTAGGGCCAGGGAGAGCCGTCCGCCGAGAGCTGCCGGCCGTGTACCCAGGCAAGCCCCGGTTGGCCGGCGAGCCCGACCACGCTCGACGCGTTGTCGATCACCGGAATCAACCGCACATCGCCGGACGGCGTCGACAATCCATCGTGGGCGAACGTGATCCCGTCGTGCGAATCGAACACTGCGAACACCGCGGTGACTCCTACTCCGCGTCGTGCGACTGCCGTCAATTCTGCGGTGGGCACGGTGCGTGATCGGACAATGCCGTTGTTGTCGACCCAGCCGATGGTCACCCCGGCGATGTTGCGGTCGCGCAGAGTGTGGGTGAGGTGGTCGATGTCGACTGCCTTCGAGTCCGTCATGGTCCGACGTTAGCGAAGAAGTGGACGCAATGTGGTGTGGTCAGGCCGCGTCGTGGTCTGTTCATGTTGCGATGGAACGAGGCGCCGAGATCGGCGAATTGTCCCAGGATCCTCGGCGGATTCTCGTCGGCGAACCGGGGCGCGGCGTTCGGTGGTAGCTGAGTTTGTCACGCTGTAAGTCGGTGCATGACATGTTGTTCGGTGATCGTCAGTCTGAAGAATAGCCAACTTCGTATTCGCAGTTCTCGTCGAGAATGAAGATTTCGTCCATGAAAGCTGCAAACTCTGATGCCTTGTACAGTGGAACATCGTGCTGACGAATCCCAATGGGAAGTTCGTGCTCGGCGTCTGTTGCGCCGAGAATTTTCTCGACTATGTCAGCTGACATGTCGTGAAGGAAATATTCGCCCGCAAGGAGATGGGTAGTCTTATCGAATTTCTCTAGGAGCCACATCTTAGTTTTCAGAATTTAGTGAGAACAAGCGCGTTCCGTGTGACCGGCAATCGCTCGATCAGTCGAATAGATTCTGGTATCACGTGTGCTCCACTCTCAAGTAGTTCGCCTCCCACGTATCGCATTGCCCATTCCTCAGTCGGTGAACAGGCCGATGAAGTATTCATTATCGGAGCTGACTCTGAAATCGCCCTCGATGTACTTGGCGAACTTCGGCACGTCGGCCAATGCGACTGGGTACGGTCCCATTTCTAGTGGAAGTTCACTTTCGTCGACGTCAATCAGTTCTCTGATTTCGTCTCCGGTGATAGCAGTCAGGAGATAGCTGTCCGCGATCAAATCGGTTTGGTTATCGTATGATTCCAAGTACCACATTGTCCTCTCCTTGTTGGTAGTAGTCAGACCGTGCTGCCTTATTCTCGAGCGGTCGTGAACCGGCGTCGACTCAGGTTCGAGTTACCAGGATGTCGGGCCTCGGTTGGTCATCGACCAGGCTTTCTAGTGGGATCTGGGGGCTTGGTTTGTGCTCCGGTATTCGGATCGAATTCGCCTAAGTGCTTGCCGTTCTTGCTGTATTTCTCGACTGCGCCGTGCTGGCTATCCCATTCGTAGATGTTCCCTTTGTCGTCAGTCCACCGCGTTCTGCGGTTGAGCGGTTTTCCTCGTGTGGCGTTTGGAAAGCCTGGCAGACCGCCCCGGGGCGCGGGATGGTAGTGCCAATTTCCTCCACCAGTGTTTGCGTGGAATGTCGTCGGACTCGCTTCGAGGAGCGGTTGCACGTCCAATGCAATTCCGATGGCCGCCGCCCCGGTTGCCACGGTGACACCGACGGCAATTGCCGACGCCGCTTCCACTCCGGTGAGGACGGCGATGACACTTCCGGCAATGATGCTGCCCGTTGCGCCCGTGACGGCGACCGTTCCCACACCGAGGGTGAAGAAGGCGGCAACTGCACCGGCGATCGTGCCGGCCACGATGGCCGTCCCCACGATATCGATGACGCTCTGGTGAGCATCCTGAATGGTGGTGGCCCATTCGCCGCATGCTCTCGCAAGGGCGTCGAACTGGTCGGCGACGTTGTGCGCAGCGATGTAGACGCCGTCCATCTGGGCGAGGACCTGCGGCAATTCGTCGGAGGCAAGTTCCTCGATGTCGGTCCATGCGGAGTTCGTGGCGTCGCTCGCTCGGCGTAGCTCCTCGGCGGCGGTGCGCCACGCACTTCCGAGGCCACGCATTTTGTCCGGATCGCCGTTGGGCCACATGTGGCCCTGTAGCCACCGCGTGATCAGCCCCCACCCCATCGGGGCGTCGGTGTCGCCGCCGTAGGAACCGTTGAACTGCGGTGTATTCGTATGAGGAAGTTGTGGGGGAGCGGGCAGCGGTGGGGGCGACGGAACGGTGTTCGCATTCTCTGCGTTGGCGTGGTTGACGCCGGTTGCCGCCAGCAGATCATGGAGTTTGCCGAACGCATTCGTGATGTCGGTTGCTGTGGAAACTGCCTCGAATGCCGCGGAATCGTAACTGCCTGCCCAGGACTTTCCGGCGTTGTCGGTGCCTGCGCAGCCCCAGTTGCGGTCGAGTTCTGCGGCGAGTTCCGCTATCGCGCCGCTCGAGATCGTCTTGGCGCTTCCGTATTGGGAGGCCGCTTCGGCAAAGATGTCCGGGTCGACGCTGATCGGGGCCATCAGGGCCACATTCGCTTGTTGTGGTCCACGGCTGAGCGGTAGCGATCATGGGCGCCTCGCGCCAGCGTGCCGAGTTGGGCGAGCCCGGTTCGCATATCGTTCAATTCCTGCCGGAGCAGCTCGTGCTTCGAGCGGTGCGCCTCGGCCGCTTCGCCCTCCCATTCGATGCCGAGATCGTTCACCTCGCGCTCGACATCGGAGATAGCCGATTCGATCGTGGCTCCGACTGTGTGCGCGCGACCGACCAGAGCGAGAATCTGCTCGACGTCGGCGACGTAGCGCGCCATCAACGGTCCAACCGAAGGCCGGTATCCACCACGTGTTCATCGATCACGTTGTCCGTTGCGGAATACTCGGTTGCAATGCCGTCGAGCAGCCACGCGTCCTCGTTGAGCGCGCCGCATATCTTCCGAGCCGAATCGACCCACTCCGCCCACAGAACTGCATGGGAATCGGCCGCGTTGCCCGTCCAGGAGGATTCCATCAACTCTTCGGCGTCTCGGCGGACGAGGTCGATGTCGTCCCAGAGTGCATCGGCGAGGCCGGACATCCGAGCAGAGGCACGGCGGATCCGATCGGGATCGGCTTTCACAGCGTCGTGCGGGACGAATCCGGCCATGGTCGGACGTCGACCGTCTTGGCAATGGAATCAGTTGTACGCATCGAACCCCCCGGAGCGATGGAATGATGTCGGAAGGCTACGGCACGAGTCCGACCACCTCGACCTCGGTTCGAGCGACAGTCCCGCGAAGAGACACCTAAGGCTCGTACCACGACCGATTTTGAGAATGGCACCCGGTTCCCTACACTAGAGCGGTTGCCCGGGCTTCGTCGTGCCTGCACGCGAGTCCTTGCAATACAGAACGCAACCTCGAGTTCTCCGTACGTCAGCATCGAAATGCGGAAGCTCGAAACACCTGGCAGTGCAGCGATGCATTGCTTGGAGCGCAACCCCTGACCGGCAACAGTCGGTCAGGACATGTTCACTTCGTTGTAGGCCCACGATGTGACGAGCCAGGCCCGCCGGGTTTTCGAGAATCCAGGGGCACCAGCTCGCGCGTGCTGCATGGGAACCGCTGCGAGAAAGGTGCACAGGTCACACCATGACGATGACCGATCCAATTGCAGACTTCTTGACCCGTCTGCGCAACGCCAATTCGGCGTACCACGACGAGGTGAAGCTTCCCCACTCGAAGATCAAGGCGAACATCGCCGAGATCCTCAAGCGCGAGGGCTACATCTCCGACTACCGCACGGAAGACGCCGAGGTGGGCAAGACCCTCATCGTCGATCTGAAGTACGGCCCGAGCCGTGAGCGCAGCCTCGCCGGCGTGCGACGCGTCTCCAAGCCCGGTCTCCGGGTATACGCAAAATCCACCAATCTGCCCAAGGTTCTCGGCGGCCTGGGCGTGGCGATCATCTCCACGTCCACAGGTCTGCTCACGGAGCGTCAGGCGGCCAAGCAGGGTGTGGGCGGAGAAGTCCTCGCCTACGTCTGGTAGGGGAGGCCACCACCATGTCACGTATTGGAAAATTGCCGGTACCGGTCCCCGCTGGAGTCGATATCACCATCGACGGCCAGAACGTTGCGGTCAAGGGCCCCAAGGGTGCCCTGAACCTGACGGTCGCCGAGCCCATCCAGATCGCTCGCGCCGATGACGGCACCATCGCCGTCACCCGGCCCGATGACGAGCGCAAGAGCCGTGCACTGCACGGACTTTCGCGCACTCTCGTCGCGAACCTCATCACCGGTGTCACCAACGGTTACACCAACAAGATGGAGATTCACGGCGTCGGTTACCGCGTCGTACTCAAGGGCAAGGACCTCGAGTTCGCACTCGGTTACAGCCATCCCGTGCTGATCGAAGCACCCGAGGGCATCACGTTCACGGTCGAGTCGCCCACGCGATTCACCGTTGTCGGCATCGACAAGCAGAAGGTCGGTCAGATCTCTGCCAACATTCGTCGTCTGCGGCGTCCGGACCCGTACAAGGGCAAGGGCATCCGCTACGAGGGTGAAGTGATCCGCCGCAAGGTCGGAAAGACGGGTAAGTGATATGAGCCAGCAAACAGCAGACAAGGCGAACGTCGTCAAGCGCACTCCGCGTGGCACCGACGTCTCGACGAAGCGTCGCCTGTCGAAGGCACGTCGTCACTTCCGCCTTCGCAAGAAGATCTCCGGCACGCCCGAGCGTCCCCGCTTGGTCGTCAACCGGTCCTCGCGTCACATCCACGTGCAGTTGATCGACGACCTCGCCGGCCACACGCTGGCCAGCGCGTCGAGCATCGAAGCCGATGTGCGCGCCCTCGAGGGCGACAAGAAGGCCGTCAGCGCGAAGGTCGGCGAGCTCATCGCCAGCCGCGCGAAGGCAGCCGGCGTCGAGGCAGTCGTGTTCGACCGCGGCGGCAACAACTACAGCGGCCGCATCGCGGCACTCGCAGAAGCAGCCCGCGAAGGCGGGTTGACGTTCTGATGATGACAATGACTGACAACGGAAGGACAGCCTGATGCCGGGACGTCAACGGCGTGACGGCGGAAGCGGCCCCGCCGGACAGAACAGTGGCCCCAACGCAGGTGGCGACAACAACCAGCGCGGCGACAACCGCGGTGGTGGCGGTCGTGACCGTCGTGACAACGGCCGTGGCGGCAACGCTGCGGACAAGTCGAACTTCATCGAGAAGGTCGTCACGATCAACCGCGTCTCCAAGGTGGTCAAGGGTGGTCGACGCTTCAGCTTCACCGCCCTCGTCATCGTCGGTGACGGCAACGGACTGGTCGGCGTCGGCTACGGCAAGGCCAAGGAAGTTCCCGCGGCCATCCAGAAGGGTGTCGAGGAGGCTCGTAAGAGCTTCTTCCGCGTCCCGATGATCGCCGGCACCATCACGCACCCCATCCAGGGCGAAGCCGCAGCCGGCGTCGTCATGTTGCGTCCGGCCAGCGCCGGTACCGGCGTCATCGCCGGTGGTGCTGTGCGTGCCGTGCTGGAGTGCGCCGGTGTCCACGACGTGCTGTCGAAGTCGCTCGGTAGCGACAACGCCATCAACGTCGTGCACGCGACCGTCGCAGCCCTCAAGGGTCTGCAGCGTCCCGAGGAAGTTGCGGCTCGCCGCGGCCTGACCCTCGAAGAGGTTGCACCCGCCGGAATGCTGCGCGCACGCGCACAGGCAGGAGCGGTGAAGTAATGGCTCAGCTGAAGGTCACCCAGATCAAGAGCACCATCGGCCAGAAGGCGAACCAGCGTGACAGCCTGCGTACTCTCGGGCTCAAGGGCATCCGCCAGACGGTCGTCCGCGAGGACAACCCGCAGAACCGCGGACTGGTCAACACGGTGCGCCACCTCGTAACTGTTGAGGAGGTCTAACTATGACCATCAAACTGCACCACCTGCGCCCCGCAGCCGGATCCAAGTCGACGAAGATTCGCGTCGGCCGTGGTGAAGGTGGCAAGCGTGGCAAGACCGCAGGTCGCGGTACCAAGGGAACCGGCGCACGCAAGAACGTGCCGGCACGCTTCGAGGGTGGCCAGATGCCCCTCCACATGCGGCTCCCGAAGCTCAAGGGCTTCACCAACCGCAACCGTGTCGTGTTCCAGGTCGTGAACCTGCGCGACATCGAGCGTCTGTTCCCCGAGGGCGGTCAGATCGGTATCCCCGAGCTCATCGCCAAGGGTGCCGTTCGCAAGAACGAACTCGTCAAGGTTCTCGGCGACGGAAACCTGACCGTGAAGGTCGAGATCTCGGCCAACAAGTTCACGGGCTCCGCCAAGGAAAAGATCGCCGCTGCCGGCGGTTCTGCAACCGAGGTATGAGCATTGCTTCGATGTGCTGAGTAGCAGCGCATCGAGCAGCAGTTCGTGACGATGGCCGCAGCCACAGCTCTCGCAGCTGAGCTGCGGCCATCGTTGCCTCGGCACCATGTGTCGAGGTCGACCGAACGGACAGGGTCCAACACTGACCGTCGGGCGGTTCGATACGCACTGTTAGAGTTCTAGAGTTCACAGAAGTTCGTTTCGATGCGGGCGACGCATGTCGCCTGCAGTCCATGCTCGTGAGGCTCACGGGAGCACCAGTTGTGCTCCCGACGAAGCACTCGCAGCGTCAACGCAGTCGTGCCAGGAGGATCTTTGCTTTCCGCCTTCGTGTCGGCCCTCAGGACTCCTGACCTGAGACGGAAGATCCTCTTCACGCTCGGTCTGGTGGCCCTGTATCGCTTCGGTGCCACGCTGCCGTCGCCGGGTGTCGACTACGCCAATGTCCGAGCATGCATCGACCAGGTCTCCGGTGGAGACTCGGCGGGCATCTACTCGTTGATCAACCTGTTCTCCGGTGGAGCGCTCCTTCAGCTCTCGGTGTTCGCGATCGGCATCATGCCGTACATCACCGCCAGCATCATCGTGCAGCTGCTCACCGTCGTCATCCCGAAGTTCGAAGAACTCCGCAAGGAGGGACAGTCGGGGCAGGCCAAGATGACGCAGTACACGCGTTATCTGTCGATCGCGTTGGCCATCCTGCAGGCGACCGGCCTGGTGGCCCTCGCTTCGCGCGGCCAACTGCTTCAGGGATGCCAGCAGGACATCATCGCCGACCAGAGCATCTTCGGCCTCGTCATCATCGTGCTCGTCATGACCGCAGGTGCAGCCGTCGTCATGTGGTTCGGTGAGGTCATCACCGAGCGCGGCGTCGGCAACGGCATGTCGCTGCTCATCTTCGCCGGAATCGCCTCGCGTATCCCGTCCGAGGGCAACTCGATCCTCGAGAGCCGCGGTGGGTTGGTGTTCGGATTCGTCTGTTTCGCAGCGTTCCTGATCATCACCGGCGTGGTCTTCGTCGAGCAGGGTCAGCGCCGAATTCCCGTCCAGTACGCCAAACGCATGGTCGGTCGAAAGATGTACGGCGGCTCGTCCACATACCTTCCGCTCAAGGTGAACCAGGCCGGCGTCATCCCGGTGATCTTCGCGTCCTCGCTGCTGTACCTGCCGAACCTCATCGCCCAGCTCACCTCGGCGAGCACCGCGGTCGATCCGAGCTGGTGGCAGCGCATCATCAACGAGTACTTGGTGAACCCCGCAAACCCGGTGTACATCGCGATCTTCTTCGGCCTGATCGTCTTCTTCACGTACTTCTACGTGGCGATCACGTTCAACCCCGAAGAGCGCGCCGACGAAATGAAGAAGTTCGGCGGGTTCATCCCGGGCATTCGTCCGGGGCGACCGACCGCCGACTATCTGAACTACGTCCTCAGTCGCATCACGTTGCCGGGCGCGGTCTACCTGGGCACCATTGCCGTGCTCCCGAACCTGTTCCTCGACATCGGTAGCTCCGGTGGAGGACAGAACCTTCCCTTCGGTGGTACTGCCGTGCTGATCATGGTCAGCGTCGGCCTGGATACCGTGAAGCAAATCGAAAGCCAGCTGATGCAGCGTAACTACGAAGGGTTCCTCAAGTGAGACTTGTTCTGCTCGGTCCCCCCGGTGCCGGCAAAGGCACCCAGGCCGTCCTCCTGTCCGAGAAGCTGGGCGTTCCGCACATCTCGACCGGCGACCTGTTTCGCGCGAACATCGGTGAGAAGACGGCGCTCGGACTCGAAGCGAAGAAGTACCTCGATGCCGGCGACCTGGTTCCCAGTGAGCTGACCATCGACATGGTCCGCAGTCGGCTCTCCGAGCCCGACGCAGTGAACGGCTTCCTGCTCGACGGCTTCCCCCGTTCGGTGGGTCAGGCCGAGGCACTGGTCGATATCCTTGCGGATCTGAACGCGAAGCTCGACGCCGTGCTGTCCTTCGTGGTCGACGAGGACGTCGTCGTCGAACGCATGCTCTCGCGTGGACGCGAGGACGACAAGGAAGACGTCATCCGGAACCGACTCAAGGTGTACCGGGACGAGACCGCGCCACTGCTCGACTACTACGAGGGCCAACTCGTCACGGTCGACGCGATCGGTGAGGTGGACGATGTCAACGCTCGCGCGCTGAAGTCCATCGAGGACCACGGCAAGTAATGGCGTTCGGCCGTAAACGCAAGGTCGTGCCGTTCCGCAGTGCCGGCGAACTCGACGCCATGGCTGCGGCCGGCGCGGTCGTCGGCGCTGCTCTGGTCGCCGTCCGAGCAGCGGCGGTACCCGGTGTCTCGACTCTCGAGCTCGACCGAGTGGCCGAGGCGGTCATTCGTGACGCCGGTGCTGTGCCGTCGTTCCTCGGTTACCACGGCTTCACCGGCAGTATCTGTTCGTCGGTGAACGACCGTGTGGTGCACGGCATTCCGTCGGCAGACGAGCTCCTGGTCGCAGGCGACCTGGTGTCCATCGACTGTGGGGCAGTTCTCGACGGTTGGCACGGAGACTCTGCTTGGACATTCGGTGTCGGTGACATCATCGAGGCCGATGCGATGCTGAGCGAGGCGACGAGGCTGTCGATGGAAGCCGGCATCGCAGCGATGCTTCCCGGCAACCGGCTCACCGACGTGTCGCACGCCATCGAATCCGGAACCCACGCGGCCGAGCAGGCTCACGGCCGCAAGTACGGAATCGTCGACGGGTACGGCGGTCATGGCATCGGCCGTGAGATGCACATGGACCCGTTCCTCGCGAACGAGGGTGCGCCAGGTAAGGGACCGGAGCTGGTCGTCGGATCCACTCTCGCGATCGAGCCCATGCTGACCCTCGGAACGTACGACACCGACATTCTCGACGACGGGTGGACGGTCGTGACCACCGACGGATCCCGATCCGCTCATTGGGAACACACCGTTGCCGTCACCGAGGACGGGCCACGGATCCTGACTCTACGACCCAGCTAGGGTCACCAGGCCAACGATCCGTAGCGCCGACCTCCGCGGACCAGGCCGAGGTGCGCAGCCACCAGACGTAGCCAGAGTCGAGTGGGCACCTTGGTCACTGCAGTCGGAAGCAGTGGGTTTCGTACGCCGAGCATCAGCAGAGCGATGCAGATCGAGCGTGCCCGGAAGGGCGGGCAGCCGTGTACTCGGTAGAGGCCGCGCACGTGAGCCGATCCGTACCCCAGAGCGCCTGCTTGTTTCCAGTTCTCCCGGTGGCCGGTACGCAGTCGGTACGAGACCAGTGGTTCGGCGATGAAGTGCAATCGACGGCCCGCATGCTGTGCGCGCCACGAGAACTCCATGTCCTCGCTGGCGTGTACGTACTCGAGCATGCCGCCGAGCTCACGGTAGGTCGATCTGCGGCACGCCATGCTGGCACCGATGGCGAACGGTAGGAATGTCGACGTGCCCTGGTCCGAGGGCGGTGCGAAAGGTGTCGATGCTCGCGTGGAAGCGGAGTTCAGTGTCTCCGTCTCCAGGCCGGTACCGACCAGGTCGTACTCGTCTAGGCCGGCGAGGATGCGCCGGAGCCAGCTCGGGTGCACCGCGTCGTCCGCGTCGCAGAATGCGAGCAGTTCGCTGCGGGCGGCGTCTGCACCCCTGTTACGTGCGAACGATGCGCCCGGATGTCCCGCAGCATCGACGTACTTCAGGTCCAGCGCGCCACGGAGGCAATGGTTCTCGATGTGTTCGCGAAGGCCGTCGGTCGAGCCGTTGTCGCTGATGATCACCGCGAACGGATGCTCGTAGTCCTGTCGAGCGAGAGCTCGTAGTTGATCGTCGAGAACATCCTTGGAGTTGTGAACCGGGATGATGACGGATGCGACCGGGTCGCCGGCGCGCGTGTCTGAGCTCGAGAGGGATGCCTTGTAGTCGTCGTCGCGGACATGGCCGCCGTTGCGAGCGCAATCGGGACGGCCTGAAGTTGTGCGGCTGGGATGCAGCCCGGCAGAACGCTAGCTCAGGGAATCGAACTGGGGCAACCGTTGACCTGGAGCATGGACGAGCGACGCATTTGGCCAGACGTGCATTACCCGGTAACATGGATCGACGGTGCGCCCTGCGTACCGGATGTTCGCGTGCCCTGGTGGGCTGCGAACCGTTCCGGCGACACTTCGGCTCGTTCACTCGGGTCGATCAGTGGGCACCACGGTAACGGAAACAGATGCAATCAACCAGGTGTGAGAGCCAGGATCGCGGAGGATATGGCCAAGAAAGACGGTGCTATCGAGGTAGAGGGCCGAGTTGTCGAACCGCTGCCCAATGCGATGTTTCGCATTGAGCTAGAAAACGGCCACAAGGTTCTCGCTCACATCAGCGGAAAGATGCGTCAGCACTACATCCGCATCCTTCCCGAGGATCGCGTCGTGGTAGAGCTTTCGCCCTACGACCTCACGCGTGGACGCATCGTTTACCGCTACAAGTAAGAGCTTCCCCGGCCACGTCCGGTCGGGGAGAACCATGCTCGGGGCCACTGCATGCAGCGGGGCCGAGCTACACACAGGAGATCAACGACGTGAAGGTTCAGCCGAGCGTCAAGAAGATCTGCGAAAAGTGCAAGGTGATTCGTCGTAACGGACGCGTCATGGTGATCTGCGACAACCTGCGTCACAAGCAGCGTCAGGGATAACCACCGAGCATTTCGCACGTCGGCTTGGCAACAGCTAGAAGATGACCTCCCAGCACCAACCGTGACACACGCGTCGCGGCATACCCCCGGCACGGAGGCCGGGGCCCCACTGAGTTGGTTGAAAGACGCTTCACACCCCAGCGGTGAGAAGGACACAGGGGACGGACTGGGAGCAGACCTCCGGACAAGAAAAGGAAATGCCACATGGCACGTCTCGCAGGTGTGGATCTGCCGCGCGAAAAGCGCATGGAGATCGCACTGACTTACATCTACGGCGTCGGCCGTACCCGCTCCAAGGAAATCCTCACAGCGACGGGCGTCAGCCCCGACCTGCGAAGCAAGGATCTCGGCGACGACGATCTGCGCAAGCTCAGCGATTACATCAACGAGTCCCTCAAGGTCGAGGGCGACCTGCGCCGCGAGGTTCAGGCCGACATCCGTCGCAAGATCGAAATCGGCTGCTACCAGGGTCTTCGCCACCGTCGTGGTCTGCCCGTCCGTGGACAGCGCACCAAGACCAATGCGCGTACCCGTAAGGGACCCAAGCGCACCATTGCCGGCAAGAAGAAGGCGAAGTAATGCCCCCTAAAGCACGCGGTACCGGTCCGAAGAAGGCGCAGAAGACGCGTCGCAGGGACAAGAAGAACGTCCCGCACGGATCTGCGCACATCAAGAGCACGTTCAACAACACGATCGTGTCGATCACCGACCCCGCGGGAAACGTCATCTCGTGGGCGTCCTCGGGACACGTGGGCTTCAAGGGCTCGCGCAAGTCGACTCCGTTCGCCGCACAGCTCGCAGCCGAGAACGCTGCGCGCAAGGCACAGGAGCACGGCGTCAAGAAGGTCGACGTCTTCGTCAAGGGTCCCGGCTCCGGCCGTGAGACCGCGATCCGCTCGCTTCAGGCCGCTGGCCTCGAGGTCGGCACCATCTCCGATGTCACCCCTCAGCCGCACAATGGCTGCCGTCCGCCCAAGCGGCGTCGGGTCTAGCGGGAAAGGGAAAGGTTACTAAGTAATGGCACGTTATACCGGTCCTATGACCCGCAAGTCCCGTCGTCTGCGCGTCGACCTCATCGGAGGCGACCAGGCGTTCGAGCGTCGTCCCTACCCGCCCGGCCAGCACGGTCGCGCGCGGATCAAGGAGAGCGAGTACCTGCTCCAGCTGCAGGAGAAGCAGAAGGCTCGCTTCACCTACGGCGTCATGGAGAAGCAGTTCCGTCTGTACTACAAGGAAGCCAACAGGGCCGCCGGCAAGACCGGTGAGAACCTGCTGACCATCCTCGAGACCCGTCTCGACAACGTCGTCTACCGTGCCGGTCTGGCCCGTACGCGTCGTCAGGCACGCCAGCTGGTCACCCATGGCCACTTCCTCGTTAACAACAAGCGAGTGGACATCCCCAGCTACCGCGTCTCGCAGTACGACATCATCGATGTCCGCGAGAAGTCCGCGCAGACTCTGCCGATCCAGATCGCTCGTGAGAGCTACGGCGATCGTCCGGTCGCACCGTGGCTGCAGGTCGTTCCCAACCGTCTTCGCATCCTGGTTCACCGGGTGCCGGAGCGTGCACAGATCGACGTGCCGCTCCAGGAGCAGCTCATCGTCGAGTACTACTCGAAGTAAGGCGCAGCACGCATGTGAGTCTCCTCGCGAAGCTCACATGCGTCTTCGCCTCCACACGTGGGCGTCAAATAGCGGACGCCCGTACAGGAGGAACACACAATGCTCATTTCACAGCGCCCGACGCTGACCGAAGAGGTCATCGCCGACAACCGCTCGAAATTCGTCATCGAGCCGCTCGAGCCCGGCTTCGGTTACACACTCGGCAACTCGCTCCGCCGCACCCTGCTGTCGTCGATCCCCGGCGCTGCTGTCACCAGCATCCGTATCGACGGCGTCCTCCACGAATTCACCACCGTTCCCGGAGTCAAGGAAGATGTCACCGACATCATCCTGAACCTCAAGGGCCTCGTGGTGAGCTCCGAAGAAGACGAACCGGTCACCATGTACGTCCGCAAGCAGGGCCCCGGCGCTGTGACCGCAGGCGACATCGTGCCTCCGGCCGGCGTCACGGTGAACAACCCCGATCTGCACATCGCGACCCTGAACGACAAGGGCAAGTTGGAGATCGAGCTCGTCGTCGAGCGCGGTCGCGGCTACGTCCCCGCCGTTCAGAACAAGGCATCGGGTGCCGAGATCGGCCGTATTCCGGTCGACTCGATCTACTCACCCGTGCTCAAGGTCACCTACAAGGTGGAGGCCACCCGCGTCGAACAGCGCACCGACTTCGATCGGCTCGTTCTCGACGTGGAGACCAAGAATTCCATCACCGCGCGGGACGCGCTCGCTTCGGCGGGCAAGACCCTGGTTGAGCTCTTCGGCCTCGCCCGTGAGCTGAACGTCGAAGCAGAAGGCATCGAGATCGGACCCTCGCCCGCCGAGGCCGATCACATTGCTTCCTTCGGACTCCCCATCGAGGATCTGGACCTCACCGTCCGGTCCTACAACTGCCTCAAGCGCGAGGGTGTTCACACCGTCGGCGAGTTGGTTGGTCGTACCGAGTCCGATCTGCTCGACATCCGTAACTTCGGGCAGAAGTCCATCGACGAGGTGAAGGTCAAGCTGCATTCGCTCGGCCTCTCCCTCAAGGACAGCCCCGCGTCGTTCGATCCGAGCACCGTGCCTGGCTACGACGCCACCACGGGCACGTGGAGTGACACCGACGCCGGCTCCTTCAGCGACACCGAAGGTGCCGAGCAGGACTACGCCGAGACAGAACAGCTGTAATCAGCTCGCTGGAGCTCTTACTAGGAGATTCATCATGCCCAAGCCCACCAAGGGCCGCCGTCTCGGCGGGTCGGCGTCGCACCAGAAGGCCATCCTGGCCAACCTGGCGACGTCACTCTTCGAGCACGGCCGCATCACCACCACCGAGTCGAAGGCCAAGCGCCTTCGTCCCCACGCCGAGAAGCTCGTCACCCACGCCAAAAAGGGTGATCTGGCGCATCGTCGTGAGGTTCTCAAGACGATCAACAACAAAGATGTCGTGCACAAGCTCTTCGCCGAGATCGGGCCTTTCTTCGCCGATCGCGACGGTGGCTACACGCGCATCATCAAGACCGTCCCCCGCAAGGGTGACAACTCGCCGATGGCCATCATCGAGCTCGTCAACGAGCAGACGGTGTCCAACGAAGCCGATCGCGCACGCCGCGTGAAGGCTTCGCAGGCTGCTCCCGCCGCAACCGAGGCTCCGGCCGAGGACGCGACCGACGAGAACGTCGTCGAGGCTGTCGAAGCCGACGCGACCGACGCCGAGGTGGCCAACGCCGACGCAGTCATCGATGGCATCGAGGACAACGACGCACACGCGTCGGACGCCCCCGAGGCCGAGGAAGCAAAGAAGGACTAGTCCTTTTGAGCTCCGAGCACGACCGAAGCGGGCCCGCCATTCCCTCAGGGGAAGGCGGGCCCGCTTTTTCGGTACCCACCAGATTTCGGCTCGACATCTCCTACGACGGCACGAACTTCTCCGGATGGGCGCGCCAACCGGGTATCCGCACCGTGTGCGGAGTGCTCGAAGAAGCCTTCTCAACGGTGCTGCGGCAACCGATAGAGCTGACTGTGGCGGGGCGAACCGACGCGGGAGTCCACGCAACGGGTCAGGTGGCACACTTCGATGCCGTCGACGTTCCGGACGATCACGACAGACTGGTACGGCGAATGGCCCGGTTTCTGCCGACCGATGTGCGAGTGCGAGCCATCAGTGCCGTCTCCCGCGATTTCGACGCGCGGTTCTCGGCGTACCGCCGACACTACGAGTACCGATTCAGCACCGCACTGTATGGAGTCGACCCCCTCGACGTAGCCGGGGTCGTGTCCTGGCCGAGGCCCATCGATCTGAACGCAGTACGCGAGGCGTCGCAGGCACTGATCGGACTGCACGATTTCGCCGCGTTCTGCAAGAGGCGAGACGGTGCCACCACGGTGCGAGAACTGCAGCGCTTCGACTGGGAACGAGACGGTGATCGCCTCACCGCGTACGTCAGCGCCGACGCGTTCTGCTGGTCGATGGTCCGTAGTCTCGTCGGTGCCATGCAGGCCGTGGGGGAAGGTCGCCGAACTCCCGACTGGGCGCGGTCGCTGTTGACTCTTCGCGAGAGGGCGAGCGAGGTGACGGTGGCTCCGGCGCACGGCTTGTCCTTGGTTCGAGTCGACTATCCACCGGCCGACGAGCTGGCCGCCCGGAACGCGGCCACCCGAGAAGTGCGGTCGGCGATCACCGGCGACGGTTGCTGTGGGGGAGAGAGCTGACCGAGCGCCACCGGGTCTACTGTCGGAGCGATGCAGCCGATACAGCTCGCGGTCGTTGTCGGTAGTGTGCGCGTCGGTCGAGTGGGGCCGGCCGTTGCCGCCTGGGTTCGAGGTATCGCCGCCGAACGCGCCACCGTCGAGGTGGTCGACGTCGACTTGGCCGATTTCGAGTTGCCGAATTCCCTCGTTCCGTGCGAGGACTCCGAACGCTTCACCCGGACCATCGGTGCCGCCGACGCCTTCGTGTTCGTCACCCCCGAGTACAACCACGGCGTGCCCGGTGCGTTGAAGACTGCGCTCGACACGGTGAAGTACGAGTGGCGAGGCAAACCGGTGGGATTCGTCTCCTACGGCGGGCTCGGCGGGGGAATCCGAGCCACCGAACAGCTACGGCAGATCACCGCCGAACTGCATATGGTCTCAGTCCGAGACGCCGTGTCGCTGCATCGGGTGCGCAAGCGGTTCGACGAGTCGGGACGCATCGACGACGCCGCTGCCGTCGACGCTCTCGGGCGTCTTCTCGACCAGCTGGAGTGGTGGGCCGATGCGGTGGCCGGTGCTCGTGGGCGTGCCGACTATCCCGGCTGAGAATCGGTCATGCACGAACCGCGGGGCGCAGACTCCGGGGCCGGCCGATGAACGCCGTCTCCCGAGGAATCGTGACCAGTGTCAACTCGACGTCGAGTGGACCGGACCGGACTCGAATTCGATCACCGGACGCATGGGGCTGGACGATCGTCAGATCCGGCCCTGATCGCGGCACGCTTCGCTCCTCTTCGGGGCGGCCGGTCCGCGGCACATGCTCGGACAACGAGATGACGGTGACGCCCGAAAGTCCTTGTTGCGCAGGCGGTGCCGAACCGTCGGCGAAGTCGATGAGGATCACGTCGTACGACGGGCGGGATCGGGACGTAGTACCGTCGACCAGTAGTCGATCGGGAGCGCCGATGGCGTCGAGGAGCGCGCGCCAGGCGTGGGGGCGGTCGGTGCGGACGAGGACCCTGGCACCGGTGGCGATGGCGCGGAAGAGCAGTTGCTGAGCAAGATAGAGCTCTCCGACGATTCGAACCCGAGTCAGCCCCGGTCCGAACAACCGCACCGCGACACCGTGTCCGCGGGCGTCGGATCCCAGCAGCTGGCCGCAGCCGCTCACCGGGAGCATCAACTCGTCGACCGTCGAGACGTCGAGAATTCGGCTGGGAGACAACGACTTCGGTGCGGGTACGGCCAGCGGAAGCTGGGCGAGGATGCCGTCGCGTTGACTTCCGCTCATCGAGGTCAACGCGCGCACACGAGGTTTCGTGATCGGTGTCCGGGCGGCGAATCTGCACGACCCACGGACGCGTATCTTTCCTGGATCGTGGGTCGGCTGCAGGTGGAAGGACATCGTCGTTCCGAGGGACGGTGTTGCCCACAGGGTCGCGATGTCTTCGGCAGTGAGTGCGCTGCAATCGATTCCGAATCCGGTGCTCGACGCACCCGGCAGGGGTGCTGTCGACCAAGTCTGAGTCAGATCGTCGGTGCTCACACCCCGGCAGAGGTGCAACACAGCCGACCGAAGTTCGGAGCTCGTCAACAGTCGCGAGGACAGACCGTGGGCGTGCAGAGCACGAAGGACACGCGTGGTCGCCACAACAGCAGTGCGGGCTGCCCCGGCCCTGCCCCCACCTCGGACCTCGATCGCCCGAGCATTCGCGCGCAGGTCGAGAGTGACTGCCACCCAGACGGTTCGCACCGCTACTGCCGGTAGCGGACCGATGAGTCCCTCGTACACCTCGGTGGCGACAGAACCTGCCGAGCTGCGGAAACCGAGTGCGACGACGTCGATCGAGCAGACCGCGATGTCGTGCTGTTGCAGACACGACGCCAACGCGTCGACAGGAAGCGCGTACTGCGTCTCGGCGCTCGCCCTGCCGAGGACCGTGGTGGCGTGCTCGGGCGGGACGATCTCG
Organism: Rhodococcus sp. IEGM 1330; assembly: GCF_033142445.1. Taxonomy (NCBI): domain Bacteria; kingdom Bacillati; phylum Actinomycetota; class Actinomycetes; order Mycobacteriales; family Nocardiaceae; genus Rhodococcus; species Rhodococcus sp. IEGM 1330. The sequence continues at coordinate 325,608 of NZ_JAWLSB010000001.1, forward strand.
ATGGTGCAGGTGACGGTGTCGCGCTGCCAGTGGACCCCGACCGGGCCCTCTGCGGTGTCGGTGTGTTCCGTGGTCACGCCGACAGCGGGGGCACGATCGGCGAGAAACCGCCAGATGGCCATAACCCAGTCGACGACCGATCTGCGCCGAACGGCTACGAACGGAACGAGCGCTACCGCCGCAGCGGCGAGCAGCGCCCACCCGGGCCGCACCTGTGCCGCAAACAGAGCCAGACTGATCGCCACGGCTGCGGTCTCGGCCACGATCACCCGCCGAACCGTGGGCGCGACGAAAGGAACGGCGGCTCGCGCACGCCCTGCCCAACCGGTACGCGTCATCGAAACCCTCCCCCCGAAGGTCGCAGTGCCCCATCGATGACCGCCGATGCGGTCGCCGAGGTGTGCGGACGAACTGTACTGTGTCGCGTGACCCGAACGGGGATCGGGTCGTCCGCAATCCTGGGGAGGAATCGTGGCGTCGACGCCGACAACGAAGTGGCAGGTTGGCGGTTACCGCTTTCTCGTCCGCAGAATGGAACACGCGCTGATCAGGCGCGACGTGCGGATGCTGCACGATCCGATGAAGTCGCAGTCGCGGGCACTGCTGGTAGGTGTCGTCATCGCCTGCATCGGCTTGGCGGGATGCGCTGCCCTGGCACTGTTTCGGCCACAGGACAAGATCGGCGACGCGTCGATCGTGGTCGGAAAGGACTCGGCCGCGATGTTCGTGAAAGTGGACGACGTGTTTCATCCGGTGCTCAATCTCGCGTCGGCTCGATTGATCGTCGGCAAGCCCGACAACCCGTTGACGGTCAAGGAATCCGAATTGTCGTCACGACCCCGCGGCGCGCTGGTGGGTATTCCAGGTGCTCCGTCTGCTCTGCCGCACGACGGTGACGGCAGCGCGCAATCGTGGACCGTCTGCGACACCGTCGATCCGATCGCAGGAGTGACCTCGACAACGGTTGTGGTGGGCGATCCTCGCTACGGTGAAAACACGGCTGCGCTTGCCGATTCCGAGGCGTTCCTCTGGACATCCAACGGCACTTCATATCTTGTGCACGACGGCACCAAATCGCCGGTCGACCTGAACAACAGGGCAGTGGTCCGCGCACTCGGACTCGAGGACGCGACACCGTCCCCGGTCAGTGCCGGTCTGCTCAATTCCGTGCCCGAATCGCCACCCGTCGCAGCACCGTTCGTTCCCCGAGCGGGTGAGGCTCCTGGGTTCCCGTTCGACGGCCGGACGATCGGTTCGGTCGTCCAGGTCGCCGGTCGCGACGTCCAGTACTACGTGGTTCTCGAGGACGGACTCCAAGCGATCAACGAAACTGCGGCACTGCTCATCAAATTCACCGATTCGCAGGGCAGTCCGGATATCGCAGCCGTCAATCCCGACCTGCTCGCGGATGCTCCCAAAACCTCTTCCGGACTGGAGGTTTCGACGTTCCCGGCGACCACTCCCGCGATCGTCGACACCAGTGAGCGCCCTGTCGGATGCTTGACGTGGGAGCCACTCGCAGTTGCCGACGGCGGACCGTCGGCTCGACTGGTCGAGTCCGCCGGTCGCGGGTTGCCGCTCCAGAACGGTGCACAACCGGTTGCGTTGGCTCAGGCCGATGGCGGCGGCGACGCCGTAGACCAGGTCTATCTGGCACCCGGTAGCGGCGGGTTCGTGCGCAGTACCGGCATCTCGACGTCGAGTACACGTCAGGGCAGCGTCTTCTTCGTGGCCGACACCGGAGTGCGCTACGGCGTCGACGGTGCCGAGGCCGCGTCGGCGCTGGGGTTCGGACCGCCGGCACCCGCACCCTGGCAGATACTCCAATTGCTCGGCAGTGGTCCCACTCTGGGGCGCGGCCAGGCCCTGACGATGCACGACGGTGTTGCTCCCGACCCGCAGGCCGCGGCACTTCCGACGAAGTAGCGCCTGGCTCAGTCGGGTCTGCCCCGTCGGCGCAGAGGTACCGACAGCGCGAGCCCGAGTGCCAGGATCACCGCCACCAGCACCGAACCGGTGACCGCTGCGGTCCGCGGGCGATGATCCGGCGTAGGCGGTGGCAACGGCGCACTCATCGCAACACTGTCTGCAGGCACCGACCGGGGAGCGGGTGTCACCGAATCGGTCACCGCGGCGAGCGGATCGACGATGCCGTGGCCGACGAGGGGATTCCACCCTTCGGCCGGCGCATGCGCCGTTCGTTCGATCCGGTCCACCACCTCCAGCGCCGACAGTTCGGGCCGGTGGGCGCGCACCAGGGCCGCCACCGCAGCAACCAGCGGTGCCGCGAAACTCGTTCCGGTCATGGGAATCACGCCATCGGTGCCCCGGGTGCCGTTCGCCAGTCCGTTGCCCGTCGGCGACAGCGAGGTCATATTCGAACCCGGAGCCGCGACGTCGACCCATGGACCGGCCAGGCTGAACGAAGACGGTGTGCCATCCGACTCGACCGAACCGACAGTCAACACGTCGTCGAACCAGGCCGGAGTCGCGATGGTCGCGAAGGAGGCCCACGGGTCCGCGTCGGGTCGAAGCGGGTCGGTCTTCGGGTTCTGTGCCTGGCAGGCAGCGCTGCCGAGATTCCCAGCCGCTGCAACGACGACGACATTCTTTTCTCGGACGGCGTACTGCACGGCCGCGCCGAGCGGACCGTCGGGCACACCGCCTCCCGCGGGCACGCAGGCGACTTCGGAGATATTGATGACCGATGCACCCGAGTCCACCGCAGTTCGGATGGCCATGGCCATGGTGCGCACGTTTCCGTAGCCCGCGGCATTCTCCGGCTCGGCCGCCTTCTCCTCGTCCGGCCTGTTGTCGACGATCTGAAAGACATTGCTGGACTGACGAATCGACAGTATGCGTGCGTCGGGTGCGCCTCCGGCGAATCCGCTGCCCGGTGCGGTCTGCGCGGCGATCAGCCCGGCGACCATCGTTCCGTGTGCGTCGCAGTCGAACAACCCGTCACCTGCGCTGACGTAGTCACCGCCGGCGATCAGACCCGGTAGGCGCGGATGAGCGGTGACTCCGGTGTCGATGACGGCTACCACTTGACCTGCCCCACGGGTGATGGGCCAGACCGACGTGAAGTCGAGCGCCTTCAGCGCGGTCGGCATGTCCTGGGAATCGGTCGCCGCGGACGGAAGGGCGCAGGCGTTCTTCTGTTCCGTGGGTTCGAGTGGGCCGGGAGGACTCGGCGGAGGCAACTGGAACGGGTCGATCACCGGACGTTCGGCGCGTGCCGGATACACGCCGATGACGGCGTTCGACGACAGGGCGAGAGCAGTGAACGCCGCAATGACGATTGTTCGCTGCTTGCGCGGCGTCACAGCCCGCGGACGACGCTGTACAGACCGCACACCCACACTGCGATCGGAATGACCAGGGCGATGGTGGCATATTCGAGCAGTTCGGCCGATCGCCGCATCACCGGCGAGTACGTGCGTGTGGGCACGAAAGCCCCGAAAAGCGATGCCGTCACCGCGCCGGCCAGTGCCACACCGAACAAGGCGAGAGCGTATTCGGGTAATGCGACGACCGCACCGACGAGAAGCGCCAGAAGAATCGTCGTTCCGCCTGCGACCAGCGGAACAGCATGGGTCACCACCGCATAGGTGCGTCCACGCAGCAGCAGGACGAGCGCACACAGCGCCGCGAGCGCCACCGAAGGCCACCGGACGCCACCGCCGGAATCGGCTGCCGCCGCAACGAGCACGCCCGCCACCACGGCGACGGTGAACGCCGACAGCAGACCGGTCAGATAGCTACGCGCTCCGGCTGCGGCGACCTGCAGATCGGCGAACGAGATCGCGTCGAGTTCGGCTTCCTCGACCGTGTCCAACGGTGCTCCTGCGGTGGGAACCGGTGGAAGCGGCAACTTGGCCTGCATCATCGACACGCGGGCAGAGAGCGCAATTCCCGCCAGGCCGGTGAGAGCAGCAGCCGTGCCGATCGCCGGTTGCGGCATGGTGGTGAACAGTGTGCACACCGAAGCGGCGAACGTCAGAAGTGCGAGCACGATCGCAGCGGTGAACAGTGCGAACCCGGTCCCGCCGATACGAAGGGACAGCAGAGCTACAGCGCCTGCCATGGCCGAACCCAGCATCAGCTGAGCCGCACCGAACTGCCCGGGCACCAGCACAGTTCCGCCGGTGAACATCAGCGCGACGGCACATCCGCCGAAGAGGACGGCGACGGCATCCTGGTGATACACACGCCCCAGAATCACCCCCGCGATCGCGAAGAGAATCGACGCGGTGACGGCAGCGAATCCCTCGACAAGACTGCCGACGTGCTCGGCTCCCGCCCGGATCGGCTCACGCAACACGACCGCGCACGCCAGCAACACCAGCACACCGGTGACGACCGAACCCACCGTGCGCGCCGTCCGCGCAGTCCAGTGCGGAACATCGTCGCTACCCGATCGGGCAACGGAATACATGAGGTCGTCGAACAGCGGAACCGGCGCGGGCCGCTCGGCCACACCCAGCACGAGCAACTCACCGTCGCGCACCGACAGCTCGGCCAACGTCGCAGTCGGCGACAACGGTGGAAACCCGATCCGCGCGAGCGTCCACGCCACGGGCAACCCATCTGACACGGGATCCCCGTCGCTGAGCTCACCGCGTCCTGAACCCGACTGTTCCGCAGGCTCCACTCCCGATCTTCCAGGTCGTTCCGCAGGCTCCACTCCCGATCTTCCAGGTCGTTCCGCAGGCTCCACTCCCGCTCTTCCAGGTCGTTCCGCAGGCTCCACTCCCGCTCTTCCAGGTCGTTCCGCAGGCTCCACTCCCGCCGCAATCATGTCGATGATCCCCGGAACGAGAAGCGAGACCGGAACGTCCACCGGCAGCGCCATGTCCACCTGCGTGGACCTGGCCAACACCGTCACCCGACAGACTTCCTGCGCAAACACGGACTGTGCGCCCGATGCCCGCCGACTCGCGTCCGATGCGGTGGGCGACGGTGTCGGATCGGCAGGTGCCGTGCGTGACGGCGCAATCCCGGCCGATGGACGGCTGTCGGCGCGTGTCATGAAAATCCCCCCGGATACGTGCGATTCGCGTGCCGATGCCCGCCCCAGTGGGCATCGGTGTCCAAACCTTACGACATCGCGGCGACAAGCAATCCCCCGTCGGGATCTGCCGGCGACGTGCGCAGCTCTCAGGCAGGAACCAGGTCACTCACCTGTGCGAGCAACTCGAACGAGCGAAGCCACGATGCGCGGTCGGACACACCGGACGCGACGATCAGCTCGTCGGCCCCGGTGCGTTCGGCGAATCGATCGAGGTAGTCCTTCACCATGTCCGGAGTGCCGACGGCCGAGTACTTGGTCATCTTCGCGATCTGTTGGCCCGCAGGCGCTTCGAGCACCATGTCGGCTTCCTCGTCGGTGAAGGTCCGGCCGCGGCCCAGCAGTAGGCTGACGCGACTGCGCTTGGTGCGGAGGAACTGCGCCTGTGCTTCGGCCAGCGAATCGGCCGCGATCACGTTGACACCCACGATCAGGTGCGGTTCCGACAATTGCGCAGACGGTCGGAAGTCACGTCGGTAGATCTCGACGGCCTGCTCGAGGGCGTCGGGTGCGAAGTGCGAGGCGAATGCATAGGGCAGGCCGAGTGCAGCGGCGAGCTGCGCGCCGAACAGCGACGACCCCAGGATGTACAGCGGTACCTCCGTACCTGCGCCGGGAGTCGCGCTCACTCCGGGGATCAGGGACTCCGCCGACAGGTAGCCCTGCAGTTCCTGGACATCCTGGGGAAAGCGATCGGCCGATGCCGGATCGCGCCGCATCGCCCGCATCGTCACCTGGTCGCTGCCGGGGGCGCGGCCCAGACCCAGATCGATTCGTCCCGGGTGCAGCGTCGCCAAGGTACCGAACTGCTCGGCGATGGTCAGCGGCGCGTGATTGGGAAGCATGATCCCGCCGGATCCGAGCCGGATTCGCTCGGTGTTGGCAGCGACGTGCGCTATGAGAACCGACGTGGCCGACGACGCGATCGTCTTCATGTTGTGGTGCTCGGCGTACCAGATGCGTCGGTATCCCCAGTTCTCGGCATGCTGAGCGAGTGTGACGCTTGCATCGAAGCTGTCGCGGACTGTTTCGCCCTCGCCCACATGAGCGAGATCGAGGATGGACAGGGGTACGGACACGGTGGGGGCCAGCCTTTCGTTCGTCGAGCACGCGGCCGAAGAGCCGCATTCAGGTGCAACGGCGTCGGGCAGCGTTCTATTTCTCGTCGTACCGACCGGCAGTCCGTCCGTCCGGGGACGCGACGGCAGCTGTGGACCGCCCGGTCTTCGATGCGCTAGCCTGTCGTCCTGCGGCCTCGGGGGGAGGCTGCCGCGATGCAGTTCTGGGGGCGTAGCCGTGGGGGCGGATCGATGAGCACCGTGCGCTTCGTTCGCGGTGCCCGACGGGAAGTACCTCGCTCTCCGGGCGGGGAAATCACCCTACAGTCGCCGCCCGAGATCCCGCGCGCGGTGCCGGGCAATCTGCTCATGAAGCTGATGCCGCTGGTGATGGTTGCCGCGATGGTCGGGATGGTCGCGCTGATGTTCACCTCCGGGGCAGCGGCGAACCCGATGATGTTGATGTTTCCGGCCATGATGTTGATGTCCATGGTGGGGATGTTGGCCGGCGGCGGGAAGTCCGGCGGAGCGCGCACGGCCGAGGCGAACGAGGACCGCAAGGACTACCTCCGCTATCTGGATCAGCTCCGCCGCGACGTCGCCGAGACCGAGCGCGCGCAACGCCGAGCCCTCGAATGGAGTCACCCGGCCCCGGAGACGTTGTGGTCGATCGCCGGAACCGAGCGCATGTGGGAACGCCGACTGTCGGATCCGGATTTCGCTCACGTACGAGTCGGCCGTGGTGATCAGCGGCTTGCCACTCGACTGGTTCCGCCCGAGACCGGGCCGGTGGAAGAACTCGAACCGGTCTCGGCCGTGTCTCTGCGTCGATTCGTGCGAGCGCATTCGGTGGTGGCCGCGCTGCCGACTGCGGTGTCATTGAGGGGATTCGCGGCGCTGTCCGTAGCGGGCGACCGCGACGGAGCCCGCGCAATGGTGCGCGCGATGTTGGCCTCGCTGTGCAGCTTTCACGGTCCCGACCACGTCGCAGTCGCGATCGTCTGTGGTCCGGACACCGTGCAGCAGTGGGAGTGGGCCAAGTGGCTTCCGCACACTCAGCACGACGCTCTGCGCGACGGGGCCGGGTCCGCTCGGATGATCTTCGGCAGCGTCCTCGAACTCGAGAGTGCGCTGGGCGACGTGCTGTCGATGCGGAATCGGTTTGCGCGCGGAGCTGTGCCGGTTGCCGGCGTCGTGCAGTTGGTGATCGTGGTGGACGGCGGGCTTCTGGACAATCGATCGACCGATCTCACCGACACGGGCCTCGATTCGGTCACGATCATCGATCTGTCCGGCCTGTGCCCCAGACTCGCTGCATCGCGTGGTCTCCAGCTGTTCGCCGAGAACGGATCGATCGGAGCGGTCAGCGGAACCATGGTCGAGGTGTTCGCCGTCGCGGATTCGATGAGCACCACCCAAGCGCACGCCGTCGCTCGACGCCTGTCGCCGTATCGTGCGCCGTCGTCCTCGTCGGTCGTCGATGTCGTCGACGACGGCGGAGTCCGAATCTCGGGATGGAACAGCCTGGTCGGTATCGCCGATGTCGGTGCACTCGACACGGACCGAGCGTGGACGATGCGGCGCGGACGCGAGAGGCTGCGGGTACCGATCGGTGTCGCCCCCGACGGCAGCGCCGTCGAGATCGATCTGAAGGAATCCGCCGAGAACGGTATGGGACCGCACGGATTGTGTATCGGAGCAACGGGTTCCGGGAAATCGGAGTTCCTCCGCACGCTCGTATTGGGCTTGGTGTCGACTCACTCGCCGGAACAGCTGAACCTGGTGCTCGTCGACTTCAAGGGCGGCGCGACGTTCGCGGGCCTGGAGTCGGCACCGCACGTGGCCGCGGTCATCACCAACCTGTCCGAGGACTTGGCGTTGGTGGATCGAATGCGCGATGCGTTGGCCGGTGAAATGAACCGTCGGCAGGAGTCGCTGCGCTCGGCCGGCAACTTCGCGAACGTGTCCGACTACGAGAGGGCGCGAGCCGCGGGAGCGGATCTGGCACCGATGCCCGCCCTGTTCGTGGTGGTCGACGAGTTCTCGGAGTTGCTCAGCCAGCAACCGGAATTCGCCGAGCTGTTCGTCGCGATCGGCCGGCTCGGACGTTCGCTGCACATGCACCTGCTGCTCGCCAGCCAGCGCCTCGAAGAAGGAAAATTGCGCGGTCTCGACAGTCACCTGTCGTACCGCATAGGCCTGAAGACGTTCTCCGCGAACGAGTCTCGATCGGTGCTCGGGGTTCCCGACGCCTATCACCTGCCTGCGCAGCCGGGTGCGGGCTACCTCAAGTGCGATTCGGCCGAGATCGTCAGGTTCGCTGCGGCATACGTCTCCGGTCCGTACTCGCCGCCGCGTTCCGGTCCTGGCGCGCGGCCCTCGCTCGGAGGCGACATCAGGCCGAAGCCCTTCACCGCCTACGCGGTACCGCTCGACTCCATCGATCTCGGCCGCATCGAGGCTGCCACTGCGCCGGAGGCAGAACCCGATCCGGTCGACTCCGAGAGCACCGGTGCCTCGGTGCTCGACGTGGTCGTCGGACGAATTCGGGGTCGCGGAATGCCGGCCCACGAGGTGTGGTTGCCGCCGTTGGACACCGCACCGTCGTTGAACCGGTTGCTGCCCGGTTCTGTTCTGACCGAGCGCATCGGTCCGCTCAGCACCCTGCGTGCCCCGATCGGCATCATCGACCGGCCTTTCGATCAGCGCCGCGATCTGCTGACCGTCGATCTGTCCGGTGCTGCGGGCCACGTCGCCATCGTCGGTGCCCCGCAATCGGGTAAGTCGACGGCGCTCCGGTCGTTGATCCTGGCTCTCGCGATGACGCATTCGCCCGCACAGGTCCAGTTCTACTGCTTGGATTTCGGCGGCGGGACGCTGGCCGGGCTGGCCGATCTGCCGCACGTCGGATCGGTGGCCAACCGGCTCGATGTCGATCGGGTTCGGCGGACGGTGGCAGAGGTCGCCGGAGTCGTTCGGCAGCGGGAGAAGACATTCCGCGATCGCGGAATCGACTCGATGGCGGAGTTCCGACGGCGACGTGCAACGCAACCCGTCGACCCCGAGGATCGGTTCGGCGACGTCTTTCTCGTCATCGACGGTTGGCCGTCCATCAGGTCCGATTTCGAGAGTCTCGAACTGCAGATCGCCACCTTGACGACGCAGGGCCTCGCCTTCGGTCTGCATCTGATCCTCACCGCGTCGCGGTGGGCGGAAGTTCGGCCTGCGACCAAGGACCTGATCGGTACCCGATTGGAACTGCGGCTGGGAGATCCGTCGGATTCGGACATGGGCCGAGCCAAAGCGGCCAGCGTTCCCGAGGGGCGGCCGGGCCGGGGCATGACCAGGGACGGACTGCATCTGCTGATCGCACTTCCACGGGTGGACGACGTCTGTTCCGTCGACGACCTGTCTCGCGCAGTCGGTGAGTCGGTCGCCGCGATCGCGGCTGCATCTGCGGGGACCCAAGCGCCGCCGGTGCGGATGCTGCCGGAGCTGCTCGAACGATCTGCGATTCTCGATCAGCTCGGTGATGCGTGGCCACGAACCCGTGGCGGTATCCCTGAGCTCGGAGTTCCCATCGGCATCGACGAGGCCGAGTTGGCACCGGTGGTGGTCGATTTCGCAGAGAATCCACACTTCGTCGTGTTCGGCGACAGCGAGTGCGGCAAGACTTCTCTGTTGCGCGGAATCTGTCGATCGCTCGTCGAGGCGAATTCGTCCGACACCGTCAAGCTCATCGTCGCGGACTACCGCCGAACTCTCCTCGGTGCAGTCGATTCCGAGCATCTGGCCGGGTATGCGGCCTCGCAGGCGACGCTGACGGCCATGCTCGTGGACCTCGCCGGCCGCATGGCCGATCGCATGCCAGGTGCAGACGTGACCCAGCAGCAGCTTCGCGAGCGGTCGTGGTGGAACGGCCCCGAGGTGTTCGTCGTCGTCGACGATTACGACCTGGTCGCCACCTCGTCGGGAAATCCGTTGGCTCCGTTGGTGGAACACCTTCCCCATGCACGAGACATCGGGCTACATGTCATCGTGGCGCGTCGATCGGGCGGGGCGGGCCGGGCGCTGTTCGACCCGGTGATCGGACGGTTGCGCGATCTGGTGACGCCGGGACTGGTCATGAGTGGAAGCCGCGACGAGGGGAACCTGCTCGGGACGGTGCGGCCCAGTGCCATGCCGCCCGGACGTGGGGTATTCGTCGACCGCTCGGGCCAGGCACTCGTTCAGCTCGGGTATTCGAGTTGACGAGCCCCTCGTGGCGTTATGCCGCAGTGCATCTGGGCTACACGGAAATTTCCGTCGTCGCCACGGGCGGAGCATTCGAGGGTCCGAGAGAGAGCGTCGGATCGGCGTTCGCCGCGGCGGAAGGTGGCCGTCTGGTGTTCGGCCGGGGCGCGCCCGGAGACGAGATTCCGCCCCTGCTCTGTATCGACGATGCGTCGATCCCGGTGGGGACCACGGTGTGGGACCGGGAGGCGGTACTGCACGGAATCGTATGGTCGGCCCTGCAGGGTGCCGGGGTGCACGACCGACTCGACGTGCTCGAGATCGCGTATCCGTCGACCTGGGGCGAGCAACGCTCGGGCATCCTCCGCGCAATGTTTGCGACCTCGGCGAACGAGGTGGTGCTCGTGGAGACGGCCGAGGCCGCCCTGTCGTGGTCGGGTGAACGAGCGCCGTCCGCCGCGGTCGTCGTCGAAGTCGGGGCTCTCGATACGTCGGTCGTCGTCCTCGACGAGTCGGGGGCGCATGGCGGAGACACCGGCGCGATCCTTCCGTTCGGTGCGGGTGACGACGACGGTTGGCGACGAGCGGTCGGGGAGTACGTTCGGTCGTCGGTCGTTCGTTGCCCCGACGAGGTGTACGTGGTGGCGCCCTGCGCCGGAGCGGATCCGGTCGTCGATCACCCCACTCAGTGGTTGACCGGCCTCGATATCGCCAGGTCGCTGTACCGGCGAGCCGGTGCGGATCTCGTCCCGGCACCGTCGGTCCGTGCCGCGACGACGCGATCGGCGGCATGGCTCGACGACGTCACCGCACCGCCGCGGTCCAGGGAGAAGCGGCGTCCCCTACTGCTCGCGGCTGTGAGTGCCGCTGCGGCGGTCATCGCATTCGTGTGCGCAGCTCTGTATTTCGCCGGACAGTCTCAGGACGGTTCGGATATTGCTGCGGCGCAACCGTTTTCGCCTGTCGCGGCCCCGAGTGCTACGGCGTCGTCCGTCGTCGAACCGCTACCGACCACGACGGCCGACGCGCCGACACCCGTCGAGACGGTGACGTTCGTGTCCGGGCGGGTCTCGATGCGGTTGCCGGGTACCTGGACGGCCGTGGACGACCCGGACCGAATGGTGCTGATTCCGCCGACCCCGCCCGAGCGTCGGATCGTCGTCACTGTGGCAGACCTGTTGCCGGGTTCGACGCAGGAACAGGTCGCCGACGAGCTCCGCTCGGCGATCGATGCCCGTGGGCCGGATACCACCATCGGATCTCTCGAACCCACACGCGATTTCGGCGGCCGCGTCGGGATCGCCTACACCGAGAGACCGATCGACGACTCGACGGTGCTGTGGCGCGTGTTCGTGGAGTCCGACCTTCAGGTCAGCATCGGTTGCCAGTTCGAGGGAGACGACGCGACGGTGATCGACGCCGAATGCGGGCAGGCAACCCAGACGTTGGACATCGTTCCGGCGTCGTGAGAGACGCCCACAGTTTTTCGTGCACGGCCGGAACCGAATCGAGGGGTCGATGCGTCAAAGGAGATGTAGGGGAGTGAGCGGGCCGACAGTGGCCTCTCGGTCGAGCAGCACGTGCGCCGCGGGTGCATGTGAATCGAGTATCGAAGACAAGGAGTCGAAGTGGGATATCCAGGGGGACCGGAAGCTACGGGTTCGTCGAACGGCGTCACGGTCACACCGCAGGAGCTCGTCGCTGCCGGAGCCACGATCGAAGGCCTGAGCGTGTCGATCAACGCGTCCAATTCGGCCGTTCGCTCGATCGTCGAGCAGACCGCCGAGGCGTGGGTCGGCAAGGCGGGCAAGTCGTTCCAGGACGTCATGGCCCAGTGGGACACCAGTGCGCAGAAGATGCGGAGTGCGCTCGAGCAGATCTCCGCGGACATCAAGACCAACGGCCACGGTTACTCGGACGCCGACGACGACAACGTGTCGGCCGTGAACCAGGTGGCCGGATCCTTGAACTCGGGACTGTCCTCGTTCAAGTGAACGTCGCATCCGGTGACCACACGACAATCCACACGACCACGCTCGACCAAGGAGACTGATCCGACATGAAATACGACTTCGCGCAGATCGCGGCGCTGACCGAGGCGATGAACAAGCAGGCGAACGTGACCAAGGACCTTCTCGGGGACGTGGACAGCACCGCGAAGCGGCTCTACGAATCGTGGGAGGGCGACGCGATGACGTCCTACTACGAGCTGCAGCGTCAGTGGAACTCTGCATCCGACGAGCTCAACCTCATTCTGTCGAGCCTCGTCGCGGCCGCCCGCACCGGTGGCGAGACAATGCACGGCGTCGAGATGGCCAACAAGGCGCGGATGGCTCGCTGACCTGTCGTCACGAAGAGTGGATGCCCCGACCGAGACATCGGTCGGGGCTTTTCGTCTTCTTGTGAGCTCAGTGTCCTGTTCACGACGCCGGTCGGGGTGTCTACTGGTTCGGTGACGGACTTCGGAGCAGTACTGGGGGCCGAGCGGTCTCGTGCCGAGCATCGACTGGCGTCTCTTCGGGCCGAACTGGCGTCGGTGATCGAAGGATCGCGATTCACCACCGACGACGACGAGCACGATCCCGAGGGGTCGACGATCGCGTTCGAGCGAGCGAAGATTGCGGCGCTGATCACCGACACCGAATCCGAGATACGCGAGATCGGCGCGGCGGTCTCGCGGCTCACGGCCGGGACGTACGGTTCCTGTGAGCGGTGCGGTAGCGAGATCCCGGCGATCAGGCTCGAGGCGCTGCCCGCTGCCCGTCGGTGCATGCAGTGTGTGCGCCTGCGGTGACGACGTCGACGAGCTGAGGCGTCGACGATCGGAGGCGTTTTGACCTGGGCGTCCGCTCCCGGTATCGTCTCCCGTTGGCGTGTATGGGCTCGCCGCGTACATATGTGCGTATCGAGCTCTTGTCCTCGGGTCTCAACTGGCCGCCGAGGGCATCCACTCGTCTTGGCCAGCAGCGACATCATGAAGACAGGAATTTTCTGTGTCTACTTACGCCCCGAAGGCCGGGGACACCACCCGGACGTGGCATGTGATCGACGCCACGGACGTCGTGCTCGGACGCCTCGCCGTCCAGGCCGCGACTCTGCTCCGCGGTAAGCACAAGCCCACCTACGCACCCAACGTCGACGGTGGCGACTTCGTCGTCATCATCAACGCCGAGAAGGTTGCCATCAGCGGCAACAAGCTCGACGGCAAGTTCCACCACCACCACTCCGGCCATCCGGGCGGTCTGAAGTCGCGCTCGACCCGTCAGGTCCTCGAGAGCAACCCCGATCGTCTCGTGGAGAAGGCCGTCGTCGGCATGATCCCCAAGAACAAGCTCGGTAGTGTTATCGCGAGCAAGCTGAAGGTCTACGCGGGACCGAACCACCCGCATGCCGCTCAGCAGCCCGTTCCGTTCGAGATCAAGCAGGTGTCCCAGTGACGGCGCCGGAGGGAAATGACGTGACGTCGCAGGAGAACATCGAAGAGATCGCCGCCGACGAGTTCGTGGCAGTCGAAGATCCCGAGGTTGTCTCGGACATCGAAGCTGCAGCCGCTCCGGCACCGATCGTGTTCGATCGCCCGATCCAGACCGTCGGTCGCCGTAAGGAAGCCGTCGCTCGCGTTCGGTTGTCCTCGGGCACCGGCGGATTCAAGCTCAACGGCCGCACCCTCGAGGATTACTTCCCGAACAAGGTGCACCAGCAGCTGATCAAGGCTCCTCTCGTTCTGGTGGACCGCGCGGAGTCCTTCGACATCGTCGCGCTGCTGCACGGTGGCGGACCGTCGGGACAGGCAGGCGCATTGCGTCTGGCCATCGCGCGTGCACTGATCGAGCTCGCACCCGACGATCGTCCGCCGCTCAAGGCCGCGGGCTTCCTCACGCGTGATGCGCGTGCAGTCGAGCGCAAGAAGTACGGCCTGAAGAAGGCCCGTAAGGCGTCGCAGTACTCCAAGCGCTGACGCGTCTTACCCGTTTCATCCTCGAGGGCAGGCCTCCAGCAGTATCGGACGCCTGCCCTCGAGGCATTTCTCACGACTTTCTCTCCGCTCGAAGGAGTTCTTGGTTCATGACGCGATTGTTCGGCACCGACGGGGTTCGGGGACTGGCAGGCGGGGTTCTGACCGCAGAACTGGCGTTGAAGATCGCGCGCGCCGCGGCCACCGTGCTGGCACCGAACGTCGACGGCGGCAGGTCCGTGGCTGTGGTCGGTCGTGATCCGCGCATCAGTGGGGCGATGCTGAGCGCAGCCGTGTCCGCCGGACTGACCGCGTCGGGTGTCGACGTGATCGACGTCGGAGTGCTCCCCACTCCGGCGGTTGCCTACCTCACCGCAGAATACGGCGCGGCGCTCGGTGTGATGATCTCTGCGTCCCACAATGCGATGCCCGACAACGGAATCAAGATCTTCGCCGCGGGCGGACACAAGCTGGACGACGACGTCGAAGACCGGATAGAAGCTGCCCTCGATCCCGAAGGGCGCTCCCGGAACGACGCACAGCCTTACGACGCCACCGGTGCCGCGATCGGCCGCATCGACGTCGCGCACGACGCGGCAGCCCGCTACACCGAGCATCTCGCCGAATCTGTGTCGCATCGACTCGACGGCGTGACCGTGGTGGTGGATTGCTCGCACGGTGCCGCTTCGGTCGTCGGGCCCGACATCTATCGACGGGCCGGCGCGACGGTCGTGGCGATCAATGCCGAACCCGACGGTCTGAACATCAACGACGGGTGCGGGTCGACGCATTTGGAGGGCTTGCAGAAGGCCGTCGTGGAGCACGGTGCCGACCTCGGTATCGCGCACGACGGAGACGCGGACCGATGCCTTGCCGTCGATGCGTCGGGTTCCGTGGTGGACGGCGACGCGATCATGACGGTACTGGCCATCGCGATGCACGACGCGGGCCACTTGACCGACGACACGTTGGTCGCCACGGTGATGAGCAACCTCGGTCTGCACATTGCGATGCGCGAGGCAGGAATCACGTTGCGCACCACCGCGGTCGGCGATCGATACGTGCTCGAGGAGCTGCGCCGCGGCGGCTTCGCGCTCGGTGGCGAGCAGAGTGGACACGTCGTGCTGCCCGCGGTCGGAACAACCGGAGACGGGATCGCCACTGCCCTGCGACTGATGGAGCGGATGGCGCAGACCGGGCGTTCCCTCGCGGATCTGGCGTCGGCCATGCGGACATTGCCGCAGGTGCTGATCAACGTCCGCGTGTCCGACAAAGCAGCGGTGGCGTCGGCACCGTCGGTGTCGGACGCCGTGGCGTCGGCCGAGCGCGAACTCGGAGAATCAGGTCGAGTTCTGTTGCGCCCCAGCGGTACCGAGCAGTTGGTGCGGGTGATGGTCGAAGCGTCCGAACTCGACGTCGCGACCCGGCTCGCCGAAGAGTTGGCGGGCCGGGTCGCGTCGGTCTGACGTCTCAGGCGGTGAGTTCGCGCAGTGCGGTCAGCTGGGCGACGCGGCCAGCGGTGTTCTCGGCCAGCGGTGCGACGTTGAGGGTGGTGACACCGGCTTCGGCGAAGGCCGCGACTCGCTCCTTGACGAAGCTTTCCGGGCCGATGAGGTTGACCGCGCGAGCGAGCTCGTCGGGAACTGCCGCGGCGGCCTCCTCCTTCTTGCCTGCCAGGTAGAGGTCCTGGATCTTCTCGGCCTCGGCTTCGTACCCGTATCGCTGGGCCAGTGAGTTGTAGAAGTTCTTGCCCTTGGCTCCCATGCCGCCGATGTAGAGCGCCAGGTGTGGCTTGACCCAGGGAAGGTACTTCTCCGCATCCTCGCCGATGGCCAGGGTGGGACTCGCGAACACCTCGAGATCGCCGAGTGACGGGTCACGCTTGGCCTTGCCTGCTGCGAGCGAATCGCCCCACACGTCGGCGGCCTTCTCCGGGAAGTAGAAGATGGGTTGCCAGCCCTCGGCGATCTCGGCGGTGAGTTCGACATTCTTGGGTCCGAGCGCTGCAATGACGACCGGAATGCGTTCGCGCACAGGGTGATTGATCAGCTTCAGTGGCTTGCCCAGGCCGGTTCCCTTGTCGGCCGGCAGCGGGATCTGGTAGTGCTTGCCCTGATACTGCACCTTCTCACGACGCCAGACCTGGCGGCAGATCTCGATGACCTCGCGGGTTCTGGCGATCGGTGCGTCGTACTTGACGCCGTGGAAGCCCTCGACGACCTGCGGTCCCGATGCGCCGAGCCCGAGTACGAATCGGCCATCGGAGACGTAGTCGAGACCGGCGGCGGTCATGGCGGTCAGTGACGGTGTCCTGGTGTAGATCTGGAAGATGCCGGACGCGATCTTGATCGTGCTCGTCTTGGCCGCGAGGAATCCGAGTTGGCTGACGGCGTCGAACGAGTAGGCCTCGGGCACGAAAATGATGTCGAGACCCGCCTTCTCGAGCTCGGCGACCTCGGCAACGGTCTCGTTGAAACCACCGCTGTAGTTCAGCATCGTTCCGATGTGCATGGGACTCCTCGTTCGGTAAGCAGCTGGTGCAGCCACTTCAGGTACCTGTTACGGACATTTCACATCGGGACGTTACCGCTCCCTGGGGAACCGATGTGAGTCGGCGCACGTCATAGTGAGATAGGGGCACTTCGAGGGGGAACGGGAACGTATGAGCGACGGAGTTCGGGTGGACGCGGACCGAGTTCGCGGCGTGGCAGATGCATTGGCGTTGTCGGCGGAGGTGCTCGGCGACGCCGCCGATTCCGTTGCCGACGCAGGCTTCGGTACAGCCGGCACCGGACGGAACTACGGTGACCTCGGCGCTGCCTATTCCGAGGCGCACCTCGGGCTCGGGCGTGCCGTCAGGGCATGGAGGTCCTCGGTCGACGACATTTCCGACGCCCTCACCACCGCGATGAACGAGTACGAGCAACAGGACGACGCCACCGCGTACACGATCGAGTCACACCGGTGACACCTCCTTCGGCCTCGTCCGGTGACGGGGCCTCGGTCGACGAGATTCTCGATGCGAACGCAGAAGGACTGCTGTACTTCGAGCGCTTCCTGCCGCTGGCCGGCCGTGTTCCTGGCGTCGAAGTCCCGCAGTATCGGGACATGTGCGCCAGGTACGACGAGCAGCGCGGACTGAACCTGGGTGCGCTCGGAAACGATGCGGACGCCGTCGGGACGCTGTCCGCAGTACTCGCCGATCAACTGGAGGAACAGATTCAGCTTCGCCGAGTTCTGCAGTTGCGCTGGCACGGTGATGCGGGGGAGACAGTGCAGACCTATCTTTCGGCCGAACAGGAGAAGGCTTCCCAGTTCCTCGCGTCGATCGAAGATTCCTATCAGACGATGTGTGCGGCCGTCGACGTTCTCCGTGACGCAGTGACCGACAAGGCCGAGCTCGTCGGCGGCATCGACATCGACCTGGTGGACGGCAAAGATGTCGATCAGATCGATGCCATTCTGGTTGCGTCGGGAATCGAGTGTCTCCCGGTCGATCGAGAGTCGGTGTTCCTGCGATTGGCGTCTGCGTTCGAGGATCTGAAGGACAGGGCGCTCGGCGGCGATGTCTCCGACGAGTTCGCTGCCGAGGTGACCGAACGCTGCAGGCTCTGGATCGGCACCGAGTTCGTTCCGCGGGTGCAGGGTACGTGCGAGGCCGTCCTTGCAGCATGTACCGCCACGGACACCGCCGTCAGAGACTGTCTCGCGTTGGTGGTGGACGTTCTGGGCAGTGTCCACGAGCCATCGTTCGGCGAACTCGACGAGCGCGGTTGGGTACTCGAACCCGGTGTATCAGCGCCGTGGCCGGGGCCCGACGGCTCGTCCGCAGACCCGACTCCGGCCGAGATCGGTTCGGCACCGGCCGGTTCCGGAGCCGCACCGGCCGCTGTCGGGCCGGCCGCGGCCGGACCGGTGGCGTCACTTCCCGGCACCGACCCACTCGCCGGAGCAGACAGCGTGGATCCGGCCGGATCTCTCGCCGCCGACAGTCCTGCCGGTGACGAGTTGCAGGATTCTCTGGACGGGCTCGTGGAGCGAGTGGTCGCCGAGATCGTCGACCGAGTCGACGACGCGCTGACCGAGACGATCGACGGTCGAGATATCGACGGCTCCGGCGACGCCGCAGTCGACAGCCGGGTAGGTGACGGCAACACGACGGGGGCATCTTCGGACGGAAGTGTCGACCAGCGGTCCGAATCGGCTCCGTTGTCGCAGCCCGGGCAGTCGTCGCCCGCGGCCACCGACGAGCGTGGCCATCTCGAGGCCGAGCTCGATGGGCATCGGGCCCGCATCGCACTCGAACACGACGGTGCGGTGTCTCTCGAACTCGAGACTCCTGGACTCGGAACTCGCTCGTTCGAGCTCGGAATCGGACCGCTCGGCCTACCCGAGATCGTCGAGGTTCCCGGTGTCGCCGACGCGGTGGACGCACCGGCCTCGGCTCCAGCGTTGCCGTCCGAACCGGTGCCCACGGTCGAATCCGTCACTGCGGCGGAACCCGTGCCTGCCGCCGAACCTGTGCCTGCCCCCGAACTGGTGCCGCCGTCCGAACCAGTGCCTGGCGCCGAGCCCGTCCCTGCGACGGAACCGGTGCCGCCGTCCGAATCCGATTCGGATGCACAGGCGCAGTGCCCACCCGAGTCACCCGACATCGAGCAGCCTGCTGTGCAGCATCCGGTAGCTGCGGATCGACCGGTCACCGATCGCGAACCCGCCGACACGGGTACCGGAGCGGGCCTCAGCGAAGCAGGGGAGCTGTGAGCACCGAGAGTCGGTGGCGTCGGGAGTTGCACCGAATACGCGACGAGCACCGGATCGCGATGTCGCGGGCGGCCGAGGCGTTGAGTCGGGCACAGGCTCCTGCAGTCGACCGAGGCGGACGGGATTCAGCCGAGGTGAGTCGAGCGGACTCCGACATCGGGCCGATGTCGGGCTCTGTGCTGCAACCGGCTCACCTGGACCGGCGAGAGCCCACTCCACACGTCGAGACCGAACCCGACGAACAGCCGAGGTCCTGGCTGGTGTGACACCGGTCGGCGACGATCGGGACTAGCCCCGTCCGAGCAGCGCCTTGATCGACGCGGACGCCTTGGGCTTGGGCTGCGCGTCGAGTGGCGCATGCGGATCGACAGCCCTGGTCCCGTCGATGTCGCCGGTCGATCCGGCCAGTTCCTCGTAGTCGGAGTCACCGGTCAGATGGAAAAGCAGGAAGGCGGTGAGGACGGCGCGGGTGCGCTGCTGAGTCTTGCGGTCGGGCTTGTTGATTCCGAGTGCTCCGAGTATCCGGCGGCCTTCGACGAAACCATCCGCGGTCGAGCCGTCGATTCGTCGCAGGATGGACGGTCCGTTCCAGGCCTGGGCGAGTGCGAGTGAGTTGTCGGTGAGCGAATCGGCGTTCGAGTTGTCTCCGACGACGAGTCCCGGCACGGCAAGGCCCGCGGCGGCGTCCTCGGACGAGGGTGCCGTCGGCGCGGGGAACAGCGCGGCGACGGCTTTGATGTCGGATCGCCGGGAGGCGGCGAGAACTGCGGTGCCGGCACCCATCGCGTGGCCTGCCGTGGCAAGTTTGTCCGGATGCACGCTGATGTTGCCGGGGCCCAATCGAACACCCGTCATGATGTCGAGCACAGTGCCCAGATCGGTGGCGAGCCCGCGATGGGACGGTACGAGACCGCGCTCGGTGTCCGGTGCCGCTACCACGATGCCCCAGGACGCGAGATGCTTCAGGGTGTCGGTGTAATGGCTGGGACGCAGCATCCAGCCGTGTGCGAAGGCCACGCCGGGCAGGCCGAAGCCTTCGGCGGGGGTATAGACGACACCGGGTTGGCCTGCGAGGGCCAGGTTGCCTCGGAGCACCTTGTGCGGGCCGCGCTTGGAGAGTGCAGATGCCAGCTTCTTCGGTTTCGCCACGAGAGATGACGCTACCGAACCTCGGCGCGTCAGGGGGACACCGGACACGTCGACCCGAGCGAATGGGTCGTGCGCGTCGTGCCGAGTACCCTGATTGTCCATGTGCGGAATCGTGGGTTACGTCGGCCACCGCCCAGCTCTGGGTGTGGTGGTCGAGGCGCTTCGGCGTATGGAATATCGGGGTTACGACTCCGCGGGGATCGCCATTCTCGACGGTGCGGGAGCGACGGCAGTCGAGCGCAAGGCCGGTCGCCTGGCGAATCTCGAAGCAGAACTGGACGACATCGGCACCGACACGTTCGTCGGGACCACCGGAATGGGGCATACCCGGTGGGCGACGCACGGCCGTCCCACCGACCGCAACGCTCACCCGCATCGGGACGCGTCCGGAACCGTCGCGGTGGTTCACAACGGAATCATCGAGAACTTCGGTCCATTGCGCGCCGAGCTCGAATCCGACGGAATCGAGTTTCTGTCCGACACCGACACCGAGGTGGCCGTCCATCTCGTCTCGCGTGCGTACGCCGAAGGCCCGACTGCAGGTGATTTCGTGGCCAGCGCGAAAGCAGTTCTGCGTCGTCTCGAGGGTGCGTTCACTCTGGTGTTCACCCATTCCGATCACGCGGACACGATCGTCGCGGCTCGTCGCTCCACGCCCCTGGTACTCGGTGTCGGCGAGGGCGAGATGTTCCTCGGGTCCGACGTCGCTGCGTTCATCGAGCACACCCGCGACGCCGTCGAGCTCGGCCAGGACCAGGTTGTCGTCATCACGGCCGACGGCTACGACATCAGCGATTTCGAGGGCAACGAGGCTCAGGGGCGTCCGTTCCGCATCGACTGGGATCTGGCAGCCGCCGAGAAGGGCGGCCACGACTACTTCATGCTCAAGGAGATCCAGGAGCAGCCTGCTGCTGTGGCGGACACGTTGCTCGGTCACTTCGACAACGGTCGAATCGTGCTCGACGAGCAGCGACTGTCCGATCAGGAGCTGCGCGACGTCGACAAGGTGTTCGTCGTGGCCTGCGGTAGCGCCTACCACTCCGGCCTGCTCGCCAAGTACGCGATCGAACACTGGACCAGGCTGCCGGTCGAGGTGGAACTGGCCAGCGAATTCCGCTACCGCGACCCGGTTCTCGATCGATCGACTCTCGTCGTGGCCATCTCGCAGTCCGGCGAGACCGCGGACACGCTCGAAGCCGTTCGGCACGCCAAGGACCAGAAGGCGCGGGTTCTCGCGGTGTGCAACACCAACGGCTCGCAGATTCCGCGTGAAGCAGACGCCGTGCTCTACACGCGGGCCGGTCCGGAGATCGGCGTCGCGTCGACCAAGGCCTTTCTCGCCCAGGTGACTGCGAACTATCTGGTCGGCCTGGCGCTGGCGCAGGCTCGTGGCACCAAGTATCCCGACGAGGTTGCGCGTGAATTCGCCGAACTCGAAGCGATGCCCGAGTTGGTGCAGCGGGTTCTCGAAACGGTCGAACCGGTTCGGGCGCTCGCGCGCGAGCTCTCGACGGCCACGACCATTCTGTTCCTCGGCCGACACGTCGGATACCCGGTTGCTCTCGAAGGCGCGCTCAAGCTCAAGGAGCTGGCGTACATGCACGCGGAGGGCTTCGCGGCCGGCGAGCTCAAGCACGGTCCGATCGCGCTGATCGAGGACGGTGTGCCGGTGATCATCGTGATGCCGTCGCCGAAGGGTCGGGCGGTGTTGCACTCGAAGATGCTGAGCAACATTCGTGAGATCCAGGCGCGTGGTGCACGCACGGTCGTCATCGCCGAAGAAGGCGACGAGGCAGTGCGGCCCTTCGCGGACAACTTGATCGAGATCCCGGCCGCGTCGTCGCTGCTGCAGCCGTTGTTGTCGACGATCCCACTGCAGGTCTTCGCCGCCGAGGTCGCCCAGGCGCGCGGCTACGACGTGGACAAGCCGCGCAACCTGGCCAAGTCCGTCACCGTCGAATAGCGCTCGGCATGCGCGGCTACTACACACCCGAGCAGATTCGGAATGCGGAAGCGCCGCTGCTGAATTCCCTGCCGAACGGCGTACTGATGCGCCGCGCCGCGTACGGACTGGCCACCGTCGTGGCAGGCGAGCTGTCCGTGCGTACGGGAGGAGTCGCGGGCCGGCGCGTGACGATTCTGGTGGGCACGGGCGACAACGGCGGCGACGGTCTGTGGGCGGGGGCGTATCTGCGTCGACGAGGCGTCTCGGTATCGGCTCTCCTGCTCGACCCGACGCGGGTGCACGCCGAAGGTCTCGAGGCCCTGCGATCGTCGGGCGGACGAATGGTGACTCGGTGCGAACCTGCCGACATCGTGGTCGACGCCATCGTGGGGATTTCCGGCAAGGGTCCGCTGCGGCCCGATGCTGCTGCCGTGCTCGAGCGGATCACCGCACCGATCGTGGCCGTGGACGTTCCCAGTGGAGTCGACGCGGAGACCGGCGCCGCACCGGGGCCGGCCGTGACTGCCGATGTGACGGTGACGTTCGGTGCCCGCAAGCCCGTTCACGTGCTGGCCGTACCTCGTTGTGGCCGAATCGAACTCGTGGACATCGGCCTGGAGCTGCCGGCAGCGGCAATGGCGTCGTTCGAGCCGGCCGACGTGGGACGGGTGTGGCCGATTCCCACGGCCTCGGACGACAAGTACTCGCAGGGTGTGGTGGGTGTCCTGGCCGGCAGCGCCACGTTCCCCGGTGCCGCGCTGCTCTGTGTGGGAGCGGCGGTCGCGGCCACCTCGGGCATGGTCCGCTACGTGGGAAGCGCAGGCGCAGAGGTCGTTTCGCACTATCCGGAGGTCGTTGCCGCCCCGGAATTCGACGCGGCGGGGAAGGTGCAGGCGTGGGTGGTCGGTCCCGGTTTCGGCACCGACGAGGATTCGGCCGAGATCGTGCGTCGAGTTCTGGAAACCGATCTGCCGGTCGTCGTCGACGCGGATGCGCTCACGATCCTCGCACGCAACGAACACTGGGTCGCCGGACGCGCCGCACCGACTCTGCTGACCCCGCATGCCGGAGAATTCGCCCGCCTGACGGGATCGGACCCCGCACCCGACCGAGTGGGATCGGTTCGAGATCTCGCCGCGCGCTGGGGCGTCACCGTTCTCCTCAAGGGGCGAGCGACGATCGTCGCCGATGCTGACGGCACCACGTTCGTCAGCGACGCCGGGGGATCGGCTGCATCGACCGCAGGCTCGGGCGACGTACTGTCGGGCATCCTCGGGGCCCTGCTCGCGTCGGGAATGGCACCGTCCACCGCGGCTGCCTGCGGAGCGAAGGTCCACGCGCTGGCCGCGGCCCGTGCGGCTCACGGTTCGGACGGAGAGTTCGCGGCACCCATTTCTGCGAGCCCACTGTGTGAGTCCATCCCCGACGCCATCCGAACCGTGCGCTCGCTCACAGTCTGACCGTGGTCGTGCGTGGCCCACGTCCGAGGCCAGGTGTGTCACGAGTTGTGGCACCCTGATCCGTCGTATCGGCGGACCGGATGGCACTATCGAATGTTGTGAGTATCGGCTGCGGCGACGAGAGGACCGATCCTCGGACGGGTTCGGGCGCTGTGGCGTCCGTCGACCTCGACGCAGTGGCCCACAATGTCCGCGTGTTGCAGCAGTTCGCCGGAGACGCCGCCGTGATGGCCGTCCTCAAGGCAGACGGATACAACCACGGTGCCGTCGAAGTCGCACACGCCGCAGTCGCAGCAGGGGCGCACGAGCTCGGCGTCACCACCATCGGTGAGGCCCTCGAACTCCGCGCTGCCGGTGTGACGGTCCCGGTGTTGGCGTGGTTGCACCGAGCGGACTCCGATTTCGCTGCGGCGATCGCCGAGCAGGTAGGGATCGGGGTGTCCACGGCTGCCCAGCTCGACGCGGTGGTCCACGCAGCACGCCGAGTCGGTTCCACCGCTGATCTCTCGCTCAAGATCGATACCGGGCTCAATCGCAACGGGGTCGCGGAATCGGATCTCGACGCCGTACTCGACGCAACTGCGGCCGCCGTCGCGGAGGGCGCAGTGCGATTGACCGGAATGTTCTCGCATCTGGCCTGCTCCGACGAACCGGCTCACCCCGCCAACGACGCCCAGGCCGAGCGGCTTCGCGACGCGGTGCGGCGCGCCACCCGGCGCGGAACGCCTCCCGCCGTCGTGCACCTGTCCAACTCGGCAGCCACGCTGACCAGACCCGATCTCGGTTTCGACATGGTCCGCCCGGGTATTGCTCTGTACGGCTTGTCGCCGGTGCCCGATCTGGGAACGTTCGGGTTGCGCCCGGTCATGACCCTCTCGGCGCAGGTGGCGAACATCAAGAAGGTGAGCGAAGGTGAATCTGTGTCCTATGGCTACACCTGGACCGCTCCCACCGACACCGTGGTCGCCCTCGTCGCTCTCGGATACGCCGACGGGGTCGTTCGCCGACTCAGCGGGCGGTTCGAGGTGACCATCGCAGGTCGTCGCTACCCCTCGGTGGGGCGCGTGTGCATGGACCAATTCGTCGTCGACCTCGGCGGTGACCGCTCGGGTGTCGCGGTCGGCGACGAGGCGCTACTGTTCGGATCAGGGGACAGGGGAGAGGCGCACGCTCAGGATTGGGCGGATGCGCTCGAGACAATCAGCTACGAAGTCGTCACCGGCGTTCGTGGACGCGTCCGACGACGGTTCGTCGGCGCTCGCGCAGGGGAGGCGACGATCTAGATCATGCTCGGATTGCTGGAGAGTATTGCGATTGTGGTGCGCGAGACGGCGTTTCGGTCCAACAAGGATCCGCTGGCCACCGAGAACCTCGACCTGATGGATGCCGATCGCGGCAGTATCGTCACCGCGGACGACGGTGTACCGCTCGCGGTACGCGAAGTGGGTCCGTCGGACGCCGAGACCACCGTGATCTTCGTGCACGGCTACTGCCTGCGCATGTCGTCGTGGCATTTTCAGCGCCGCGCCCTCGAACAGCAGTGGGGCGGGGCGGTACGCATGGTCTTCTACGACCAGCGCGGTCATGGACGTTCGGGAGTGCCGAGCCCGGAGAGTTGCACCATCGGCCAGCTCGGCCTCGATCTCGACGCGGTGATTCGCTCGGTGGTACCCAAGGGCCGCATCGTTCTGGTCGGGCACTCGATGGGCGGAATGTCGATCCTGTCCATGGCGCGGCAACGGTCGGATGCGCTGCGCCAGCGGGTCATCGGCGCAGTCCTGATCTCGACGACAGCCGCCGGTCTCGCGCAGTCCGGGGTGGGTCGTAGTCTGCAGAATCCGGCGGTCGACGCGTTCCGGCTCGCGGTGCGGACGTCGCCCGGCTTCGTGCAGTTCGGACGCGGTGCTGTGCGTGCGCTCATCTCACCGGTTCTGCGCGCGGCGTCCTACGGCACCAGGGTCTCCCCGCGGCTGGTGGCGTTCTCTCAGTCGATGATCGACGACACCTCCGTCGTCACGATCGTCAATTTCCTCGAGACACTCGAGTTGCACGACGAGTCCGAGGCCCTGCTGGAATTCGAGAACATTCCGGTGTCGGTGGTGTGTGGCGACGAGGATTGGATCATTCCGTTCGCCAGTTCGGAGGCTCTGGCTCAGGCTCTGCCGCGTTCGGAGACGGTGCGTGTGCGCCAGGGTGGGCATCTGGTTCAACTCGAATTCCCCGAACAGGTCAACGGCGCGATCGCGCGGCTCGTCGCACGGGCAACGGAGGCCGCGGGCAAGAAGCGGCGGTGGGGCGTTGTCTGACGAGCCACTGACCTTGCCGGTGGACGTCGAATTGGTCACTGCCGCAGACACTGCCGAGTTCGGTGCCCGGCTTGCGGACGTTCTGGTCGCCGGCGATCTGGTAATCCTCGACGGTCCGCTCGGGGCGGGAAAGACCGCCATGACCAAGGGGATTGCAGCCGGACTCGGTGTGCAGGGCCGCGTCACCTCGCCGACGTTCGTCATCGCCCGTGAGCATCGGCCCGGGTCACGGCCCCGTGGACTACCGCCGGTTGCGTTGGTCCACGTCGACGCCTATCGGCTCGGGATGACGGGACAGTCGGCCGTCGACGAACTCGATGCCCTCGACCTCGATACCGACCTCACCGACGCCGTCGTCGTGGTCGAGTGGGGCGAGGGATTGGTCGAGAAGCTGACGGACGGCCATGTGTCGGTTCGTCTGACGCGTGATCCGGACTCCGATGTTCGGCGCGTGACGGTGAGTCGGGTGGACAGCGGGGCGGATCCGCGAGAACGACGCTGACCGGGTACCGGGTGCGCGGCCGCACCCCTGAAGACGGGTAATCTGAAACATCGTGCTTGTACTTGCCGTCGACACTTCGACCCCCGCCGTCACCGCAGGTGTGGTGAGCCTGACCGAGCCCGCCGCCGGTGCAGCGGCCACGACGCTCGCCACACGGGTTCGGGTGGACGCGCGATCGCATGCAGAAATTCTGACGCCCAACATCCTCGAGTGCTTGGCCGAAGCCGGAATCACCGCGGCCGAGTTGGGGGCCGTCGTCGTCGGCGTCGGCCCAGGGCCCTACACCGGCTTACGGGTGGGAATGGCGACGGCTGCGGCGTTCGGTGACGCACTCGGTCTTCCGGTGTACGGCGTCTGCAGTCTCGACGCCATCGCCGCGGATGTCTCCGAGCCCGGGTCTCTGTTGGTGGTGACCGATGCGCGCCGACGCGAAATCTATTGGGCGCGTTACGAAGCCGGAGTGCGTGTTGCAGGACCCGACGTTGTCGCCCCGGCCGAACTGGATCGTGTCGGAGTCGACGCGGTCGCCGGATCGGCACCGCATGCTGCGGCATTCGAGCTTCCGATTCGTGATGTGCAGGCACCGTCTCCGGCCGGATTGGTCGCGGTTGCCGCTGCCGATATCGGCAGCGGGATCGTTCCGGGCCCGCTCGTCCCGTTGTACCTGCGCCGTCCCGACGCCAAGACACTCGACGAGCGCGCCGCAGCGAAGGCTCTGAAGTGACGGTGTCGATCGAGTCGATGACGGCGGCGGACGCTGCTCGGTGTGCGTATCTCGAGACCGTGCTGTTCCCGGGTGACGACCCGTGGGCCGAGGATGCATTCATCGCGGAACTGGCGGCGCCACACAATCATTACGTCACGGCGCGGGAGAACGGTGAGGTCGTCGGCTACGCAGGCATCTCTCTGCTGGGGCAGCCGAGTCGCGGTGCGTTCGTCGTCGGCGAGTCCGAGGTCCACACCATCGGTGTCGATCCGTCGCATCACCGCAGAGGAATCGGCGGGCGACTGCTCGACGAATTGCTCCGAGTGGCCGACGAGCACGGTGGGCCGGTCTTTCTCGAGGTCCGCACCGACAACGAGCCCGCCATCGAGTTGTACCGACGCGAAGGGTTCGAGATCGTGGGCACCAGGGCGAAGTACTACCAGCCGAGCGGGGCGGATGCCTTCACCATGCGTCGGCCCGAGAAGACGGAAGGATCAGTCCGATGATCGTCATGGGTATCGAAAGTTCCTGCGACGAAACAGGAGTCGGGATCGTCCGGTGGGGCGGGGCGGGAACCTGCGAGCTGATGGCCGACGAGGTGGCCTCCAGCGTCGACGAACACGCGCGGTACGGCGGAGTGGTGCCCGAGGTGGCGTCGCGCGCGCACCTCGAAGCCATCGTGCCGACCATGCGGCGGGCTCTGTCGGCCGCGGACATCGAGCGTCCCGACGCCGTCGCGGTGACGATCGGGCCGGGGCTGGCCGGGGCGTTGCTGGTCGGGGTTGCCGCGGCCAAGGCGTACGCCGCGGCCTGGGGTGTGCCCTTCTATGCGGTCAACCATCTCGGTGGCCACGTCGCGGTGGATACGCTCGAGCACGGGCCGATGCCGTCGTGTGTTGCACTGTTGGTCTCCGGTGGTCACACCCATCTGCTGCACGTCGACGATCTGTCCCGGCCGATCGCCGAGCTCGGGACCACGGTCGACGACGCAGCCGGGGAGGCCTTCGACAAGGTTGCGCGGCTCCTCGGATTGGGCTATCCGGGCGGTCCGGCACTCGATGATGCTGCGCGCGAGGGCGATCCGACCGCGATCGCGTTTCCCCGAGGAATGACCGGCCCGCGCGACGCCCGATACGACTTCTCGTTCTCCGGGGTGAAGACCGCTGTCGCTCGGTTCGTCGAGGCCAGGCACCGTGCAGGAGATCCGATTCCTGTCGCGGACATCGCCGCGTCCTTCCAGGAATCCGTCGCCGATGTCCTGACGATGAAGGCCGTCCGCGCGGCAACCGACGTCGACGTCGACACGATCGTTCTGGGTGGGGGTGCCACCGCCAATTCTCGCATTCGTTCGCTGATCGAAAGTCGTTGTGCCGAGCAAGGTTTGACGCTGAGAATTCCGAAGCCGCGACTGTGTACCGACAACGGCGTGATGATCGCCGCACTGGGCGCTCACCTCGTCGCAGGCGGAGCCGAGCCTTCGGCGCTGACCGCCGTGACCGATCCCGGCCTGTCGGTCGCGACCAGTCAGGTGCCCGGCTGAGCGTCCTGCGTGGCCGCGGCGGTGGTCTCGGACGAACGCGGTGCCGACGGCTCGGCTGCCGACAGTGGATCGGTCGGGGATTCGGACGCCTCGGGAGCTGCAACCGGCGGCGACCAGACCGTCGGTGGTGCCGTCAGTTCCGGCGTGGGCTCCGAACCGCTGACATCGGTGGTCGGCACGCTGATCGACTCGGTCGGCACCGGAGTGAACTCGGGTGTGGGCTGGGGTGTCGGACCCGGGACGATCTCGGTCGTATCGCTCGGGTCCGAAGGCTCGATCGGTTCGGAGGGCCGAACCGGAATCGTGGTGACCGAGGTCGGCGGTTCGATCGGGATTCCGGTGGTGGCATCGGGGGACACCGGATTCGACGTGGGGTCGATCGGCCATTCGATCCGCGGGAGGTCGGGTGCCGGACGCAGCGTCGGGGTACTGGTCGGCGGGGCTGTGGTGGTGAACCGCGCCGACGATCCGGTCGCGTCGACCGAGGTTGCCGTCGGCTCGGATCGATCGCCGGGGGTGAGTCCGGCCGTGGGCCGGTTCTCGTCGGGTGAGTAGCCCTCGGTGACCGGCGTACCGGCGTCGCTCGATTCGGTCGCGGACAGGCCGGCGCTTCCGGCCGGTGAGACGTTGGGATCGTCGGCCGGCGTCATCGTCTGCACACCGTAGGCGAGCACCAGTCCACCTGCGACGACGGCGGCCGCGATCGCACCGGAGTAGCGGCTCATCCGGGCTGCGGTGGTGCGCGTGGCCGAGACGAGTTGGTAGCCGCCGCCGACGGCCGATGCGGCGACGGAAGCAGCGCCGACGGCAAGAACGGCGTCGGGTTCGGACAGTCGAACGACCGGGGCGTGGAACACGTCGGTGAGCGTGGCGGCGAGCAGGGGAATGTGTGCCCCTCCGCCGATCACCACGATGGCCTCGGGTTCGCGAGTGCTCTCGTCGAACACCCCTCGGACGAACTGAGCGGCGGTGTCGAAGATCGGGGTCGCGGCGGTGTCGAACGCGTCACGGGTGATCGTCAGCGGGATTCCGCTGTAACGCTCGATGCGGACTTCGTCCTCGTGCGAGAGCTGTTCTTTGATCGATCGGTACCGCGCAGACCCGATTCCGCGGTCGTCGCGGATGTCGTCCCGAAGGTTGTCACGGGTCATGTCCTGCACGAGGTTCTTGACGAGCACGTCGAGTGCGTCGCCGCCGACGGCGTCCGACCGGCCGTGCGCCAGTACCGTTTCGGCGGTCCGATCGGTGACGGTGACCGACATACCCGAGGCTCCGAGATCGACCAGCGCGATCGTGTCGTACCGATCGATCAGGCCGGTGGTCGCCAAGTGCGCGGACGCGGCTGCGGATTCGGGTACCAATCGAACATCACGGGTGGTGTGGGCCAGGGCCGCGCGAATACCCGCAGCGTGCTTCTCTGTGCGATAGGTGACGGCGATCGCGTCGGGGGACCGGTGGCCGGGGATCAGAGAGGCCATGAGTTCGATGGCCGAGGTGACCAGATCACCGATGTCGGTGTTGGCTTGGCGATCGGTCGAGACTGTGCGGTACTCGACCGTGCGACTTCCGTCGGTGTCGACGGTGACGAGGGCTGCGCACACGACCTCGGATCCGGTGGATACACCCACTCCTACCCGCATGCTGCACCTCCCGCCCCTGTGTACCTGTCTGGAATCGACTGCTATGTGTGCCATGTCGCGGCACAGCTGTCGATCGTTATCGTTCGGACAGCTCCGTTATCGTAACGTTACTTCGAGCTCCGGCGCGAACGTAATATGCCACTCGGTCGGTTGCTCGGTGAGTACTCATGACCTCCTACCTGGGCTTTCGGTGGCTCTGCGGATGCCGGGAAAACAGCGAGAAACGACTCCGGTGTTCGGCGTTTCGGGCCCGAAGCAGGCGGTTTTCGGATCTCCGTGGTTGCGTCGAACGGCGCGTGATCGCTCTCGTGCGCGTGCGTGCGACCACCGCGTCGCGAACCTGGCGAACCCAGCCCTTGAGTGCTGGCACTCTCGTGTATAGAGTGCTAGTTGGCACCGAGCGAAGTCCCGGCACCCGCGACGACGGGAACGAGTTCAGGCCGTGATTGTCAGAACCGCACGAGAAGTACTTACACACAGCTGTCCGGGGATCCGACCCCGGACGCGTACCCCATAACTTTGGAGGGCTCAACGTGGCGAGCGTGAAAATCAAGCCGCTCGAGGACAAGATCCTCGTCCAGGCCAACGAGGCCGAGACGACGACCGCCTCCGGTCTGGTCATCCCCGACACAGCCAAGGAGAAGCCCCAGGAGGGCACCGTCGTCGCCGTGGGCGAAGGCCGTGTCACCGAGAAGGGCAACCGCATCCCGGTCGACGTCAAAGAAGGTGACACCGTCATCTACAGCAAGTACGGCGGCACCGAGATCAAGTACGCCGGCGAGGAGTACCTGATTCTGTCGGCACGCGACGTGCTGGCCGTCATCGCCAAGTAGGCCACAACGCATCCCGCCCCGGAATTCGACCTCGTGTCGACCCCGGGGCGGTGTGCGTTCTATCGAGTTTCTTTACTCGAAGGAGTAACACCGAAACATGGCAAAGCAAATCAAATTCAACGAGGAAGCGCGCCGTTCACTCGAACGCGGTGTCGACAAACTCGCCGACGCAGTCAAGGTCACGCTCGGGCCGCGAGGACGCCACGTCGTCCTGGCGAAGGCCTTCGGCGGCCCGACGGTCACCAACGACGGAGTATCGATCGCTCGCGAGATCGACCTCGAAGATCCCTTCGAGAATCTCGGCGCGCAGCTGGTCAAGAGTGTCGCCACCAAGACCAATGACGTCGCAGGCGACGGAACCACTACTGCGACTGTGCTCGCACAGGCTCTCGTTCGCGGAGGGCTGAAGAACATCGCGGCCGGAGCCAATCCGATCGCACTCGGCACCGGTATCTCCAAGGCCGCCGACAAAGTTGCCGAGGCACTGCTTGCCGCCGCAACCCCGGTCGAGGGCAAGCAGGCGATCGCTCAGGTCGCCACCGTGTCCTCGCGTGACCCCGAGATCGGCGAACTCGTCGGCGAGGCGCTCACCCGCGTCGGCGCAGACGGCGTCGTCACCGTCGAGGAGTCCTCGACGCTGCTCACCGAACTCTCGGTCACCGAAGGCGTGCAGTTCGACAAGGGCTACCTCTCGCCGTACTTCGTCACCGACGTCGACGCGCAGGAAGCAGTTCTCGAGGACGCGTACATCCTGCTGTACCGCGAGAAGATCACCTCGCTTCCGGACTTTCTGCCTCTGCTGGAGAAGGTTGCCGAGAGCGGCAAGCCTTTGCTCATCATCGCCGAGGACACCGAGGGTGAAGTTCTCTCGACGCTGGTTGTCAACTCCATCCGCAAGACGATCAAGGCCGTAGCAGTCAAGGCACCGTTCTTCGGTGATCGCCGCAAGGCGTTCCTCGACGATCTCGCGGTCGTGACGGCCGGTCAGGTCATCACCGCCGATGTGGGTCTGAGTCTGAAGGAAGCCGGCCTCGAGCTGCTCGGTCGCGCTCGTCGCGTCGTCGTCACCAAGGACGACACGACCATCGTCGACGGTGCGGGCACTCAGGACGACATCGATGCGCGCGTCGGTCAGCTCCGCCGCGAGATCGAGAACACCGACTCCGAGTGGGATCGCGAGAAGCTCGAAGAGCGTCTGGCGAAGCTCTCGGGCGGCATCGCGGTCATCAAGGTCGGCGCTGCCACCGAGACCGAGCTCAAGGAACGCAAGTTCCGCGTCGACGACGCTGTGGCTGCGGCCAAGGCTGCCGTCGAAGAGGGAATCGTCCCCGGCGGCGGCTCGGCTCTGACTCAGGCAGCGTTGGCTCTGGCCGACGACCTCGGCCTGACCGGCGACGAAGCCACCGGTGTGGCCGTGGTGCGCACCGCGCTCAACGCGCCGCTGTTCTGGATTGCCTCCAACGCGGGCATCGACGGTTCCGTTGTCGTCAGCAAGGTGGCAGAACTGCCGAAGGGTCACGGATTCAACGCCGCGACCCTGACGTACGGCGACCTGCTGGCCGACGGCGTCGTCGATCCGGTCAAGGTGACTCGCTCCGCTGTGGTCAACGCCGCGTCGGTTGCACGCATGATCCTGACGACCGAGAGCGCGATCGTGGAGAAGCCGGAAGAGGCCTCCGAGCCTTCTGCCGGGCACGGACACGCTCACTGACGTTCGGTGACACGAGAAAGCCCCCAACCCGACCGGGTTGGGGGCTTTCTCGTGTGTTCGGGTGACTACACCGCGATGCGGCGGCGGTTGTGACGAGCGTGCAGTTCTCGCTCGGTCTCGGACATCCCGCCCCAGATCCCGTAAGGCTCGCTGACGTTGAGAGCGTGTGTACGGCACTGGGCGAGTACGGGGCAGCTGCGGCACATTTCCTTGGCCCGCATCTCGCGCTGTGCTCGTGCCCGGCCCCGCTCGCCGTCCGGGTGGAAGAACATGGACGAGTCGACGCCACGGCACAGGCCGTGCATCTGCCAATCCCAAATGTCGGCGTTCGGCCCAGGGAGGTGATTCGGCTGCGGCATGGAAACTCCTAGGGTGGTGTGGCTTCTCGGATTCGTGATCCGAATGCCGACAACGTTATGTGGATCGACGAAATCGAGTCAATAGTTCTCTGTCGTGGGCAAATGCATAGTTATGGGACAAAGAATTAACACGGGCGATATTTACTTCGACTCACCCGCGTGAGTGTCCTTCCTGTTGAAGAATCCGTCGACACGCGAGACCATGGGGAGTGCACCGGCTTTCCGGCTGCCGATGCGGTACGCCGGATCTCGGGCCTCCGGCATCGGACCACAGGGCTATCGCTCGATCCGACCGGTCCGCCGTTCTCGGTATTTCCGCTGATCAACAGCCGTGTCGGTGGTGTCGAGGGCAGTGTGGCTCCACGCGTCGGGTCAGACGTCGATCCATTCGGTCGAGGCCGCGCGAGGTGTCCGACACGATCGCGCGGATCGCCGGGCAACGGCCGAGTGGGCGCGCATCCGGCAGGCGACGCGCCGGAGGCCGATTGTGCGATCGAGTGCGCCGATTAACCTATTCGCCACACAGCGTTCAGATTCTCGTCTTCGAGTTGGTCCGTGTTCACATTGTTAATTCCTTGAAAACTGCATTCCGTGCGCGCGAAACGACGCGCCGATGCCCCTTTCGGACGGAAAGTGAATTCGCCCATGTAATTGCGTTGCGTCGAATCGGTGGGATTCACGCGCAGTTCGTCGCGGGCGGAGGCCCTACCCTTGCGTCCGTGCCAACAGAGCAGAGCTCGCTGTTCACCGCGACGCAGTCCGAACTCTTCGACGCTGCCTTCGGCGGCAACCCCGGCCGATTCCCGCTCCCCGCAGCCGCCGATCCGCGGGAGAGCTGGTTTCGCAGCGTCGCGTTGGCAGGCCAGGGGCGGTACAGCGCCGCCCGAGTCGAGCTTCGGCGGCACAGACCCCGCAGCCCGGAACTTCGATCACTGCACGCGTCGACCAGAGCGTCGTGGTTGCGTCAGGTGGGCGAACACGAGCGAGCCCGCCGCTTCGACGGACTCGCCGTCCATCTCGTGGGACTCGTCGGACCGCCGACATCGACGGACTCGGTAGAGGCCCGTAGCGATGCGCTGACCGGCCTGGCCGCAGATGCTTTGGGGAGCGGACGTTTTCACCTCGCGGACACCCTGCTGGCCCGCAGTGCGGAGCAGCGGCAGGGCCCCGTCGGTCCGGGGCTGTGGCGTCCGGCACTGCGGGCGGCTTGGGTGGCGGCCGAGCTGGCGATGATGCGCGGCGACGGCCCCGGGGCGGTCCGACACGCCGAGGCCGCTCGAGCTCTCGCCAACGATGCCGATTCGTTACGCCACATCGTCAAGACCGACCTGGTGGCTGCGGCGGCACTGAGCTGTGTCGGTGAGACCACCCGGGCCCGTGAGTCGGCCGCGCAGGTGGCCTGCGCTGCGGAGATGGCGGGTCTGCTGCCCCTGCGCTGGGCCGCCACGATGCTGTGCGAGGGAACAGGCGGGGTCGCCGCCGGGATGGTGGCGTCGGCGGACTTGGCCGTCGCCATCGATCGTCTGGGTGGTTCGACGGTCGGTTGACCAGGACCTGGGTCGAAGGCGGACCGAGTGGTTCGGTTGTGACCGGGTGGTGTCGCTATCCTTGGTCTCGTTCCACCACCACGTGGAAGCGCTCCCAGGCGGGTGCGTACCTGTAACGCGGGGAAATCAGTCGACGATGAACAGTGCGGGTGAGGAGTTGGACTCTTTCGTCGTTGCCGCAGCGCAAGGCGATCGACTGGCT
The DNA here is from genome assembly GCF_033142445.1 of Rhodococcus sp. IEGM 1330. Lineage (NCBI taxonomy): Bacteria > Bacillati > Actinomycetota > Actinomycetes > Mycobacteriales > Nocardiaceae > Rhodococcus > Rhodococcus sp. IEGM 1330. The sequence goes on from NZ_JAWLSB010000001.1 coordinate 360,589, forward strand.
CTGTCCCGGGTCTTGGAATTCATCCGACCACTCGTCGTTCGGTACTGCCGGGCACGGGTCGGTTCGGCTGAGCGCGGTCAGCTTTCGGCCGACGACGTGGCGCAGGAGGTTTGTTTGGCAGTCATGACCGCCTTGCCGCGATACCAGGACCAAGGTCGTCCGTTCATGGCATTCGTGTACGGCATCGCGGCTCACAAGGTCGCCGACGCCCATCGCAGCGCCTCGCGTAACAAATCGGACCCGGCCGCCGAAGTACCAGATGTCGTGTCGATGGAGCACGGACCGGAGCAACGCGCTCTCGAATCCGAGTCGAGTCGACAGATGACTGCACTGCTGGACACCTTGCCCGCCAAGCACCGCGAGATTCTGGTGCTCCGACTCATAGTCGGATTGTCGGCCGAGGAAACAGCAGCCGCCGTCGGCAGCACTGCAGGCGCTATCCGCGTGGCTCAGCACCGAGCTATCGCAAAACTGAAGAACGAAGTTGTGAGAGCAGGTGAAATGTATGGCTAGGGACAATGGCCCCGGTGAGACGCCGCGTCGCGGAATCTCGCGTATCGGTGGGCACGTGAACTCCACTGGACCGAAGCAGAACGATCCCTATGCCGACATCGGCGCAGACGGTGGTCCTGTGGACCTCGTCGCCGTACGTCGTGACGATGCGTTCATCGACGCGATCAGTGGCGACGGACCGATTGCCACCGATGACGCAGACGAGTACCAACTCGCCCTTCTGCTGGCCAATTGGCGAGCAGACGTGATCACGCCGGCAATGCCGGCCGGACCCTCCCTCGATGTGGTCGTCGCCTCGGTCGAACGCGAGAAGCTCGCCGCCGACATGGCGCGCTCGAGCTCGACCAACCGCGGTGGACGGATGCGTTTGCTGCGTCCCATCGCCGGTGCCGCAGCCGCGATCGCCGTCGTGATGGGTGGCCTGGTGGTCATCTCGTACAACTCGACACCGGACGATCCGCTGTGGAGCGTCAAGTCGGTCGTCTTCTCCGAGCAGGCCGATTCGACTGTGGCGCAGATCGATACGACGTCGAAGCTGCAAGAGGCGGAGAATCTCCTGTCGTCCGGGGACACCACTGCCGCTCGCGCACTGCTCGACGGCGCGTCGAACAGCAGTTCCTCTGTGCTCGACGACGGTCAGCGTGCCGAGCTCGATCAGTGGCTGGCACGCCTGCTGCAGGAATTGCAGGCACTGACGCTGCCTGCGCCTGTTCCGCTCCCCGCCGAGGTTGTCCCGGCTCCGCTCCCCAGCCCGGAGGTCCAGTTACCGCCGGCTCCGATGGATTCGGTCACGCCCGATATCACGGGTGTGCCGATGACTCCGGCTCCGACGACGACGACCCCCGAGGTTCCGCCCACGACGACGACTCCGAGTCCCACGACGACGACCGACGTCACGCCGACCGTGCTTCAAGAGCCCGGTCAGCCGACGGCGACCGCCGGAGGCAGCAGCTCGTCGGAGAACGGTGACCGCATGTCGGTTCCGTCCGGCGGCAGCTGACAGGGTTTCCGAGTCACCGACGAACAACGAAGAAGCCCGACACGATCATCGTCTCGGGCTTCTTCGTATGAAGTGTCGACAGAGTCAGCTGTCGAATCCGTCGCCGTGCAACGCGTCGTTCATCGAAGCGTCCGCGAAACCTCGGCAGTAATCCCAGGTCACGTAGGCGTCGGGAACGGGGTCGTAGGCCGGCTCGTGCGGTCGGACGGTTCCGTCGACGAGCAGCTGGAGCAGATTCGCGCGCAGCATGTCCCAGTCGTGGTAGTGGTCCTGCTGGCAGTCCTCGCAGCACACGACCAGGCCGCGGATGCCGCGGTGGCCCAGGAGTGCCTCGTAGACGGCCAGGTCCGCCAGGTCTTCTTCGACGGCCAGGCGCTCCTGAGGATCGAGAGGCTGGCCTGGCTCGATGGCGTCGAGGGCGGCCGACGGGTCGGTTGGGTCTCCGGCGAACGGATCCGGGGGTAGACCGGGAGGCAGTTGATCGCGCACGCCTCCACGGTACGCAGGACTGGTGGGTCTGCGCCAGCCGTTCGATTGCGACATGCCGGACGCGTCCGCCGCAGTCAATGCCGAGGACCGCGATTTCGGTGCTCGAAAGCCACTCACAGTGGGAGGCATTCGCACTGGTTGTGCCCTAGCCGATACCATGGTTCACGGCGCTGAACAGATGAGTGCAAGTGCCGAAACTCCATCCGTTCTCCAATCCCGCACTGCGGTGCGCCTGCGAGCTCTCACCGGCCGCACGCCGCGCCGGAGTGCAACCAGGCTCTAGGGAGGGCCAGATTCGCATGAGTAGTCCCGGAGCCCACGTCCGCACAGGCGGCGACGATCCCAACAAGGTCGCGATGCTCGGCCTCACGTTCGACGACGTCCTGCTGCTGCCGGCCGCTTCGGATCTGATTCCCAGCTCGGTCGACACCTCCAGCCAGATCACCCGCGAGATCCGCTTGCGGGTGCCGCTGGTCAGCTCCGCCATGGACACCGTCACCGAAGCCCGGATGGCCATCGCCATGGCCCGCGCAGGCGGTATGGGCGTGCTGCACCGCAACCTGTCGCTGCAGGATCAGGCGTCCCAGGTCGAGACGGTCAAGCGCTCGGAGGCCGGGATGGTCACCGACCCCGTCACCTGCAAGCCCACCGACTCGTTGGCCGAGGTCGACGCCATGTGTGCGCGCTTCCGTATCTCCGGTCTTCCCGTCACCGACGAGACCGGCGCGCTGGTCGGCATCATCACCAACCGCGATATGCGGTTCGAGGTCGATCAGAACCGCCGCGTCGCCGACGTGATGACCAAGGCTCCGTTGATCACCGCGCAGGAGGGCGTCACTGCGGAAGCGGCGCTCGGCCTGCTGCGTCGCCACAAGATCGAGAAGCTGCCGATCGTGGACGGCAAGGGCGCGCTCACCGGCCTGATCACCGTGAAGGACTTCGTCAAGACCGAGCAGCATCCCGATGCCACCAAGGACCGTGACGGTCGTCTGCTCGTCGGTGCAGCTGTGGGCGTCGGGCAGGATGCCTGGGCTCGGTCGATGGCACTGACCGACGCCGGGGTGGACGTCATCATCGTCGACACCGCGCACGGCCACAATTCGCAGGTGCTCGAGATGGTCAGCAAGCTCAAGGCCGAGGTGGGCGACCGGGTCCAGGTCGTCGGCGGCAACGTGGCCACTCGCGCGGGCGCACTCGCCCTCGTCGAGGCAGGTGCGGACGCGGTCAAGGTGGGCGTCGGACCGGGATCGATCTGCACCACCCGCGTGGTCGCAGGCGTCGGCGCTCCGCAGATCACCGCCATCCTCGAAGCCGTGGCCGCGTGCAAGCCGCACGGTGTTCCGGTCATCGCCGACGGCGGTCTGCAGTTCTCCGGTGACATCGCCAAGGCGCTCGCTGCCGGTGCGTCGACCGCCATGCTCGGATCGTTGCTGGCCGGCACCGCGGAGTCCCCGGGCGAGCTGATTCTGGTGGGCGGCAAGCAGTTCAAGAGCTACCGCGGCATGGGTTCGCTCGGCGCGATGCAGGGACGAGGGGGAGCGAAGTCGTTCTCCAAGGACCGCTACTTCCAGGACGATGTGCTGGCCGAGGACAAGTTGGTGCCCGAGGGCATCGAAGGTCGCGTCCCGTACCGCGGACCGTTGAACCAGGTCATCCACCAGCTCACCGGTGGTCTGCGCGCTGCGATGGGGTACACCGGGTCCAACTCGATCGAGGACCTGCAGAAGGCTCAGTTCGTGCAGATCACTGCGGCCGGGCTCAAGGAGAGCCATCCGCACGACATCACGATGACCGCAGAGGCTCCGAACTACACCACCCGATAGTCGCTTCGGCCTTTCCTCGGCCGATTCGATTCGCTCTCGAAGTAGAAAGGTGCGCGCGTGCGCGACCTCGTTGAAATCGGCATGGGCAGAGAAGCCCGCCGCACCTACCAGCTGGACGACATCGACATCGTGCCGTCCCGTCGTACCCGGTCGTCGAAGGAGGTGTCGACGGCATGGCAGCTCGACGCGTACCGCTTCGACATTCCCCTGCTCGCGCATCCGACCGATGCTCTGGTCTCGCCCGAGTTCGCGATCGAGCTGGGTCGCCAGGGTGGGCTGGGGGTCATCAACGGTGAAGGACTGTGGGCGCGCCACTCGGACGTGCAGGCCAAGCTCGATCAGCTGATCCACATCGCCGAGACCGATCTCGATCCCGACGCGCCGATCGCCTTCCTGCAGGAACTGCACGCCGCGCCGCTTCGGCCGGATCTGCTGGCCGCAGCGGTCGGTCAGGTCCGTGACGCCGGGGTGACCGTCGCGGTTCGGGTGAGCCCGCAGAACGCTCGCTCTCTCACGCCTGCCCTCGTGGCGTCGGGCCTCGATCTGCTGGTCATCCAGGGCACGATCATCTCCGCTGAGCATGTGGCTCACGGCGAGGACGAGCCGCTCAACCTCAAGACCTTCATCGCGGAGCTCGATGTTCCCGTCATCGCCGGCGGCGTGAGCGATCACCGCACTGCACTGCACCTGATGCGCACCGGCGCGGCGGGCGTCATCGTCGGTTACGGCTCGGTCGAAGGTGGCACGACCACCGGTGAGGTGCTCGGCATCGGCGTTCCGATGGCCACCGCCATCGCCGATGCGGCCGCGGCACGTCGGGACTACCTGGACGAAACCGGCGGGCGCTACGTGCACGTCATCGCAGACGGCGACATCACCACCTCCGGTGCCCTCGCCAAGGCCATCGCCTGCGGTGCCGATGCTGCGGTTCTCGGTGCTCCGCTTGCCGTCGCTGCGGAGGCTCCCGGTGGAGGCTGGTACTGGCCGTCGGCCGCCGCGCATCCGTCGATGCCGCGCGGTGCGTTGCTGCCGATGTCTGCAGGGGAGCGGCCGAGCCTGGATCAGGTGCTCAACGGACCGTCGCGTGAGTCGTACGGCTCGATCAACCTCGTCGGCGGACTGCGTCGGTCGATGGCGAAGTCCGGGTACTCCGATCTCAAGGAATTCCAGAAGGTGGGCCTGAACGTCAGGGCTTGATCAGGTCGGCTCCGTCAGGGCGCGTACTCCTTTCACACGGGGGTGCGCGCCCTTTCTGCTGCATGTCGTCCACGTAAGTCGACCCTGGGTTGGTGATACCTCTCGTAACAGCTAGAATCGGTTGTGGCGGTAGTCACATGGGGGTGTGCATACTGTTCGACAGCATCGGATGTAGCGGAGGTCACCATGGGTTCAGCTGTTCGCGCAACGGATTACGACGTCTTGATCGTCGGTTCGGGCTTCGGCGGAAGCGTCACCGCGCTTCGGTTGGTGGAGAAGGGATACCGCGTCGGCATCCTGGAAGCCGGACAACGCTTCGAGGACAAGGACTTCGCGAAGAACAGTTGGGATCTCAAGCGCTTCCTGTGGGCACCGAAGCTCGGCCTCTACGGCATCCAGCGCGTGCACCTGTTGCGCGACTGCCTCATCCTCGCCGGTGCCGGAGTCGGCGGCGGCTCGCTGAACTACGCGAACACCCTCTACAAGCCCCAGGCACCGTTCTTCGAGGACAAGCAGTGGGCGCACATCACCGACTGGAGCAGTGAGCTCTCGCCGTTCTACGACCAGGCCACCCGGATGCTCGGCGTCGTGCGAAACCCGCACATGACCCCTGCCGACGAGGTGATGAAGTCGGTTGCCGAGGACATGGGCGTTGCCGACACCTTCATTCAGACGCCGGTGGGAGTGTTCTTCGGGGAAGAACCCGGCAAGACGGTCCCGGATCCGTACTTCGGCGGCGCAGGCCCCGAGCGCACCGGATGTATCGAGTGCGGCGAGTGCATGACCGGTTGCCGTCACGGAGCCAAGAACACCCTGCTGAAGAACTACCTCGGCCTGGCCGAGCGCGCAGGAGCCGAGATCGTGCCGATGACGACCGTCACCGGTCTCGTTCCCCGATCCGACGGCACCTGGGACGTCGACACCGAACGAACCGGCGCTCGGCTGCGCAAGGGACGCAAGACCTACAGTGCGGCCAATGTGGTTCTCGCCGCAGGCACCTGGGGTACGCAGAACCTGCTGCACAAGATGAAGGACACCGGCGCGCTGCCCCGTCTGTCGGACACGCTCGGGGAACTGACGCGCACCAACTCCGAGTCGATCGTCGGGGCCGCGAAGCTGGCGGTCGATCCGAACATGGACCTCACTCGCGGAGTCGCGATCACGTCCTCGTTCCACCCCAGCCCCAACACCCACATCGAACCGTGCCGCTACGGCAAGGGCTCGAACGCGATGGGCATGCTGCAGACGCTGATGACCGACGGCGGCGGGAAGATTCCCCGGTGGCTCAAGTTCGTGTTCGCGTTGATCGCGCACCCGGTCCAGTTCGTCCGCGTCGTGAACGTGCGGCGCTGGAGCGAGCGAACCATCATCGCGCTGGTGATGCAGAATCTCGACAACTCGATCACCACGTTCACCAAGCGTGGGCCCTTCGGCCGCAAGATCTCGAGCAAGCAGGGGCACGGTGAGCCCAACCCGACGTGGATCCCCGAGGGCAACGACGCCACCCGACGCATCGCGAAGAAGATCGGTGGTGTGGCAGGCGGTACCTGGGGAGAATTGTTCAACATCCCGCTCACGGCCCACTTCCTCGGTGGCTGCGCGATCGCCTCGGATTCCGAGCACGGCGTCATCGATCCGTACCACCGCGTCCACGGCTACCCGACTCTCAGTGTGGTCGATGGGGCTGCCGTATCGGCCAACCTCGGAGTGAACCCGTCGCTGACGATCAGCGCTCAGGCCGAGCGTTCCGCAGCGCTGTGGCCGAACAAGGGCGAGCTGGATCTGCGTCCGGCACCGGGGCTGCCGTACCAGCGGCTGGACCCGATCGCGCCGAACTCTCCGGTGGTTCCGGTGGATGCACCGGGTGGTCTGCGGCTGCCGATCGTCGAGATCAGGTCCGGCTCGTCGGCGAAGCCCGTCGCGCATTCGGGTGTTGCATGAGCGTTCGAGCAGTCCCATTAGACTGACCCGGTGACCGACTCCTCTGCACACGATCCCGCACACGCACGCCCGGTTCTCGTCGTCGATTTCGGAGCCCAGTACGCGCAGTTGATCGCCCGCCGTGTGCGCGAGGCCAATGTGTACTCCGAGGTGATCTCGCATACCGCGACGGCCGAGGAGATCGCGGCGAAGGACCCTGTCGCACTTGTGCTTTCCGGCGGACCATCCAGCGTCTACGCCGAGGGTGCGCCCGAGCTCGATTCCGCGCTCCTCGACCTCGACATCCCCGTGTTCGGCATCTGCTACGGATTCCAGGCCATGGCTCAGGCTCTCGGCGGAACCGTCGAACACACCGGAACGCGGGAGTACGGTCGCACCCAACTCAGCGTGGACGGCGGTCGTCTGCACGACGGTCTGCCCGCCACGCAGCCGGTCTGGATGAGTCACGGTGACGCTGTGACCGTGGCCCCGGAGGGCTTTACCGTCACCGCCACCAGCGCAGGCGCGCCGGTCGCTGCCTTCGAGAACGAGGGCAAGCGCATGGCAGGCGTGCAGTATCACCCCGAGGTTCTGCACTCCCCGCACGGGCAGCAGGTGCTCAGCCGGTTCCTGCACGAGACGGCGGGCATCGCCCCGGACTGGACTGCAGCGAACATCGCCGACGCTCTGGTCGACGCAGTGCAGGAGCAGGTGGGCCCCACGGGTAAGGCCATCTGTGGTCTTTCCGGCGGCGTCGACTCCGCAGTGGCGGCGGCACTGGTGCAGCGGGCGATCGGTGACCGGCTGACCTGTGTCTTCGTCGACCACGGACTACTGCGCGCCGGCGAGCGTGAGCAGGTGCAGCAGGATTTCGTCGCCGCGACGGGTGCCAAGTTGGTCACCGTCGATGCGGTCGACACGTTCCTCGGTGCGCTCGAGGGCGTCTCCGACCCGGAGGAGAAGCGCAAGATCATCGGCCGCGAGTTCATCCGGAGCTTCGAAGGTGCCGTGGCCGAGGTGCTGGGCGAGAACGCCGAGCACGGCGACGCGGTCGAGTTTCTGGTGCAGGGCACGTTGTACCCGGATGTCGTCGAGTCCGGCGGTGGGTCCGGTACTGCGAACATCAAGAGCCACCACAACGTCGGCGGGCTGCCGGACGATCTGCAGTTCGCCCTGGTCGAACCGCTGCGTGCGCTGTTCAAGGACGAGGTTCGTGCGGTCGGACGCGAACTGGGATTGCCCGAGGATATCGTCGGTAGGCAGCCGTTCCCCGGACCCGGTCTGGCGATCCGCATCGTCGGTGAGATCACCCGCGACCGTCTGAACACGCTCCGTCATGCTGATTCGATTGTCCGAGAAGAACTTACGGTCGCGGGCTTGGATCAGCAGATCTGGCAGTGCCCAGTGGTGCTGTTGGCCGACGTGCGCAGTGTCGGAGTGCAGGGCGATGGCCGTACCTACGGGCACCCGATCGTGCTGCGTCCGGTGTCGAGCGAGGACGCGATGACGGCTGACTGGACCAGGCTGCCGTACGACGTGCTGGAAACGATCTCGACTCGGGTGACCAACGAGGTTCCGGAGGTCAACCGAGTCGTTCTCGACGTCACGAGCAAGCCGCCGGGCACCATCGAGTGGGAGTAGCGGCGTCAGCTCTTTCTGCTGGGGCCCAGTAGTAGCGCGAAGCCCACGACCACCGCGGCGACCACGAACACCCAGCGGAACTGGACGTCGCCCAATGCCGCGATCGCCTGTTGGCCGATGAGTGCTGCGACCGATACGACCATTGCAGCCAGCCCCGCGAGAAGCAGCAGTGCCGAGGGTCCGCGTCGGCTCGAGGTGCGATTCTCTCTGTCTGAATCGTCGTAGTCGTGGCCGACACGGTCGGTCTTGTTCTTCTTCACGGGTTCCCCACCTTCAGTTCGCCGAGTGCCAGATCGCCCACGATCGTCAAGACCGGGGTATCGGTGCTCGTTCCCGGGCCGAAACCGGTATCGGTGGGGCACGAACCCAACGCCGCCTCGCACTCCACGATCACGTTCATCGAATCGGGCACGGTCACCGATGCACTGCCCAGCGCCACATCGATCTCGACGGTGCGGTCCTCGGTGAGGTCGAGGCCCGTGAGGTCGAGGTCCAGTTCACCCATGCCGACGTCGTAGGTGGCGGCGAGGTCGGCAACGGTGAGCGGGGCTATGCGTTGCGTTCCCGACGCACTGTTGCCGATGTCCATCGGACCGACAGCTGACGCCAGGACTACGAAGCCGGCCAGGGGTGCCGCGACCACAAGCAATCCGTAGCCCTTGCGTAGGAATGCGCCGAGCACGAGTCCCACGGAGATGACCGCGAGAGCGACGGCTCCGACGCGGCCCGCCGAGGCCCAGTCCCCGCCGGTTGAGGCACCTACCGCCGCGGTGATTCCGGCAGCGAGCAGAGCCAGGCCGAGAAAGCTTGCCGTCCAACGTGATCGGCGCTTGCGTTCGATCGCCGCAGGCGGGAATGTGCCTGCCGGTTCGGGAAGATCCCAGGCGAACGGTGCCACACCGAGCGGGTCCCACGACGGGGGAGTCACGGTGGGCATGTCGGTGGGCGTGTCGGTCGGCTTCTCGGCGAATGCGGTGGCCTTGCTCAGGTTCACGGTGTCTGCGTCTGCGTCGGTGCCTGTGTGATCGATGGGCTTCGGTGTCGGAACGTAGCTCTTCGGCAGAGTCGTGTACGGGGTGTAGCGCTCCTGCTGGAACTGTGGCGGACGATACTGCGCGGCCGTCCACTGCTCGGCCGACGTGCTGGGAGACCCGAACGGCATCGGGGCGTAGCGAGTACGGGAGAACTCCGCCGTCCGCATGTACGGCGGCGGCTCCGGGCACCGTTGGTGCAGCAACCACAGTCCACCGAGCATCGCCACCAGAGAGATCAGCCCCGAACCGCCGAGACCGACACCTACCGGGCCGATGGTCGACACCGCGATGACCAATGCCACCGCCACAACCACCATCTTGGTCGTCGAATCGGAGCTGTTTCCACGCCCGACCAGCGACTCCGCACCCGACGCCGTGTCACCGGCGCGGTTGAGCACCAGCCACGCCGCCAGATACAGCACGATGCCGGTACCGCCGAACAAGGTGGAGACGACGAACGCGATCCGAATCAGAACCGGGTCGACGTCGTATCGATAGCCGATACCGGCCGCAACACCCGCCACATGCCCGCGTTGCGGCAAGCGGTGCGGACGGGTGCGCCACATCTGCTGAAGTTGATCCGAGACGGTCACATTGCTCATGCCAACCATCGTGGCCGCCACGACCACGAAACACATCAGGGATACCCCTGATATTCATCCCCGAAATCGGGTCCACCTCGTCGGACCCGCAAAACATCAGGGCGAACCCTGATGCGACGACCACCGCATCCGTGCCAGGATCGAAGGCGTGCACCCTGTCGACAATCCACCCGTTGACGCCGCCCGGAACACACCGTCCCCGGCAGGCGACGCGACGGCTACCCATGCCACGTCGACCGCCTTCCCCGTCACTCCTGTACTCCCTGCCATTCCTGCTGGCTCCGCTCCTGTTTTCCCGGTAGCTTCTGCAGGCTCCGCTCCTGTTTTCCCGGTCGCTTCTGCAGGCTCCGCTCCTGCCCCCTTTCAACGCCGCGGCGGCGGACGCATCGTCGGCGGCGTGGCAGGCGGGCTCGCCGACCATCTCGGCATCGACGTGTTCAAGGTTCGGGTGGCGTTCGCGCTGCTTGCCGCGTCCGCCGGTGCAGGCATCGCCGCATACGGATTGATTTGGATGTTCACGCCTGCGGGCGAGGACACTGCGCATCCGAGTGCCGCCGAACGCCAGCGTGCGCTCGGGTTGGCTGCTATCGGTCTCGGCCTCGCCGTCGGCCTCGCCTGGCTGCTCAGCGGTACCGCTGCTTCGGTCATCGTGCCGGTCATCGTCGTGGTGATCGGGGCGGCCCTGGTATGGCGCGAGTTCGACTCCGAGGGACCGCGAACGGCTCTGGGGCTCCCCAAGCATCCGACCGTGTTGAGTTGGGCGAGGGTCGTCGGCGGAGCGACGTTGATCGTGCTCGGCCTCGCCGTGGTGGTGCTCGCCCGCGTCGATCTGGCCGCGCTGCGCTCGTCGCTGCTGGCGGTGGTGGTCACTCTCGTCGGCGTAGGACTGTTGACGGTTCCCATCTGGTTGCGTACCTGGCGCGCGCTCGGTGCCGAGCGGTCTGCACGCATCCGCAACGACGAACGCGAGGAAATCGCGTCGCACCTGCATGATTCGGTGCTGCAGACACTGGCACTGATCCAGAAGCAGTCCGATCAGCCGCAGGAGGTGATGCGGTTGGCGCGCGGGCAGGAGCGTGAACTACGCAAATGGCTGTTCGACGGCGGCGACACCGACAACTCCAGCTTGGCCGACGCGCTCAAGACCATCTCCGGTGAGGTCGAGGATCAGCACGGCGTGACGGTTCGACCCATCACGGTCGGCGACGTGCATCTGCTGCCCGACGACGTCGAGTCGGGCCTGTCCCGCGAGAGCTTCACCGCGCTGCTGGGTGCCACGCGAGAGGCTCTTGTCAACGCGGCCAAGCATTCCGGTGAGACCAATATCGATCTGTTCGCCGAGACCGAACCGGAACAGGTCAGTGTTTTCGTCCGCGATCGCGGTACCGGGTTCGACGAATCGGCGGTACCCGAGGATCGACAGGGCCTGGCGAAGTCCATTCGGGGACGCATCGAGCGTCGCGGTGGCACGGTGCAGGTACGGTCGACTGTCGGCAAGGGAACCGAAGTGCGAATCTTCATGCCCCGCAACGGTGCCGCCGTCACCACCGAATCGTCCGAATCCACCCAGCAGGAGCAGCCGACGTGACCGAACCTTTCCGCGTTTTCCTGGTCGACGACCATGCGGTGTTCCGTTCCGGTGTGCGAGCCGAACTCGCTCGCGAGGCGGACATCGACGTCGTCGGGGAAGCTGGAGGTGTCGCCGAGGCGGTCTCGGGCATCGAATCGACGAAGCCGGACGTGGTGTTGCTCGACGTGCACATGCCAGACGGCGGCGGCGTGGCAGTGTTGAACCGCATCTCCGAGGGGCCGGTATGTCTCGCCCTGAGTGTGTCCGACGCCGCCGAGGACGTCATCGCCGTCATCCGTGCCGGGGCGAGGGGGTACGTCACCAAGACGATCTCCGGTTCGGAGCTCGCCGACGGTGTTCGACGCGTCGCCGGGGGAGATGCCGTGTTCAGCCCCCGTCTGGCCGGGTTCGTCCTCGATTCGTTCACCGGTCGCAGTGCGGCCCCGGAGCCCCCGCTGGATCCGGAACTCGATTCGCTCACGCCCCGTGAACTCGAGGTGTTGCGGTTGTTGGCGCGCGGGTACACCTATCGTGAGATTGCCGAGGATCTGTTCATCTCGGTCAAGACCGTCGAGACGCATGCCTCGAACGTTCTCCGAAAGACTCAGCAGTCCAACAGGAATGCGCTCACTCGATGGGCGCACAAGCGTCGAATCGATTAGTCGTCGCGATCACGCTTGACCTTCGACCAACCCGAAGCCTCAGGATTTCACCATGACTGATTCGGACGAAGAATTCCTGACCATCGGTGTGTTCGCTCGCTCGAGCGGGCTGACCCCCAGCGCCCTGCGGTTCTACGACGACTGTGCATTGCTCGTCCCGGCCTTCATCGACGCCAAGTCCGGCTATCGCTACTACACCCGAGCACAAGCGAAGCGGGCGAACATCATTCGACAACTTCGCGAGATCGGTATGCCGCTCGACAAGGTGGCCTCCGCCCTCGACGGAGACGGCGCTGCAGCAGTCGACATCGTGGATCGGCACGTCGACGAGCTCGCCGCACGCGCGCGGGCAGCAGCCGAGGCCGCAGTGTCCATCCGCCGGTTGTTCGACGAAAAATACTGCACAGCAACGGTATCTGCCGCCGATTTCGCGTCGGCGGTGGAACAGGTCGCGTCTGCGGCCGGAACGAGCGAGGAGTTTCCGGTGCTGCGGGGCGTGCTGGTCGAGGTCGACGGTGGATCTGTCACCCTCACCGCGACGGATCGGTATCGACTCTCCACCCGCAGCCTCGTTGTACAGAGCTCGCCCGGTGCATCCTGGTCGCGCATCGCAGCGGTCGGCTCTCTCGGGGCTCTACCAGCGTCGGGGAACTGTGTGCTGACGGCAACCGACGACGCGATGGTGCTCGAGGTCGAAGGCGTCCAGCAGATTGTGGATCTCGTCGACGGCGACTTTCCCGACTGGCGGACGATCATCGACGGTCTGGCTCCGACCGCGACGAGGGTTGTGGTGCCACGAGATTTCGTTCCCCTCGACAGCGGCACGCTGCGGATCGACGCGGGCCCGGACGGCCTGACTGTCGAGGGCGTTCCCGTCCCCGCACGGGTTACCGGTTCCGAGATGACGGTGTTCTTCGACGCGGCCGTCCTGCAGGCTGCCGTCGCATCGGCCGTCGGACCGGACCTGATGCTCGATCTCGCCGCTCCGGACCATCCGATGCTGGTGCGGTCGGCAGTCGACGGCGCCCTGACGACACTGGTGATGCCCGTTCTCGGCTGATCGAGGGTCGACGTCACCCGAAAGTCGGTGGAGAAGTATCGACTTTCGATGACTGGGTACTTGCTCCCACACTCGATACCGTGAGGGTATGGACGACAAGATGCTCGGGGAGACCTCGCCTGCGGTGCTGTGGTTCTCCCGAGGCGATCGGCTCGTCCTGATCGCCGGTGCCGTGATCATCGGGGGACTACTGGGGTTCACGCTGCCCTATGTGGCGTCCTGGGGAGCGTCGTTGACCTGGATACCGTTTCAAGGGCCGCTGCAGCTGATCGCATCGTGGTCGCAATGGTGGGTGCGGTACGTCTGCATCGGGGTGGGGATACTACTGGGGTTGGCGCTGGTGGCCGCCGCGTTCTACGAGACTGTGCGAGTGACGGTATCGACGGCGCACGTACGCATCACCGAGAGAGGCGAGACCGCCACGATCTCGAAGTCTCGGGTCGGCACAGTCTTCGTCGACGGCAAGGAACTGGTCCTGCTCGACGGTGCCTCGCGTCAGTTGGTGCGGGTGCCGAGCGAGGAGAAGCGTGCTGCCATCGAGGCGGCGTTCGAGGAGCGAGGGTACTCGGTCGCGACCGGCGATCCGTACGACGATCTCTATCGCCTGTGGGTGCCCGAAACTCCTGGTCTGGCACCGGAAGTGAACGCGGTGCTCAAAGCTCGGGAGATGGCGTTGAAGAAGAAGGCCGCTTCGGATGCGCGTGAATTGCGTTCGGAGCTGGACCGACTCGGCGTGGTGGTGCGCGACAAGAAGACGAGCCAGTACTGGCGCCCCCTGGTTCGATCGTGACGGTTCGATGATGACTCTGCTGCGACGGCATCGGGAGCGCGCGTGGGATGCAGCGGGAATCCTGTTCGCTCTGGTGTTGGTCGTGTCTGTGGTCGCAGGCACGGAGGGGATGACCGACACGCGCACTGTCGTCTCGATCGTCGTCGGCGTTCTCGGCGCAGCGTTGCTGTGGTGGCGGCGTCGGTGGCCGATCGAGATCGCCGTAGCGCTGGCGGTGTGCACGATCCTGACCGACGCGGTCGGTGGTGCCGAGCTGGTCGCCATCTTCACTGTGGCGTCTCGAAAGTCGTGGCGGGTCACCACCGCGGTGGTGGTTCTGCATCTCGCGGCGTCGATGATCTGGACGACTGTGTGGGTCGAACAGTCCGTCCTGTACATCGGGATCCTCAGTGTGGCTTTTCTCAGCATTCCCGCCGCGTGGGGCACGGTCGTCAAATCGCGCCGCGAGGTGATCGATTCTCTGCGTGAGCGGGCAGAGCGAGCGGAATCCGAATCGAATCTGCGCGCCGAGACCGTTCGCGGACTCGAGCGCGAGCGGATCGCGCGCGAGATGCACGACGCTCTCGCACATCGGATCTCGTTGGTCAGCCTTCACGCCGGAGCGCTCGAGGTCCGGCCGGACGTCGGTGCGAACGAAGTCGAAGCGATTGCATCGACCATCAGACTCAATGCACACGGTGCCCTCGAGGATCTGCGGGAGATATTGGGAGTTCTCCGATCGGGTGTCGCGGCCTCGGCGCGTCCACAACCGGGTGTGGCGGACATCGGCGAACTGATCGAGGATTCGGAGAAGGCCGGTACTCCGGTGTCGTTCGTCGACGAGATGCCCTCGGACATAACGTTGACGCCCTCTGTTTCCCGCACCGTTCATCGGGTGATTCAGGAAGGTCTGACCAACGCCAGAAAGCATGCGCCCGGCCTGCCGGTGCGCTGCGGACTCGCGCTGGTGGGCGGTGAGCTTCGAGTGTGGCTCGAAAACGGTCTCCGTACAGAGAGTTTCGCGGCAGTACCCGGTTCGCGGTCGGGAATGATCGGTCTGAGCGAACGTATCGAATTGGCCGGCGGACGAATCGAGTACGGAATCGCGCGTCGCGGCGACGGAGTGGTCTACCGTCTGGAAGCGTGGTTGCCGTGCCCGAAGTAGCCGATGGTCACGATGTGCTCACTGTGTTGCTGGTCGACGACGACGCGTTGGTCCGCGCGGGCCTGTCGCTGATCCTGAGCTCGGATCCTGGAATCAGGGTGGTCGGTGAGGCAGCCGACGGTCGCAGTGGCATCGAGGCGGTGCATACGTTGTCTCCCGACGTGGTTCTGATGGACGTGCGGATGCCGGTCCTGGATGGGCTCGCGGCCACCGAAATGCTTCGCGCAGAGGGGTTCACGGCGGCCATCGTGGTGTTGACCACCTTCGATACCGACGAGTATCTGCTGCGGGCACTGCGGGTGGGCGCAAACGGATTCCTGCTCAAGGACACACCGCCGCGGAACATCGTCGACGCGGTGCATCGCGTCGGAACCGGGGAATCGATGCTGTCGCCGGCGGCCGTCGGACGCTTGGTTGCCCATTGGCGCGAGCAGGACGCTCGATCGCACGACTCCGCCACGGCGCGGGCGCGGACCCTACTCGATTCTCTGACCGATCGAGAACGCGAGGTGGCGGGCGCTGTCGGGTCGGGGAAGTCCAATGCCGAGATCAGCGCCGAGTTGTACATGAGTGTGGCGACCGTGAAGACCTATGTGTCGCGAATCCTCGCGAAACTGGAGTGCAACAACAGGGTTCAGATCGCGATCATCGTGCACGAGTCGCGTTGAGGGGCTCGACTACAGCAGAAGGGCGATCACCAGAACCAGAACTATCACGACGACGAGAACGAGGGCAGCGAGGATTGCGGTCGACGGAATCGACGTTCGGTCACCGATGACGTCCTCGATGCGCATCAGGACGTCCTCGATCGGGTTCTTCTTTTTCTTCGGCAGATCGAACGGTGGTGGTGAATACGTCGACGGGACCGGATTGGCTTGGCTCTCACCGGGTTGCACGGCCGGTAGGCCCGCGATGGTTCTTCCGAACTCCCTCGACGGACGGCGAGATTCGGAGACCGGTGTCGAGCGCCTCGCCCATGCCGGGACCACGCCGTCCGCAGACGTCAGAGGCACCCCGCGCAGCTGAGCTATGGTGCCGCGCTTGCTGATCGCGGCGAGGATGATCTCGTCGCGGGCCTGCGCCATGGTGGGGCGTCGGGCAGGATCGGGCTCGAGCATGTGCAGCAACGGGCCCGTGAGATCGCCGCTGCGGGTGGGAGCGATGATCTGCCCCTTGGCAACTCGGTGCAGCAGTGCGATCGAATCGTGGTCGATGTCGAACGGCGGTTTGCCTTCGATGGCCGTGTACAGCGTTGCGCCGAGGGAGAACACGTCGCTGGCCGCGGTGGGATCCTGTCCGCGCGCGACCTCGGGTGCGAAATATGCCGGGGTGCCGGTGATCACGCTGTCGTCGGCTTCTTCGACGTCTCCCTTGGCGCGGGAGATGCCGAAGTCGCTGATCTTGACGATGCCCAGATCCTTGCCGCGATCGGCGATCAGAATGTTGCCGGGCTTGATGTCTCGGTGCACGATTCCTGCCTCGTGCGCCTCGGTCAGGGCGTCGGCGATCTGTGCGCCGATCTGAGCGACCTCGAACGGTGGTAGCGAATCGGTGGTGCCGAGTGCCTGCGCAAGACTGCGTGAGGACAGGTATTCCATGACCAACCACGGCTCACCGTCGACAAGAGCGACGTCGTGCATCGCGATGGCGTGGGGGCTGGAGAGTCGGGCAGCGATGCGACCCTCGCGCATCGCCCGGTTGCGTACTTCCACGGCCTGCTGTGGGGTCAACCGAGTGGTGGACGTGACCTGCTTGACGGCCACCTGACGGTGCAGAAGTGTGTCGGTGGCGAGCCATACCGCGCCCATGCCTCCACCGCCGAGTTTGCCGGCCAGGCGGTATCTGCCTGCCAAGAGGTAGTCGGGCCCGACGCCCCGTCGAACACGCTGCTGATCCGTCACGTCCACAGGTTAGTTGACGATGGCGGGACGTGCCTGCAGCCGCGGAACGGAGGTATCTACCAGGGGCTTCGGCATCACCTTGACGAGTTGCCGTCCGAGCGGCTTTACTGAGTGCAGATCGAAATTGTGTTCGAATACGCCACTTCCCGCGTTCGTCGAACATCGATGTTTCGGCTCGATTTTCTACGCCGCGAAGGGGAGTGACATGACTGTATCGGGAGCTTCCGTCACGCCGGATGCGCTCGACGGGTTGTCGCTGCCGGAGCGCGTGGCGTTGCTGCGTAGCCGGATGGCTGCCGTGCCTTCCCGGGGCGAAACGGCGTCGGTGCGCATCGAGAATTCGGACCCCGTCGAACCCGTGCACCCGGAACCGTCGACACAGCGTCCAACCCGTCAGCGGCCCGTTCTTCCGGTGCCGTCTGCGCTGATCGAGGTGCTACCGCACGGTGGACTGGTGCGTGGAACGGTGGCCTCGGTGTCCGGTGCAGGCTCGCTCCTGATCGGGTTGGTGGCTGCGGTGACCGGTGCCGGTGGCCATGTCGCCGTCATCGGGCAGCCTCGTTTCGGGATTCTGGCCGCGGTGGAGATGGGCGCACAGTTGAGCAAGCTTGCCCTGATTCCCGACCCTGGCCCCGACCCGGTGGAAGTGGCGGCAATTCTGCTCGACGGTGTCGACCTCGTGGTACTCGGTCTCGGCGGTCTGTCGGTACCGCCCACTCGGGCCAGGGCCGTGGTGGCCAGAGCTCGTAGCAAGGGGTCGACGCTGCTGGTGACCGATGGGCACTGGGACGGGGCAGAGCTACGGCTGGACGCATCGGTCCATGGATACGACGGCCTCGGCACGGGCCATGAGCTGGGCCGCGGCCGACTGCGCGGCGTCCGACTGTCGGTGTGCGCTCGCGGCAAGGCGATGCGGCCCCGCACCGTTCGACTCGATCTGCGTGCGGAGAACGGCCGCATCGAATGGCATGCCGAGGAGCGCGAACAGAATCCATTGTCGATCGCGGTCTCGACATGAGCATCGACCGTTCCAGCCGTGTTCTCGCCAGCCGTGTTCTTGCGCTGTGGTGCCCCGATTGGCCTGCCGTTGCAGCAGCTGCTCAGGCCGATCTGCCCGCGACGCATCCGGTGGTCGTCACCTCGGCCAATCGGGTTGTCGCCTGTTCGGCGACGGCCCGGGCGTCGGGTATCAAGCGTGGCCTGCGTCGTCGGGAAGCGCAGGCGCGGTGCCCGGATGTGCATGTCGCTCTGGCCGATACCGATCGTGATGCGCGACTGTTCGAGCCCGTGGTCTCGGCCGTCGCCGCCATCGCACCGGGAGTCGAAGTGCTGCGACCGGGCCTGCTGGTTCTCTCTGCCCGCGGCGTCGGACGGTATTTCGGTACCGAGCATCGGGCTGCGGAACGGTTGATCGACGAAGCGTCGGCTGCCGGTGTGGAATGTCAGATCGGTATAGCCGACGAGCTGTCCACTGCGGTCGTCGCCGCGCGGTATGCGCAGGTGGTGCCGCGCGGCGGGGGTGCAGGCTTTCTCGCGCCGTTGCCGGTGGCAGAACTCTCGGCGGAACCGAGCATGTCCGCTGCCGATCGCGGTGAGCTGGTGGATCTGTTGCGCCGCTTGGGTTTACGGACCATCGGTGACTTCGCGGCTCTGTCTCCGGGGGATGTGGCGTCGCGCTTCGGTACCGATGCCGTGTTGGCGCATCGCAGTGCCCGAGGTGAGCCCGAACGTCCGCCGTCGGCCAGGGCTCTGCCGCCGGATCTGGATGTGGAGTACCTGTGCGATCCGCCGATCGATCGGGTCGACGCAGCTGCGTTCGCCGGGCGCGGGTTGGCCGAGCAGTTGCACACCAAGCTCGCTGCCGCTGCCGTTGCGTGCACTCGTCTGCTGGTGCATGCCAGTACCGGTAACGGCGAGAATCTGTCGCGGATCTGGCGGTGCGCCGAGCCGTTGACGCCGGAGGGAACAGCCGACCGCGTTCGGTGGCAACTCGACGGCTGGATCACCGGGCGCAGCGAGAACAAGCCGACGTCCGCGATCACCGTTCTGCGGCTCGAACCCATCGAAGTGGTGGCTGCCGGTGAGCTGCAGCTGGGTTTGTGGGGCAGTGTCGGGGACGAGGACGAGAGAGCGCGTCGGGCGTTGGTGCGCGTGCAGGGTCTGCTCGGTGGCGAATCGGTGCTCGGTGGTGTGCTCAGCGGTGGCCGCGGGCCGGCCGAGCGGATCACGCTGCGTCCGCTCGGCGACGAATTGGTGCCGATGTCCGATCCCTCGGATCCCTGGCCGGGACGGCTACCCGAGCCTGCTCCGGCGGCAGTGATCGAGACACGTCCGACGGTGACACTGATGAATCGGGCGGGAACCGGAATCGGCGTCACCGATCGTGGTGTGTTCGATGCGCCGCCGTCGCGATTGCGCTGGGGCACCAAGGAATGGGGACTGACGGGTCTGGCCGGACCGTGGCCGGTGGACGAGCGCTGGTGGGACAGTGGCCACGCGTCGACGGGTCCGACGGCGCGAGCCCAGGTGGTGCTCGACGACGAAAGGGCCTTGCTGCTGGTGTTCGACGAGGGTCGGTGGCGGGTGGAAGGAATCTACGAATAGCGGCACCGCTACCGTCGAGGGAATGCAGATGATGTCGGAGACGGTCGACCTCGGTGGCGTCGATATCGCGTATCGCTCGTTCACCCCGCTGGGGCATGCGAACTCGAATTCGGCACCGGTGATGCTGGTGCACGGCATGGGCGGTGACAGCACAACCTGGGATCGGTTCACCCGTGCACTCACCGCGCAGGGCCGCCGAGTGATCACCGTCGATCTGCGCGGACACGGCAAGAGCGCGCACACGTCCACGTACGAGTTCGATTCCTTCGGGGCAGACCTGCTGGCGTTGATCGACCACCTCGGGCTGAACGAAGTCGATCTCGTCGGCCATTCCCTCGGCGGATATGCGGTCTCGCTCGTCGCGCAACGCCGCCCGCAGCTCGTTCGGCGTCTGGTACTCGAAGAGCTCCCGATACCGATTCGGCCGGGGGACGCTCCGCCGACGCTGACCGGCCGGATGCCGTCGGCCACCGAACTCTGGCATGCAGCGACCAGCGTCGTTCTGCATCCCCGCGCGGTACTCGCCTTCGATCGCTCGATGACCGCCACTGCTCTCGAGCAGTTCCGTCGGCCGAATCCGCAGTGGTGGGTGTCGTTGGCGGACATCACTGCTCCGACGCTGGTGCTTCGGGGCGGTCCCGGCGGCATGGTCGATCCGGATCGACTGGATGCGATGGTCTCCGAGATTTCGACCTGCCGCGTCGAGGCTTTCCGCACCGGGCACAGCATCCATCGCGACGGATACGCGGCGTTCGAGGCCGCCGTTCTCCCGTTCCTGACGCATTAGGGTCTCGGACATGATTCTCAGTGCGCTCGATCGCAGAATGCTGGGCTGGTCGGCACTGTTCGTCGTATCCCAGGCCAACATTGCCCGACTGCTCGGCCCCGCAGCCCCGAAAGTGCTCGAGGTGCAGACGGCATGGTCCGAGCAGCGCTACCGGCAGATCCTGGCGAGTATGGACGAGACCGAGATCGCCCGGTTCCGAAGCCACTATCTGCCCGACTTCGTGCATCCCGCGATCTACGCCTTCGCACTGCGTGCGGGCGCGAGGAGCCTGGCGGCGAAGACTCCGCTGAGCCCTGCAGTGACGACGGCATTGGCCGTCGCGCCCGTGGCCTCCGCCGCCGGTGACTACATCGAGAACATCGTCGGACTTGTGTTGGTCGACAACCGCGAACAGATCACCGACACCGTCGTCCGTGCTACCACCGTGGTCAGTTCCGTCAAATGGGTACTGGCCATCGGCACTCTGACATACCTGAGTCAGGGATTCCTGCGAGTCTGGGGGAGAGCTCTGCTGCGGTGAATTCTGCCGGTCACCAACTCGTGCCGGGTACCAATCTGCCGATGCGTCGGACCACCTTGCCGATGCGTGCGCTCGGAGCTTTCGGATTGTAGGGCCGAACTCGGTAGGGCACTTTCCCGTCCTCGATCGGTACCGGTGTTTCGCCCTTGGCTGCAGCGGATTCGGCGAACTTGCGGTAGTGCTGATGCATCGTGCGGTCTTTGCCCTTGGGGGCGAACATGGCGCCGAATTGCCCGAGTGTTCCCAGTGGAGTGTCGATTCGCTTCGGCTTGTCGCTCAGTGCGCGAATCACGATGGCAGCAGCCTTCTCCGGTGAGAAGACCGGGCCGACGTTCTTGTCGCCCGTCGGGGTGATCATCGGTGTGTCCACCAGGGGCATGTGGATGGTGGTGTAGGTGATTCCGTCCGAGAGTGTCTCTGCGGCAGCAACATCGGTGAAGCCGTCCAGTGCGGCCTTGCTGGCCACATAGGCGGAGAAACGGGGAGGATGCCCCAGAACGGCAGCGCTGGAGAGGTTGACGACGTGCCCGAAGCTGCGTTCGCGCATGTGTGGCAACAGTGCCAGCACCAGTCGAATGGCACCGAAGTAGTTGACGGCCATGGTGCGCTCGTAATCGTGCAACCGATCGGTGGACCGATAGAGTGCGCGCCGGATGGATCGACCGGCGCTGTTCACCAGCATGTCGACGTGATCGTGTTCGCTCAGAACGGTTTTCACGGTCTGGTCGACCGATTCGCTGTCGGTGACGTCGCACGAGTAGCCGTAGGCGGTGCCGCCCGACTCGCGGATGTGCTCGACCACCTCGTCGAGTTGGTCCTGACCTCGCGCGAGCAGAATGACCACCGCGCCCTTGCGGGCAGCTGCTTCTGCGCTGGCTCGGCCGATTCCGGACGAGCCACCGGTGATGACGATGTGACGGCCGAACAGCGGCCCGCGTGGGTCGTTTCGGCGGTTGCGCTTGGGATCGAAGTTCTCCCGCCAGTACGTCCACACGCGATCGGCGTACGTCCGCAGTGGTGGCGGTGTGATCGAGCTGCCCTGCAACGCTTTCTGGGTCGATGCCGACTCGAACACGGTGGGCAGAGTCAGGTGTTCGAGCATCACCGGTGGCACACCGAAATCGCGGAGGGCGGCGTCGCGCTGTTTGCGTACGGCCCGGGATTTGGGGGAGACGACGGTAGCGACCAGCGCCCCGGGTACGTCGACGATTCTCGCGCGAGATCCGGCTGCCGACGAGAACGCGGCGTAGACCTCTGCCATCGACTGAGGCTCCGGATTGACCAGATGGAACACGCTGCCGGGAGAGGTGTCTCGATGCACGAGCTCGACGATGGCGTCGGCGACGTAGTCGACCGGAACGAGGTTGGTAGCGCCCATCTTCGGCACTGTGATCGGTAGGACGGACGGCAGCTTGGCAAGTTCCGCGAAGAACGGGAAGAAGTAGTACGGGCCGTCCACTTTGTCGATTGCACCGGTCTCCGAGTGGCCGATGATCGCGGCAGGTCGGTAGACCCGCCAGTCCGCAGCGCTGTCGCGGACCAGCTTCTCGGACTCGAATTTGGTGCGGTGGTAGGCAGTCGGAAAGTCTTGTCCGAGGTCGAAGTCGTTCTCGGAGAACGTTCCTCGATAGTCGCCCGCAACAGCAATCGACGAGATGTGGTGCAGGCGGGCCCCGGTCTTCTCGGCGAGGCCGATCACCGAGGCGGTCCCGGCGACGTTGGTCGGGGTCTGCTCGTCGCCTGCGGTCAGGTCGTAGACGGCTCCGAGGTGGAGGATGTGGTCGATGTCGGCAGGCACGTCTTCGAGTCCGAGCTCCGCCTCGGTGAGGTCGCCGACCAGCGGGTGAATTCTGTCGCCGCCGTCGAGGTGCTGTGCGAGTCGCTCCAGGCGGGCCACCGATTGCGGACGTACCAGCACGTGGATCGCAGCGAGCGCATCACGTTCGAGCAATCGGGGCAGGACGTTCTTCCCGAGAAACCCGGTACCGCCGGTTACGATGTAGTTCGCCATGCGAGCCGACCTTACTCTGAAGTAAGTTCCGGTGCTAGTGCCCGATACCGGCTTTTTGGTGCACTTTCTTCATCCAGGCCGGTGCCCACCAATTGGCCTCGCCCATGAGTTTGACCAAGGTCGGAACCAGCAACATACGGATGATCGTCGCGTCGATGATCAGGGCCAGAATGACTCCGACGCCGAGGAACTTCATGATCGACAGACCCGAGATCGTGAAGGCCCCGGTGACGACGATCAGAATCAACGCCGCAGCAGTGACGATGCGTCCGGTGCGTTGAGCCCCGAAGATCACCGCTTCCTCGGTACTCGTTCCAGCCGCGCGAGCCTCGACCATGCGCGACATCAGGAACACCTCGTAGTCGGTCGACAAGCCGAAGATGACCGCGAGAATGAGAACCACGAACGTCGACTCGAGCGGTCCGGGGGTGACCCCGAGCAGGCTGGCTCCGTGGCCTTCCTGGAACACCCACGTGAGTGCGCCGAAGGTGGCAGCCAGGCTCAGTCCGGCCATCAGGACCGCCTTGATCGGCAGCACGATCGACCCGAACGCGAGGAACAGCAACACCAGTGTCGAGACGACCATGATGGCGATCATCACCGGTAGCCACTTCGCGATCGCCGCATTGCCGTCGTCGACATTGGCTCGTCCGCCGCCCACGAGGATCTCGGTACCGTCCGGGGGAGCGATCGAGCGCAGCGCCGCCACTGCGTCGGATTGGGATTCGGCCTCGCTCAGCCCATCGGTCGGTTCGCTGTAGGACGCCTGCAACGTGACGAAATCGTCCTTGGAGCCCAGGAATTCGGCTCGGGCTATACCGGGCGTGGATTCCACAGCGGAGGTGAGCGCCGCAATCGGTGCGCCCTGAGGCTTGACGTCGTCCAGGCCGCGCAGAACCACGGTTGCGCCCTCGCCGGTGGATTCGAAGTCGGAACCGAGAGTTTCGAATGCCATCCGCGCAGGGTTCTCCTTCGGTAGCGCCGTGTAGTCGACCTCTCCGAGTGAGACCTTCAGGATCGGGGTGGCGATGATCAGCAACCCGGCGACGATGACGGCAGCGACGATGCCCGGATGCTTCATGACGCGGGTGACGACGCCGCCCCAGAACTTGTGTGCGCGTGCATCACTGCGATCGGACGCGGTGCGCGACCACGTCCAGGAGTTGATGCGGGTGCCGAGAATGGCGAGCAGTGCCGGGACCGCGGTCAGTGACAGGACTGCCGCGCTCGCCACCGCCGCCATGGCCCCGAACCCGAGGGATCTGATCACCGCCTGCGGGAAGACGAGCATGCCGGCGAATGCGCAGATCAGCAGCAGTCCGGAGAAGACGACGGTCTTGCCTGCGGTGGACACCGTGCGGATGGTCGCGTCGATCGGCGTCAGTCCGCCGCGCAATTCCTCGCGGAACCTACTGACGATGAACAGTCCGTAGTCGATGGCCAGGCCCAGTCCCAGCAACGACGCGACGTTGATGGAGAACGAGCTGACTTCGGTGAACTCGGTGAGCACCCGCAGGATCGCAAGGGAGCTGAGCACGCTCAGAATGCCGACGAACACCGGAACCGCTGCAGCGATCACGCCGCCGAAGATGAAGATCAGCAGCAGCAGTGTGATGGGAACAGCGATGATCTCGGAGCGGATCAGGTCGCTTTCGAGGGTTTCGCTGAGCGAGACTCCCACCACCGACGCGCCGGCGAACTGCGATTCGATGCCGGGCACGTCGAGTTGTGGAGGAAGTTCGCCGAAAGTATTGAACGTGACGCCCGAGTTCGCACCGAGGGACACCGTGGCCAACGCCTTGGTTCGGTCCTTGGAGACCAGAAATTCCTTGCTGATCGGGTCTGCGCTCCAGTACGAACTGACGTTGCCGAGGGTGTATCGACTGCTGAACTCGTCGAGCGTCGCCTGCACCTGCGGTCCGATGTCGTCGATCGTCCTGCCCTCGGGGGCGGTGTAGATCGCGACGATGTCGGGGGTCGGTTGGCCGATGCCCTGCACCAGGCGCGCGACCTCGGACGATTCACTGCCTGCGTCGGCGTAACCGCCTTCGCTCAGTTTCGAGAAGACGCCGAGTCCGAAGATCCCGCCTACGGCGACGATGGCGACGACAACGGCGAGTGCCCATCGTTTGTGCGATACGACGAACGAGGCCCAACGCGTCACGTCTGTGCTCCGGCTCTGTGGAAGGGATTCGGTGAAAAGGGTCTGTGGCGATTCGACTCTAGTTGATCGTGTCGGACCCTCGTGTTCTCATTAGAACAAGTGTTCGATGAGACGGCAGTGTGAGGAGGGTGGGCGCGATGGGATGGAACGACGGACCACCCACCTGGTCGGAGATGGAACGAGTTCTGTCCGGGCGTCCCAAGCCGGTGGCCGAGGGTGACGGCGGCGACAGCCCGGCCTGGTCCCGGAAGCGAGAAGCCTACGAGGGGCCTCGCCACCACGAGCCGGTGCGCCCGGCAACGCCGTACGCGGAATTGCATGCGCACTCGGCGTTCAGCTTTCTCGACGGTGCCTCGCAGCCCGAGGAGATGGTCGAGGAGGCGGTACGCCTGGGCCTCGAGTCCATCGCCATCACCGATCACGACGGTTTCTACGGGGTCGTGCGCTTTGCCGAGGCAGCCAGAGCTCTCGGTATCGGAACCGTGTTCGGTGCCGAACTCTCACTGGACACACATCGATCCAGAGCCGGGGAGACCGATCCCGACGGCACTCACCTACTGGTGCTCGCTCGCGGCCAGGAGGGGTATCGCCGGCTCTCGCGTCGGATCGCAGCTGCACACCTGGCAGGCGGGGTCAAAGGTAAGCCGCAGTACGACATCGACGAACTCACCGAATCGGCAGGCGGGCACTGGCAGGTTCTCACCGGTTGCCGAAAGGGTCATGTTCGGCAGGCACTCTCGCGTGGTGGTCCGGAGGCGGCAGAGGCCGCGCTGCGCACTCTCGTCGACCGGTTCGGGTCCGATCGTGTCACCGTCGAACTCACCCGGCACGGCGTCGCAGACGACGACGAGCGCAACGACGCTCTCGCGACGCTGGCCCGGCGGTACGGCCTACCGACGATCGCCACCACGGCCGCGCACTACGCCAGTCCTCGCAGCAGGAGATTGGCCATGGCGATGGCCGCTGTGCGCGCACGGAGCAGCTTGGACGATGCTGCCGGGTGGTTGGCACCGACCGGCGGCGGACATCTACGTTCCGGGGCGGAGATGGCGGAACTGTTCCAGCACTATCCGGGCGCGGTGCGCGGTGCCGTCGAGCTGGGGCGTGAGTGTTCGTTCGATCTGAAGTTGATCGCGCCGCGCCTGCCACCCTTCGATGTGCCCGATGGATACACAGAGATCAGCTATCTGCGTCGACTCACGTTCGAGGGGGCCGCTCGTCGGTACGGCTCGCAGTCGGCGAACCCGGCCGCGTATTCGCAGCTCGAGTACGAGCTCGACATCATCGAGCGGCTCGAATTCCCCGGCTACTTCCTGGTGGTCCACGACATCGTCGATTTTTGCAAGACGCACGACATCCTTTGCCAGGGAAGAGGTTCGGCGGCGAACTCGGCTGTCTGCTACGCCATCGGCATCACCAACGTCGATCCGGTGGCGAACAAGCTGCTGTTCGAGCGGTTCCTCGCACCCGAGCGCGACGGACCCCCCGACATCGACATCGACATCGAATCCGATCGTCGAGAAGAGGCGATCCAGCACGTCTACGCCAAGTACGGCCGCACTCATGCAGCTCAGGTGGCCAACGTCATCACCTATCGCGGCAAGTCCTCGGTGCGAGACATGGCCCGTGCGCTCGGCTTTTCGCAGGGGCAGCAGGACGCATGGAGCAAGCAGATCACCCGCTGGTCCGGAATCGGAGATCAGGAGGGCGACGGTATTCCCGAGTCCGTTCTCGAACTCGCGCGGCAGATCGAGGGCTTCCCTCGCCACCTCGGTATTCATTCCGGTGGCATGGTGATCTGCGATCGGCCGATCGCCGACGTCTGCCCGGTGGAATGGGCGACGATGGAGAACCGCAGTGTGCTCCAGTGGGACAAGGATGATTGTGCCGCAGTGGGTTTGGTGAAGTTCGACATGCTCGGGCTCGGCATGCTCTCGGCGCTGCACTACATGATGGACCTGATCGCCGAGCACAAGGGCATCGATATCGAACTCGCCTCGATCGACCTGTCCGAGCCCGAGGTGTACGAGATGCTGCAGCGAGCCGATTCGGTGGGGGTGTTCCAAGTCGAGTCCCGCGCGCAGATGGCCACTCTGCCGCGGCTCAAGCCGCGGAACTTCTACGATCTGGTGGTCGAGGTCGCGCTGATCCGTCCCGGTCCGATTCAGGGTGGTTCGGTGCACCCGTACATCAAGCGCCGCAACGGACTCGAGCCGGTGATCTTCGAGCATCCATCGCTCAAGAAGGCGCTCGATCGAACTCTCGGCGTGCCTCTGTTCCAGGAACAGCTGATGCAGATGGCCATCGATGTCGCGGGTTTCAGTGCTGCCGACGCCGATCAACTGCGCCGTGCCATGGGGTCGAAGCGATCACCGGAGAAGATGGAACTGCTGCGTGGGCGGTTCTACGACGGGATGCGCGATCTTCACGGCATCACCGGCGCGGCCGCGGACCGAATCTACGAAAAGCTGTCCGCTTTTGCCAATTTCGGCTTTCCCGAGAGTCATTCGCAGAGTTTTGCCTCGTTGGTCTTCTACTCGTCGTGGTTCAAGTTGCACCATCCGGCGGCATTCTGTGCCGGTTTGCTGCGCGCCCAACCGATGGGTTTCTACTCACCGCAATCCCTGGTCGCCGACGCCAGGCGGCACGGTGTGCTCGTCCACGGTGCCGACGTGAACGCCAGTCTCGGCCATGCAAATCTCGAGGGAAGCGGCCTCGAGATTCGTATGGGGTTGGCGGATGTGAAGTTCATCGGGACCGCAGTGGCCCAGAAGATCGTCGACGCGCGAGACGCACACGGGCCATACACCTCGTTCCTGGACCTGACGGGACGCGTCGAACTGTCGGTGGCGCAGGCGGAAGCGCTGGCAACGGCAGGCGCACTCGGGTGTTTCGGCATCACTCGCCGAGAGGCACTGTGGGCTGCGGGTGCAGCAGCGGGGGAGCGCCCGGGCCTGCTTCCCGGCATCGGAGCGTCGACGAAAGCGCCTGCACTACCGGGAATGTCGGATCTCGATCTGGCCTCTGCCGACGTCTGGGCAACCGGTGTGTCACCGGATTCCTATCCCACGCAGTTTTTTCGAGATCGGCTCGATTTGCTCGGCGTGATTCCCGCGAACCGGCTGTTGCAGATTCCGGATGGCGACCGCGTGCTCGTCGGCGGAGCGGTGACGCATCGCCAGCGGCCGGCAACTGCCGGAGGCGTCACGTTCATCAACCTCGAGGACGAGACCGGCATGGTCAACGTGGTGTGCTCGGTCGGGTTGTGGGCCAAGTACCGAAAGCTGGCGATCACGGCTCCGGCGTTGCTGATTCGAGGCAAAGTACAGAACGCCGAGGGCGCGGTGACCGTGGTGGCCGATCATCTGCAACTGATGGATCTGCGAGTCGCGTCCAGATCGAGGGACTTCCGATGATCGGCGAAGTGCACAATCGAGGGGTGAAGTTACTGCTGATTGCCGACACTCATATTCCGCAGCGTGCTCGCGACCTCCCCGCCGAGGTGTGGTCGGCCGTCTACGACGCCGATGTGGTGATCCACGCAGGCGATTGGGTGAATCAGGCCGCGTTCGAGGAACTCTCGCAGCGTTCGCGTCGTCTGGTTGCGTGCTGGGGCAACAACGACGGCGAGGAGCTTAGGGCTCTGATGCCCGAACGTGCCGACGTCGAACTCGGCGGGGTGCGGTTCACCGTGATCCACGAGACCGGTGCCGCGACGGGACGGGAACGACGGATGGCGGCCGCGTACCCGGAAACGGAGGTGCTCGTGTTCGGCCACAGTCACATACCGTGGGACACGGTCGCAGACAACGGTCTACGGCTGCTCAACCCGGGATCGCCGACGGATCGGCGACGGCAACCGTTCTGTACGTACATGACGGTCACAGCCGAAGACGGTGCGCTGACTGATGTGAAGCTGCACCGCATCACCCCTCGATAGTGGCGACCGAAGTACTCACATTCCGCCGGCCACCCTGATGACGGTTCCGGTCGCGTATCGCGCATCCTCGGACAACAACCACGACACCGCACCGGCGATCTCGTCCGGCACGCCGGGTCGGCCGAGGGGAATGCTCGACGCCATCTTCTGTGGCCGCTCCCGATCCCGGTGGAAGTCGGTCTCGATGATCCCGGGTGCCACTGCATTGACGCGAATGTTCTGCGCAGCAACTTCTTTCGACAGTCCGACCGTCAGCGTGTCGACAGCAGCCTTGGCCGCCGCATAGTGGATGTACATGCCCGGGCTACCCAGGGTCGCGGCAGCGGAGGAGATGTTGACGATCGAGCCACCCGATTCGGCCATCGCCGCGATCGCGTACTTGCAGCAGGTCAGTACCCCGACGAGGTTGACGTCGAGGTCTGCTCTGATGGTCTCGATGTCGTTGTCCACCAGCGCCCCCACACCACGCGCCGAACCGGCGTTGTTCACCAGACCGGTGACTGCGCCGATCTCGGCGGCTGCGGTGAAGAGATCGATCACCGCCTGCTCGTCGGTGGTGTCGGCGCGTACGGCGATCACCGTTCGGCCGTCGGTCGACAATTCGGCGGCCAACGCTTCCGCAGCAGTGGCGTCGGAGCGATAGCCGATCACCACATCGTGCCCGTCGGCCACCAGCCGCCTGGACACCGCAGCGCCGATTCCGCGACTTCCGCCGGTGACGATGGTCAAGGGAGCACTCATCTCTCGACAATAGCCACCGCGCAGCAGGCACAATTCACTGCAGACGCGATGCGAACGCACGGGAAAGAGGGAACCGACGTGATCGATCGACCGGAATTGGCAGCGTTTCTACGGCAGCGACGGCAGTCACTGCAACCGGAGGACGTCGGGCTGCCACGGGGGCAGCGCAGACGCACACAGGGCCTCCGCCGTGAGGAGGTCGCAGAACTGTGCCACATGTCGACCGACTACTACGCACGACTCGAACGGGCTACCGGACCCGCCCCGTCGGCGCAGATGATCGCATCCATCGCACAGGGATTGCATCTGTCGCTCGGCGAGCGTGATCACGTGTTCCGACTCGCCGGTCACAATCCTCCCGTCCGCGGGTCGTCGAGCGACCACATCAGCCCAGGAATGCTACGGATTCTGGATCGCCTGAACGACACGCCCGCCGAGATCGTGTCCGAAATCGGAGAAACGCTCCGTCAGACGCCGCTGGGTGCGGCACTGACCGGTGATGCCTCGCAGCGCACCGGCCCCGAGCGAAGTCTGGGGTATCGCTGGTTCACCGACCCCGAGGCCTGGCAGTCGTATCCGCCCGAAGAGCGTGCCGTGCTGTCTCGGGTGTATGCGTCGGGGCTGCGCGAGATCGTCACTCTTCGCGGACCCGACTCGAGAGCTGCCCACCTGTCCGCCGAGCTGCTCGAGGTCAGCGAAGAATTCCGAACCCTGTGGGCGAAACGCGAAGTGGGAGTGCACCCACCCGAGTCCAAGCGGTTTCTGCACCCGACGGTCGGCCTGCTGCAACTGAACTGCCAGACCCTACTGGACCCCGAGCAAGCGCATCGACTGCTGGTGTACACGGCAGTCCCCGGCAGCGAGAGCTACGCCAAATTGGAACTGCTCGCGGTGGTGGGAACTCAGGTTCTGTCCTGACGCGATCCAGGGTGTCGGTCTTATCAGTGGATCGGGAAGTCCTGGATGAGTCCGTGGTAATCGTCGAACATGGGTTCTGCAGGTCGAATCCGCACGATCAACACCAGCACAGGAGCTAGTCATGGGCCGCACAGCACACACATCCCTTCCCGATCTGACGGGGAAGATTGCCGTCGTCACGGGAGCGAGCGACGGGATCGGAACGGTCATCGCCACGCAGCTCGCCCGCTCCGGTGCCGAGGTCGTCATGCCGGTGCGCTCGGCCACCAAGGGGGAGCGGGCAGCCGAATCGATCCGAGTCGCGGTACCGGGAGCGAAGGTCACCACCCGGGCGCTGGATCTGTCTTCATTGGAATCCGTTTCCGCTCTGGTGGACGATTTCTCATCCGATGGCCGGGCGATCGACATACTCGTCAACAATGCAGGTGTCATGCAGCCACCTGCTCGTCAGGTCACCCAGGACGGATTCGAGCTGCAGTTCGGTACCAATCACCTCGGCCACTTCGCGCTCACCCTCGGTCTGCTGCCGCTGCTGCGGAAGGGTACTGCGCGGGTCACCCATCAGACGAGCATTGCGGCACGGTCGGGGACCATCAATTGGGACGACCTCAACTGGGAGCGTTCCTACGGCGTCATGAAGGCCTATAGTCAATCGAAGCTCGCGGTGGCTCTGTTCGCACGTGAGCTCGAGGCCCGTAGCAGGGCAGGCGGCTGGGGAATCACCAGCAATATCGCTCACCCGGGAGTTTCGCCGACCAATCTGCTTGCGGCACAACCGGGATTGGGGCGACCGAAAGATTCGGCAGGCAGACGATTGATCGGCGTTCTTGCCCGCGTCGGCATTGCGGGCACAGTGGACAGCGCAGCGCGGCCGGGATTGGTTGCGGCCGCCGATAGTGACGCGCGTGGGGATCAGTTCTTCGGCCCGAAGCGACTCATCGGCGGGCCACCGACCGAGGTCGGCATGTGGAAGCCGATGCGCAGGATGGACGATGCGCGTCGCTTGTGGGATGCCTCGGAACAACTGACCGGTGTGCGGCTCTCGTCCTGAACGGCGTTGGTTTTGAACGGCGTTGGTTTTAAACGGCGTTGGTTCTGAATGGTTCTCGGCCGTCACTGCGGGTTAGGCGCGGGCTCCCGGGCATGGTCGACCAGGTCGTGCACCAGCCCGATGATGACGTCCATCTGAGCGATGACTTCGACGCGCAGTCGGTCCTGCTGGTCCTCCGGCATATGCGGAGTGTCCGGCCGGTCGAGAGACATCAGCAGATCGATGTTGGTGCGCAGCGCAGTGAGAGGCTCCATCAGTTCCGCGCCGGCATCGATGATCAGCTGACCCTGCCGTGCTCGCGAACGAGACAGGGATGCCAACATCTCGTTGAAGCTGTTGGCCAGTGATGCCAGTTCGTCGTCTCCGTTGACGTCGATGGGTTCGAAATCTCCTGTGCGGGCTACCCGTTCGGTGCCCGCCCGCAGTCGCCTGACCGGGCGGAGTCCGGTGCGTGCGACTGCGGCACCGGCGACACCTGCCAGTGCAACGAGAAACGCGCCGACGAGGACCAGGGCGAGTGTGAGCTTGCCGAGTAGCGGTGACGCTCCGCTGAGCGCCTCGGCCACCAGGATCGTTTCGCCGGAATCGGTGCGCTTGGCCGAGATGTAATAGCCCCGCGCCTCGCGGAGGGATTGATCGGCGTCGCCCTCGATGACCGATTTTTCCTCATCGTCCAGAACGCCGTCGGAATTGGTGAACGGCTCGGAGCCGTTCGTGGACGTCACCAGAGTCCCGTCGCTCGTCGCGAAGGCGACCTTCACCGCGGTTCCCTCAGTGTCCTCGATGCCGAAGCCGAAGAGATCGGCCGGAACGCCGGAGGCTGCGCTGGCAATGATGGCGTCGCTGTTGCGTTCGACGCGGTCGATGATCTGTGAGCGGAGGGCCTGCTCCGCGACGAGATAGATCGCGAGAGCACTTACTGCGACCGCCAGGGCTGCCACGCTCATCGTCAACACTCGGATGCGGCCGTGCAACGACAGTGCTCGAGGGCGAGCGGTTGCACGTGGATTGCTCATTTCTCGAGTATGCCGGTCGACGAGCGACGACCATTCTGCAGGCCGCGTGGACCGACGTCGACATTCGGCCAAGGCTCGACGGTCCATCGAGTTCGTGCACCTCGGTTCGGCTTCCCGACCTTGGCGCGAGCGCCGACGCGGGTCCGCAGTCCTCCGCGAAAGTCCGATCTTCAGAAGGGCGGGGTGTCGGTGTCTTGCTTATCTGGCTCTGATTCCGACTTCTGGTTGCCGGGTGGCTCGGGGTAGGCGATGATGCCGGATCGTTTTGGTTGGGTGGGGATGTGTGGTCTGAGGTCGTTGCCGAGGATGGGGACTGTCGTTCCGTTGGTGGGCAGGGTGATTCGGGTGGTGTTGGATGTCGATTTCCAGAGGATGGCTCCGCCGGGGAGCATGACGGCTTTCCAGTAGCCGGCGGTTTTGACGGTGTGGTGGTATTCGCAGAGGCATTGGAGGTTGCCCACGGTGGTCCAGCCGCCGCCGAGGGGGTTGGTGTGGTCGAAGGGGGTGATGTGGTCGAGTTGGCAGTGTGTGGCGGGTCGGTGGCAGCCGGGGAAGCGGCAGTGTTTGTCGCGGAGTCGGACGGCGGCGGTGGTGAGGGTGTCGGGTCGGTAGATCAGGGCTCGGTCGGTGAGTGGGTCGCGGGGTACTGATCGGGCGAGGGTGGGGTCGGCGGCGATGGCGGCTTCGAGCGCTGCAGCCAGGGATGCGTTGCCGAGGTAGAGGCTACTGGCTGTACAGCCGGTGCGGTTGCTCGAACGGCCGAGGCCTGCCTGATTCGGGGCAGCGCGATTCGGGGCGGCGCGGTTCAGTGTCGAGAGGTCGAGGGCAGAGACGTCGAGGGCAGAGCTGTGCCGTGTGCCCCTGCCGATTGGGGTGTGGGTGCAGAACAGGGATGCGGCGGATGTCAGTGATTGTGTACGTCGTGGTCTGTCTTCGCCTCCGTCGGAGTCGGGTGGAGCTGGATCTGCCGCTGGATGGGCAGGGGTGTCCTCCGTCTGACCCTCCGTCTGACCTTCCATCGGAGTCGGTGATGTCGTTGTTCCCGGTTCCGGCGAGAGGGCTCTTCCTTGCGTGGGGCCTGTTGTCGGTGGTGGTCCAGTTGTCGGTGTCGGAGTGACTGTCGTGGTTCGCTCGGGTTGATCTGGAGCAGTGTGGGTTTCGGTTCGATCGGATGCAGTGCTGGGCTCCGGCATCGGCGCAGGTGCTTGTGCTGGATCCGGTGTTCGAGGTGATTCGCCGGTCGGGGCGGGTGTCGAACCAGGCGCTCGCACTGCACCTCGGGCCGATGCTGCATGCGATGGTGTGGGATCGGAGCCACGGTCGGACTCTGCTTCCGGACCGGAAGCAGAGTCCGTCGCCGTCGCCGTCGCCGTCGCTGATGCGGTTGCCGTTGTCGTTGTCGTTACCGTTCCGCTGTTCGGGGACGGTGCGGGGGTCGGCGATGGTGCGGTGATTGATTCGGTGTCGGGGTCACTGCTTGTGGCGGATTCGTTCGCCAGTTCCGTTGTCGAGGTGGTGGTCGCATCGGTGTCGGCGGAAGTACCGGATTTGTTGTCTGCGTCTGTGGGCGTGTGAGTCTCGGCCTCGCGTGCTGCCGAGCAGGTGTTCGTTGATGCCGTTGATGCCGCCGAGTCGGTGTTCGTCGCTGATGCCGTGTCCGTGTCGTTCGCCGGACCCGACCCCGAGTCCGACTTCTGCTTCTGGTCTGTCGGTGTTCGTTCCCATTCCCCGGTCTCCGGGTTCTGCACGGCGAGGCCGAGGGATTCGGCGAGGGTGACGGCTTCGGTGAGCAGGATCTGCCAGTGACTGTTGCGCGTCAACTCCCGCGCAAGTTCCGGGTCGATGGATCCGTGCCCGGCCAGATACGCAGGATTCGCCAACAGTCCGATCAGGGTCGCGATGTCGACGGTGATCATCGTCAACGGCACCCGCCGATCCGGCAGCACCGCACCCGCCTTGGGGCAATCCTCGCGTTGGCACAGGCACGCCAGGCGGGGTTCGCCGTGCATGCGGGCCATGAACGCATCGCACAGGCGTTCTTTCTTACCGCGCGGGTCTTTCGGGCAGAGGGTGTCGGCCATCTCCTCGAGCAGCTGCCATGCGGCGGCGGCTTCGGGTGCGGTCAACTCCGCCCGGATCCGTGCCAACTCCCCGGCGGGACTGTAGGTGACGGTCCGGAACTTCTTCGCGAACTCCCGCAATGCTGCCGCTTCCTCGGGGGCGACGCGCAGCAGGATGTCCCAGATCTCTTTCTCGAGGGGGCCGGGCGAGTTACGTCGCGCTGCCTCGACCACGTCTTTCTCGACCAACGTCACGATGGCGTCGGAGAGGTTGTCGAGGATCCGGCATGCCGTCCGCACCCGGGCGAGGTCGATCTCGCCGGTCTCGAACGCCGCCCGCACCAGCGGCAGCCGGGTGTGCAGGGCGACTGCAACCGAGACGTACGCTTCGGCGACCGTCGCCGAACAGCCCAACGCGAGTGCCATCTCCGTGCGCCCGTACCGGCTGTAGTGCTTGTGTTTGGTGTCGCGTGCGATCCAGTCGCAATGCACGCGGTAGCAGGCGGTGATCTTGAGGGCCGCGTGCCGATTCTCCTCACGCGCGGCAGCGGTCAACGCCTCCAGCGACACAGTCGGTACCGCACCCATATTTCACCCCCCGGTGAGCAACATTTCAGAACATGCGTTCGAACGAGGTGAAGACTAACCCGGGCCACCGACAAGAACGGAAAGGCACTTCGGGGGGGACTGACTCGTCTGGTCAGGGGCGGAGATCGGCTGGGTCTGTGCCCTCGTTCCATCGTTGTGCCCATTGCCAGAGCGGTTCGAGTGCCGGCCCCAACTCATCACCGACTTCGGTGAGGCAATAGGAGCCGTCGGAGTCCTTGATCAATACGCGCGCGTCGAGGAGGGTGCGCAGTTGCGTGGCGAGCACGCTGGACGAGATGTCGTCGGTGCGTCGCCTGAGTTCGAGAAAGCCCAGCGGTCCGCTCCGCAGCTCCCAGAGGATGCGCATGTTCCATCGCTGTCCAAGGAGATCGAGTAGTACCGCCATCATCGATTGTCGGGGTGCTGCCGCCATTTTCATTCGCGCTCTATCGCAGCAGTTCGAATTCGTGAGGGAGGGGCAGGCGGCGGCGGCAGTCGTCACGCCGATCGAGAGGTCCGGTCACACCGTGTATGTAGGTGGAGCCGATTACCTCGACGAGTTCGTGTCGGGGTAATCGGCTCCGTTCGACTGGATTCGTGTTGTGCAACCGGGCAATCAGCTACCGAGGACGCAGAACTGGCCGCTCGTGAGGTTCAGTGCCAGCGACAGGGGGCCGACGCAATCGACGCCCTGAGCCTCCGAGGTAGCGCCGGATCCCCACCCGGCGACTGCGAGAGTCGTCTGTCCGGCGTCGGCCCACGAGTGAGCGATTCCGCCGCCGAGTGCCAGTGCGTAGGCCGTCCCTGCGTTCTTGCTCGCTCCGAGGGCGACGCCGTACCCGTTGGCGTAGGTGGTCGTCGCGCCGGGTCCGTCGTTGACGCTGACTGCGGTGCCACTGTCGGCAGCACCTGCGGTGGCCCGTCCGGTGCCGTTCGAGGTGGCTCCGCAGCTCGCGGTGTCGTCGACCTGGATGTCGTTGGCCGAAGGCGGAGACACGCAGTTGACGGGGGCCGCCGACGCAGTGGCCGTGCCCGACAGGGCTGCAACCGTCAATCCCGAGCCCATAGCGAATATTGCTGCGGTGCGGGCAATTCGACTACCGAACCGACTGGACGTGCGCGCGGAGGAGGAGTTGGAGGACGAGAGACGGGGCAGGGAAACAGAGAACAAAAGAATGCTCCTTCACGAGCGAAACGGGCCGGTGCGGCACACGGTACCCCGCCCCGCGAGTCCATGGCAGCAAGCAGGTGCGGTTTGTGTAACGGTGCCGCTAGCATCCGGGGATGAATCGTCGTAGAAGTCCGGTTTCTCGCACCCTGGTTGCAGCGGTCGTGGTAGCCGGATGCGCGTTCGTGTTGCTGTCGTGCGCTGCTTCGGACCCGTCGAGTTCGGCTCCGCCACTTGATAGTTCGGTGCCTGCGCCAGGGTTGGCGCTCGCGCCAGAGATGGCCGGCGACTCCGCGCGGCAGCAGGCTCCGGCACCGGTCGAACGCAAGGAAATCGTTACCGGGCAGCTGTCGATGATCGCCGACGACCCGATCGCGGCCGGACGTAGCGCAGCCGAGACCGTGACGGCCGCAGGCGGACGAATCGACAACCGCACCGAGTCACCCGAGACCGACGATTCCACTGCGAGCAGCTCTCTGACGGCACGCATTCCGGCCGATGAGCTCGACGCCACCGTCGACGCGATCCGAGACTTGGGCGAGGTGACGAGCCTGTCCGTCACGCGTGACGACGTCACCATGCAGTATCAGGATCTGGACGCGCGAATCTCTGCCCTCCAGGCGTCGGTGGATCGCCTCCGAGCGCTGATCGCGGCCGCGTCGAACACTGCCGATCTCATCGAGGCGGAATCGGCTCTGTCGAGCCGACAAGGCGAGCTCGACAGTTTGGTGTCACAGAAGAACTACCTCATGGACCAGATCGATTTGTCGACGCTCACAATAAGTTTCACCTCCGACGCCCAAGACACACCGGCGAACCCGGACAACTTCTGGGACGCAATCGTGTCCGGATGGCACTCGCTCGCCGGTGCTGTCGGCAGCGGTGTGCTGGCCTTCGGTGCCGCGCTCCCGTGGTTGGCGGCACTTGCCGTCATCGCAGCGGCAGTATACGGAGCCGTCCGCCTCCGTCGGCGGTCGAAGACCTGACCTTACGATCTCACGGACCGGTGGCACCGCCGTACGTCGCGATCTTGTATTCGGTTGCCACGAGCGAGAGTTGCAGTTCTCGGATGCGACGTCGGACGGTATCGCGATGCTCGACGAGCATGTCGAGTCGTGCCGGAACGGTGTGTTCGCCGCCGTCGACGAGTTCGACATAGAGCTGCAGGTCGCGCATCGGCATCCCCGACAACCGCATACGGGTGAGGAACACGATCCGTCGGACGGCCGCGTCGTCGTACCGTCGATGGTCGAGTCCGTCACGCGCAACCTCGATCAGGCCACACCGCTCGTAGTACCGCAGTGTGTGCGCGGAGATATCGAGGAGCTCGGCAACCTCGGCGATGCCGAGTGGTTCGGCGAGCTCTCCGGGTTCGATCAGCTCGTGCACCAATTCGACGGTCAACGGTGCCTCCGAATCCGCCACGGCCGCCAGCGCCCTCTTCATCAAATCCGTCGTCGCCATGAGTACAGAAGATAGTCCGGGCGGTGCCGTCAGACCGGGCGGACGGATTCGGGTACACCCGGGAAGTCCGCGCTCGAGGACAGTTCGGCGTAGGTCTCCACAGACGCCAGTTCACGGCGGTACGACTCGCGCAGCCGCCGGACGGCCTCGCGTCCGAGAGGAATGCGCAGGGGAGCGGACTCGGTGCCGACCATGTGACGGATGACGAGAGCCGCTCGGTGCGGGTCGCCTTCCTGGCGACCGTCGGCCGCGAGCATGTCGGCCCTGACATCGCCGAGGATGTCGGCGTACACATCCACGGGTGCGGCACATTCGAGTACGTCGGCGCTGTTGAAGCCGGTCCGAAATCGGCTGGGCTCGACAATCAGAACTCGGATACCGAACGGTGCGACCTCGCCGGCCAGCGCTTCCGACCAGCCTTCCAGGGCGAATTTGCCTGCCGAGTAGGACCCTGCGCCCGGAAAGGAAATCCGGCCGCCCTGGCTGCTCATCTGCACGATCGTTCCAGTGCCCCGCGCCCGCATTCCCGGCAGTGCGGCACGGGTGAGGGCGGCGGGACCGACCACATGCTGGTCGAGCATGTCTCGCAGCCGGGCTTCGTCGACCTCCTCGGCGGAACCGATCTGCCCGACGCCACCGTTGTTGACGAGTACGTCGACGCGTCCGAACCGGTCGATCGCCGCCTCGACCACTGCGGGCGCGGATTCGGTGTCTCGAACATCGAAGGCGATCGGCAGTAGCGACTCTGCGTGTTCGACGAGCAGGTCGTCGATGCGTTCGGGTCGACGCATCGCCGCGACCACGGTGTCGCCTGCTGCCAACGAGGCCTCGGTCAGTGCGCGCCCCAGACCGGAGGATGCCCCGGTGACGAGCCACGTGCGTTGTGTAGTAGGTGTCTGAGTCATGAAACGCACGCTATGACTTCGAGCGCGCTCGAAAGCAAACCCGTCAGACGCTGCCTTCGTACCCGTGCTGGCGCCATGCCTCGTACATCGTCACTGCTGCCGCGTTCGCCAGGTTCAAAGATCGGCGGCCCGGAATCATCGGGATTCGCAGTCGATCGGTCACGTGTGGGTCGTCCAGGACGTCGTCGGGCAATCCTGTGGGTTCCGGTCCGAACAGGAGGACGTCGCCGGGTTCGTACGCCACGTCGGCGTAGGACCGGGCCGCGTGGGCGGTATAGGCGAACACGCGGGTCGGTGCCAGCGCAGACCAGGCCGAGGGTAGGTCGGCGTGCACCGTCACCGATGCCAGATCGTGGTAGTCCAAGCCTGCCCGTTTGAGCTTCGGCTCGGACATATCGAAGCCGAGCGGGCCCACCAGGTGCAGTTCGCAGCCGGTCCCGGCGACCAGGCGAATCGCGTTGCCGGTGTTCTGTGGGATGCGGGGCTCGAAGAACATGAGTCGAAACACCCGGTTCACTCTGCCATCACGAGCCCGGGAAGTATGGGGCAGGTGGACGACGAACAGACGATCGGCGAGGACTTTTCCGACACGCGACTGGACGGGCAGGAGTGGACCGGTAGGCAGTTCGTTCGGTGTACTTTCCGCGACGCGGACATGAGCGGCGTTCGAACCGACTCGGTGGTGTTCACCGAATGCGATTTCACCGGCACCGACCTGACCGAATCGATTCACACGAACTCGGCATTTCGATCGTGCACTTTCACTCGGACCAACTTGCAGCACAGTACTTTTCGTCACTCGACCATGATGGGATCCATGTTCGTCGACAGTCGCATGCGTCCAGCGACGTACGACGAGGTCGACTTCACCCTCGCGTCGCTCGGCAACGCGGACCTTCGCGGCCTCGATCTGACGGGGTGTCGGATGCGGGAAGCGAACCTCGTGTCCGCAGACTTCCGGAAAGCCACTGTGCGTTCGGTCGATTTCGCAGGTGCCCGCACCGTCGACGCGAAGTTCGACGAGGCGGATCTGCGTGGAGCCGTCGCCGACGCATCGCTGTGGGTGAGCGCGAGCGTACGCAACGCGAAGATCGAGCTGATGCAGGCCGTGGCGTACGCGGCAGCACACGGGCTCGTCGTCGAGGGCTGACGGTGGTGATCGGACCGGTGCGCCGCTACTGACGCCGAACCTGGAACAATGACCGGGTGACTGCAACGATTCTCGATGGCAAAGCGACCCGTGACGAGATATTCGTCGATCTCACCGCCCGCGTGGCAGCGCTGCGTGAGCAGGGCATCACCCCAGGTCTGGCGACCGTGCTGGTGGGCGACCATCCGGGTTCGGCCGCGTACGTCCGGGGCAAGCACAACGACTGCGCAAAGGTCGGCATCACCTCGATTCGTCGCGACCTACCCGCGGACATCACCCAGGCAGATCTCGAAGCCGTCATCGACGAACTCAATGCCAACCCCGAATGCACCGGCTACATCGTCCAGTTGCCGTTGCCGAAGCATCTCGACGAGAACGCTGCGCTCGAGCGAATCGATCCGGACAAGGACGCCGACGGTCTGCACCCGATCAACCTCGGCCGTCTGGTGCTGGGCAAGGATGCGGCACTGCCCTGTACGCCTCGCGGGATCGTGCACCTGCTGCGCCGCTACGACGTTGCTCTCGACGGTGCGCACGCGGTGGTCATCGGCCGCGGAGTGACGGTGGGGCGACCCATCGGCCTGCTCCTCACGAGGCGTTCGGAGAACTCCACAGTCACGTTGTGCCACACCGGAACTCGTGATCTGGCCGCCGAGGTCTCACGCGCGGACATCGTCATCGCTGCTGCCGGAGTACCCGGATTGATCACTGCGGACATGGTCAAGCCGGGTGCTGCTGTGCTCGACGTCGGGGTGACCCGCACCGAGGACGGACTGCGCGGCGATGTCGCCGACGGTGTCGCGGAGGTGGCCGGATTCCTTTCGCCCAACCCCGGCGGCGTCGGACCGCTGACGCGGGCCTTCCTGCTCACCAATGTCGTCGAGCGCGCCGAACGCGTCGCCGCCGAGAGCTGAGCGAACCAGACGTGAGCGATGCAGAGGACGCGCGAAGGGAGCCCGACGCGGGATTTCGCGCGGCAGTCGCGCGCAACCTACCGATCGTCGCAGTCTCGGTCGTCGTCCTCGCCGCGCTCGTTCTGG
Source organism: Rhodococcus sp. IEGM 1330 (assembly GCF_033142445.1). NCBI lineage: Bacteria > Bacillati > Actinomycetota > Actinomycetes > Mycobacteriales > Nocardiaceae > Rhodococcus > Rhodococcus sp. IEGM 1330. Next base: position 402,062 of record NZ_JAWLSB010000001.1, read on the forward strand.
TGCTGGCCGATCGCTGGCGGCGCGGCGCGTTCATCTTCGGATGCGCAGCGCTGCTGGCGGCCGTCCTGCGGCTGTGCCTGCCGGAAACGCGTGTCGGCACACTGCAAGTGCGCAGTCGCGTGTTCGATGTGCTGGCGCTGGGCTGCGTCGGCGGAGCAATCGTGTTTCTGTCGCTGTCGATCGATCCGCTGGGAACCGACTGACCTCAGGGCTGGAGCGCCCGGTCCGAACAAGAGCGGTGTCAGCGCCGTCCGAGGCGGGCCAGCTCCATCGTCTCGGCAAGCAGCTTCGCTACCGAATCGGCCTCGGTGAGGAAGCCGTCGTGTCCGTCACGCGACTGGATCACTTCGAGTCCGCGGCACTGGGGGAGTTCGCGAGCGATCTCCTTCTGCAGTCGGAGCGGATACAGGCGATCGGAGTCGACTCCGCCGACGATGGTCGGAACAGGTGTGGACGCAAGAGCTTCGGCCACTCCGCCCCGGCCGCGGCCTACATCGTGACGGTTCATCGCCTCGCTGAGCAGGACGTACGTCGCAGCGTCGAATCGGTTGACGAGCTTCGCAGCCTGATGCTCGAGGTAGCTCTGTGCGGAGTATCTGCCACCGGCCCACGGGTCTTCGTCGTTCTGCGGTGAGTTTCCGAACCTGATGTCGAGTTCGCTCTCGGTTCGGTACGTCAGGTGCGCGATACGCCGCGCTATGCCGAGTCCGGCCGTCGGCGAGGTGCCGGTGTCGTGATAATTACCGCCGAGCCATCCTGGATCGGCCTTGATCGCGGCGATCTGTGTTGTCTGGGTACCGATCTGGTCGGCAGTTGCCCTGGCACCGACCGCGAGGACCAATGCGGCCGCCACTCGGTCGGGATGGCCCACGATCCATTCGAGGGTGCGCATCCCGCCCATCGAGCCGCCGACGACGGCAGCGAACCGCTCGATTCCGAGGACGTCGGCCACGGCAGCTTCGGCAGCGACCTGATCGCGGATGGAGATGTCCGGAAAACGAGACCCGTAGGGCGTGCCATCGGGAGAGACGCTGCTCGGGCCCGTGGTCCCGCCGCAGCCGCCGAGCACGTTGGTCGCCACGACGCACCACTCGTCGGTGTCGATGGGGCAGCCCGGACCGACCATTCCGTTCCACCAACCGGGCAGAGCATGATCGGCGTCCGGCGGACCGGACACATGCGAGTCCCCGGTCAGGGCGTGTTCGACGAGTACGACGTTGCTGCGGTCGGTGGCGAGTTCGCCCCAGCGTTGCACCGCGACGGTGACCTGGGGGATGCGAGCGCCGTTCTCGAGATCGAGACCACCGATGTCGATTGTTCCCAACCGCCCGTCCGGAGACGGAAGAACCGCCTCCGGACGAACGCCTGTGTCGCAGCTGTGACTCAAGATGCCGCCGCGCTGAATCCGACCTCGAGATCGGCGATGATGTCGTCGATTCCCTCGATGCCCACGGCGAGACGCACCAGGCCGGGAGTGACGCCCGATGCCAGCTGCTCTTCCGGAGTCAGCTGGGAATGCGTGGTGGATGCGGGGTGGATGACGAGTGAACGCACGTCTCCGATGTTAGCGACGTGGCTGTGCAGAGTGAGTGCGTTGACGAACTTCTTGCCCGCGTCCACACCGCCCTTCAGCTCGAACGCGATGATCGCGCCCTGCCCCTTCGGCAACAATTCCTGCCCGCGCTGGTACCACGGCGACGATTCGAGTCCGGCGTAGTTGATCGAGACGACGTCGTCCCGACCGGCGAGGAAGGCGGCGACCTTCTGTGCGTTCGCCACGTGCCGCTCGATCCGAAGGCTCAACGTTTCCAGACCCTGGCTGATGAGGAAGGCGTTGAACGGCGAGACCGCAGCACCGATGTCACGCAACAGCTGAACGCGTGCCTTCAACGCGAACGCGGGCGCACCCAGATCGGCGAACACGACGCCGTGGTAGCTGGGATCCGCGGTGGTGAAGTTGGGATGACGGCCCTGCGTCCAATCGAACGTGCCACCGTCGACGATGACGCCCGCGATGGCCGTTCCATGTCCGCCGAGGTACTTCGTCGCCGAGTGCACCACGATGTCGGCACCGTGCTTCAACGGCTGCAGCAGGTACGGCGTTGCCACGGTGTTGTCCACGATCAGCGGAATGCCGTTCTCGTGGGCCACCGCCGAGATCCCGGGAATGTCGAGAATGTCGTTCTTGGGGTTGGAGATCGTCTCACCGTAGAACGCCTTGGTCGACGGGGTGATTGCCGCGCGCCACTGCTCGAGGTCATCGGGATCGTCGACGAACGAGACGGTGATGCCCAGCTTGGGGAGCGTGTAGTGGAAGAGGTTGTACGTGCCGCCGTAGAGACGAGGGCTCGACACGATGTGGTCGCCTGCCTCTGCGAGGTTGAGAATCGCGAACGTCTCGGCGGCCTGACCCGACGCCACCAACAATGCCGCGACGCCACCTTCCAACGCGGCGATGCGCTGCTCGACGACATCCTGAGTCGGGTTGATGATGCGGGTGTAGATGTTGCCGGGCTCGGCCAGACCGAACAGTGCGGCTGCGTGATCTGTGTTGTCGAACGTGTACGAGGTGGTCTGGTAGATGGGCAACGCACGAGCCTTGGTGGTGCCGTCCGGGGTCTGACCCGAGTGGATCTGCTTGGTCTCGAAGCTCCAGTTGGCTGCGGGATCGGTGAACGGATCCTCGGTGGGTGCTCCGGTGGCGTCGACGACGTCTGGGGTGGAATCGGTCATGGCTGGTGATACTCCGTTTTCTGAGACGAGTCTGTCTAAGACGAATCGAATGTCGAATGAAGCTCGAGAAGTCGAGCGTTACGGGGCGTATCGGTACAGCAACACATGAGAGAACCTCCTGACAGGCTTCGGCCCCTTGGGGACCGAAGGTTCAGTGGGTCCGCTTCCTGCGGACCCGCGCTTGTCGATACGGCACCCGCGTGCCGGATCGGCCTGGTCGTTCACCCGGGGCACCCCACCGCGGTTGGAGGGTTGCCGGCCAGCAAGCCGGGGCTCGATGCTGGCACTCATGACCTGGCGAAGATCTTAGCGGGTGACGGCACCCCACCGGAACAAGGGCACGCGCGCGGTGCCAGGTAGAGCTCGAGCAGATGCTCGGGTGAGGACAATCACCGTGCCGCGACTCGAAAACAAGTTGCCTGGGGGAAGACAATGGTTCGGTTGGCTGTTCCCTTACTCGGTTGGGCTCTGCTGAATCGATTCGCCGAGCCACCGTTCTCGTTGCTCACGTCCCCGATCCACACGAAGGTTGTACTGCTGTGACTGTCACCGATTCCGCTCTGTCCCGAGTCAGCGCTGTGCGCGGCAAGGTGTCGAGTGGCCTGAGTGTCAGTCACCGACCGCACTCGACCCGCCGCAAGCTGGCGATGTTGGCCCTGTCCATCGGCGGCTTCGGGATCGGCACCACGGAGTTCGCGTCGATGGGTCTGTTGCCGGACATCGCGACGACGATGGGGATCTCCGAGCCCTCGGCCGGCCACATGATCTCCGCGTACGCGCTCGGTGTGGTCGTCGGCGCGCCGACCATCGCAGCCCTGGCTGCCCGCGTTCCGCGCAGGATGCTGCTGCTCGCGCTGATGGTGGCCTTCACCCTCGGAAACCTCGGCACGGTTTTCGCGCCCAGCTTCAACGAGTTGGTGGCCTCGCGATTCGTTGCAGGTCTGCCGCACGGTGCGTACTTCGGCGTAGCGGCGCTGGTCGCTGCCCACCTCGCCGAACCGGGCAAGCGAGCCAAGGCCGTCGCGATGGTGATGATGGGACTCTCGGTCGCCAACGTCGTCGGCGTACCGGTGGCGACCTGGATCGGGCAGGCGCTGGGATGGCGCAGTGCATTCACTCTCGTGGCGGTCATCGGTGCCCTCACCGTCGCCGCGCTCGTCCTCTGGATGCCACGGCTCGACGCGATGCCGACCACCAGCCCCATCACCGAGCTGGGCGCACTGCGCCGCAGCCAGGTGTGGATGACCCTGTTCGTAGGCATCGTCGGATTCGGTGGCATGTTCGCGGTGTACACCTACATCGCGTCGACTCTGACCGACGTCGCCGGTCTCGCCCGCGCCTTCGTTCCGGTGGCCCTGATGATCTACGGACTCGGAATGGTCGTCGGAAACTACGCCGGCGGATGGCTCGCCGACCGGTACCAGCTCAAGGGCACCTTCGTCGGCCTGGCCGCCACTGCCGTGTTCCTTGCTGTGTTCGTCGTGGCCGCACACAATCCGATCACCGCCCTACTGCTGGTGTTCCTCATCGGCGCGTCCGGCTCCTCGGTGGTACCCGGTCTGCAAACGAGGTTGATGGACGTTGCCGAGGACGCCCAGACGCTCGCCGCATCGCTCAACCATGCCGCGTTCAACCTGGCCAACGCCATCGGAGCGGCAGTCGGTGGCGCCGTGATCGCCGCAGGATTCGGCTACACGGCACCCGCCGCCGTCGGTTCGGGCCTGGCCGTGGCCGGTCTGGGTGTACTCGCCACAGCCATGTGGATGGACAGGCGCTCGCCCTCGAAATAGGCGACCGGTCCCGTCAGCCGGTGATCGTTGCTGTCGTTCCACCGAGGGCTTCGGCCAGAGCCGGAGCCAGCTTGTCGATCACGTACGGCAGGCTGAGCACGCTGGTGAAGTAGATCGCGCCCGCCGTCACGCCGTCGGTGAACACGAGGTTGCCGTCCTTCACCGGCTCGAGGGCGTCGTACACCGCCTCCTTCTCCAATTCCGTGCGGTCGCCCGGGCCTTCGGTTCCCCAGATCAGCACGTCGGCCGCGTTGAGAACCGACAGATTCTCGAGCGGGATGCTCGCCTGGCCGCCGCCGTCCGCCGGAACGTAGGCGTCGATCTCGTCGGGAATGACGAAGCCCACCTTGGTCAGGAAGTCCGTGCTCAACCCGTCCTGGTACGCGATCGCCTTGCCCTCGTAGAACGCGTTCTGGAGGAAGATCGCCTTCTTGCCGGCGAATTCCGGGTTTGCGGCCGCAGCGTCGGCGAACTTCTGGTTCACGCCGTCGATCAGGGCATCGACCTCGGTCTTCTTGCCGAGTGCGCGTCCGATCTTCTCGGCCAGGATGTCCCAGGGCTCGAAGTAGGCGGTCGAGGAGTCGGATTGGGCGAGGGTCGGTGCGATGTCACTGAGCCTGGTGTAGGTGTCCTCGGTGAGGCCTGCGTTCGTGGCGATGATCAGGTCCGGTTGCAGCGCCGCAATCTTCTCTTCCTCGAAGCCGTCGCCGGTGGCCGACGGAACTTCGGGCTGCGCATCGCCCAACGCGGCCTGTGCCCAGGGCCAGGTGGCGTAGGGCTGGTCGCCGTACCACTCGGTTACGCCGATCGGTACGACGCCGAGTGCGAGGACCGTGTCCTGCTCGGTGTATCCGGCCACCACGATGCGAGTGGGCTCTTCCGGGACGACGGTCTCACCGAACGCGTGCTCGATCGTGATCGGGAAAGCCGCCGAGGCGGAGGAAGTACCGGCCATCGGTGACGCCTCGTCGGCGGAGTTCGAGCATGCAGTCAGCAGCCCCGCGGTGGTCAGCGCAATCGCACACACCGCCCAGGTCCGGTGAAGTGGTCGGATGCGCATCGAGACGCCTTTCGGAAGGGTTGGCTAACATCGGGAAGGGTAGCCCATCCTAATTTAATTGCGTAGTGGAGTTCGTCTGACGACGCGACGTGAAACGCCCTGCTCGAACCTTCACCGAACCTCCACATTTCCCGACGGGCTCCTCCACGTGCGCCCTCTAGGGTCAGTTCTCATGAGCCGCACAGTTCTCGTCGTCGACGACGAGCCCACGATCTCCGAGGCCGTTGCCGCTCGGCTGCGCGGCGAAGGGTACGAGGTCGTCACTGCCGCCGACGGCCCGTCTGCCGTCGACGCGTGCGCCCGGATCGATCCCGACGTGGTGGTGCTCGATCTGATGCTCCCCGGGTTCGACGGGCTCGAAGTGTGCCGCCGTATCCAGGCGTCCCGCCCGGTCCCGGTGTTGATGTTGACGGCCAAGTCCGATGAGACGGACATGCTCGTCGGCCTGGGTGTCGGCGCGGACGACTACCTGGGTAAGCCGTTCAGTATGCGCGAGTTGGTCGCTCGCGTGCACGCCCTGGTTCGGCGTGCCGAGCGCACGGTGGCCGCCGTACCTCAGGCAGTTCGAGTCGGTGACGTGCAGATCGATCACCGGGAACGGCGGGTGACCAATCCCTCCGGCGACATCCACTTGACCAGAACGGAATTCGACATCCTCGCCTATCTGGCTGCTCGGCCGCGCACTGCGGTCTCGCGGGAAACACTGCTGTCGGAACTGTGGGGCTGGGACGATTCGGCCAGCAGCAGGACGGTCGATTCTCATGTGAAAGCGTTGCGCCGCAAACTCGGTGGCGATCTCATCCGCACCGTGCACGGCGTGGGCTACGCCGTGGAGTCGCCGCGATGACGCGAATGCTGCCGCGCCCGTTGGATCCGTTGCGGTCGTTCAAGCTCAAGGTCTCGCTCGTCGTGGGCATAGTGCTGGTGCTCGCGAGCGTCGTCTTCTGGATCGGAGCGGGTTGGCAATTTCGCTACACCCTCCTCGCAGCGCTCGTCGTGTCCTTGGCCGCAACGCAATTCGTCGCCCACGGCATGACGTCACCGCTGCGCGAGATGACATCGGCCGCCAAAGCGATGGCGCGGGGCGATTATTCGACGCGAGTGCGGGCAACGTCCAGGGACGAGGTGGGCGAGCTCGCCACGGCGTTCAACACCATGGCAAGTGATCTGGAAGCTGCCGAGAAGTACCGCCGCGAACTCATCGGCAACGTCTCGCACGAATTGAAGACGCCCATCGCTGCCCTGCGTGCTGTGCTCGAGAACATGGTCGACGGGGTGACCGACGCGAATCCCGCGACGCTGTCGGTGGCGCTGCGCCAAACCGAGAGACTCGGAGATCTGGTCAGCGAACTGCTCGACCTGTCGCGGGTGGAGGGCGGTGTACTCACCATTGCCCCGGAGGAGTTCGCGGTGCGGCAATTCCTCGAGGATGCGACCTCCGTTCACCGAGAACGAGTGTCGATTGTCGTCTCGCCCGGCGATTCGACCGTCGTGGCCGACCGATCTCGCATGACACAGGTGATCACCAACCTCGTCGACAACGCCGTGCGGCATTCCCCCCATTCGAGCACCGTGACGCTGCGGGCCCATCGAATCGGCGGAGCGTATGCATTCGACGTCGTCGACCAGGGCCCGGGCATCGCGCTCGCCGATCGCCATGCGGTGTTCGACCGATTCACTCGCGGCGGATCCACCGACGGCGGAACAGGTCTGGGCCTCGGCATCGCCCGTTGGGCCACCGAACTGCACGGCGGAACCATCGAAGTTCTCGACAGCGAATTCGGCTGCCACATCAGAGTGGCCATCCCCGAGCACTGACTTTCTCGATCCATCCGAACCGCGACTGCACGTCCACGGACCGCAGCCGCCGACCCTCCATGCCCGAAACACAGAAAAGGAAGCGCCATGACCACGATCGAGACTCCGATTCATCCCAGAACGAAGCACGGTCTCTCTATTTGGGGGCCTCGCACCTGGCCGGTGCTGCGGTATGCGCAGGCCCCCCGTGCGGCGCTCCTCGGGGCCGCTGTTGCCGGACTGATCGGTGCAGTGACGTTGGTGGACAACACGTTCGGTGTGCTGATCACCGCACTGGCCTTCGTGGTCGTTGTGCTCGCAGCGCGCAGCGGCAGGCTCTCGCGGTGGGAATGGGCGGGCGTGGCAGGAGTGCTGGCGTTGGCGAGCGTGTCTGCCCTGCGAGCGGCCGAGTGGATCGTCACGATGTCGACGACGCTCACCATCGTGGTCGCAGTGGTGGTGCTCTCCCGTGCCTGGACGTGGACGGGAATCGCACTCGGCGGTCTACTACCGGTGTTTCTGCCGGTGCGCGTGGCTCGGTGGACCCGACGCGGAGCCGGTTCGATCGATCTGGAGGGGCCTCGGCCGGTGCGGATCGGCATGGTGGCCGTCGTGACCGTGGCGCTCTGCGTCGTGTTCGCGGCGTTGTTCGGTGCAGCCGACCAGCGTTTCTCGGATGCACTGGGCGCGGTGACGCCCGAGTTCGATGCCGCATCGATCGTGGGACGCGCCCTCGTCTTCGTGCTCACTGCAGGAGGTGCACTCGCTGTCTCCTACGTCGCGCTGCATCCGCCTCGGTTCGATAGCCTCGCACCGTCGCCGCGTCGAACAGTGCAGTTGTGGGAGTGGATGGTTCCCCTCGGGGCGGTGGTGGCCCTGTTCGTCGTGTTCGTCGGGTTCCAGGTGCCGACGCTGTTCGGCGGGCAAGGTCACGTGGTGACCACGGAGGGTCTGACCAATGCCGAATACGCCCGGCAGGGCTTTTGGCAGTTGCTCGCGGTCACGGTACTGACACTGCTCGTCATCGCGGTCACGGTCGCGAAGGCTCGACGCGAGGATCGGCGCGATCGAAGTGCATTGCGGGCCCTGCTCGGAGGGCTGTGCCTGCTGTCGTTGGTGATCGTTGCGTCAGCCCTGCACCGCATGTCGTTGTACGAGCAACAGTACGGCTACACGACGCTCAGGTTGTTCGTCACGGCCGTCGAGTGGTGGTTGGGATCGGTGTTCGTACTGCTTCTGGTCTCGGGCGTGCGGATGTCGGGTCGCTGGCTACCGAGAGCAGTGGGAGTCGGTGCAGTTCTGACCGTGCTCGCGCTGGCGGCTCTGAATCCGGATGCGTACATCGCACGGCACAACGTCGATCGCTTCGAGCAGACCGGACGCATCGATACGTCCTATGTGGGTGGGTTGTCGGCCGACGCGGACGCAGAACTCGAGCGACTGCCCGACTACGTGCGTCCCTGCGTGGAAGCTCGCGGTCCGGTGTTCGTCGGCGATACCTGGCACCTGTGCACGGACCCTTCGGTATCTGTACCCTGAGCAACGACTCGAACCATCGGGCAGGCGTCGGAAACAGGGAGGTGCGCGATGAGATACCAGAGCATGGTCGTCACTTCGCTGCTCCTCGTGTCGCTGTACCTGACGATGCCGACCGCAACCGCAGACGTGGCTCTGATCCTCGTCGCGGCGCTGGCAACGCTGATGCTGATTGCGCACCGTGTCGATGTTCCGGCACTGCTGCGCCTGCTGCCGAATGTCGGTCCCACCGCCGAGGAACGTCACCTTCGAGGTTCGTTCCGGCGTCAGCATCGCCCGGATGCCCCGGGCCGCCCACAGCCACGAGCACCCGGTGCACTGGTGGGGGCACTGTAGCTCGACAGTTCCCCCACGCCTTCGCGCCCGTGTCCGCGAGGCTGTCCCAAGGAACTGAAGATGCTCCATTCTCGAACCCCTCATCTGGCGATTCGACCCTACGCCGGGACGCTGGTCGGCGTCCTCGCCGTCCTACTCGTCGTCTTCACCGTCGTCGACGCACAACCCGCCGCACAGATAGCGATGTTCGGTGCGCTGGTCGCGTCGTCCCTGTTCGTCCTCGGTGCGCCGTCCGACCTCGCAGTGATCGCACCGCTGTCGTCGTGCGCTGCAGGCGCGGACGGGCGGAGACTTCGCGGGTCCTATCGCAGGCAACAGCAACCCGATGCGCCAGGTCGCCCCATGCCCAGAGCGCCCGGTCCGGTCTGTGGACCGGACCGGTGGCTCCAGTTCTCCTGAGCCACTGCGAGATCCGGTCGAGACGCCAGCCGACCGACTTCTCTCACAGTGAGGTGCTCCACCATGCTCGATGTCGTCTACTATCCCGTCTCCGCGGTGCTGTGGTTCTGGCACAAAGTCTTCGGGTCCGTGCTCGGCCCCGACAACGGCTTCGCCTGGGCCTTGGCGGTGATATTCCTGGTCTTCACACTGCGTGCGCTACTGATCAAGCCGTTCGTCAGCCAGATTCGTTCCCAGCTCGCCATGAAAAGGCTCCAACCACAGATCAAGGCCGTACAGAAGAAGTACTCCGGGGACCGTGCTCGACAGGCAACCGAGATGCGGAAGTTGCAGCAGGAACACGGTTTCAACCCGTTGATGGGGTGCCTACCCCTGCTGGCGCAGGGCCCGGTCTTCATCGGTCTGCTGCACGTGCTGCGCTCGTTCAACCGAACCGGTACCGGATTCGGACATCTAGGTATGACGGCGCAGGAAAATGCGAACACCGCGAACTACGTCTTCAGCGCCGCCGATGTGCAGTCCTTTCTCGACGCCCGGCTCTTCGGCGCGCCGATCTCTGCTGCCGTCAACAGTTCTCGGGAGGTGCTGGAGGCATTCGGTCCGTTCGGGGGAGTGCCGTCGGTGTGGAGCATCGCGTTCGTTGCCGTCCCGTTGATGATCGTCGCTGCGGTGGCGACGCATCTGAACTCGCGGGCGTCCGTCGCCCGGCAGGATGCAGCGGCGCTCGCCTACCCGCAGACGGCGATCATGAACAAGCTCGTGCTCTGGGTGTTCCCGGCAGGCGTGCTCGTCGGTGGGCCGGTACTTCCGGTCGCGGTGCTGCTGTACTGGGTGAGCAACAACATCTGGACCTACGCCCAGCAGCACCTCGTCTACCGACGCATCGATCGAGAACCGAGTATCTCGCCGGAGGTGACATCGGCGGTCTTCGCGCCGAGACCCGGGGCCAAGCCGAGGCGTCGGTAGCCGGCCTGCGGTGACGGCTCCCACGAGCGGGAGTGGAGCCTGCAGGAATGACCTCGGGCAAGCGGGAGTGGAGCCTGCCGGAATGACCTCAGGCAAGAAGCCCACGTGCCGTCTGTCGGTGGGCTCCGCTACCGTCGTCGGCGTGCCGATCACTGTTTCCACTGTCAACGTCAACGGAATTCGCGCAGCTGTTCGCAAGGGCATGCTGCCGTGGCTCGAGACCACCGATGCCGACGTCATCTGCTTGCAGGAAACCCGCGCCAACGACGGCGAACTGACCAAGGCGCTGGCCCCGGCCCTCGATGCGGGCTGGCACCTGGCCTCGGCCGAGCCGTCCGCGAAAGGACGCAACGGGGTGGCCTTGCTGTCGAAGGCGGCTCCCGATGCGATTCGCACGGGCATCGGGGCGGTCGAATTCGCCGATGTAGGTCGCTACATCGAGGGCGACTTCGGCGACGTCACCGTTGCGAGCCTGTACTTGCCGTCGGGTGAGGTGGGTACCGAGCGTCAGGACGAGAAGGAACGCTTCATGGCGGCGTTCGCGAAGTATCTGGCCAAGACGGCCAAGGTCGCGAAGTCCGATGATCGCGACGTTGTGGTCTGCGGCGATTGGAACATCGCCCACACCGAGGCCGATCTCAAGGCATGGAAGACCAACCGCAAGAATTCCGGCTTCCTACCCGAGGAACGCGAATGGGTGACGCGGTTGCTCGCCGACGAGGCCCCCTGGACCGACGTGGTACGGGCGCTGCACCCGGGCGTCGAAGGTCCGTACAGCTGGTGGTCCTACCGCGGCAAGGCCTTCGACAACGACGCCGGCTGGCGAATCGACTATCAGTTGGCCACGAGTGATCTGGCCGAGCGCGCCAAGGAAGCGATCACCGAGCGGGCCGAGGCATACGACCAGCGATGGTCCGATCACGCGCCGGTGACAGTGCGCTACCGCTAGGCAGGAAGTGGGCGTCGATGGGTTCGTGAAAAGATTGCGGCATGTCTTCTTCCGACTCCATCGACACTCCGCAGGGTCCGCGTCGGCGGGTGCTCTCCGGCATCCAACCGACTGCCGATTCGTTCCATCTCGGTAACTACCTGGGTGCGGTGCGGAACTGGGTGGAGTTGCAGGACGAGTTCGACGCGTTCTACTTCATCCCGGACCTGCATGCGATCACCGTTCCGCAGGACCCGAAGGAACTGCGTCGTCGCACCCGAGTGGCCGCTGCGCAGTTGCTGGCGGTGGGAATCGATCCGGAGAAGTCGACTCTGTTCGTCCAGAGCCAGGTGCCCGAGCATGCCCAGTTGGCGTGGGTTCTGAACTGCATCACCGGATTCGGCGAAGCTGCGCGGATGACACAGTTCAAGGACAAGTCCGCCAAGCAGGGTCGCGATCACACCAGCGTCGGACTGTTCACCTACCCGATTCTGCAGGCCGCCGACATCCTGCTCTATCGGCCGAATCTGGTGCCCGTCGGCGAGGATCAGCGGCAACACCTGGAGTTGACTCGTGATCTGGCGCAGCGTTTCAACACGCGGTTCAAGAAGACGTTCGTCGTGCCCGATGCGCACATCATCAAGGGCACCGCGAAGATCTTCGATCTGCAGGATCCCACCGCGAAGATGAGCAAGTCCTCGTCGAATCCCGCGGGCATCGTCAACATTCTCGACGACCCGAAGGTGTCGGCGAAGAAGATCCGTTCGGCAGTGACGGACAACGAACGCGACATCGTGTTCGATCCGGAGAACAAAGCGGGCGTCAGCAACCTGCTCGTGATTCAGTCTGCGCTGTCGGGCGCGAGTATCGACGATCTCGTTGCCGGGTACGCAGGCAAGGGATACGGCGACCTCAAGTCCGACACCGCCGACGTTCTGACCGAGTTCGTCGTTCCGCTACGGGAGCGGATGGACGGGTTCATGGCCGATGTGGCCGAACTCGATCGCATCCTCGCGGCCGGTGCGGATCGAGCCAGGGAAGTGGCGAGTCGAACGCTCGCTCAGGTCTACGACAGGGTGGGTTTCCTGCCGCCAGGTGCATAGCATCTACGGCACACCGAGTTTGGGCGTGCTGGATTTCGGCAAAGAGTACTTCGAGGCGCAGCACCGTGGCGACACGATCCGACAGCAGCCGACGACAGCGAGAAGGTGAGTGCCATGCCCGATTTCAAGGCGATCCTCGACGACCGGCGCACACGGTGGCCGTGGCTCGATCACACTGTTGTTGCTGCGCAGCGGTACCAGGGCCAGAAGGGCGATTACTACGCGGCAGGCATGACGTACTTCAGTGTGCTGGCGTTGTTCCCGCTGCTGATGGTCGCGTTCGCGATCGCCGGGTTCGTGCTGGTGAATCAGCCCGAGTGGCTTGCCGAGATCCAGTCGCAGATTGCCCAGAACGTGCCGGGCAGCTTCGGTGAGACCATCAGTTCGCTGATCCAGACGGCCATCGAGTCTCGGACGAGCGTCGGCATCATCGGTCTACTCGGTGCCCTGTATGCAGGTCTCGGTTGGATCGCAAACCTGCGCGAGGCACTGACCGCCATGTGGGAGAGCCAACACGAGCAGGGCGGTTTTCTGGCCACCAAGGCCAAGGATTTCGCCGCGCTGCTCGGGCTGGGGACCGCACTGGTGCTGTCGCTGGCGTTGTCGGCACTGGCCGGTGGTGACCTGATGCGCAGCATTCTCGAGTGGGCCAATCTCGATTCCGTCCCAGGAGTGGGCGTCGCGCTGCGTGTCTTCTCGATTCTCCTCGCGCTGGCGGGCACCTGGGCGTTGTTCACCTGGGTGATCTCGCGGCTGCCGCGCGAGCCGGTGTCGTGGCGCAGCGCAGCCAAAGGTGCGTTGCTCGCTGCCGTCGGGTTCGAGATCTTCAAGCAACTCGGTGCCATCTACCTGGCATCGGTGACGAGTGGCCCCGCAGGCGTGGTCTTCGGACCCATCATCGGTCTGCTCGTATTCGTGTTCACGACGTCACGGCTCGTGCTGTTCTCCACGTCGTTCGCCGCGACGACTCGCGAAAGCTTGGCCGAAGCTCATGTTCCGGCCCCGGACCCGGCGGTGATCAACACGAGGGTCGAGGTCAGCGAAGGACCGTCCGTGACGGGTGGTCTGGCGCTGGTGGGTGCCGGTGCCCTCGCCGCTCTCGGCGTCGCGGGATTGCGCAACAGACGCCGTTGAATTGCTCGCGATCGCTCTCTCTGTGGACGCGGTTCAGCGGTTGCGCGAAAGCCGTCGAGCTCCCCACAGCAGCCCGATCACCACGATCCCACCGATGACACCTATCGCGATGCGAACGACGGTGTCGCCTTGGGCCTGCATCTCGGACTGGCGGGAGCTCGACCCCGACGCCGATGCGGGTGGCTGGGCGAGAGTCGGCGCGGCCTCGGGCGCGCGTGTGCTCGTCACCGCGGACGTCGACTGCGGCTCCACGAGTTCGCCTACGCCGCGGCTCGAATCGAGAGTGAACCCGTAGTCCAACAGGCGGGCCGCTTGCTCCCACGGGCGGATCGGCAGCACGTCACCCTTCATGATCGTCACGACGAGACGCCTGCCGCCCCGCTCTGCTCCTGCGACGAATGTCTGGCGAGCATCGTCGGTGTATCCGGTCTTGCCTCCGAGTGCACCCTGGTAGTTGTAGAGCAGCTGATTGTCGTTGGAGAGGGTGAACCCGGGCCGGTCTTGGTCGTCCGGGATCGTAAGATCCTTCGGGTAGCCGGGAAACTGAACGGTCTCGGTCGAAATCAGTTGCGCGAAGGTCGGATCACGCATGGCCGCGCGGTAGATCAACGCCAGGTCGTAGGCAGAGCTCGCCATGCCGGGGCCGTCGAGACCCGACGGCGTGGCGGTGCGAGTGTCGAGCGCACCCAGTTCTGCGGCCTTGGCATTCATCTTGTCCACGGTCGCCGCGTCGCCGCCCAACTGCCTGGACAACGCGTGCGCTGCATCGTTTCCCGATGCCATCACCAGGCCCTGCATCAATTGGAGATTGGTGTAGACACCGTTCTCTCCGATGCCGACGGCACTGCCCTCGGCATCGGCGTCCTCTGCGGTCGCGGTGATCTGGGAATTCAAGTTCAGCTCGACGAGGGCGACGATCGCAAGTAGCACCTTGATCGTGCTCGCCGGCCGATGCCGCCCGTGCGGATCCTTGGCGGCCAGAACGGAGCCGGAGTCCATATCGGCCACCACGAACCCGGTGGCCGAGATATCGGCAGGCAACGGGGGAGCCCCGTCCGGCAGCACCGCTCCACACTCCGCGAGCCGATCCCCGCCGACGGCCTCAGCAGGAATCGGGAGTGGTTGCGGGGCAGTGCTTCCAGGGGCCGGTACCTCGGACAGGTCGATTGCCGGGGGAGGTGACGCGGCGTACGGGCAGCTGTCGGTGTCGGGCGTCGTGAACGGCGGTGTCGTCGTCACCGCCGGTGGCTCGGCGGCGGGTTGCGCCAGAGCCGGTCCACAGCCGATGCCGACGAGAACCATCGACACTGCCGACACGGCCACGCACACTCGAATCCTTTTCATCGCGAATCACCATAGGCGCTCGGGGGTCGGTCGACGTGGCGACCCACCGGCGAACATCGCCCGAACGACTACTCCGGCTCTTGTCCCGACATCGTCACCGACAACGGCCGAATGTCGCCCCTCGCGTCGCGGCACGCGCCCGTTGCCAGTATGAGAACTCGCTCATGTTGTGCTCCTTCGGTTCTCACGTTCGGCAGCGATCGTTGAGTTATCACCGAAACGGTGGCCTACAGAACTCGGATCGAAGGAGCAGACATGAGGATGCCAGGAAAGTTCATGATCGTCGGTGCAGCAGCCGTTGTCGTCACGCTCGGAAGCGTCGGCGCACTCGCGATCGCCGACGACGACCCCACCCAGCAGCGGCCGTCCTCGATCTCGGTGGAACAGCCTCTGTCGGAGGCAGATTCGGCTCCGAACCCGCCGGCAGCTCCCCAACAGCCCGCACCGACCCAGATCCCGGACGACCGCTACGACGACGACTGGGACGACCGCAACGATGATCTGGACGACCGCAACGATGATCTGGACGACCGCAACGATGATCTGGACGACCGCAACGACGATCTGGACGACCGCAACGATGATCTGGACGACCGCAACGACGATCTGGACGACGGACTGGACGACGACAACGACTGGGACGACTGATACTCGAGCAGTGGCGTCGGCACCGTCCGACGCCACTCATGTCTCGGACAGTCGGTATCCCATTCCGCGGACGGTCTCGATTCGTGCAGCGCCGAATTTCGCCCGGAGGTAGCGGACGTAGACGTCGACGACATTCGATCCCGGGTCGAAGTCGTAGCCCCACACCTGCGACAGGAGTTGCTCTCGCGAGAGGACCTGGCCGGGGTGGCGCATGAAGGTCTCGGCCAGGGCGAACTCACGGGCCGACAGGTCGACGGTTCGGTCTCCCACCACAGCTCGCCGAGTACGCAGGTCGAGGGTGAGGTCGGCGACCGCGAGCTGCGTGGTATCGACGGTTCGTTTGGTGCCCAGGCGAACTCGGATGCGCGCCAGCAGTTCCTCGAATCGGAACGGCTTGGCCATGTAGTCGTCGGCGCCGGTCTCGAGACCGGACACCACGTCGTGGACGCTGTCGCGGGCAGTCAACACGATCACCGGTATCTCGCACTGCTCTCCACGCAGTCGCTGCAGTACCTCGAAGCCGTCCATGATCGGCAACCCGATGTCGAGTACCACCAGATCGAAGTCACCGCTGCGGGCGTGTTCGTACGCGGATCTGCCGTCGGAGACGGTCGTCGTGCTGAAACCGCTCGCTCGCAGCCCCTTGTGGACGAACGAGGCTATGCGGGGTTCGTCTTCGGCGATCAGGATGCGGGCCATGGTCGATCCTTCTGCGGGGGAGGGGAATCGGTCAGTGGTATCGTGATGGTGAACGTGGCCCCGTGTCCCGGTGCGCTGCCGACACTCACCCGTCCACGGTGGGCCTGTGCGATGGCGGTGACGATGGACAATCCGAGCCCCGCGCCCTCGGTCCGTCTGGTTCCGTTGCGACCGCGGGCGAAGCGCTCGAAGATTCGTTCCTGCTCGTCGCGCTCGATTCCCGGGCCCGAGTCGGTGACCCAGAACCGGATGTCACCGTCGGACAGTTGTGATCCGATGCCGACGCGACTGCCGGGTATCGTGTGGTGAGTTGCGTTGTCCGCCAACGCCAGCAGTGCCTGGGTCAGTCGTTGCGCGTCGAGCGGCGCGTGGACGGTTGCGCTCGCCTCCAGCACCCATTCCCGGTCGGCGAGGGTGGTCACCTTGTCGAACACGCTTCGAGTGAGCGCGTCGACATCGGTGTCCACCGGCGTGACGAAGCTCGTCTGGTCGGCCCGGGTGAGCAGCAACAGGTCTGCGACGAGTCGGTTCATCCGATCGAGTTCGTCGTCGACGAGCGCAACGGTATCTCGAACGTCGGCGGGGTCGCCGTGGTCGAGCACATCGAGATGACCTCGGACGATGGTGATGGGAGTGCGGAGCTCGTGGCCTGCGTCGTCGAGGAATCGGCGCTGACTCGCCGCGCCGGACTCGATTCGGTCGAGCATCGAGTTCAGGGTGTCGATCAGGGCTCCGATGTCGTCGCCTCGACCCGTTGTTCTGGCGTCGGTGATTCGGCCGGACAGGTCGGTCTCGGTGATCGTTCTGGCGGTGGCGGTGATGTGTCTGATCGGCGACATGATGCGGCCCGCGACGAACCACGCCCCCGCTGCCGCCAGCACCGAGGTGACGCCGCCGACGACGAGCATCAGGGTCGCGGTCTCGTCGGCCGACGCGCGTTCCTGGTCGGCGAAGTAGGCGGCGACCACGACCCCGGTCACCGGGTCGCCCGCCAGGGAGACCGGCACCGCGAGGTACACCACTTCACCTGCCGCACTCGAATACGAACCCTCGACCGGCGCGGTGACGGTACCGACCTCGGCGGTGAAGCCGGTGTCGTCGGAGAGACGCACCGGTGCCTGCTGCCTGCTCTGCACGGCGAAAGCGCCGTCCACGTAACCCAGGAACTTCTCGTTGGGGCGAGCGAGGTTGTAGGTGATCACCACGCGGAGCACGTCGTCGATGTCGTCGAACGGTGCACCGGTTCCTGGATCGACGCCTGCGTCGGTGAGGGTGGAGAACTCGGCGATCTCGGTGCGCAGCGATTCGCGCATGCGATTGTCGGTCGCGTGGATCATGAGCAGCCAGGTGGTGACGGTGACGGCTGCCAGAGATGCCAGCACCAGCAGCAGCACCCACGAGAAGATGCGGCTCCGAGCGCTCGTCGGGCGCAGGGCGAGCAGTCGCGTCCGCATCACGTGGTCGGTCTCGCAGCAGGGTCAGTCGTCGTCATCGTCATCCCAGTCGTCGTCGAAGTCATCGTCCCAGTCGGCAGGCGGCAGAGGCGGCGGGGGCACGAATCCGTCCGGTGCCACCGGCTGTGGCGCGGTGGTGGGCGCGGTGGTGGGCGCGGGATCGCCCGGTCCAGGTGCAGGGGGGACGGGTTGCGGAGTACCCGGGGCGGATTGCACGGGTGCGGCGGGTGCGACGATGGGTGCGGGCAACGGGGTCTGCTCGCCCGTCGATCGAGTCGTCAGCAATGCCGTGACGAGTACGGCGAGCGTGAGCAGTCCCAGGGCCGAGACGATGATGGTTCGCACACAGACGAGTCTGATCCCGGTGGATTGTGGCTACGTGAATCGGAGATGAGAGTTCTCTCATGTCGTCCGAGGTCCGCAGGTGCGCACACCGGTTCCGTTGCCTGACGAATAATCGTCGAAGATGCGTGACGGGTACCGATCGTTTCTACAGTGATCAGGTCGGCGGGTCGGTTTCGTCGATTGTTCGAGAGACCGGATTTTGAAGAGGGAGTGCAATGAGGTTTCGGCAAAGGCGCGGGCCGATCGCGATCGGGGCGGTCTGTGCGGTCGCGGCACTGACTGTCGCTGCCTGTTCGAGCACCGGCGGTGCTCCTCGCTCGTCCGACGACGGAAGCAACGCGGGCGTTGCCGATACGCCGTCGGCGACGATCGCGATGATCACACACGAGGTTCCCGGCGACACCTTCTGGGATCTGGTTCGCAAGGGTGCCGAGGCCGCCGCGGCCAAGGACAACATCGAACTGCGCTACTCCGCAGATCCCGAGGCGCCCAACCAGGCCAACCTCGTCCAGAGTGCGATCGACTCGAAGGTCGACGGTATCGCGGTCACTTTGGCCAAACCCGACGCGATGGCCCCCTCCGTCGAGGCCGCGACCGCCGCGGGCGTCCCGGTCGTCGCGTTCAATTCCGGCTACGACTCCTGGAAGGACATGGGAGTCCAGCAGTACTTCGGCCAGGACGAGACCATCGCCGGGCAGGCCGCGGGGGCTCGCCTCACCGAGGACGGTGCACGCAAGACACTCTGCATCATCCAGGAGCAGGGTGCCGTGTCACTCGAGGCTCGTTGTGCCGGCGTGACGCAGGGCTTCGGAGGTACCACCGAGATCCTCAACGTCAACAGCAAGGACATGCCGTCCGTCGAGTCGACCATCACCGCCAAGCTGCAGCAGGACCCGACCATCGACCACGTCATCGCGCTGGCCGCTCCGATCGCTCTGACGGCGGTGCAGTCCAAGAACAATGCGGGCAGCGACGCCACGATCGTCACGTTCGACACCAACGCCGCACTCGTCGATGCGATCGAGTCGGGCGACGTTGCGTGGGCCATCGATCAGCAGCCCTACCTGCAAGGTTACCTGGCCATCGACTCGCTGTGGCTCTACCTCAACAACGGCAACACGATCGGCGGCGGCACCCCTGTGCTGACCGGGCCCGCGTTCATCGATTCGACCAACATCGACGCGGTCGCCGAGTACGCCCGTAACGGCACACGCTGAGTGCGCCGCCTCGGCGCGGAAGGAAATTCATGTCCACACAGGCCGATCCGGCTCTGTCCGAACACACCGTGATCGCAGATGAGCGGGTCAAGAAGCAGAAACCGTTGCAGCGGTTGCTCATTCGCCCGGAGGTCGGGGCGCTCTTCGGCGCGGTCGCCATCTTCGTCTTCTTCTGCATCGTGGCACCCCCGTTTCGATCGCCCGAGGCACTCGCCACCGTGCTGTACGCATCCTCGACCATCGGCATCATGGCGATCGGTGTCTCCCTGTTGATGATCGGCGGAGAATTCGACCTCTCGACCGGAGTTGCGGTGACGTTCTCCTCGATCATGGCCTCCATGCTGGCCTACAACCTGCACCTGAACGTCTGGGCCGGCTCGGCGCTGGCGCTGATGCTGGCACTGGCGGTCGGTTTCCTCAACGGATACCTGGTGATGACGACCAAGATTCCGTCGTTCCTGATCACGTTGGCGTCGTTTCTGATGCTCACCGGCATCAATCTCGCCGTCACCAAGCTCGTCACCGGCCAGGTCGCCACCCCGTCCATCTCGGACATGGAGGGATTCGACTCGGCCAAGGCCTTCTTCTCGTCCTCGTTCTCCCTGCTGGGCGTCTCGGTCCGCATCACCGTCGTGTGGTGGATCGTATTGACGCTGGCAGCGACGTGGGTCTTGATGAGAACGCGCACCGGCAACTGGATCTTCGCCGTCGGCGGCAATCAGGAATCGGCGCGAGCCGTCGGGGTGCCGGTCACGAGGGTCAAGATCTGCTTGTTCATGTTCGTCGGCTTCTGCGCCTGGTTCGTCGGCATGCACCTGCTGTTCGCGTTCGACACCGTCCAGTCCGGCCAAGGCGTGGGCAACGAATTCCTCTACATCATCGCCGCGGTCATCGGCGGATGCCTGCTCACCGGTGGATACGGCACGGCTGTCGGTGCTTTCATCGGAGCGTTCATCTTCGGCATGACCAACCAGGGCATCGTCTATGCAGGCTGGAACCCGGACTGGTTCAAGTTCTTCCTCGGCGCGATGCTGCTGTTCGCAGTGATCGCGAACAGCTCCTTCCGCAACTACGCGGCGAAAAGGTGACCATGACGTCCTCCGCGAACACGCCCCTCATCGAACTGAAAGGCGTGGGTAAGAGCTACGGCAACATCATCGCGCTGCACGGGATAGACCTCCGCGTCGGTGCCGGTGAGGTCACCTGCGTTCTCGGTGACAACGGTGCAGGCAAATCCACTCTGATCAAGATCATGTCCGGTCTGCATCTGCAGTCGGAGGGGGAACTGCTCGTCGACGGCAAGGCGACCACGTTCGGCTCGCCTAAGCAGGCGGTGGAACAGGGCATCTCCACGGTCTACCAGGACCTCGCGGTCGTCTCCCTGATGCCGGTGTGGCGCAACTTCTTTCTCGGCCAGGAGCTGCGCAAGGGCACGATCGTCAAGACCCTCGACACCCATGCCATGCGCGCGAGAACCATCGACGAACTCCGCAAGATGGGTATCGACCTGCCGGATGTCGATGCCCCCATCGGCTCACTGTCCGGTGGCCAACGTCAATGCGTTGCCATCGCTCGCGCCATCTACTTCGGTGCCCGAGTGCTCATTCTCGACGAGCCGACCGCCGCTCTCGGCGTCAAACAGTCAGGCATGGTTCTCCGGTACATCTCGGCAGCCAGGGAGAATGGCTTCGGCGTCGTGTTCATCACCCACAATCCTCATCACGCGTACATGGTCGGAGATCACTTCGTCCTCCTCGATCGCGGACGTCAGACGTTGGACTGTGCGCACGACGACATCTCGCTCGACGACCTCACCAAGGAAATGGCAGGCGGCGACGAATTGGCGATCCTTTCCGACGAACTGCGCCGCTGACATCTCAGGGCCGCGGTGTATGCGTGAGAATCGGGCGCGGCGGGTAGAAGATCGGTAGCGGTGCCCGACGGAGGTGCCAGACGAAGGAGCCGAACATGAGCGAGCACGAGCCCCTCGGACCACTGTCGCCGGACTTTCTCGAATCCGATTTCTACGGGTATCAGAGCATGCTCGACGACTCCGAGACCGAGGTGGTCCTGCGAACCCGTCGGTTCCTGCAGGAGGAGGTCGCGCCGAGGGCGAACGAATTCTGGGAGAAGGCCACCTCTCCGGTGCACCTGATGCCGAAGATCGCCGATCTCGAGATCGCCGGTCTCGGTTACGCATTCAAGGACCCGGGTCGTTCCGCAGGCTCCACTCCTGCCGAAGACCGCAAGGCCTCGCGCAAACTGCTCACCGGCTGGCTCGAAATGGAGTTCGCGCGGGTCGATCCGTCCACGGGAACGATGTTCAGCGTGCACAGTTCTCTGGCGATGAGCAGCATCTCGATTCTCGGCTCCGAGGAGCAGCGCGAGCGGTGGTTGCCCGCCATGCGCCGAATGGAAAAGATCGGCGCGTTCGGACTGTCCGAACCGCACGGTGGCTCCGACGTCGCAGGCGGACTCGAGACAACAGCTCGACTCGACGGAGATCACTGGATCCTCAACGGCAGCAAGCGCTGGATCGGCAACGCCACCTTCGCTGATCTGACCATCGTCTTCGCCAAGGACGAGGCCGACGGCGAGGTCAAGGGCTTCGTCGTGGAGCAGGGATTCGAGGGGTTCCGGGCCGAGAAGATCGAGGGCAAGTACTCGCTCCGCGCGGTCGAGAACGCGGACATCCATCTGGAGAACTGCCGAGTCCCGGTCGAGAACAAGCTTGCCGAGGCCAACTCGTTCGCCGACACGGCGAAGGTGCTCCGCTTGACCCGCGGGGGAGTGGCGTTTCAGGCCGTGGGCGTGATGATGGGCGCGTACGAGCGGGCCGTGGCCTATGCGCGCGAACGCGAACAGTTCGGATCTCCGATCGCGTCGTTCCAGCTGATCTCCGACCTGATCGCACGCATGACGGCGAACATCACCGCCTCGCTCGGCATGGCGATTCGTGTCTCCGAGTTGCAGGACAACGGCGTCCACCACGACGAGCATGCGGCTCTCGCGAAGACCTTCTGCACGACGCGGCTGCGCGAGGTGGTCGGCTGGGCCCGAGAGATCCTGGGCGGCAACGGAATTCTCATCGAGCACGATGTCATCAGATTCTTCGCCGACGCCGAGGCCCTGTACTCCTACGAGGGAACCGCGCAGATCAACAACCTGATCGTCGGCCGCGGAGTGACGGGCTTCAGCGCGTTCGTGTGAAGTCGGTACGCGACGCCACTTCGACGACTCGGTCGATCATGTCCATGTTCCGCACTGCGTCTTCGGCGTCCAACGGTACAGAAGCGCCGTGCACGATGTGATTCGCGAATGCCTCGAGCTGGTAGGTGTAGGACGAGCGTCTACCGAGGTTCTCGGTTCTACTGTCGCCGTTCACGATCGTCGTGACGCGATCGTCCTCGTTCGGTTTGATGAAGTTGTGCGCCAACGCTTCTCCGCGTGTGCCCGTGACCTTGATTCGGAAGTCGTACTCCGGCGCGGTCATGGAGCCCGTGACACCGCCCGTGACACCGCCGGGGAAAGCCAGATCGACGTCGAAGGCGGTGTCCACTCCGGACGGATGTGGGGTGAGTCGGGCTGCCGTGACGCTCGGCTCACCACCGGCCATCGATCCGAACAGCCGTTGCGCATGCAGGCCGTAGCACCCGAGGTCCATCAAGGCACCGCCGGCCAACTCGGGATGCCATCGGTGGTCGTCCTTCTCCGGGGCAGGCATGTGGGTGATCGTCTCGATGCGAAGCAGGTCGCCCAGGGTGCCGTCGCTCGCCAACTGCAGCAGGCGCTCGGTGACCGGGTGGAACATGTAGTGGAACCCCTCCAGCACCGGGACTCCGGCTAGAGATGCCGCTCGTCGAACTCGATCGGCCTCGGATGCGGTGCTCGCGGAAGGCTTCTCGGTGAGTACCGGTTTCCCGGCTCGGACCGACGCGAGATTCCACGGTGCGTGCATCGCATTCGCGAGCGGGTTGTAGACGAGGTCGACCTCCGGGTCGTCGAGGACGTCCTGGTAGGAGTCGAGAACTCGCTCCACTCCGTGTTTTTCGGCGAACCTTTCCGCTCGTGTGCGGTCACGCGCTGCGCACGCGACCAGACGGTAATCGAGAATGCGCGCCGGTTCGACCAGCGCCTGTTCGGCGATCCGGGACGCACCCAGTATGCCGATACGTAGTGCGCTCACGAGGGTGCCCCCGCGCGCAACCGCACGATATTGCGCAAGAACTCGACACTGGCAACGACATCGCGAACTGGTCCTTCGCCGGCTGGTTCCTCGGACAGGATTGTGTCCTGTTCCAATACGAACCAGCCCTCGAAACCTGCGTCGAGCAGCAGGTTCACGACCGAGGAGATGTCGACATCGCCGGTGCCGAGCGGGGTGTACATGCCGCGAGCTACCGCCTCGGTGTAGGTGAGCTCACCCGATTGCACCTGAGCGGCCAGTGGCAGAGATACGTCCTTGAGGTGGGCGTGGGTGATGCGTTCGGACGCGACGGTCACCAGTTCCACCGGATCGGTCCCCCCGATGAGTAGGTGGCCGGTATCGAGACACAGCGGGATGCTCGACCCATCGAGCACCCGGAACACTTCGTCGCGCTTCTCGATCATGGTGCCCACGTGTGGGTGCAGAACGGCACGGATGCCTCGGCTGTCGGCGGCAGCGTGCAGCCGATCGAGGTTGAGCAGCAACGTTGTCCATTGATCATCGTTCAGGATGGGGCGTGAGTCGTAGCCTTCGCTGCCGGTGGTGGCGGCGAGCACGAGAACCTCGGCGCGACTCGCGACGAACGCGTCGAGCAGTGGCCCGATGCCTGGAACCGGGTCGTGATCTCGGTCGTGCAGCAGCACCGGAGCGAACCCGCCCACGGAGGTCAGGCCGTAGCGTTGCAGAGTCTGTGCGAGTTCGGCGGGCTCGGCAGGGAGGAATCCCTCCGGTCCCACTTCCGTGGCCGTCAATCCTGCTCCGCGCATCTCGGTCAGCACGCGGTCTGCCGGAATTTGGTAGCCCCATCCGGGAACCTCGCACACTCCCCACGAGATAGGTGCTCCAGCAATACGAATGGCGCTCATGGACGTACCTCGTCGATCCGCACCGGTCGGTGCTGTTGTAAGGACAGTGTTGCGGCCTCGGCAATCCACGCGACCTCGAGGGCGTCGCGCGCCGTGCACGGTGAGGGGATGTCGCCGGCGACGACCCGCAGAAAGGCAGACAGTTCGGCCTGGTAGGCCGACTCGAAGCGGTCCATGAAGAAGCTGTGCGGTGTGGAATCGGGGAACGTTGCCCCCGCGTCGAGGTTGCGCACCGGTACCTGCTGATCCCACCCGGCCACGACGGTATCGTCGCTGCCGTGTACTTCGAGGCGACAGTCGTAACCGCGTCCGTTGTATCGGGTGTTGGATACGACGCCCAGCGTGCCGTTCTCGAAAGTGATTGTCGTAGTTGCCGTGTCGACGTCGCCGACGGCGGAGAACTCGGGATCACCCTGGTTCGACCCTGCTGCGTACACCTCGACGACCTCGTGTCCGACGACCCATCGAACGATATCGAAATCGTGCACACTGCAGTCTCGGAAGATGCCACCGGAGGTGGCGATGTACGACATCGGCGGGGGAGCAGGATCGAGGGTGGTCGAGCGGACGGTATGTAGTCGGCCTAGATCGCCCGAGGCAACGGCGGCCTTGGCTGCGACGAAGGCGGGATCGAATCGCCGGTTGTACCCGATCTGAACCGGCACGGAGCAGCCCGAGATTCGTTGCACCACAGCGAGACTTTCGACCGCGGTGAAGGCAATGGGCTTTTCGCAGAACACCGGTATCCCGGCATCGACACACGCCAGAACCAGCCCCGCGTGCGCGGACGTTGCGGCGGCGATGACAACTCCGTCGACCCCCGACGCGATCATCTCCGCGGCGGACGAGACCGCTGTGGCACCGGATTTCTGCGCCACCGAGTCGGTCACTTCCCGACGCTCGTCCGTGACGACGAGGCCGTCTACGCCGTCGAGTGTGCTGAGCGTGTCGACGTGGAACGCGCCGATGCGGCCGAGTCCGATGACGCCGATCCGCGATCCCATCAGTCCTGCCCTCCGATGATCGTTTGATCCCAGTCGATGACGGAACCGGTGACTACTCCACTGCGCGAGGAGAGCAGGAGAACGACGAAGTCGGCAATCTCGTCGACTTGGCCGAGCTTGCCCATGGGGACACTGTTGTTCGCGGTGGCGGCCCAGTCGTCGTCACCACCGTGGAAGCGCTTCTGTATCTCGGTCTCGCCCTCGGTCTCGGTCCAGCCGATGTTCAGCCCGTTGATGCGGATGCGATCCCACCGGTGCGCGTAGGCCGCGTTCTTCGTCAGACCGGCCAGTCCGGCTTTGGCCGCGACGTAGGGGGCGAGGAAGGATTGGCCGCCGTGCTCGGCAATCGAGATGACGTTGACGATGGTCCCGGCTGCACTGCGCGAGAGCATGTTCTGCACTGCAGCTTGCATCGTGAAGAAGGGGCCTCGC
The DNA here is from genome assembly GCF_033142445.1 of Rhodococcus sp. IEGM 1330. Taxonomy (NCBI): domain Bacteria; kingdom Bacillati; phylum Actinomycetota; class Actinomycetes; order Mycobacteriales; family Nocardiaceae; genus Rhodococcus; species Rhodococcus sp. IEGM 1330. Next base: position 428,060 of record NZ_JAWLSB010000001.1, read on the forward strand.
AGATTGACGCCGATGTGGTGATCGAACAACTCCGGAGTGGTGTCCACCAGTGTGCCCCGAGTGGTGAGCCCGGCTGCATTGCACAGAGCGTCTATTCGTCCGAACCTGTCCACCGTGCGCTCGACCGACCCGCGAGCGGAGTCGGGGTCCGAGACATCGGCCTCGATGAAATGTGTGGAGTGGCCGGCGGCGTTCAATTCGTCCTGCAAGGCCGAACCGACCTCGACGCGTCGGCCGGTGAAGGCGACTGCAGCACCCTCTCGAGCAGCAGCTCGAACAACGCCCGCACCGACGCCCTGGGTTCCGCCACTGACGAGAACGACGGAGTTCTCCAGGAGGGGTGTGCCGGACAGGTAGGAATTCATGCGTTCAGTGTTGCGGCCGATGAGGTTACGATCAACAGTCAAAACCCCTCAAAAAGGCATCACGAAACGAGGTCCGCGTGAGGCATCGATTCAAGGTCCGCGAAATTGCGCAGCAGGCCGGTCTGAGCGAAGCCACGGTCGATCGTGTTCTGCACGACAGGCCGGGGGTGCGGCAGGACACCAGAGCCGAAGTGCAGCAGGCGATCACAGACCTGGACAAGCAGCGATCGCAACTTCGACTCAACGGTCGCAAGTTTCTGTTCGACGTCGTGATGCAGACGCCGCCACGATTCTCGGCCGAGTTCCGTACCGCGATCGAGGCCGAACTGCCGATGCTCTCGCCTGCGCTCGTGCGATGCAGATTCCACTTTCGAGATACCGAATCGGTACCTGCCATGGTCGAGACCCTCGGAAAGCTCGCCGCCCGCGGCACCCATGGAGTCATCCTCAAAGCCCCGGACGATCCCGACGTCGCTCAGGCGATCGACGCCGTGGTCGGCGCCGGCGTGCCGGTGGTGACATACGTGACCGACGTATCGGCCTCGGACCGCCTCGGGTACGTAGGCATCGACAATCGCGCGGCGGGTGCCACTGCAGCGTTTCTGGTCGATCAGTGGCTCGGGGACGTGGACCGAGAGGTGCTGATAACGCTCAGCAGTAACACCTTTCGTGGCGAAGAAGAACGCGAAATGGGATTTCGGACAACGCTGCGCACCCTTGCGGCAGAGCGGGGTGCGGGATTCGGGCGCACCGTCGTCGAGCTCGCCGGTACCGACGGTCTGGACGCGACGGTCGAGTCTCTCGTCGTGGACGCCCTCGGCCGGCATCCGGCGATCGAGGCCGTCTATTCGATCGGGGGCGGGAACACAGCGATCGTCAGGGCGTTCGAGGCAGCAGGGCGCCGGTGTCGGGTGTTCATCGGCCACGACCTCGACGAGGACAATCGGGTGCTGCTGCGGTCCGGTGCGGTGTCCGCTGTTCTGCATCACGAACTGCGCGCCGACGCACGGTTGGCCTGCCGGATGATCATGCAGGCGAGGGGCGCACTGGACGGCGTGGTCAACGAGGCCTCGCGGATCCATGTCCTGACCCGCTACAACAACAGGTGACCGGTCGAGGGCCCGAGAAGTTCGGTCGTGAGTCGAGAGGGTCAGATGCTGTGGCGCCGGCTCTGAGCCTCGAGCAGTGTCGTCAACTCGGCCGCAGGCATCGCGGCGTGGACGGCGCGCGCGAGAAGTTCGGCCTGGGTCTCGCCCGCCAGGCCGGTCGTCGGTCGGTCGCGATCGAGGTTGGTGGGGAATGCGTATCCCTCGGCCGACGCCGCAATGACGTTCTCGACGGAAGCTGCGCTGCTGCTCGACGCCATCCGAAGCAGAGACGGATAGATGGCCTCGACAACGGCCTTGCGGTCGACGGTGTCGATAGCCCGACCGAATGGCGACGACACCTGCAACAAATTCGCTATCCGGCGGATGCCATTCGAGGTGTTGTGTCCGGCAGCATGGAACAGTGCCGGATTGAAGAAGACGGCGTCGCCGACCCGAAGCGGTAGTTGAATGTAGTTCTGCGCGAAGTACTCTCGGAACTCAGGCAAATTGAATGCGATGTAGCCCGGTTCGTACCGCTGTGAGAACGGTAAGTACATGGTCGGCCCGCTCTCGAGCGGCATGTCGCAGTGTGCGACGGCTCCCTGCAGAGTCAGGGCAGGTGACAGTCGGTGTACGTGTGCCGGGAATGCAGCGGCGGTGTCGATGGACATGAACCCCAGGTGGTAATCACGGTGAGGATTCTGGGCTCGACCGCCCGGGTTGACGACGTTGATCGAGGATGTCACCTGATACATCGGTCCCAACCACGCGTGCGACACCAATGCGAGCACGTCGTTGGCGTAGTACTGCGTGAACACTTCGGGCCGATCGACGGCCAGCTTCTGCAATGCGGACCAGACGCGATCGTTGGCACCGGGCTCCGCGAAGTGATCGCCCGAGTTCGTCCCTGCCGCGTGCTGACCGGCGATGGTGTCCATGAAGTAGCCGGTGGCCTCACGGATACCGTGGTCTTCGGTGAAGGCGCCTTCGAACACGACGATGCCGGGCCCGGTGAGCAGAGCCTGGGCGAGCTCGTTCTGCACCGCCTCGCGTGTCGGGGCATCGAGGCCCTCGACCGAGTGGGCGTCGTAGATCAGAACGTTCTCGCGCACGCTCGCTGCATGCGGAAAGTTCGCGAGGTCGACCTGCTCCGATACCGATTCACGGAATCGATCGATGTCGCAGTCGTCTTCTCCGAGCCGTCCGGTCCGGGTTGTGCTGGTGCCGGTGGTCATGGTGAAAGTCCTCTCGATGGCCAGGTGCAGAGTCCGACCTCGAGCCTGATCCCTTTCGACCTGCGAATCAACCCCCTGATTCCATCAGAAACACCTCATCTCGCCCGAGCGCCGAGATCGAATCCCGCGGGGCAGGCACACTGATGGAACGAGAAGGCCCCCATGCAGACTGTCTGCATGGGGGCCACTGTGGTTCCCGACCGGGAACGAACGATCAGCGGGCGAAGAGCAACGCGCGCTTGACTTCCTGGATCGCCTTGGTCACCTGGATGCCGCGGGGGCATGCGTCGGTGCAGTTGAAGGTGGTGCGGCAACGCCACACACCCTCGACGTCGTTGAGGATGTCCAGACGCTCGGTTGCACCCTCGTCACGGCTGTCGAAGATGAACCGGTGCGCGTTGACGATGGCGGCCGGACCGAAGTAGCTGCCGTCGCTCCAGAACACGGGGCACGAGGTGGTGCAGCACGCGCACAGGATGCACTTGGTGGTGTCGTCGAACCGGGCGCGGTCCGCTGCGGACTGAATCCGCTCGCGGGTCGGCTCGTTGCCCGTCGTCATCAGGAACGGCTTCACGGCGCGGAACGCGTCGAAGAAGGGTTCCATGTCGACGATGAGGTCTTTCTCCACCGGCAGACCCTTGATGGGCTCGATGGTGATGTTCAGCGTCTTCGACGAGTCCTTGGGGAGCATGTCACGCATGAGCACCTTGCAGGCCAGACGGTTGACACCGTTGATTCGCATCGCGTCGCTGCCGCAGACACCGTGTGCGCACGAACGTCGGAACGTCAGTGTGCCGTCCAGGTAGCCCTTCACGTACAGCAGAAGGTTGAGCAGCCGGTCGGTGGCCAGGGTGGGGACCTGGAAGGTGTCCCAGCGCTGACCGTCGCCGTTCTCGGGGTTGAAGCGCGCGATCTTGAGGTTGACCATCACCGCGCCCTCGGGGACGGGCGGCAGATCGGACTCGTTGGACTTCTTGTCCAGGGTGGGTGCGCTCATATCAGTACTTCCGCTCCATCGGCTCGTAGCGGGTTTGGATTACCGGCTTGTAATCCAAGCGGATCTCGGTGAGCAGACCTTCGCCCTCTTTGTAGGCCATGGTGTGCTTCATGTACTCGGCGTCGTTGCGCTCGGGGTAGTCCTCGCGAGCATGTCCGCCGCGCGATTCCTTCCGGTTGAGTGCACCGACGACCGTGACCTCCGCCATTTCGAGCAGGAAGCCGAGTTCGATGGCCTCGAGCAGGTCGCTGTTGTAGCGCTTGCCCTTGTCCTCGACGGTGATCTTGTTGTACCGCTCCTTGAGGGCGCGAACATCCTTGAGCGCCGTCTCGAGACGTTCCTCCGTACGGAACACCGATGCGTTGTTGTCCATCGACTGCTGCATCTCGGTACGGATGTCGGCTGCGCGCTCGTGGCCGTGATCGGAGAGGATCAGTTCCAGCCAGTCCTGCACCATCTTCGCCGGCTCCTCGGGGAGCGGGGTGAAGTCGACCGAGTTCGCGTATTCGGCCGCCGCGATGCCGGCACGACGTCCGAAGACGTTGATGTCGAGCAACGAGTTGGTGCCGAGACGGTTGGCTCCGTGCACGGAGACGCAGGCGCATTCGCCGGCCGCGTAGAGGCCGGGAACGATGTCCTCGTTGTTGCGCAGAACCTCGCCACGGATCTTGGTGGGGATGCCGCCCATGACGTAGTGGCACGTCGGGTAGACGGGCACCGGCTCCTTGACGGGGTCGACACCGAGGTACGTGCGGGAGAACTCCATGATGTCCGGGAGCTTCTCGTCCAGAACTTCCTCGGGAATGTGCGTGACGTCGATGTAGACGTAGTCCTTGTTCGGGCCGCCGCCGCGTCCTTCGAGCACCTCGAGCACCATCGAGCGCGCGACGATGTCGCGGGGCGCGAGGTCCTTGATGGTCGGTGCGTAGCGCTCCATGAAGCGTTCACCCGACTCGTTCCGCAGGATTCCGCCCTCGCCTCGCACGGCCTCGGAGATGAGGATGCCCAGGCCTGCGAGACCTGTCGGGTGGAACTGGTGGAACTCCATGTCCTCCAAGGGAAGACCCTTGCGGAACACGATGCTCATGCCGTCACCGGTGAGGGTGTGGGCGTTGGACGTGGTCTTGAAGATTCGGCCCGACCCTCCGGTGGCGAAGATGATCGACTTCGCGTGGAAGATGTGCAGCTCACCGGTGGAGAGCTCGTAGGCGATGATGCCGGTCGCGACAGGACCGTCGTCGGTCTCGGTCAGACACAGATCCAATGCGTAGAACTCGTTGTAGAACTCGACGTCGTGCTTGACGCAGTTCTGGTAGAGCGTCTGCAGGATCATGTGGCCGGTGCGGTCGGCTGCGTAGCACGCACGACGCACCGGAGCTTTGCCGTGATCGCGGGTGTGACCACCGAAGCGCCGCTGATCGATCTTGCCCTCGGGTGTCCGGTTGAACGGAAGACCCATCTTCTCGAGGTCGAGAACTGCGTCGATGGCTTCCTTGGCCATGATCTCCACGGCGTCCTGGTCGGCGAGGTAGTCGCCGCCCTTGACGGTGTCGAACGTGTGCCACTCCCAGTTGTCTTCCTCGACATTGGCCAGGGCGGCACACATGCCACCCTGAGCTGCGCCGGTGTGCGAGCGCGTGGGGTAGAGCTTGGTCAGTACGGCTGTACGAGCGCGGGGTCCGGCCTCGATCGCAGCACGCATACCGGCACCGCCTGCGCCGACGATCAGTACGTCGTAACGATGTTCCTGCATGTAAGCGTCAGTGTCCTTAGCTCGCCGTGATGTTGGGATCGAACGTGAAGATGACGTAGGTGCCGACGCCCATGATGAGGATCATCGACAGCACCAGCAGCGTGGTCAGCCAGAATCGCGTCGAGTCCTTGCGGGAGTAGTCCGCGATGATCGTGCGCAGGCCGTTGCCGCCGTGCAGCTGCGCCAGCCACAGCATCGTCAAGTCCCAGAACTGCCAGAACGGGCTGGCCCAACGACCGGCGACGAATGCGAAGTTGATGCGGTGCACACCGTCGTCGAGCATCAGCATGATGAACATGTGGCCCAAGACGAGCACGACGAGTGCCAGACCGGAGAAGCGCATGAACAGCCACGCGTAGAGCTCGAAGTTGCCCTTGCTCTGGCGTCGCGGCGAACGCGGGTTTGCCAGGCTGGCCGGACGGTCGTAGTTCGTGCCGAGGACCTTCGCCTCGGGACCGTGCGTCGACATCAGTGACCACCTGCCGTGAACATGTTGTAGAAGATTCGTCCCGCGCCGGGGATCATGACTACGAGCCAGACGACTGCGATCGCCCACAGCATCGGCTTCTGGTACTGCGGTCCCTTGGACCAGAAATCGATCAGCATCACGCGGATGCCGTTCAACGCGTGGTACAACACTGCTGCGACGAGGCCGATTTCCATCAGGCCGACGAGCGGAGTCTTGTAGGTCTCGATGATGGCGTCGTACGTCTCGGGGTTGACTCGGACCATGGCCGTGTCGAGGACGTGGACGAACAAGAAGAAAAAGACCAAGACGCCTGTGATGCGGTGAAGGACCCAGGACCACATGCCCGGATCCCCGCGGTACAGCGACCGCTTGTGCTCCTTGACCGGAGCGACTTCCGTTGTGCTACTCATCGAGTGCAATGCCTCCAACGTCGTTGGTGGACGCATCGAGCCCCGGTGGCCGGTCTTGCCTGGCTCGATTTGTCGCGATTCGGCCCTAGTGCTGGTTGTACTAGCCGCTTACTCGAAACTGTAAACCCATTCGAAACACGGAACTAATTCGACTCGAGGTTCGTACGGTGCCGAAATCCAGTGTTAGGTTTGCCTTCCCAATTGATGCAGGCACTTTCGGCCGGATCTCTGCATCAATTCAGACACCGTGATTGGATGGTTCACCATGAACGAAATCGACTGGAAGACGTTGCGCGACAATGCTCATGAGGCAATGGGCCGTGCATACGCCCCGTACTCGAACTTTCCGGTCGGCGCCGCAGCTCTGGTGGACGACAATCGGATAGTCACCGGGTGCAATGTGGAGAATGTCTCATACGGTTTGGGGCTCTGCGCGGAGTGCGGGTTGGTGTCGAACTTGCACTCGACCGGCGGCGGCAGACTGGTGGCCTTTTCCTGCTGCGATTCCAGGCGTGAAATTCTGATGCCGTGCGGGCGATGCCGGCAGCTGCTGTACGAGTTCGGCGGCCCGGATCTGCTCGTCGACACCGTCTCGGGACCGGCGCGACTGGCAGAGTTGCTCCCGAACGCTTTCGGCCCCGACAACCTCGAAGAAGGACGCGTGAACAACCATGCCTGACGCCGTATCCATCATCAGCGCCAAGCGCGACGGGCGCGTTCTCGACGACGAGCAGATCGAATGGGTGATCGCGGAGTTCACCCGCGGATCCGTCGCGCCGGAACAGATGTCGGCTCTCGCGATGGCCGTTCTGTGGCGCGGATTGTCGCGTCGCGAGCTCGGTACGTGGACGAACGCGATGATCGCGTCGGGCACACGAATGGACTTCTCGGCGCTGCCGCTGCCGACCGTCGACAAGCACTCGACCGGTGGTGTCGGAGACAAGATCACGCTGCCGCTGGCTCCGCTCGTCGCCGCCTGCGGGGCCGCTGTGCCACAGCTGTCGGGTCGAGGACTGGGACACACCGGCGGGACGCTGGACAAGCTCGAGTCCATCCCCGGGTGGCGAGCGGATCTGAGCGGTGAGGAGATGCATCGCATCCTGGCCGATCCGGCGATCGGTGCTGTCGTGTGCGCTGCCGGTGCCGATCTGGCACCGGCCGACAAGAAGCTCTACGCCCTGCGAGACGTGACGGGAACGGTCGAATCGATCCCGCTGATCGCCAGTTCGATCATGAGCAAGAAGATCGCCGAGGGCACCGGTGCGCTCGTGTTGGACGTCAAGGTCGGCGGCGGCGCGTTCATGAAGAACGTCGACGACGCACGCGAACTCGCGACGGCGATGGTCGAGCTCGGAACCGATGCGGGCGTGCGGACTCTGGCGGTGCTGACGGCGATGGACACCCCGCTCGGGCTCACCGCGGGCAACGCGCTCGAAGTGGAGGAGTCGGTCGAGGTTCTCGCCGGAGGTGGTCCGGCCGACATCGTCGAGCTGACGATCACGCTGGCGCGCACGATGCTCGCCGCGGCCGGAATCGAGGGCATCGATCCGGCCGACAAGCTCGCCGACGGTTCGGCCATGGATCGGTGGCGAACGATGATCGCCGCGCAGGGCGGCGATCCCGATGCCGCGCTACCCGTGGCCCGCGAGAGCCAGGACTTCGCCGCCGCCGCCGACGGTGTCGTGACCGGGTTGGACGCAATGGGTGTCGGACTGGCGGCGTGGCGGCTGGGCGCGGGCCGTGAGCGTCAGGGCGAGCCGGTGCAGAGCGCAGCCGGTGTGCGTCTGCACGCCAAGCCCGGCGATCGGGTACGCGCAGGGGATCGGCTGGCGACGCTGTACACCGACACCCCCGAGCGCTTCGAGTATGCGCAACAGGCACTCGAATCCAGCTGGGAGATAGGGACCACGGCCTCGCAGCCGAGGCCCCTCGTGATCGACCGCATCGGGCAGTGACGAGCCCGGTCAGATCAGGTTGCCCGCCTCCGTCAGCACGCTGCGCAGGATCTGCTCCATCTCGTCGAACTCCTTCTGACCGCAGATCAGCGGCGGAGCCAGCTGCACCACCGGATCGCCGCGGTCGTCGGCGCGGCAGTACAGGCCGGCGTCGAACAGGGCCTTGGACAGGAAGCCGCGAAGGATGCGTTCTGCTTCGGCGTCGCTGAACGTCTCCTTCGTGGTCTTGTCCTTGACCAACTCGATTCCGTAGAAGAATCCCTCGCCGCGCACGTCTCCGACGATCGGCAGGTCGTGCAGTTTCTCGAGCGTCGAACGGAACGCCGGTGCGTTGTCTGCGACGTGCGCGTTGATGCCCTCGCGCTCGAAGATGTCGAGATTGGCCATGGCAACGGCAGCGGAGACGGGGTGGCCGCCGAAGGTGTATCCGTGCGCGAAGCTCGACGTGCCGTCGTCGAACGGCTCGAAGAGCTTGTCGGAGGCGATCATTGCGCCGATGGGTGAGTAGCCCGAGGTCATTCCTTTCGCGCAGGTGATGATGTCCGGTACGTAGCCGAAGTCGCTGCACGCGAACATCGACCCGATCCGGCCGAAAGCGCAGATGACCTCGTCGGAGACGAGCAGAACGTCGTAGCGGTCGCAGATCTCGCGGACACGCTCGAAGTATCCGGGCGGCGGAGGGAAGCAGCCGCCGGCATTCTGAACCGGCTCGAGGAACACCGCGGCAACCGTGTCGGGGCCTTCGAATTCGATGGCCTCGGCTATCCGGTCCGCGGCCCAGATGCCGAACGCCTTCGGGTCGGTGTCCAGGGGAGCGGGGGCGCGGTAGATGTTGGTGTTCGGCACTCGGAACGCACCCGGAGTCAGCGGCTCGAAGGGTTCCTTGAGCGCGGGGATTCCGGTGATGGCCAGCGCGCCCTGCGGGGTGCCGTGGTAGGCGATCGCTCGCGAGATCACCTTGTGCTTACCGGGCTTGCCGACCTTCTTGAAGTACTGCTTGGCGAGCTTCCATGCGCTCTCGACGGCCTCGCCGCCGCCGGTGGTGAAGAAGACGCGATTGAGATCGCCCGGAGCGTAACCGGCGAGCCGCTCGGCGAGTTCGATCGCGGGTTCGGTCACGTACGACCACAGGGGGAAGAACGCCAATTCCTTGGCCTGCTTCGCGGCAGCCTCGGCCAGTTCCTCACGGCCGTGTCCCACCTGCACCACGAACAGCCCCGAGAGACCGTCGATGTAGCTCTTACCGTTCGAGTCCCAGATGGTCGAACCCTCGCCGCGGGTGATGATCGGGGGAGTGACCCCTGCGCCGTGGCGGGTGAAGTGGCCCCACAGATGCTTGGCTGCGGAAGCGTCGAGCTCGGATGTCGTTCGCGTCATCGTGTTCCCCAATTGTATTGCTGCTTGACGAGTTTGAGATAGACCAGCGTTTCGGTGCTGGTGACACCGTCCAGACTGCGGATCTGTTTGTTCAGGATCTGCAGGAGTTGTTCGTCGTCCTCGCACACCACTTCCACGACGACGTCGAACGACCCTGCAGTGAGGACGACGTAGTCGATCGCATCGATCGCCGACAGTTCCTCGGACAGTGCATAACTGTCGCCGGTGCACTTGATGCCGATCATGGCCTGCCGCTTGAATCCGACCTGTACCGGATCGGTCACCGCGACGATCTGCATGACGCCGGAGTCCGTCAGGCGCTGAACTCGTTGACGGACAGCCGCTTCCGAGAGTCCGACGGCCTTGCCGATGGCAGCGTACGAGCGACGCCCGTCCTCCTGGAGTTGCTCGATGATCGCCTTGGAGACGTCGTCGAGTGCGATGGGCGGTTGCTCGGGCATGGGTCGATCTTGTCATTGTCGCGGCCGTGAACACAACCCGTCGACGATGAAAAGCGTGTCGATTATGGATTCAGACGACAGAATCAGTTGTCGAAAGGTTGGAAACAGAGAGAATCAGTGGATCCGACGGTACTCTGCAGGCATGGCGAAGATTCCTGGTTGTTGGATCGATGGACACTCGGTGGACGGTAGCGGTGAGCGGTATGCGGTCGACGATCCCGCGACCGGAGCTGTCGTCGCCGACATAGGTCTGGCCACCGCAGCAGACGTCGATTCGGCTCTCGCACATGCCCGATCGGCATTTCCGGCATGGTCCACCGCCACGCCTGCGCACCGCAGCGCTGTGTTGATGGAACTGGCGCGTCTGGTTGCGGCCGACGCGGAGAACTTCGTGTCCGAGGAAGTGGCGCAGACCGGCAAATCGACAAGGCTGGCAACGGAATTCGACGTTCCGGGCAGCATCGACAACATCGAGTTCTTCGCCGGAGCGGCGCGGCACCTGGACGGTAAGGCTGCTGCGGAGTACTCGGGTGAGCACACCTCCGCCATCCGCCGTGACGCCGTCGGAGTGGTCGGGTCGATCACGCCGTGGAACTATCCGCTGCAGATGGCGGTGTGGAAAGCGATGCCGGCGTTGGCGGCCGGGTGCTCCATCGTGCTCAAGCCCAGTGAACTCACCCCGCTGACCACCTTGCGGCTGGCACGCTTGGCCACCGAAGCTGGCGTGCCGGACGGGGTGTTCAACGTCGTCACCGGAACGGGTCTCGACGCCGGAGTCGCGCTGTCCTCCCACGCGGGCGTGGACCTGATGACGTTCACCGGCTCCACTCCCGTCGGCAGGCGCGTCATGGCGCAGGCCGCTGCGCACGGCACGCGGGTGCAGCTCGAGCTCGGCGGCAAGGCACCGCTGGTGGTGTTCGACGACGCAGATCTCGACGCAGCCATCCACGGAGCCGTCGCGGGATCCTTGATCAACGGCGGCCAGGACTGCACGGCAGCCACGCGCGCCATCGTCGCCGACTCCCTGTACGAGGACTTCGTCGCCGGAGTCGCCGAGTTGATGGGTCGCGTCGTCGTGGGAGACCCGACGGATCCGGCAACCGACATGGGATCGTTGATCTCCCTTGCGCACCGAGATCGTGTGGCTGCGATGGTGGATCGAGCCCGCGACGCGGGGGCCAGGGTGGTAACCGGAGGTCGAACCCCACCGGGTCCAGGTGCCTTCTATCCGCCGACCTTGATCGCCGATGTCGGCGAGCAGGACGAGATCTATCGCGACGAGGTGTTCGGCCCGGTGCTCACGGTGTCCAAGCATCACGGTGACGACGATGCGATCCGGCGCGCCAACGACACCGAGTTCGGACTCGCCGCCTCCGCGTGGACCCGGGACGTGTACCGCGTAGGACGAGCGACGCGCGAGATCGCCGCCGGCTGTGTGTGGATCAACGATCACATTCCGATCATCAGCGAGATGCCACACGGAGGATTCGGAGCCTCTGGCTTCGGCAAGGACATGTCGAGCTACTCGCTCGACGAGTACCTCACCGTCAAACACGTCATGACCGACATCACGGGGGTGGCCCGAAAGGCTTGGCATCGAACGGTGTTCGCGTCGGCCGATCCCGAAGCGCAGGAGGACGCCCGATGAGCGCATCATGGGCAACCGCACCCACCGACCGCGGCGTGGCGATGGTGGCGGGCGCGGCACCGGAGTCCTACTGGCTCGATCGTCCCGAACGCCCGGCACCGCGGGCACGGCACACCGGTTCGGCGGCAGCGGACCTGGTGATAGTCGGCGGCGGATTCACCGGATTGTGGGCGGCTCTGCAGGCGGCAGAGGAGAACCCGAACAGATCGATCGTGTTGCTCGAAGGCGACCGCATCGCGGAAGGGGCAACCGGTCGTAACGGCGGCTTCTGTGCGGCCAGTCTGACGCACGGACTGGGCAACGGTCTCGACCGCTACGCCGACGAACTACCGGAATTGCTGCGCATGGGCACCGAGACGCTCGACGCGATCTGCGCAACTGCGGACAAGTACGGGATCGACTCCGACATCGAACGCACCGGCGAGCTCGACATCGCCAACTTCGACTGGCAGGTGGACGACCTGCGCGAGCTCGGCGACGAGGGCGCGCGCCTGTCGCAGCCGATGGAGTACCTCGACGCCGCTGCAATGCAGTCCAGGATCACCTCACCGATGGCGCGCGGTGCACTGTTCGACCCCGACGTCGCGATGATCGACCCCGCCAAACTCGCCTGGGGCCTGGCCGACGCAGCCGAGTCGCTCGGCGTTCGCATTCACGAGAACACTCGGGCTTTGTCGATCAGTAAGTCCGGCAACGGTATTCGAGTGAAGACGGGCTACGGCACCATCGAGGCCGCCAAGGTTCTGCTGGCCACCTCGGCATCGAAGTCGTTGCGCCGTAAGCTCCGTCACTGGATCGTCCCGGTGTGGGACTACGTGATCATGACCGAACCACTGACGTCGACGCAGCTCGCCGACATCGGCTGGTCCGGCCGCGAAGGATTGGCCGACTCCGGCAACAGATTCCACTACTTCCGGTTGACGGCGGACGATCGCATCCTGTTCGGCGGGTGGGACGCGCACTATTTCTACGGTAGCGACACCGACCCACGCCGAACCCAACATCCCGAAGAGTTCGCATTGCTCGCCGAACACCTCCTGCAGATGTTCCCCGGCCTCGAGGGAATCCGTGCCACCCACGCCTGGGGCGGATCGATCGACACGTGCTCGCGGTTCAGCGCCTTCTGGGATCTCGGAATGAACGGACGGGTGGCCGCGGTGGCCGGGTTCACCGGCCTCGGCGTCGGCGCGTCGCACTTCGGGGCCCGCACCGCCCTCGATCTACTGGACGGCAAGGACACCGAACGAACACGGCTGAAGATGGTGCGCAGCATGCCGCTGCCGTTCCCGCCCGAGCCCCTCAAGTCGATCGGAATCAACATCACCCGCGCGGCATTCGCCCGAGCCGACCGCAACGGCGGAAAGCGAGGCCTGTGGCTCAAGGGCATGGACGCCCTCGGTCTCGGCTTCGACAGCTGAGTGAGCGGCTTCGCCGCACGTGCACGGAACTTCGACCTCTGCTACGAACTTCCACTCACATGCGGCGAAGCCGCTCTACTCGTGCGGAACCACGACCACCGGCACCGGCGCAGCCCGCAGAATCTTGGCCGCACTCGATCCGAGGAACACCCGCTTGGGAGTCGCCAGTCGACTCGAGCCGAGGAACAGCACATCGCCCGGCTTCCAGTCGAGGTTGCCCATCGCCTCGTCCAGCGTCGACCCATCGGCGACGACCGACTGCAGGCCGTCGATATCGGGGAGCGTGCGCACCGCGCGGTCGAGATTGTCCTGCGCGGCAGCCACCTGTCGTCGACGGGTGTCCAGTGAAGTCTCGTCGCTCGGGGCCCCGGTCGGCTCGAGCGAGACCAGCGACACCAATCGCACCGGCACGTGCGCTGCGCTGGCAAGGGTGAAGGCGAAGGGCAGCGGATTCGGAGCAGAGGCCCGAGTGGGGACGGCGACGGTCAGGTCGGTGATCGGTGCGTTCGAGAGCCGGTAGCCCCGAGGGGCAAGTGCCAGCGGTACCTCCGACGCATGCAGCAATTGACCGGCGACCGACCCGATCGAGTGCCGGTTCAGCAGGCCGTCACCGGCACCGCCGACGACGATCATGTCGGCATCGGTCTGTACCGCGAAGTCGATCAGGGCGCGGGCGAACGACTCGTGGCTGAGCACGTGCGTGGTCACCTCGATGCCCGACGGCACCTGGGCGGCCGCGTCGTCCACCCAGCCCCGCGCCTTGGCCTCGAGAACTTTTCGGTATGGTCCGCTGCCTTCCATCACAGGTTCGTCGACGGCCATGACCAGCACGATGTCGATGGACGCGTCGAGGGCGCGGGCGAGGGCGGTGGCCAGGGCTACGCCGTCGTCGCCGCTGGGAGTGGCGAGGTAGCCGACGGTGATCTTCATGAGCGCGGTGTCCTTCTCTTCTAGTAAGTGTCGGGAACCTTGACGTCGGTCGACGCGGTGAGTGTCTTGCCCTGGAAGAAGTCCTTGTTGCCGACGAAGCACAGCAGCATGAGCGGGATGCCGAGTACCAGCATGCCGACACCGAGAACGAACACTCCGCCGACAGGACCGTAGACGGTGTAACCGTAGTCGGGCTTGATCATGTCGACCGCGCTCTGAACGAACGCCCACGTCATGGACAGTCCGCCGAGAAGCGGAAAGATGCCGCGCATGAACAGGTTTCGGGCGGACGAGAACAAAGTCCGACGGAAGTACCACGTGCACGCGTACGCGGTGATGCCGTAGTAGAACGCGACCGCGAGTCCGAGCGATGCCACCGAATCCTGAAGTGCGTTGGCGCTGACGAAGGTGAGCACCAGATAGAACAGCAGGGCCGCGGCACCCATCACGAGCGTGCCGAAGCCGGGCGTCATGTACTTGGGGTGCACGCTGGCGAACCGCTTGGGGATGGCCTCGTACACGGCCATCGACAGTGTTCCGCGGGCCGTGGGCAGGATGGTCGTCTGAGTCGAGGACAGTGCCGAGATGGAGACAGTCAACAGGAGCAGCGACGCGACGATCGAACCGGCGACCGGATCGCCGAGAATGGTCAGCACATCGTCGACGTTGTCCGGGTTGTTCAAGCCGATGCCGGTGTCGCCGAACCCGGCGAACGACTGCACGGCGTATCCGACGAGCACGTAGGTCGCCACGAGGATCAGCGTCGTGATCACTGCGGCGCGTCCCGGCGTCTTCTCCGAGTCCTTGGTTTCCTCGCCGACGGCCAGGCAGGCATCCCATCCCCAGTAGATGAAGATGCAGAGGATGATGGCCTGGGCCGCGTCGGACATCGTCACTCCGGTAGGCACCAACCAGCTCCACTGGGGCGTGACGGCCTGCGGTCCTGCGGTCCCGGTACCCACCTTGACCAGTGCCGTCACCGACACTCCGATGAGTACGCCGAACTGCACGACCAGCAACACGTTCTGCATGCGTTCGCTGATGAGGATGCCGCGAAAACTGACGTAGGTCATCGAGACGATGAAGAACGAACCGAGGGCGACCTTGGCCGCAGTCGACTCCGCCAACCCCGACAGGCCGAGGAACTCGAACAGGTAGATGGCAGCGATCTCGGCGACGTTGGCCAGCACGATGATCGCCGAGACGGCCAGCCCCCATCCCGCCATCCAGCCGACCCACGGGCCGAACGCCTTGGTACCCCAGGTGAACGACGTTCCGCAGTCCGGCGTGTCGCGTCCCAATTCTCGGTAGGCGAAGGCAGTGAGCAGCATCGGGACGAAGGCAAGGAGGAACATCGACGGTGCTTTGTCGCCGACGGCCAGAACGACGTAGCCGAGGGTGGCGGCCAGACTGTACGCCGGGGCCACCGCCGACAGTCCGATGACGATGTTGCCGACCAACCCGAGAGCGCCGGTGTTGAGTCCCTTACCCGGAATGGTGTTCGGCGGTTCCGCAATCGACATAGGTCTCTCCGAGGTTCGAGTCGACCGAGGACGTCGGAAGGAGACCCGACAGAATCGGTCGCGTGTGTTGGATGAACACTACGATTTCCGTCGCCGATTCGCTGTGTATCGACGGAATTGTTTTCATCGGAGTAACAATGCAACGAAATGGGTCGCAGAAGTGGCGGGGTTCGCCGGAATCCGCGGACTCGCCGATGGGCTCCGGCGGACGCGCGTGCGTGCGAGCCGCACGCTACCGTCGTCACATGAGCACCGCGGAAAACACTCAGTCTTCTATCGGTGGCAGTGCGCCACTCGATCTCGCGTCGATCAGGACAGCTCCCAAGGCGTTGCTGCACGATCACCTCGATGGCGGACTCCGCCCGCAGACCGTGTTGGAGCTGGCGGACGAATGCGGCTACGGCGATCTTCCCGCCACCGACGGTGCAGCGTTGGGCGAGTGGTTCCGCGACGCCGCGGACAGCGGCTCGCTCGTCCGGTATCTCGAAACGTTCGCGCACACCGTCGCCGTGATGCAGACCCCCGAAGGGCTGTTCCGAGTGGCGCGCGAATGCGCCGAGGATCTGGCCGACGACGGCGTCGTGTACGCCGAGGTGCGCTTCGCACCGGAACAGCACCTCGAGCGCGGGCTGAGCCTCGACGAGGTCGTCACCCATACGCTCGCCGGCTTCGAAGCCGGGATTTCCGCGGCCAAGGTGCGCGGCAAGAACATCACGATCGGCACCTTGCTCACTGCGATGCGGCATGCGGCGCGTTCGCGGGAGATCGCCGAGCTGACGGTCCGGTTCCGTGACCGCGGCGTCGTGGGCTTCGACATCGCCGGTGCCGAAGCCGGCTTCCCTCCCAGTCGCCACCTCGACGCCTTCGAGTACATGCGAGCGAGCAACGCGCACTTCACCATTCACGCGGGAGAGGCGTTCGGTCTGCCGTCGATCCAGGAAGCCGTGGCGTTCTGCGGCACCGACAGGCTCGGTCACGGGGTTCGGATCACCGACGACATCACCACCGACGCCGACGGCACACACGAGCTCGGTCTGCTCGCCGCCTACGTCCGCGACACGAGGATGCCCCTCGAACTGTGCCCGAGCTCCAACGTCCAGACCGGAGCCGCCGAATCGTTGGCGACGCACCCGTTCGATCTGCTTGCCCGACTGCGATTCCGCGTCACCGTCAACACCGACAACCGGTTGATGAGCGATACCTCGATGAGTCGCGAGATGGCCAAGCTCGTCGAGACCTTCGGCTACGGCTGGAGCGATCTCGAGCGATTCACCATCAACGCGATGAAGTCTGCGTTCCTGCCGTTCGACGAGCGGCTGGCGCTCATCGACGACGTCATCAAGCCCGGTTATGCAGTTCTGATCGGCTGATCGAGTAGACCCGGCGGGCGGCTACTTCTTGCGCAGTCGGCTCTCGAACTCACGCTCGAGGGCGCGCCATGCTTCGGCCTCGACGTCGAACGGTGCGTTCGGAGCGAGCCGATCGGGACTGGGCTCGAGGGCGTACGAGACGTACCAACCCAGTGGGGTGGACGTGGCGAGAGCGTCGTCGACGGAACCGTCGCCGGCGAAATCGGCTGCGTCGGTGAACAATTCGACGGCCAGATCCAATTGGTCGACGTCGACTGCGGTGGGCCCGTCGGCGAGGTCGTCGGCAAGGCCGGGCAGCACGTAGACGTTGTCGTCGGTGATCGCGATGTCGAGGGAGCCGTCGATGGCGGCGGTCTGAACATCGGAGTAGGTGCTGACCTGTGCCAGATCGTGATCGTGATCGTCGGCCAGATACCGGGCCAGCGAACGCTCGGAACCGAAGACGCTGATGGCACCGCCGCGACCGAGGAACACCGGCTTGTCGCCGAGGTAGCACCGCAGGGTGTAGAGCGTGTCGTCCGAGGTGATGATGCGAATAGGGTCGATGCCGACAGTGGTCCAGAACGTTTCTTCGGCGGCGGCTGCGGCGATCGGATCGCGGTCCACCTCGGCAGAGTCGTCGTCTTCGTCTTCGTCGTCAGAATCGGAGTCGATGTCGTCGGTGACGTCATCGGCGTCGACGGCGTTCTCTGCCGCTGCGGTGATCTCGGCTTCGGCGACGGCAACGGCAGCGGAGTCGACATCGGGGGAGGTGACGATGGAGTCGACTGCGTCGAGCACGTCGTCCCAGTGTTTGGCCACAGCTGCAGCGATGCGGTCCCACAGTTCGCCACCCTCGCGACCGAGGAAGTTCTCGACGCCTCCGCTGACGGCACCGACGAAAGGGTTGGAGCTGAAAAAGCTTGTGACGGGTCGCAATTCGCAGACATCGCCGATGGAGGAGACGATGTCGAAGGTGGCCTGCAGTTCGGCGAGAACGTCGGCTTCGGGGTCGGAGGCCACCAACTCCGGCACTGCCACCAGATCGAAGCGGTGCAGATCGTCGGGCTCGAGTTCGTGTGCGGCGAGTGCGGAGACCACCTTCCACGACGGATGGTCGACGAGATCGTTGTCGTCGTCGGATCTGACGAATGCCGCGAGCTCTGCGACGGTCGAGAATCCGTACAGGTCTTCCTCGTGTCCGAGGAATGCCTCCCACTCGTCGTCGCCTTCTCGCCACTCCGGTGCCCACAGTGTCGAGAAGTCACCGGCGGTGAGACCGAGTTCGATCGGGATGATGTCTCCAGCCATGGCGCGAAGCCTATCTCAGGAGTCTGTGAACGAACCCTGCAGACTTTGCAGGATCGCCTCGCGCTGGTCGAGCGCCGCAAGCGCAGCGTCGGCAGTCACTGCGGTGATCGTCGACGCGAGTGCGTGGGCGGCAACCGATCCGAGGTTCTCGGCGAGCTCGAGCTCGACCAGGGCGCCGGATCCATCGGCGACGACAGTCACCAGATTGTCCGGCGAGGTGAGTCGAATTCTGATGCGGTCCAGTCGCTCGTGCGTTTCGCGGAGTGCATCCAGCCGGTGCTGAGCGCTGCCGACCAGAGCGTCGAGTTCGGTGGTGTGGGCGTGGGTCATACCTGCTTCAACCAACTCGTGGGTGCGGAGTCCTCTGCAAGATCGGCGTTCGCTTCGGCCGCGACTCGGGCACGGGTCGGCAAACCGAGACGATCGAGAACCTCGGTGGGAAATCCGTCCGCTTCGAGGAGGGTGCGGCGCTGGGCTCGTGCGGCCGCACTCGCCCGTACGCAGTGCTCGAGAATCGTCGACGCCAATGCGCCTCCGCCGTACCGCAGTTCGCGCTCGTCGATGACGATCCCGATGGGCAGTCCGTGTTCGGTGGCGCGCACCGTCACCGATCCCGATCGAGTTCCCGATACCGCGCTGACGACGGGGATGTCCGAGTTCGTCATTGGCTGGCCCCTCATTCGGTCGGACGGTAGAAGCCCTTGAAGCCCATACCGCTGTTGGTCGTTCTGATCGGTCCCACCTGTACTGGGTCGCCTGCCTCGACGAGCTGGCCGTTGCCGATGACCATGGCCACGTGTCCGTCCCAGACTGCGAGGTCACCGGGCATCACCTCACCCGGTGCCACGGCGGAGCCGATGTCCTGTTCCTGTGCCAGACGCGGGATCTCGACGCCCTGCTGTGCGTACGCCCACTGGGTCAATCCGCTGCAGTCGAGCCCGCTGCCCGGCGTGGTGCCGCCCCATACGTAGGGCACACCCTGTTGGGTCAGTGCGCTGCGGACGGCACCCGCGGCTTCGGCGTTGGGTGCGGTGACGGTACTGCCGTCGGGCAGTCGTATCTCGACTCCCCGGCCGGTGCTGTCGGCGGTTCGGGAGGGATCGGTGCTCGGATTGCCCAGGTAGTTCTGGGCACCGCCGCTACTGGGCGACTCGGCCCCAGCGGCGGGTGAGACGGACTGCGCGAACGTCTTTGCCAGCTTCTCGCCTGCCTCGATCACCTGCGATGTCGCAGGCGAGGTCATGAGGTTGGAGGACGAGCCGGGGGTCGGTGTCGGTCCGCCGCCCACGGGGGCGGGAACTGTCGGCGGAGCGGCCAGTTCACCGACTTCGGCGGTGTGGACGGCCAATTCGCCCCGAACGCGCGCCACCACCACGAGAGCTCGTTCGAGGTGTTCGATGGCCGCCGTGATCAGCATGGTCTGCCCCGGCGGGGTGGCGATGATCGGCCCGGCGGACAGTGCGATTCCTACGAACGATTGGACGATCGCCTGCAGTTCGAGGAAGCCTTGATTGGTGTCGCGGCAGGCCTGATCGACGACGGCAGCGATGTCGTCGGCGTGGTCGGCTAGTGCGATTGCGCTCGTATGAGCGTTCTCGGCGTAGCGAATGGCCGCGTCGGCGGCCTCACCGTTCCAGTTCGCAGCGAGCTCGGTGACCGCGACCCTACCGATTCCCTGAGCCGCCTCGATCGCTGCCGAGGACACACGCAGCATGTCGGCAGGACCCCCGGTGGGCAGCGCCCCGTTGCCGAAGGCCCCGAGCAGATCGACGATGGGACGGGCCAACAGATCGATCATCGGCACTTACCGCGCGTCCTGCGCGATACCGGCGGCCGAGGCCGCGGTGGTATCAGCGGCCGAGGCCGCAACGGTTGCGCCGGTGCCGGCATCGGTGAGGGCGTACGACACTGCGGATGCGGTGGCCGCGGAACCGATGCTCGCCACCGTGCCCGCCAGGCGCACCACGGCATCTGTGTGCGCCAGATGCGTGCCGGTGACTGCACCGAGAAATTCCTGTCCGATCAGGCCGAACACCGGAGCCAGCACAGCGGGGCCGCACGCGGCGGCAGCAGCACCTGCCGCGGCGATCTGCTCGGCCATGGTCGACGCCACCGCACCGTATGCGAGGACCCCCTCGGTTTCGACGACTAGCTCGGCCATCAGTGCCCCCTGAGAATGCAATCGATTCACCGTCGCCTGGTGCGACGCCCAACTGGTTCGACGCGGGTACGTGCCATTCGGTTCCCCCGAGTTGCCGTTCGCGTCCTGCCGCCCACGTCCTATCCTTGTCGGCATGGAAACACACGTGGTCGATCACCCACTGGCCGCAGCCCTGCTCACCACGATGCGGGACGAGCGCAGCGACAACGCCACGTTCCGGTCGGCTCTGCGCCAGCTCACCCACATGCTGGTCTACGAGGCCACCCGCGATGCTGCGATCGACACCTTCGAGGTGCGGACACCCGTCGCGGTCACCGAGGGCACCAGGCTTGCGCGACCGCCGTTGCTGGTTCCGGTTCTGCGCGCAGGTCTCGGCATGGTCGAGAAGGCCAGCAGCCTCATCCCGCAGTCCCGCGTCGGTTTCGTCGGGATGGCCCGAGACGAGGAGACCCATCAGCCCGTGCCGTACATGGAGTCCCTGCCCGACGACCTTTCGCAGACGCCCGTCTACGTACTGGACCCGATGCTCGCCACCGGCGGATCCATGGTCCACACGATCGAACTTCTCGTCGGCCGCGGTGCGGCGGACGTGACCGCCATCTGCGTCGTTGCTGCTCCCGAAGGAGTTGCCGCGCTCGAAGCCTCGGGTCTGCCGGTGCGACTGGTGGCCGCGAGCATCGACGACGGCCTCAACGACAACGCCTTCATCGTTCCCGGCCTCGGTGACGCGGGCGATCGTCAGTTCGGCCCGCGCTGACGAGCAGTACCGCGGCGAGGTTGGTCCTCGGCGTCTCCTGGCCCTCGGCGGCGTCACCTGCACCGAGCCCGAGATTGCGGCTGCTCGACGTCGACACCGAGCAGATCGAGTTCCGCGAACTGGTCGGCTGCATGCTCGGTTTCCGTGCGTCGGGTGCGTCGACCGATCGGTACTGCACCGGACGCATGGCATTTCGGGCGGACGGCCCGCCGCGCTACGTGCCGTGCCCCGGCCGGGAGCGGGCCGTCGCGTCGGGGCAGTGCGCAACGTGCGCGGACAAGGACAGCTTTCGATTCGTGCACACCGTGCATCGCAGCGGATTCGTTTCGCGGGATCTGGAAAAGCACGTCATGCAACCGCATTGGCTCTATCTGGCGGCGTTCGCCAACGGCACCTTCAAGATCGGGACGGCGGCGGACACGCGTAAATGGGGCCGGCTCGCCGAGCAGGGTGCCATCTGTGCGCGGTACGTCGCCCACGCCGACGACGGAAAAGCCGTCCGGGTGGCCGAGGACCTCGTGACCGAATCGATGGGGCTACGGCAGGCGGTGAGGTCCGCGGCGAAAGCCGCCTCGCTGTGTCTGCCGATCGACGTGGACAGGCTCGAGGCTGCCACCGCTGCCCGGGCCGAGCAGGTCCGCGAGATGCTGACCGAGGCAGGCATCGCCGGATGCACCCCGATCGACGAACGCTGGGCCCCGCCCGCGGGCCGAGAAGCGTTGAGCGAGAGCGTCAGCCGCGTCGCCTACCCCGCAGATGTCGCAACCGGATCCCACGGACTCGAGATCAGGACATGCGTCGGGCAGGCAGTGATCGCGACCGTCGACGACGAGACCTACGTCGTGGATCTGGCGGCACTGAAGGGTCGGCGAATCGAACTCGGGGCCTTCACATCCGATCTGCCCGCGGTGCAGTCGGCGCTGTTCTGAGGTTCGGGTCGTCGACGATCAGAGGTGCTGGGCGAAGTCGGTCAGTTCGGCGAGGATCTCGGCTGCTGCCGTCCGCGCTCTCGGCAGGTCCTCGGGGCCGTCGACCTGCTCGATCACTTCGAGGTAGGCCTTGAGTTTGGGCTCGGTACCGGACGGCCGCACGATCACCCGCAGCCCCGATCCGCTGATCTCGACTGCGTCGGTGCGTAATTCGTCGTCGCGCTGGGCGTAGTCCAGCACTGTGACAGCGCGACCGGCCAGTTCCGTCGGCGGTGAGCTGCGCAACCGGTGCATCATGTTCCCGATCTCGGCGAGGTCCTGAACCCGCCGCGAGACCTGCGCACCCAGATGTACGCCGAACTCGACCGCGAGGTCGGCGAGCACGTCGAGCAGGGTGCGCCGATCCTGCTTCAGGCCTGCGGCCAGATCTGCGAGCACCACCGCGGCCGAGATACCGTCCTTGTCGCGCACCACGTTCGGATCCACGCAGTGCCCGATGGCCTCCTCGTAGGCGTACACGAGGCCCTCGCCCGCGCGGACGAGCCATTTGAAGCCGGTCAGGGTGCGGGCATAGCGGGCGCCGCGCGCCGGAGCGAGCGCCGAGAGCAGTTGCGACGAGACGATCGTGCTGGCCACCAGCGAGTCGGCGGGCGCATCGGCGAGGAGATGGTTCGCGAGCAGGGCCCCGGTCTCGTCGCCGGTCAGCATGCGCCACCCACTGTCCGTGGGCACCCCGACCGCACAGCGATCGGCATCGGGGTCGAGGGCAATCGCGATATCGGCGTCGATCTCGGCCGCCAGTGCGAGCACCGCGTCGGCAGCGCCCGGCTCCTCGGGGTTGGGAAACGCGACGGTCGGGAACGCGGGATCGGGCTCGAACTGCTCCTCGACCACCCGAATATCGCGGAACCCCGCACCACGCAGTGCTGCCGTCGCGAGCTCACCGCCGACGCCGTGCAGGGGAGTCAGCGCGATGCGGATGTCTCGACGCGTCGACCGTGGCAGTGCAACAACGGAATCGAGATATCGAGCAGCGATGTCGGAGCCGCCGGGCTGGACGATCGCACGCGGAACCTCGATCGCGTCGGGAGTGGCCTCGATGAGCGCTTCGATCTGGGCGTCGCTCGGCGGGATCAGTTGCGATCCGCCCCGCAGATACACCTTGTACCCGTTGTCCGCGGCAGGATTGTGCGACGCGGTGATCTGAACGCCGAGCTCGGCATCCAGTGCCCGCACCGCAAAGGCGACGACGGGGGTCGGGAGCGGCCGAGGCAGCATCACCACCGAAAAGCCCTGGGCGGAGAAGGTTTCGGCGGCCGCGAATGCGAACTGTTCGGAGCCGTTCCTGGCGTCGCGACCGACCACGACCGTGGACCCACCCAGACCGTTCTCGATCAACCACGCCGCGATGCCGGCCGAGGTTTTCGTCACCACCGCCACGTTCATCCCGTTCGGTCCCGCGCGCACCGGGCCACGAAGACCCGCGGTACCGAACGTCAAGGGACCGCTGAACCTGTCGGCGAGGTCGGCATCGGGCAGGCCGTCGAGTTCCTCGCGAGCAGCGGGGTCGGGATCGCCTGCGATCCATCGTTGCACCAGCTCGGTGAGCTCCTCGGTCACAGGCGGGAGACCAACTCGTGCAGCAGCGATCCCATGCGTGCAGCGGATTCCTTACCGGCAGCGAGTACTTCGGTGTGGTTCAGGTGCTCCCCGGTCATTCCGGCAGCAAGATTGGTCACCAGTGAGATACCCAGGACGCGTGCGCCTTTCGCCCGCGCGGCGATCGTCTCGTGCACCGTCGACATACCCACGAGGTCTGCACCGAGCGTGCGCAGCATCCTGATCTCCGCGGGCGTCTCGTAATGGGGGCCGGGCAGGCCTGCATAGACGCCGTCCTCGAGCGACGGATCGATCTCGCCCGCAAGGGCCCGAAGTTCGGGGGAGTACGCGTCGACCAGATCGACGAACTCCGCCCCGACGAGGGGCGAGCGAGCGGTGAGGTTGAGGTGGTCGGAGATCAGAACGGGCTGCCCGACACTCATGCCCTCACGGATTCCGCCTGCGGCGTTGGTCAGCACGACGGTCGTGGCACCTGCCGCAATCGCGGTCCGCACCGGATGCACGACGCGTCGCAGGTCGTGCCCCTCGTAGGCATGCGTGCGTCCCTGCAGCAGCAGGGTGTGGGTGCCGCCGACGTCCACCGAGGTGATGGTGCCGGAGTGGCCCGACGCCGATGGTGGCGCGAAGCCGGGCAGGTCGGCCATGCGCACGGTTGCGGTGGGGGAGCCGAAGACGTCGGCTGCTGCCTGCCATCCGGAGCCGAGGACGATGGCCACGGTGTGGGTATCGACTCCGGTCGCTGCGGCGAGTGCGTCGGCGGCGGTGCGCGCGGCACCCTCGGGATCGGTCACGGGGTCGGTCGCATGTGCGTCGGTGGTTGCCACGATGAACAACAGTAGGAGATCGACGCCACGGATGTGCGACCGATGGAAGTTACCGTTGGGTAGTATCCGCTGCATGCCTTATCTCGAACGCGACGGCGACGTCCACATCCTCTTCCTCGGTGCCGAGAACGGCTCGGACAATCCGGAGAACCGACTGCATCCGGACTGGATCGACGCCGTACATGCGCTGCTCGACGAGGTCGAGGCCTCGACCGGCCCGGCGGCGCTGGTCACCACCTCGGCAGGCAAGTTCTACAGCAACGGTCTCGACACCGATTGGCTGTTCGCCAACCTGGACAAGATCACCTGGTACCTCGACCGCGTGCACACCCTCTACACCCGGTTGCTCGCCTTCCCGATGGCCACCGTCGCGGCTGTGCAGGGCCACGCGTTCGGCGCGGGCGCGATGTTCGCCACCTCCCACGACTTCCGCATCCAACGCGTGGATCGCGGCTTCTACTGCTTGCCCGAGGTGAACCTGAACATGCCGTTCACCGTCGGAATGTCTGCCCTGATCAACTCCCGGCTTCCCAAGCAGACCGCTGTCGAGGCGATGACGACCGGTCGCCGCTACGGCGGTGCCGACGCCGTGGCCGCCGGAATCGTCGAGGCGACGGCATCGGAGGAATCGCTCGTGTCCGACGCGGTCGCGAAGGCGGCGGCGCTGACGAGCACCCGAGGTGCGAACCTGGCCGGGATCAAGAGTCGCATGCACGTGGATCTGCTCGCCGCGCTGAACACCGCGACCGACGACAGCAACTTCAGCTTCGGGAAGTAGCAGGACCGTCTTCACTCCCGACTCGGCACAGCTGTTCCGACACTCGGTCGCGCTAGTGACACACTGTCTCTCGTGATCGACGAATCGAACAGTGCTGCCGTGGGCGAGGCGATGGACCGCGCCCTGGCCTCCGCCACCGACGAAGTGGTCGCGCTCTCGCACTCGATTCACGCGGAACCGGAGCTGGCGTTCGCCGAACATCGCAGCGTCGCCAAGATCCTCGACACGCTCCGAGCCCACGATTTCGAGGTCGAGACGGCCGTCGCAGGCATGGACACCGCGTTCACCGCGTCGTTCGGCAGCGGGGACCTGGTGATCGCTGTCTGTGCGGAGTACGACGCTCTGCCCGAGATCGGTCATGCGTGCGGGCACAACATCATCGCGGCCTCGGCTGTGGGTGCTGCGCTGGCGCTCGCTCCGGTCGCCGACGCTCTCGGCATCACCGTGCGAGTGCTCGGTACCCCGGCCGAGGAGACCGGCGGCGGCAAGGTGCTGATGCTCGAACGCGGAGTGTTCGATGGCGTCGGGGCGGCGTTGATGGTCCATCCCGGCCCCTTCGACATCGTGGGTGCGACCTCGCTGGCGCTGGCGGACATCGCTGTGAAGTTCACCGGCCGTGCCGCGCATGCGTCGGCAGCTCCCGAATGGGGAATCAACGCAGGCGATGCGGTGACCATCAGTCAGGTGGCACTCGGGCTGCTGCGGCAGCACCTCTCACCGGGTCAGCAGTTGCACGGCATCGTCAGTGACGGGGGTGTTGCGCCGAACATCGTGCCCGGCCACGCCGAGTTGCTCTATTACCTGCGCGCGAACACCACCG
Source organism: Rhodococcus sp. IEGM 1330 (assembly GCF_033142445.1). Classification (NCBI taxonomy): domain Bacteria; kingdom Bacillati; phylum Actinomycetota; class Actinomycetes; order Mycobacteriales; family Nocardiaceae; genus Rhodococcus; species Rhodococcus sp. IEGM 1330. The sequence goes on from NZ_JAWLSB010000001.1 coordinate 454,238, forward strand.
AATCGCTGCACGCTCTGACGGCGAAGACGTACGCGTGTTTCGAGGCAGGAGCCATCGCCACCGGGTGTACCCACGAGATTCGCACGGTGTCGCCGACCTACGCGGCGTTGACGCCGGATTCGTGGCTGGTCGCGGCTTTTCGGCAGGAGATCGAAGCGCTGGGCCGATCGCCTCTGGCTCCGGATTTGGAAGGATTTCGCCCGTTGGGCAGCACAGACATGGGAAACGTCACGAATGTTCTACCCGGTATTCATCCCGTCGTCGGACTCGATGCAGGAGGGGCGGTGACGCATCAGCCGGAGTTCGCCGCCGCGTGTGTCACCGAGTCGGCCGATCGAGCGTTGCTCGACGGCGCACTCGGTCTCGCCAGAACTGCCGCGCGTGCCGCAGCCGATCCCAGTACTCGCGCCCGTCTGCTCGACGGCGTGACCGCCCGCTCGGCGGCGCAGTCGTGAGTACCCGCGAAGACGCGATCGATCGGTGGATTCACGCGCACACAGCAGATCTGTCACTGTGGCGTCGGCACATTCACGCCAACCCGGAACTCGCGCGACGCGAATTCGGCACCACCGCATTCGTGATGGAGCATCTCGAAGCAGCGGGTCTGTCACCCAAACCGCTTCCCGGCGGAACGGGGTTGATCTGCGACATCGGACCCGACGGTCCCCGGGTGGCGTTGCGGGCGGACATGGACGCCCTACCGCTGCAGGAGAACACCGGCGCGGCGTACTCGTCGACCGTGCCCGGGGTGTCGCACGCCTGCGGTCACGACGCACACACCACGGTGCTGCTCGCGACCGGATTGGCGCTGGCGTCACTGCCGGACCTGCAGTACGGGGTGCGCCTGATCTTTCAGCCCGCCGAGGAGGTCATGCCTGGCGGCGCCCTCGACGCGGTGGCCGCGGGAGCACTCGACAGCGTCACCAAGATCTTTGCGCTGCACTGTGATCCGCGGCTCGAGGTGGGACAGGTCGGCGTGCGCCTCGGTGCGATCACCTCTGCGGCCGACACAGTCGAGCTGCGGCTGGATTCACCCGGCGGACACACCTCTCGGCCGCACCTGACCACCGATCTGATCTACGCATTGGGCACCGTCATCACCGGCCTGCCCGGAATGTTGAGCAGGCGAATCGATCCGCGGACCAGCACGGTCATGGTGTGGGGAGCGGTGGTCGCGGGCCAGGCCCCCAACGCCATTCCGCAGACCGGCATGCTGACCGGCACCGTCCGCACCGGCGACCACGAGACCTGGGCGTTGCTCGAACCGTTGGTCCGCGAGATCGTCACCGGCTTGCTGGCACCCACCGGGGTGCAGTTCGAGTTGCACTACCGTCGCGGCGTCCCTCCCGTGGTCAACGATCCGGCGTCCACGCACACGTTCGAGAAGGCGATCGGCCGGGTCGGACCCGACGCGTTGGCCGATACTGCGCAGTCCGGCGGCGGCGAGGATTTCTCGTGGTACCTCGAACGAGTGCCGGGCGCGATGGCTCGACTCGGTGTGTGGCCGGGCACCGGACCGCAACTCGACATCCACCAACCCACCTTCGATCTCGACGAACGAGCACTGGCCGTGGGCGTGAAGGTGATGACCGGAATCGCGCTGGATCCGAACTAGAGGCAGGAGACGAGATGGCATTCGACGTGTCGCCGATCGGGATCGTCAGATCCGATCGCGCCGAGGTGGTGGACGACAACTGGGGATCGGTCGAGTCTGTGATCGATCTCGACGAGAGTCTGCTCGACGCCGACGCGACCCTCGGTCTCGCCGAGTTCTCCCACCTCGAAGTGGTCTACGGCTTCCACCTGTGCGATCCCGCCGCGACGACGACCGGTTCGCGCCACCCCCGCGGTGATACGACGCTTCCTCGGGTGGGTGTCCTCGCTCAACGGGTCAAGGACCGGCCCAATCATCTCGGAGTGTCGCGGTGCGAGATCGTCGACGTCGACGGACTGCGCATCCGAGTTCGAGGTCTCGACGCGATCGACGGCTCACCTGTCCTCGACGTCAAACCGTTCCTGCAGTCCATGGTTCCGGAGCGCGCGGACGTGACCGAGCCGGCCTGGGTAGCGTCGGTGATGAAGAACTACTTCTGAGCTGTATCTCCAGCTACGAAGCGGTACCCGGACCGACGTTGCGGCTGTTGCGGGTTCGTAGGTCTCGCACGTATTCGGCTGGGGCACCGGCGATTTCGGCTGCCTCCGCCATGACTCCGAGGTAGCGTGCCGACGGCAGGCCGCCCTCGTAGGCGTCGAGTACGTACATCCACGCGAGCACCGGCTCGCGGCCGGTCTCGATGCGCAGCCGGATCTTCCGATGGATACCGAGCTCCGAGCCCTCCCAGCGATCCAGGCTCTCCTCGTCCTCCTCGGATACGTCGTAGAGCACCACGAAGACCTGCGAGTCGGGATCCTCCACGACCGTCGCCAGCGCGCCTTCCCAGCCGATGTCGCCACCGCCGAAGGTCAACCGCCATCCGTGCAGCCACCCGGTTCCCGACAGGGGCGAGTGAGGGCATCGCTGCAACATCTGCTCCGGATGCATGTTCGATCCGTAGGCGGCATAAATTGGCACGTCGGCCAGCCTAAACCGTATCGGTACTCACTGACGCCTCGTGGTCGTGTTTCGGTGCGTCGCCCCAGGTCCGACCTCCCATCGGGCGAATGAAGCCAGCCCTACCGACGCGCGAGGGCAGCCTCTGCAATACCGTTGACGCGATACAGCGAGAGATTTCGAGCATGCGAGAAGAGGATCAATGACCCGGATTGTGATCATCGGTGGTGGTCCGGCAGGGTACGAAGCAGCGTTGGTTGCCGCACAGCACGGCGGAGAGGTGACGCTCGTCGATTCCGACGGTATCGGCGGTGCCTGCGTTCTCTGGGACTGCGTGCCGTCGAAGACGTTCATCGCCTCGACCGGCATTCGCACCGAGATGCGTCGAGCCAGCGACCTCGGCATCTCCCTCGATCCGTCGCAGGCCGCCGTCGCGCTGCCGAAGATTCACGACCGCGTGAAGAGCCTCGCGCAGGCGCAGTCCTCCGACATCGCCCACCGCGTCACCTCCGTCGGCGTGCAGCTGCTGGCCGGACGCGCCGAGATGATCGACTCCCACGTCGGGATGGCCTCGCACCAGATCAAGGCAGTGCTCGCCGACGGCGAAGAGCGCATCCTCGACGCCGATGTCGTGCTCATCGCGACCGGAGCCCGCCCCCGCGTGGTCAAGGGAGCCGAACCCGACGGCGAACGCATTCTCAACTGGCGTCAGCTCTACGACCTCGAGGCCCTCCCCGAGCACCTGGTGGTCGTCGGATCCGGTGTGACCGGTGCCGAGTTCGTCTCGGCCTACACCGAGATGGGTGTCAAGGTCACCGCGGTCTCGAGTCGCGACCGCGTCCTACCGCACGAGGACGAAGACGCCGCTCTGGTGCTCGAGGACGCGTTCAACGAGCGCGGCGTCACCCTCGTCAAGCACGCCCGCGCGGACTCGGTGGTTCGCACCGACGACGGTGTTCTCGTCACGCTGTCGGACGGTCGCACCGTCGAGGGCAGTCACGCGCTGATGACCGTCGGATCGGTGCCCAACACCTCCGGTCTGGGACTCGAGAAGGTCGGCATCGAACTGGACAAGGGTGGATACCTGCGAGTGGATCGCGTCTCGCGTACCGCGGTCGCGGGCATCTACGCAGCCGGTGACTGCACCGGTCTGCTGCCGCTGGCCTCGGTCGCGGCGATGCAGGGACGCATCGCGATGTACCACGCACTGGGACAGGCCGTGAGCCCGATCAAGCTCAAGACCGTGGCCTCGGCTGTGTTCACTCGACCCGAGATCGCGTCGGTCGGTGTCGCGCAGTCCAAGATCGACGCCGGCGACGTGCCCGCGCGCGTGGTGATGCTTCCGCTGACCACGAACCCGCGAGCCAAGATGAGCGGTCTCAAGCGAGGCTTCGTGAAAATCTTCTGCCGACCGGCCACCGGCGTCGTCATCGGTGGCGTCGTGGTCGCCCCGAGTGCATCGGAGCTGATTCTGCCGATCGCGATGGCGGTGCAGAACAATCTGTCGGTGAACGACCTGGCCAACACGTTCTCGGTGTACCCGTCGCTGTCCGGTTCGGTCATCGAGGCCGCGCGTCAGCTGATGGCCCACGACGATCTGGACTGATCTCACAATGTGAGAATTGCGTTTCATATTTCGGTAGCACGTGAGACAGTCGAAGGAGCGGACACACCCGTCCGCTCCTTCTTCGACTCAGCGGATCCGCGGGCCGTTCTCCCATTCCTGCTGCCCCGGAGTCTCTCTCATGTCCTCGACGTACCTTCCCGCCGGCTTGGCCAGCCGCACCGAATCGCTCACCAGCTCGGCCATTCGTGACCTCCTCGCCCTCACTGCACGCGACGATGTGATCAGCCTCGCCGGAGGTCTACCGGCCACCGATCTGATACCGATCGACCGCATCGCCGCAGCAGCGGAGGCTGTGCTTCGCCGCCCCGACGCGGTGCAGTACTGCGAGACATCCGGCCACCGCACTCTGCGCAGCGTCGTTGCGGCCAGGGAAACGCTCGCGCGCGGGGGAGTGCCCGTTCCGGTGGAGTCCGTCATCGTGACGCACGGTTCGCAACAGGCCCTGGCGTTGCTCGCGCAGGCCTTGATCGACCCGGGCTCTGTCGTCGTGGTCGACGAACCCGCGTACACCGGTGCGCTGCAGGTGTTTTCGATCGCCGAAGCGCGCATCGAGTCCATTCCCATCACCGATACCGGAATGGATACCGACGAACTCGAACGCAGACTGACGGCGGGGCTGCGGCCCGCGGTGGTCCACACCGTCGCCAACTTCCACAATCCGCGTGGAGTCACGATGAGTGAGCAGCGTCGACGCCATCTCGCCGCGCTCGCCGATCGCTACGGATTCTGGGTGATCGAGGACGACCCGTACGGTGAGATCTGTTTCGACACAATGGAATCCGACATCGGCGCTCCGCCGCTGCCGATCGCGTGCCACAGTGATCGCGTCATTCGACTGTCGAGTGCGTCGAAGATCCTGGCTCCGACGCTCCGTGTCGGCTGGTTCGTCGCCCCGCCCAGTGTCTGTGCGGCGGTGGAACTGCTCAAGCAGGGCGCGGATCTGTGTGGATCCTCGATGACGCAGTTGATGGCGGCGGAGATGCTCGGCGACACCGCGTGGCTGGACGCCCACCTGACTCTCCTGCGGCGCGAGTACGGTTCTCGTGCAACGGCATTGACGACCGCTCTCGTCGCCGAGTTCGGTGATCGGCTCAGCGTCTCGCGCCCCGCGGGTGGGATGTTCGCCTGGGCCACCTTCCGGGACGGAACCGACACCGGCGAGTTGCTCGACGCGGCACTCGATCACGGAGTTGCTTTCGTGCCAGGCACGGCGTTCGCTTCAGGTGCGCAGTACCGTCACTCGCTCCGGCTGAGCTTCGCCGGATCGACCCCCACCGTGCTGGCAGATGCAGTGCAACGAGTGGGCTCCGCGCACTCGGCGTCGACCCGAGTGCTCTGACCCGAGTGCTCCGGCCACGGCAGGTTCTGCGCCCGAAGGACCCGGGGCGGTAGCCTGACGTGCAAGCAATGCGGGGATTTTCGATGGAGAGGGAGCGTTCGAGATGAGCAACCGATCGAATACGAAGTTCCTCGGACCCGACCAGCGGGTGGAGGCGTGGGACCAGCTCGGAACCGAGCAGTTCGACGTGGTGGTGATCGGCGGTGGCGTCGTCGGCTCCGGTGCGGCCCTCGACGCGGCGACGCGTGGACTGAAGGTGGCCCTGGTCGAGGCGCGAGACTACGCGTCGGGAACGTCTTCTCGTTCGTCCAAGATGTTCCACGGCGGGCTTCGATACCTCGAGCAGCTCGAGTTCGGGCTCGTGCGCGAGGCCCTGCACGAACGCGAACTCTCCCTGTCCACGCTCGCGCCGCATTTGGTCAAGCCGCTGAAGTTCCTCTTTCCGCTTACTCATCGGTTGTGGGAGCGGCCCTACATCGCCGCGGGCATTTTCCTGTACGACCGCATGGGCGGTGCCAAATCGGTGCCGCAGCAGAAGCACCTGACTCGATCCGGTGCACTGCGCATGTCGCCCGGGATCAAACGAAAGTCGTTGATCGGCGGGATTCGGTACTACGACACGGTCGTCGACGACGCCCGGCACACCATGACCGTCGCCAGAACGGCCGCTCACTACGGCGCAGTGGTGCGAACGTCCACTCAGGTCGTCGGCTTCCTGCGTGAGGCCGACCGGGTATCCGGTGTGCGTGTGCGAGATTCGGAGACCGGTGCCACCACCGAGGTGCGTGCACACGTGGTGATCAATGCCACCGGTGTCTGGACCGACGAGATCCAGTCGCTGTCCAACATGCGCGGACGGTTCCGGGTACGCGCCTCGAAGGGCGTGCACATCGTGGTGCCGCGCGATCGAATCGTCAGCGAGGCCGCGATCATCCTGCGCACCGAGAAGTCGGTGCTGTTCATCATTCCGTGGGGTGCGCACTGGATCATCGGTACCACCGATACCGACTGGAACCTCGATCTCGCACACCCGGCCGCGACCAAGGCCGACATCGACTACATCCTGGGCGAGGTCAACACGGTGCTCGTCACGTCACTCACCCACGAGGACATCGACGGTGTCTACGCGGGCTTGCGGCCACTGCTCGCCGGCGAGAGCGACGAGACCTCCAAGCTCTCTCGTGAACACGCGGTTGCTCGGGTGGCACCGGGCCTGGTCGCGATCGCGGGCGGCAAGTACACGACGTACCGCGTGATGGCCGAGGACGCAGTCGATCTGGCCGCCGAGGACATCCCGGTACGGGTGGCGTCCTCGATCACCGAGAAGGTGCCCCTCGTCGGTGCCGACGGCTACTTCGCGCTGGTCAATCAGGCACCGCATCTCGGCGAGGTGCACAAGCTGCATCCCCATCGGGTGACGCATCTGCTCGACCGATACGGTTCGTTGATCGACGAGGTGCTGGCCATGGCCGACGGCAAACCCGAACTGCTGCAACCACTCACCGATGCGCCGGCATACCTTCAGGTGGAGGTGGTGTACGCCGCAGCAGCGGAGGGCGCACTGCATCTCGAGGACGTGCTCTCGCGTCGCACCCGGATCTCGATCGAGTACTCGCATCGCGGGATGAACTGCGCGGGTCAGGTTGCGGCGTTGATCGCACCGGTCCTGGGTTGGGACGAGGCCACGGTCGACCGTGAGGTCGAGACGTATCGCGCCCGGGTGGAGGCCGAGATCGAGTCGCAGCGTCAGCCCGACGACGCATCGGCGGACGCGCTGCGAGTCGTCGCGCCCGAGGCCCGCCAGGAAATCCTCGAACCCGTTCGCACGATCTAGCGCAGTCGAACCAGCGTCCGGGGTGCGCGAGCCGCCGTCGCGCCGGAAACGGCCATGATCAGCAGGGTGAGTATCGCAAGTGTCAGCATGCGATCCATGGTGACCGGCGAAGCTGTGAACAGGCTTGGTCTCACCTGACAGGGAGCTTTCAGGTTTCTTCCCGTCGTTGCTGAACAGGGTGGGAAGACGGCGCGAGCTGCGCTTGGAGAAACGCCCTCTCGGCCGGCGACGGGTCGAGAGCGAGCGCGGTCGTTCGTGCGTTTCTGGCCTCCTCCGCGCGGTCCAGGCGATCGAGCATCACAGCTCGACAGGCATGCCAGAGGTAGTGGTCGCGGAGAGAATCGATGGCGTCGAGTGCGTCGAGGCCGGCGGCGGGACCCTGGCTTTCTCCTATGGCCACACCGCGGTTGAGTGCCACGATCGGTGTGTTCTCCACAACCGCAAGCGCGTCGTACAGCATGACGATCCGAGACCAGTCGGTGTCGGCATAGGTCGCTGCGCCGGAGTGACATGCTGCGATGGCTGCCTGGATGGTGTAGCGGCTGGGCCGAGTATTGCTGCGACGGAGTGCACTGTCCATCAACTGAGCACCCTCCTCGATCGCCTCTCGATTCCATCGAGATCTGTCCTGATCCTCCAGCCTGACCAGGCCGCCCGTTTCATCGGTCCTGGTCGCCCGGCGCGAGTCCGTGAACAGCATGAGGGCCAGGAGCCCCTGAAGTGACGGCTCGTCCGGCATGAGGTCGATCAGCAAGCGGGCCAACCGAAGGGCCTCGTCACACAGTTGAGGCCGCACCAGCGTCTCGCCGCCGAGATGGCCGGCAGTGAACATCAAATGCACCGTGGTGGCCACCGCGTCGAGTCGTTGCGGTAACTCCGCCGAATCCGGTACTCGGTACGGAATGTTGGCAGCTGCGATCTTCTTCTTCGCGCGCGTGAGCCGTTTGGACATGGTGGCCTCGGGCACGAGCATCAAGCGGGCGACGTCGGCAGTGGCGAGCCCGCAGAGGGTGCGCAGGCTCAGTGCCACCTGCGCCTCGACGGAGAGCGTCGGGTGAGCGCAGGTGAAGACCAACCGCAACAGATCGTCGGCGATCGCGGACTCGTCGCTCTCGCTCCAGTTCTGGTTCAGCACGGCGAGATCCGCCGCCTCTCGTTCCTTCGCGGTGCGCCCGGCCTCGCGTCTGATGATGTCGAGCGCCTTGTTGCGTGCCACGGTCGTGAGCCAGGCACGCGGATTGTCGGGAACACCCGATCTGGGCCAGTGAGCGAGTGCAGTCACCACAGCCTCGGAGACTGCGTCCTCGGCGACGGCAAAACTGCCGGTGGTGCGAACGAGGGTCGCCAGGACGCGGCGACCCTCGTCACGAACCACGGCCGAGAGGTGCTCGGCCGGTGTGCTCACTGTGCCATCGGGATGATCGGTCGCACTTCGATTGCTCCGTTCCACGCCGCCGGGATCTGCGCTGCCAGGGCGATCGCAGCGTCGAGGTCCTGCGCCTCGAGGAGGAAGAACCCGGCGAGCACCTCCTTGGCTTCGGCGAACGGACCGTCCGTCGTCAGTACGTCACCCCCCTTTCCTCCCGACACGCGCACCGTCGTGGCGGTCGAGGTGGGATAGAGGACCGCGCCCCCGGTGATGGCTGGTCCGGCCATGGCACTGAACGCGCCGTAGTCGGCCATCTCGTCAGCGGCCTCGGGTGAAGTCCAATCGGCGTCGTGGGTGTAGACGATGGCTGCGTACGTGGTCATGAAGGCTCCTTGGAATCGTCGCGGTCGGCACCGTTCGCCGACCTACACACGAAGGACGAACGGGGTTCGCCGAAAAGGACACCACGGACCGAACTATCTCGCCACACCTCAGTTCTGACAGTGTGGGCAGTAGTAGATCTGCCGTTCCTCGAGTGGATTGTCTCCGATCAGACCGAATTCGATGGTGGTTCCGCAGCGTCGACACGGCTTGTTCTCGCGCCCGTACACCCAGAAGTGTCGGCCCGGGCGCCGATCTCCGGTCGTCACGCGTTGGTTGCGATCCTTGTTGGCCATGATCAATCGATAGGACAGGTCGATCGTCTTCTTCAGGTCGCCGGCGTCGCCGACCGGCGTGCGCGGGTCGACGCCACGGAGAAAGCAGATCTCGTTGCGGTAGACATTGCCGAGGCCGGCGATGTTGCGCTGATCGAGCAGCGCGAGCCCGATCGGCCGGGCCGGATCCGACTCCAGATTGGTCAGGGCGGCTTCTGGGTCCCAGTCCGTACCGAGCAGGTCCGGTCCGAGGTATCCGACGGCCTCCTCCTCGTCCTCGAGGATCTCGAGCACTCCGAGCTCGAAACCGATGGCCTGCGCGTTGGCGGTGTTCAAGATGATCCGCGCTTGGAACGCAGGGCGACGCCAGCGAGCACCGGGTGCGTAGACGTGCCAGGTGCCCTCCATCTTCAGATGCGAATGAATGGAGTAGCCGCCGACTCCGACCAGAAGATGTTTACCGCGTGACGCGACGGAATCGACGGTCTCGCCGGTGAAATCGACTGTGGCGTAACGGGGTACGCGAATGTCGCAGGTGGTGAGCTGCCGGCCCTCGAGTGCGGCGCGCAGGGTGTTGGCGGCGCGCCAGACGGTATCGCCCTCGGGCATCGTTGTCGGTGTCCTCTCTGGTGTTCTCGCAGTTCATGGGCAATTCAGCGACGCAAACGAAGGCCGCGTGGGGTCGCGGAGAAACCTGCTTCGGTCAAGGTCTTGGCGAAGTCGGTGCCGTGAATGTCGTGACCGTTGATCCGCTCGACGAGTAACTTGTCGACTCCGCCGCGGCGAACGGTGGCCGCCAATGCGGTTGCTGCAGCGCCGATGTCGTCGGTGTTCTCACCGAACGTCAGCACCGACTTTCCGCCGCGTTCGACGAACATCGTCAATTCGCCCCGGACGAGGACGACCAGTGCACCGGCCTTGCGACCCGGCCGATGCTTCGTCGTCTCGTCCGGCTTCTCACCGACACCGGCCTCGCCGCTGCCGGCTTTCGGCCAGGGCAGTGCTCCGCCGTAGGGGTTGGCCGGATCGCAGGACGCGAGCACGACGGCGGTGGCGTTCTTCTTCGGTTCGTCGTAGCTGCGCAACCGGTCCACCACGTCGGAGGTGGAGAACTGCGCTCCGCCGAGTGAGTCGACGAAGTAGCCGCGACGGCAGCGACCGGAATCCTCGAACCCGGTGAGCACCTTGTACATCGTGGCAAATCCGCCGGGAACACCTTCGTTCATCACCGAACCGCGGGTGACAACGCCGTAGCGTTCGAGCAGTACGTCGGCGGTCGCATGGGCGCGGACGGTGAGGTCGGGTTCGAGCTCGGGTAACCGTGACCATCGTCCACCCGCAGTCGGTGGACCGGTGCGAGTCGGGAGAGCGGGGCGCTCGAACTGCCGGTACGAGCGCAACCGCGGTGTGCGACGAGGTGCTCGATGGCTCGGGGCCGAGCGGGTTGCGGTGGAGTTCAACAGGGCGCGCAGCGGGGCGAACGTGTCGTTGCTCAGACGCCCTGCCCACACCAGCTCCCACAGGGCAGCCTGCAGTGCGGTGTCGTCGGTACTGCCGACGGTGTCGGAGAGTTGGCGGAAGAAGTACGCGCCGCCGCCCGCGACAGCGTCCTGAATGCGAATCTGCAACTCCGACAGGTCGGATTCGGCCGCGGGCACGAGGGTGAGTGGTGCGGTATCGGCCATGTGCAGGCTCACCCAGCCGTCCTTGGCCGAGATCGCGCCGTGGCCCGCCCACAACACCTCGCCGGTGGAGGTGAGCTCGTCGAGCATCGCCGGGCTGTAGTCCGTCACCCGCGACGAGAGCACGAGAGATTCCCAGGCCGATGCCGGAACAGGAACGCCTGCAAGCTGTTCGATGACGGTCGCGACGCCGTCGATTCCGCTCAGGCGTCGGCTGTCCACGTGCTGCCACGCCGGCAGGAAGCGGCCGAGGGTGGCGGTGGAGACGGGTTCGACTTCCTGCCTGGCCGCAGCGAGCGACCGCCGCCGCAAACGCCGAAGGACCTCGGCCTCGCACCATTCGCTGCCTGTGGCACCGGGCCGGAATTCGCCCTCGACGACGCGTTTGTCGACGGCGAGTCTGCGTAGGACGTCGCGTACCACCGCGGTACCGACACCGAAGCGCGCCGCCGCGTCGTCCAGGGTGAACGGTCCGTGGGTTCGGGCGTAGCGGCTGATCAGGTCCACGAGCGGATCGTCGACGGGTTCGATGAAGGCGGCCGGAGTACCGATGGGAAGCGGGACGCCCAATGCATCACGCAGCCGAGCGGCGTCCTCGATCGCCGTCCACCAGTTCTGGCCGGCGAACGAGACCTCCATCGCCCGCTTGGCATCGGCGAGCTCGGTGAGCCACTGCGGGTATTCGTCGCCGTCGGTTCGGAGGCCGACTTCCTCGACGGTCAGCGGACCGAGCAGCCGCAGCAGGTCCGCGACACCTTCGATGTCCTTGGCGTGGCGGTCCTCGGGGAGGCGCTGCAGTTCGAGTTCGGTGGTGGTGATGACGCTGTCGTCGAGCAGCTCTCGCAGTTCGACGCGTCCGAGTAGTTCGGCGAGGAGCGCCGAGTCGAGTGACAATGCGGCGGCTCGGCGTTCGGCCAACGGGCTGTCGCCCTCGTACATGAATGCGCCGACGTAGTTGAACAGCAGCGAATTGGCGAACGGCGACGGCGACGGCGTCTCGACGTCGACGATTCTGATCTGGCGTCGGCCGATTCGGGCCAGGATGTCTTCGAGGGCGGGCAGGTCGTAGACGTCCTGCAGGCATTCGCGAACGGTTTCGAGCAGGATCGGGAACGTCGGGTATTTGCGGGCCACGTCGAGCAGCTGAGCCGAACGCTGGCGCTGCTGCCACAGCGGCGCACGCTTGCCCGGGTTTCGGCGGGGGAGAAGTAATGCGCGAGCGGCACATTCACGAAATCTCGACGCGAACAATGCCGATCCGCCGACCTGCTCGGTGACGATGTCGGCAATCTCGTCGCGCTCGAACACGAACAGCTCCGCGCCGGGCGGCTGGTCGTCGGTGTCGGGAAGTCGGACGATGATGCCGTCGTCGGATGCGGTGGGGGCCGCGTCGATGCCGTATCGCTCGATCAGCCTCGCGCCGACTGCGAGTGCCCACGGCGCGTGTACCTGCTGACCGTAGGTGGAATGCAGCACGAGCCGCCAGTCGCCCAGTTCGTCGCGGAACCGCTCGACGATCATCGTCTTGTCGGTGGGGAGCTGGCCGGTGGCCTCGAGTTGCTCGTCGAGCAATGCAATGAGGTTGTTGACGGCGTTGGCGTCGAGACCGTCGGAGCTCAGTCGCTCGGCCAAGTTGCTGCGATCGGTGGTGCTTCGCAGGAACTCGCCCAGGGCCTGGCCCAGCTCGGCAGGTCGGCCCAGGCCGTCGCCGTGCCAGAAGGGGAGCCGGCCGGGTTGTCCGTACGCCGGGCTGACGAGCACCCGATCGTGGGTGATCTCCTCGATGCGCCAGCTGGTGGCACCGAGTGCGAACACGTCACCCACTCGCGATTCGTAGACCATCTCCTCGTCGAGTTCGCCCACCCTGGACTGCTTTTCGCCCACCATGTACACCGTGAACAGTCCGCGGTCCGGGATGGTGCCGCCGGAGGTGACGGCCAGTCGCTGTGACCCGGGACGGCCGGTGAGAGTGTTGGCGTCGCGGTCCCACACGAGCCGCGGCCGCAGTTCCGCGAACTCGTCCGAGGGGTAGCGACCCGAGAGCAGGTCGAGAGTCGACTCGTAGGCGGATCGGGGCAGGGTGGCGAAACTGCCTGTGCGACGGACGGAATCGAACCAGTCCTCGGCGTCGATCGGTTCGAGAGCGCAGGCCGCCACGGTCTGCTGCGCCAGCACATCGAGAGGGTTGGCGGGAACGAACAACGCCTCGATCTTCCCCGACGTCATCCGTTCGACGGTGACGGCGCAGTGGATCAGGTCGGTGCGGTGTTTGGGGAACAACACACCCTTGGAGATCTCGCCGACCTGGTGACCCGCGCGTCCGACGCGTTGCAACCCACTCGCCACCGATGGTGGCGCTTCGACCTGGACGACCAGATCGACTGCGCCCATGTCGATTCCGAGTTCGAGGCTGCTGGTGGCGACGACGCAGCGCAGCCTGCCGGTCTTGAGATCGTCTTCGATCAGCGCGCGTTGATCCTTGCTGACACTGCCGTGGTGGGCTCGGGCCAACAACGGATCGGCACCGTGGTTCACGTCGTTGGGAGTGCCGATCTGCGACGGCGGTGTGTGCTGTGTCTCCACGCCGTCACCGATCCGTTCGGCATACACCTCGTTGAGCCGCGCCGTGAGCCGTTCCGCGAGCCGTCGCGAGTTCGCGAAGACGATGCACGATTTGTGCTCGAGGATGAGATCGACCATCTTCTCCTCGACGTGCGGCCAGATCGATCCCTGAGCCGGGGGAGCGGCGGAGGTGTCGGCATTCGGGGCGGTGACGCCCAGTTCGGTCATGTCCTCCACGGGCACCTGAACCGTCAGGTCGAAGGTCTTCGGAGCGGGTGGAGCGACGATCTCGATGGGGGCTGCACCGGCCAGGAAGCGGCCCACTTCTTCGTGGGGCCGCACCGTCGCGGACAGGCCGATGCGCTGTGCGGGCCTGTCCAGCATCGCGTCGAGCCGCTCGAGGGACACCGCCAGGTGCGCGCCACGTTTGGTGCCTGCGACGGCGTGTACCTCGTCGACGATCACGGTGTCGACCTCGGCGAGGATGTCCCGCGCGGCCGAGGTGAGCATGAGGAACAGGGACTCCGGGGTGGTGATCAGAATGTCCGGCGGAGTCTTGATCATGTTCCTGCGGTCGGCGGCGCTGGTGTCGCCGGATCGCACGCCGACCGAGATCTCCGGTGGGTTCAGCCCGAGGCGCTTGGCGGTCTGGGTGATTCCGACGAGTGGAGCGCGCAGGTTTCGCTCGACGTCGACGGCAAGTGCCTTGAGCGGGGAGATGTAGAGGACTTTGGTTTTGCGGGTGCTGTCCGCACCCAGTTGCGCCAGCTCGTCCAAGGCCCACAGGAAGGCCGAGAGCGTCTTGCCCGAACCCGTCGGAGCGACCACGAGGGTATGCGAACCACTGGAGATCGACGACCACGCGCCCAACTGCGCGGATGTGGGGGCCGGGAATGCACCGGTGAACCACTCGCGAGTGGGCCGCGAGAGAGTCTCCATCACCGACAGCTCTTCCGGTGCTCCCGTACCGATACTGTGCCTGGCCATCCCCCCATCATGCCCCGGGGCACCGACAGGCAATCCCCGCGCAACCTCCTTGTCCGAGCCGGTGTTGTTTCCTCCGATTCGGGTACCCGACCGCAATGACCGACGACCTAGAGATCATGCAGACGATTTCCGCCAAACTCGACGCTCTGCTCGGCAGCAAGACCAACGGCCTGCAGAACGAGGTGCCTCCTGGTGCGAGCATCCAGTCCGACGAGGACGACGCCGAGCAGGGGCCACTCGGCCGTGACTACCACCTGGCGAGCAAGTACGCACAGGCGCTCGCGATCAACGAGCCACAGGTGATCGACCGCGACGAGTTCGACCGGTTGGTCGCCGAGTACGGCTGACCCAGCTCCGACATAGGCCCCGGCTCAGTGAGGCCGGGGTCTCGTCGTGTCCGGCGAACCTGGCGGACACCGCGGCGCCGGTTTTACACTCGGCGAGGTGACCGAGAGGAAAAAGCCGGGAGTCACTTTCGAATCCTGGGTCGACAAGCAGATTCGTGAAGCACGGGACAACGGTGCCTTCGAGGGGCTCGAGGGCACGGGCAAACCCATCCCGGCCGGTGATCCCGACGACGAACTGTGGTGGGTTCGCGGCTACTTGAAGCGAGAAAATTTGCCGGTGGACGCACTCCTTCCCACGCCACTGGCGCTTCGCAAGGAGATCGAACGACTGCCATCCACCCTGATCGCCGTGCGCCGCGAGGATTCGGTACGAGACCTGTTGGACGAGTTGAACGTTCGCATCGTCGACTGGATCCGCTTCCCGACTCCGCCGATCGTCCCGCTCGGTCCCGTCGACGTCGAGACGTGGGTGGCTCGGTGGCGAACGAACAGGGCCGAAGTGGATCGCCTCGAGCGAGAGCGCACAGTCGCGTCCGCAGAGCCTGCAGCGACACCCGGCACTGGCCGGGTGTCGTCGTGGGTCGCTCGTGTCCGAGCGGCCGTCAGCTGGTGGCGCTGAGGCCGATCGTTCCGAAGCAGTAGGCGAGCGCGTCGGCCGCTGTCGACACGTACGGAAGATCGGCCGACCCGTCGATGCGAGTTCTCGATGGCAACAGCCCGTCGGGGCGCGTTGGCTCCTCCCGGGTGGTCCACCCGGTCACTCGGCGCCGAAGCCCGCCGACCACGGTGTCCACGGCGTGCCGAGTACCGCTGCGCAGCGCGACGGGCGCAGTGTCCAGCTCGGTCCGAGCGAAGCGCAGTGCAGCATCGACAGCGTCGACGGTCTGAGCGGCCGAGGATTTCCCACGGGTCCCGGTGCTCAAGCCGTGTCCGGATAGATCAAGTACCACGACGTCGACTCCGGCGGCCGCAATCTCTGCGGCCAAAGGTGTGAGATAGCGCGCGTGGAGACCGGCATCGGCCACGAGAACCACGGAGCTGCCGGATCCGGTCGACGACCGATGAATCTCGGTGTGCACGGATGAGCCCCCGGCGTCCAACTGCCGATGCTCCACATCCAGGGCTGCTACGTCTGTGCGAGTCAGTCCGACAGCGTCGGAGGCCGAACGCAAGGCTGCTTCGCAGGCAATGTGACGCTCGAGTGCATCCTCGCGTCGCACCAGCGATTTGCCCTGGAGAAGAATCATCACCGCCGCGCTCTCGTGTGAGGTCAGCGTCGGTGCCCAGCCGGTAGCTCGTCCGAGCTCGGACGAGTCGACGATGGGTTCGCCCGGTGTGACCCATTGGCCCGAAAAGGGGGTGAGTCCCAGGCGGAACGCCACGTTCGCAACATGCGTTGCGGCTTTCTGCGGAACGTCGAAGATCAATTGGCCCTGCATCGCGGCGAGTTCGCGCACACCGACCCAGTCCACCGGGCCCAGGTTGTACGGACCGACGAGGTCGGTTTTCGCAGCCCGATGGAAGGCGTCGGCCATGTCGTCCTGGTACAGGAATTGATACGATGCCCGATCCGCGTCCGGGAATGCACCGATCGGCCCGGTGAACTGGTCGATCCCGTCGTTGGCGAAGTCGGGTCCGATGATGTAAGTGCACCGCAACATGGAGATGGTCATCTCGCCGGGGTGCCTACGGAGCCACCACTCCGCATAGTGCTCGACCTCGGCCTTGTCGTAGAAGTAATAGCGGTTGGGATCGCCTGCAGGATAACTGTTCTCGGTGAGCGGCTCCGGAACGATATCGGCACCGTATGCGTTGATGCTCGACGCGATCACCACTCGCGCCACGCCCGCACGATACGCGGAATCGATGACGTTGCGGGAGCCGCGGAGATTGATGTCGTGGGTTTCGGCCTTGTCTTTGAGCTCCTCGACCACGAACGCCAAGTGCAGCACGACGTCGCATCCGACGAACGTCTCCTCGAGGTCGGGAGAGCGAATGTCCGAGCGGAGCGAGGTGAACTTCGGGTGCGTGATCCGGGCTGGGCGACGGGCTATCCCGATGACCGCGTCCACCTCGGGATCCTCGAACAGCCTCGGAAGTATCGCGGCCGCGAAGTCACTGGTGGCTCCCGTGACCGCGATTCGCAAGCCGCGGGCGTGCTCACTCATGCCGGCAGTCCTGCGACCGCTTCCACGATCTGTTCGGTGGCCGTGGCGATTTGCTGCTCGGTGTGTGTGGCCATCACGCACAAGCGAAGCAGAGCACCGGATTTGGGAACCGCGGGGTGCAAGGCGGCACTGGTGAAGATACCTCGGTCGTACAGTGTCTTCCACAGGCTCATGGCGACGAGGTCGTCACCGACGTGCAGTGACACGATCGGCGACGATATGTCGCCGGTGGGGGTCGCGGAGCGGCCTGCTACGTCGAGCCCGGCCGATTGCAATCCGCCGCGCAGGATCTCGGAGTTGTCGAGCACGCGCCGAGCCCGATCCTTACCCTCGTCGCTACGGATCAGGCGGACCGAAGCCAACGCGGCACCCACCGCAGCAGGCACACCTGAGGTGGTGAACAGGAAGGCGCGGGCCTTGACCCGGAGGGTGTCGATCAAGTCACTCGAACCGGTGACGAACCCACCGGTGGAGCTGGGGCTCTTGGACAGTGATGCCATCGTGACATCGACGTCCTTGGTGATGCCGAACAGCTCGGCAGCTCCGGTGAGTTCGGCCCCGTAGATGCCGAGGCTGTGTGCTTCGTCGACCATCAGTGCTGCGTGATAGCGGATACACAGCTCGGACACCGCATCGAGCGGCGCGAGGTCGCCTTCCATGGAGTACAGGCCGTCTACGATGACCAGCACGGCTCCGTCGTCGACGACGGGTTGCTGGAGTGTGGCTTCGAGATCGGCCATGTCGTTGTGCTTGAACTTGACCACCGACGCGCCCGAGAGAGCGCTGCCGTCGCGGATCGATGCGTGTGCCGCCGAATCGACGATCACCGTGTCACCGGGGCCGACGATCGCACTGATCGTTCCGAGATTCGTTTGGTAGCCCGTGGTGAAGACGAGTGCGTCATCGGTTCCGTGCCACTGGGCGATCTCGTGTTCGAGTTCGAGGTGGAGGTCCAGAGTGCCGTTGAGCAGTCGACTTCCGGTGACAGCGCTGCCGAACGTGTCGAGCGCGCGTTGGGCACCCTCGACGACCATCGGATGGTCGGCGATGCCGAGGTAGTTGTTGGACCCGAGCATGATCTTGTCCTGGCCCTCGACGCGGACGACCGGCGCGACGGCCGATTCCATCTTGCGGAAGTACGGGACCACATCGGCTTCTCGCACAGCGCGCAGCAAGTCCACGCGCTCATCTCCGCCGAGTCGTTTCATCAATCTGTTGACAACCATCGTTTACCAGAACTCCTCACAGAGTTGATTTCGGTTTGTCGCGAATTCTTGGGTTGATTCGGAGCGGCCGGAAATATCGATTGGTATTGGGCCGAAGAATATTCGACGTCGAAAAAGACGCTGATGCAGCGGAAATCGGTTGGTAAATCGGTCCGAAAAAATGATCTGGGTTCTTTTCGCAGTGCAAACTTTACGATATCTTTAGTTTATCTGCGCAGGTCGCGGGGTATTGTCGACGTCCAGTGCGAATTCACCTGCTCTACCGTTGTGCATATGAGTATTCTACCTATTTGTCCCGATCAGCTGATGGTACAAATAAGTCGATCCCGCAATCAATTAGTGGCACACAATCAATCAGTGGCACACAATCGATTAGTGATACAAGGAGATGAACTGTGACTGGACTAATGGTGCACGAAAGGGAAACGCTCGAGAAGTACATGCCAGGTTTGCTGCACTATCTGGACACAACCCCATTGGCCAAGCTCGAGTCGCGCGATTCGGACGCGATCGACAAGTTTCGAGAATTCGGCGGTACCGGTTTGGTGGTCCCGGGCGAACTGGGCGGTCTCGGCGCTCCGGCCATCGACGCGGTCCGGGCGCAAAGGGCCATCGGGTCTCGCTCGCCCTCGCTCGGCGCGGGAACCACGATGCACCATCTCTCACTCGCATCCCTGACGGAATTCGCTCGCGGTGCCACCGATGACGACCGCGCGTTGATCAAGGGATTGGTCGAACAGAAGGCGATCGTCGCTTCCGGATTCTCCGAGGGCGTCACCGGCGGGAGTGTGTTCATTCCGACGATGACAGCCGTGAAGAAGGGCGACAACTACATCGTCAACGGAAGCAAGAAGCCGTGCAGTCTGGCTCGTTCGATGGACTTGCTGACCTGCAGTGTCGAGATCGACTCCGGTGACCGCGCCGTCGCTCTGATTCCGGCCAGCCTGCCGGGTATGAGCGTGAAGCCGTTCTGGACCACCGACATTCTGGCCGGCGCGCAAAGTGAAGAAGTCCTGCTCGAAGACGTCGAAGTGCCCGCGAGCCTGGTCCTGCCCAACAAGGACGACGATCCGGATGGCGTACACGAGATGACCGGTTACCTCTGGTTCGGCATGTTGATCTCCGCCAACTACATCGGTGCAGCGACCTCCCTGCTCGAGCGGATGATCGAGCAGGACAAGGGCGACTACGAGGGTTACGTTCGGGCGGCGGCCGAACTCGAGACATCCATGGCGGCTATCGAGAACGTGGCCCGCGCCTTCGACGAAGGCGAACGCGGACAGGACATCTCGGTGAACTTGTTGTTCAACCGCATCGCGATACGCGACGCACTGGTCCGCAGTAGTTCGGCTGCCGTCGAATCGCTCGGCGGGATCGGCTTCATCAAGTCACCTGAAATCGGCTACGTCGCAGCGGCATTGCACGCCTTCGCATTTCACCCGCCATCACGACGATCTGTTTCGGAGACCCTGGCACGTTTCCACGCAGGTGAAGATTTCGCCTTCGTCAAGTAGCGGTCAGTCCTCGGAGCGCTCTTCGTCGTTCAGTTTGTCCTCGCCTCGGTTTCGGAAGAACTTGAACCCGGGGATGCCGATCACAGCGCGTCGTACATCTTTGGTGACTCCGAGGAGCTCGTGAATCTCGGGGGACACCGAGTCGAGGGTGGCGAGAATGGGAAGCAGGGCCTCCATGTGATCCAGGAGGCCGGGCAGCTGGTCGACCATGGCTATGGCGGCGTCGACCTCTTCGTCGGACAGGTTGTCCACGAACTTCCGCGCCATGGGCTCGGCCTGCTTGGCGATGGGATCGAACAGTTCGATCAGCTCGAGTGCAGTGTGCGAGGCGACCGATGCCGATGCGACGACCTCGTCGGCGGCACCGGTCGTCCGCTGCACACTGGCGACGACTGCGTCGGCCGAATCGATCACTCGATCGATTCGTGTCATCAATGTCTCTATGTGGTTCAGCAGTGCTTCGATTCGGCTGGGCAGGGTAAGCGCGAACTCGGTCGTGGTGAACATCCAGCTCACACCGACCCGCGCCACCGCGACTCCGCGCCGGAGCACCGTTTCGGTACCGAGGGGATCGGGGAGAACCACGCCTGCCAAGACAAGAGCCATAGGAGCGACAATGCCACACCGACGCAACGCCCCGACTGCCGTTAGCCTCGAAGCATGAGAGCTCTCGTCACCGGTGCCAGTGGGTACATCGGGTCGCGGTTGGTGGCAGCTCTGCTGGCCGACGAGGCCGACGTCGTCGTCGGCTCCCGAACGCCGGTCAACCTGCGGACCTTCGACTTCTTCGACTCCGTCACCGCAGTCTCGCTCGACGTCACCGACGAACAGTCCTGTGCTGCCGCGTTCGCAGAATCCGGCGACATCGATGTGGCCTACTACCTCGTGCACGCCATCGGCGAGTCCGATTACCGCGCGCAGGACCGCCGGTCCGCCGAGCAGTTCGCTGCGGCGGCCGCGCGGGCGGGAGTACGCCGAATCGTCTATCTCGGCGGTTTCGTACCCGACGACGACCACCTTTCGGAGCACCTCGCGAGCCGGGCGGACGTCGGCGAGGCTCTGACGGTGGACGGCGTCGAGCTGGTCTGGCTCAGAGCGGCCATCGTCCTGGGTGCAGGTTCGACGTCGTACGAGATGTTGCGTTACCTCGCCGACCGCTTGCCGGTGCTGCCGCTGCCGAGTTGGCTCGCCGAGCCCGTGCAGCCCATTGCCGTCGACGACGTGCTGCACTACCTGCTCGCATCCGCCGACGCCGACGCAGTTCCCGCGGGCTCCTACGACATCGGTGGGCCGGATGCGGTGCCGTATCGAGATCTGGTGTTCGCGTACGTCGAAGCTGCCGGCCTCCAGCGCATCGGCGTTCCGGTGCCGCTGGTGCCTACCTCACTCGCAGGCAAGGTCATCGGAAAGATCATTCCGGTTCCCGCCGGACTCGCCGAAGATCTCGTCGGGTCGCTGCACAACACGATGACGACGTCGGAAAGTCGGATTCGTGAGCTCGTTCCCGACCCTCCCCGAGGTCTCACCACGATTGCCGACGCCATGGCCCGTAGTGTGCGGGGAATGGTCGGTGACCCTCCCGGTGTGTGTGCGCTGAAAGATCCGCTTCGGTTGGCGAGCACCGACGCAGCGTGGAGCGGTGGTGACGCTCTGGGGATCAGACGTCGCGGTGTCGCGGCGTCCTCGGACCGCACCTGGGGGTTGATCGAAGCCCTCGGTGGGCGTCGACTGCTGTATTCGAAGCCCATTGCGGCAGCGGTGCGTACCAATCTCGACGTGATAGCCGACGTGAATCGACGGGCGAGGTCGGCCGTGCGCCGACTGACCGATACCGAGGAGGCGTGATGGGAACGTGGTCCACGACCGCGCTCAACGTGATGAAGTCCGCTCTGGTCGACCCGGTCGAGCGCGATCACAAAGAGTCCGACGCGGCGTTCCGTAGGCGGCGAATCATCGTGCTGATCACACTGGTGATCGGTGCCACGGTGCTCTACTTCTCGCTCAAGGTCGAGCCGGGGGATCCCGCGTTCTACGCACTGACCCTTGTGTTGGCGGCAGTCTGGACGGTCGGCGGATTCCTCTCGGGCCCACTGCATCTCGGACGCATCCAGGTCGGGGGATCGATCAGGCGGCCGATCGTCACGCCCATCCTCATCGGTCTCGCCGTCGGCGGAGTGTTCATGCTCGGCGGTCTCGTGGTGCGGCAGATTCCGCCGCTCGCCGACTTCACCGAGAACGTACTCGCGCACGCCCGGGTGGGTTCGCTGGTGCTCATCGTGTTCATCGCGCTGCTCAACGGCGTGGCCGAGGAGATCTTCTTCCGAGGCGCGCTGTACTCGGCCATCGGCGTCAAGCGTCCGGTGATCATCTCGACGGTGGTCTACGCGATCGCCACCCTCGCGTCGGGCAACCCGATGCTCGGCTTCGCCGCGGTGCTTCTGGGCTACGTGATGGGCCTGCAGCGGCGCGCGTCCGGCGGAATACTGGCACCGATCCTGACGCACGTCAGTTGGTCTGCGGTCATGGTTCTCGCCCTACCGCCGCTCTTCGTGTGATCTCGGCTACTCGAACAGAAAGAGGCGTAAGCACCGATTCGACCAGCAGAAACGGATGTGGGCGCTGATTCGTCTCGGATCTGGGCTACATTGCGCAGGTGAGTGAAAATCTCGATCGCGTCGATCGCTTGATCATCGACGAGCTTGTTTCCGACGGCCGCGCTACTTTGGCGACGTTGGCGGAGAAGGCTTCCCTGTCCGTCTCGGCCGTTCAATCCAGAGTTCGACGGCTGGAATCCCGACGTGTCATCCGTGGGTACACGGCGCAGGTCGATCCGGAGGCCCTCGGCCGGCCGCTGTCGGCGTTCGTCGCCATCACTCCGATCGATCCGGCCCAACCGGACGATGCCCCGGCCAGGTTGAAGCATCTGTCGGCCATCGAGTCGTGCCACTCGGTAGCCGGTGAGGAAAGCTACGTCCTGCTGGTGCGAGTCGAGTCGCCGAGGGCGCTGGAGCGCTTGCTTCAGGAGATCCGCGCAACCGCCAACGTGCAGACGCGCAGCACGATCATTCTGCAGACGTTCTACGACCGCTGACCGCCCGCCACACCCGGTCCGACGACATGGGTAGGTCGTACAGTCGGGCACCGACGGCGTCACGGATGGCGTTGGCCAAGGCCGGTGCCACGGGATTGTACGGAGACTCGCTCATCGACTTCGCGCCGAACGGGCCCAGACGGTCGTAGGTGTCGGCGAACAGCACTTCGGTGCGAGGAATGTCCGCGAACTGCGGAACGTGGTAGCTACGAATCGAATCGGTGGTGACCAGACCGGCACCGTCGGTGCGGATCTCCTCGTACAGTGCGCTACCGATCGCCTGTGCGACGCCGCCCTCGACCTGCCCACGGCACTGCTGCGGGTTCATCACGGTTCCTGCGTCCGCGCTCTGCACCGACTGCAGTATTTTCACGGTACCGGTGTCCTCCTGCACCGCCACCCGGAATGCGTGCACGTTGAACGCGAGCGAACGCGGCAGCCCGCCACTGTTGCCCACGGTGACGAGGGTGCCGCCTGCCATCGTCAGAATGTCGTCGAGGGTGACGAAGCGATCTCCGCAGCGCACGCCCTCCGGTCCGAGTGTGCAGTCCGAATTCCGGTGTCCGGTCGCGGTGGCGGCCAACTCCAGGATCCGAGCCGACATCGCGCGAACCGCCGCATACAGGGCTTTGCCTGCCACCACGGTGCCCGCCGAACCGAATGCGCCCGTGTCGTATGTGACCGAGTCGGTGTCGGACTGATCGACTCCGACGCGGTCGACGGACGTGCCCAGTTCACTCGCCGCGATCTGAGTGTGGACGGTCGTGGTTCCGTTGCCGAATTCTGCAGTCCCGACGCGTATCTCGTACCGACCCTCGGGCAGCAACGCCACCGAAGTCTCGGCGCGGTGGCCACGCGGCGGAATGGTCGCGATCATGGACACCGCCATTCCTTCGCCGACCTTCCAGCCCGCCGGTGCGTGCTCGCCGTTGCCCCGTCGCAGAGCGGCTTCGGCGAGGTCGATGCACTGGTCGAGGCCGTAGCTGCCGAACTGCAGGTCGTCTCCCTCGTGGTGGGCGGCGACGATGTCGTCGCCGGGGACGATCACGTTGCGTCTGCGGAACTCGAACGGGTCGACGTCGATCTCTCGCGCCAGGTCGTCCATCGCCGATTCGATCGCGAACATCACCTGTCCCAACCCGTAGCCACGGAAGGCTCCGGACGGGATGTTGTTGGTGTACACGGTTTTCGCGTCGACTCGCTTGTTGGCACACCGGTAGATCGCCACCGACTCGCCGCAGCCGTGGAACATCACGCCGGCACTGTGGTTCCCGTAGGCACCAGCGTCGGTGAGAACGTCGATCGACAGGGCGGTCAGTGTGCCGTCTGCGCTTGCGGCGGCCGTGACGTCGACGCGGAAGGGATGACGGCACGGTGCGACGGTGAACTCGTCCGTGCGCGTGAACTCGAACTGCACCGGTCGACCGGTACGCAGTACCGCCAGCGTCACCACGTCTTCGGTGAGCAATTCCTGCTTGCCGCCGAATCCGCCGCCGACGCGCGCAGTGAACACGCGAACGCGATCGCGCGCCAAACCGAAGATCTCGCAGATCTCGTCGCGCACCAGAAACGGAACCTGAGTGCTGGTGCGCAGATTCAGCTTTCCCGTCTCGTCCAACCAGCCGATGGTGCCGTGGGTTTCCAGGTGTACGTGCTGAATCCGCTGAGTGGTCCAGCGGCCGGTGACCACCGCCGCTGCGCCGCGAACGGCAGCGTCGACGTCCCCGGTACTGCCGTGCAGCTCGGCCACCAGGTTGCGAGACGGATCCGCGATCCGAGCCGTCGCGTCCTTGTCGCCGTGGATCTTCGGCGCATCGGGTGCGAGTGAGGACTCCGGATCGAACACTGCGGGCAGCACGTCGTACTCCACGACGAGAGCGCGGCACCCCTCCTCGGCTGCTGCAACCGATTCTGCGACCACGACTGCCACCCGCTGGCCGATGAAGCGCACGACGGTATCGAGAACATGGGTGTCGTCCGGATCGTCGACGCGGCGGTCGTGGCGGGCCGTCGAGAATGCCGTTGCCGGACTGTCTTTCGCAGTCAGGATCAG
This sequence comes from Rhodococcus sp. IEGM 1330, assembly GCF_033142445.1. Classification (NCBI taxonomy): domain Bacteria; kingdom Bacillati; phylum Actinomycetota; class Actinomycetes; order Mycobacteriales; family Nocardiaceae; genus Rhodococcus; species Rhodococcus sp. IEGM 1330. Next base: position 479,244 of record NZ_JAWLSB010000001.1, read on the forward strand.
ATGCACCCCCGGCACCTGCTCCGCCGCGGTGGTATCGATGGAGACAATCCGGGCATGCGCGTGTGGACTTCCGAGAACACTGGCGTGCAGCAACCCGGGAGGGGTGTGGTCGAGTGTGTAGGGCTCGGTTCCGGTGACGATGCGCGTGCTGGCGGGTGCTGCGAGGGACCGTCCACACGCCGGACCGTCGACGGACTTCTCGGTGTTGACCACCCCGCAGACGGCGTCGGACACGGCGCGATACCCGGTGCAGCGACACAGGTTTCCCTTCAGCCGTTCGGGAAGCTCGTCCAGATCTTCCTCGGTCAGCGTCGATGCGGTGACGACCATTCCCGCAGTGCAGAATCCACACTGGAAACCGGCGGCTTCGACGAACCGGCTCTGCATCGGATGGAGATCGTCCGGTGTACCGAGCCCCGCGACGGTGGTGACGGACCGGTTGGCCGCACGGAACGCGGGGAAGATGCACGAATGCACCGGTTCGCCGTCGACCAGAACCGAACATGCGCCGCAGTCGCCCGCGTCGCACCCTTTCTTCACCTCGAAGTGGTCGTGTTCACGGAGCATGGTGCGCAGACACTGACCGGGCCGTGGAGTGACATCGGTCGGTACACCGTTGATGTCTACGATCATGACAACTCCTCGCGAATCTGCTGCGCTGCAGTGGAACTGATGTGATGCCTCCAGTCCGGAGCCCCGTGAGGGTCGTCGTACCAGTGCTGGGGACCGATGGTGGCGGCGAGTGCGTCGTCGAGTTCGCGCGCCGTCGGCAGACTCGGGAAGCGGAGAACGAACGGACGGACGGTCGACGCGCTGACGGTCAGAACGAATTCGCCGCCCTCGTCGACCCGCCCGATCACCACGGCGGCCGATCGCCCGAGCGGTGACAGTGAGAGCTTGCGCATCGCCGTTCTCGACTGGAGTGCGTGTAGCGGAATCTCGATGCTGCGCAGCACGTCCCCCGGGCGCAGGGCATTGGTCTGTGGGCCCGTGACCAGATCTGCGATCGCGATGCGGTAGTCGTGATCGGGCCCATCACCCGACCACACCTGCCCGACGCCGTCGAGAGCCGCGGTCAACGAGATCATCGCACCGGCAGGCAGGGCCAGTGCGATGTTGCCGCCGACGGTGGCGGTCTTCCAGATCTTGAACGAGGCCAACAATGCTTCTGCGCAGCGGGGAAACAGTGCGGTAGCCGGCCACGGAGAGGTGTAGCGCGCCAGTGTCTCGATGGTGCACGTCGCGGCGATCTCGAGCCCGGTCTCGGTGACGGTCAACGGCTCCCAGCCCAAGGCAGTGATATCGACGAGGGTGGCCACATGGTCCTGTTTCTCCGAGAACAGCCAGGTACCTCCCGCGAGCACAGCGGTGTCCACGCGACCGGGCGGAAGGTCCGCGCGAGAGCCGGGAAGCAGAATGTCGTCGACAGTACCGAGATCCATGGCCTTCGTTTCACCTCGTCCTCGCCGGCATATCCACCGCGCCGGCAGATCCACCACCCGATGTGTTGTCTCGACTGTAATGAGTATCTGTTACCGATCTTCGGTCGTTCGGCGATACGCCCGAAACTCGGAGGAAACAACCCACACATACTGTTTCCACCTACGAGCTCAGCTGTTTCGAGCACGCTCAGCGAGGGCCGGGGGAGGAACAGCAGTGCAGGTCAAGGACTTGCTCGACGCCACGCAGCTCGGCATTCGATTGCTCACCTCCGATCCGGACGCCCTGGGTCGCACGCTGCGATGGACGTACACGACCGATCTGCCGGACCCGTCGCGCTACATCGCGGGTGGCGAGCTGGTCATCACCGGTCTCGTGTGGCATCGAACACCCGCAGACAGTGAGATGTTCGTCCAGGCCGTCGCCGAATCAGGAGCCTCGGCACTGGCTGCCGGAGAAGGATTGCTGGGGCATGTCCCACCCGATCTGATCGACGCCTGCGAGCGGCACGGGCTGCCCCTGCTCGCGGTACCCGAGACCGTCTCGTTCGGCGAGGTGACCGAGTTTCTCGTCGGCCGTGTCACCGGAGACCGTATAGCCTCGCTGAACACCTCGCTCGTCCGGCAACGCCAGCTGCTCACCGCGATCGCAGACGGCAGAGCGCTCGACGAGTTGGCGCTGCACACCTCGAGGGAAACCGGGATGGCGTGTCTGATCTTCACGGCGACCGGACGTCGGCTGGTGGCCGAGGTCTCGGCATTCTCCGATGCCGACGTGGATACGCTGACGCACGCTGCGCTCTCCTCCGAAAGACTGCCCACGACAACCACTCTCAGTGACGGCGGTGCGTACAGCATCTTCGGCATCGGGCCGTCGCTCGTGCAGCGGACCACCCGATGGTTTCTCGCGGTGGCGGGAGACATGGCGACGTTCCCACCCGCCATCTCCGATGCGTTCGGCCAGCTCGCGGCCATCGCCGCGCTCGATCGTGCTCGACGCGAGGAGGGACGGCTGGTCCGACGCGAAATCGCCGACCAGGCAGTGGCGTTGATCGAGGCCGACAGCAGCAGACCCGAAGCCATGACGCGGCTGCGTCAGGCAGGCGTCGACCCGAACCGCTCGCTGGTCGTGGTCAGGGTCGTCCACAGCGGACGGATCGACCTGCGTGAGATGCTGCGTACGGTTCTCAGCGACACGTTGACCTCCTTCGGTGGCGGCTGCGTCGGGTGCAGCACGCACGGCGACATCGTCGCTGTTGTGAACACCGACGATCCGAACTTCACTCGGACACTGCGAACCCGATTGACTCGCTTGGGTTCCGGCATCGGACACAGCCGTCTGCTGGTGGGCGTCAGTTCCGAAGCAACCGGGATCACCGTCGACGGTGCGCTGCGATCTGCCCGCCACGCGCTCGAAGTCAGCAGGCAAGGGTCCAGCCCGGTGACCGTCACCGCGGGTGCGCAACTGACCTCGGCGGTGTCGATGCTCTCGGCACTGCCGGACGACGTGCGTCGGTCCTTCGTCGAACACGTTCTCGCTCCGCTACTCGACTACGACCGGCGTACCGATGCCGGTCTGACCGATACCCTCCGCGAGTTCCTGGCCACCGGTGGATCGTGGAACCGAACGGCCGAGTCGTTGCACGTCCACCTCAACACCGTGCGCTACCGAATCAAGCGAGTCGAGGAGTTGCTGGGCCGCGATCTGGGTTCCACCTCGGACCGACTCGATGTCTACCTCGCGCTTCAATCCATCCCGCGTTCGTCGGCCACCGGGGCCGCATAGGATCGAACGATGACTGGCTTCACCGGAATACCCTTCGCGGCCCTGGATTTCTACGAGGATCTCGAAGCCGACAACAGCAAGCTCTGGTGGAACGAGCACAAGGATGTCTACGACAATGCGGTCAAGGGGCCGATGACGGCGTTGCTCGCGGCACTGGAACCGGAGTTCGGTACTGCCAAGGTCTTCCGCCCCTACCGTGACGTTCGCTTCTCCAAGGACAAGACCCCGTACAAGACCCATCAGGGCGGATTCGTTGCTCGCGGCGACAGTCTGGGCTACTACGTCCAGATCGACCCCGCTGGGTTGTTCGTCGCAGGCGGCTTCTACGACTCATCGACCGAGGGTGTTGCCCGCTACCGCCGCACCGTCGACGACGACGTCCGCGGAGCCGAACTCGAGCGGATACTGGCGACGCTGACGAAGGCCGGATACGAGATCGGCGGCGACAAGCTCAAGACCAAGCCGCGGGGATACGAGCTCGATCACCCGCGCATCGACCTTTTGCGCCACAAGTCACTCACCGCAGGTAAGCATTTCGGCTCACCCGCCTGGCTGGAGACACCCAAGGCCGCGACGAAGGTGCGCGACGCCTGGCGGGCCCTGACCCCGTTGGTGGAGTGGACTGCGGCGCTGCACACGTGAGCTCGGCGCTCTATCCGACGACAGAATATGTCCGCCAGGCACTTCCGGCGTCCGGGGCATCCTCGCGCTCGACGGTTGCCTGAATCAGACCGTACGGCCGATCGTCCGCGTTGAACACCTCGAGATTGTTCTCGATGCCGAACTTGCCCAGGTCGTAGACGAAGTGATGCTTGTTCGGTGCCGACATCGTGATCTCGGCGATGAACGGATACTTCTCCAGCACCGCCTCGCCCATGGCGTACAGAGTCTGCTGAAGGGCCAGCGACTGCAGATTGGCGAACCGTTCGATCATCGCTGCCTTCACGCCCGCGTAGACGGCGTCCCACTCGACGTCGGTGGTGGTGTATCGCCACTGCGCTGTCAGTGATGTCGCCATCACCCGGTCGGTCGTGGGCTCGAGAATCGTCAGGTCGTCCTCGAGGAAACCGTGGAACTCCGAGCCCGTGGACTTGAGAATCACCATCTCCTTGAAGCCGCTGATCACCCACGTCTGCTGCGCATCGCCCTTGCCCTCGACGGTCACCGCCGACGTACGGATCTCCTCACCCTTGCGTGTCCACGTGTGATCGTGCTCGACGCCGTCGATCACCGCGCGAGCCCAGGCGTACTCCTCGAGTTCGATGCGGGCACCTTCCACAGGCTCCACATCGTCGACGAAGTGGCGAGCCAGATCGAGGCCGTAGCTCTCCAGGTGCAGCAATCCCTTGGTCTTCGCGTATGCGTACGCGGTCTGCTTCTGGGTGTCGGTGGGAAGGACATTGGACTGATCGCCCACCAGGTGCGCGGGAGAGAAGTCGCCGCGCAGAGCGCTGGACACGTTGATGTCGTGGATCTCGTGCCGAGGCGAGTCCCGATAGATCCGCACCACGCGGTTCTCCGCCTTGCCGTACTGGTTGGATCCGAGGACGATCTTTCCGGTCAGGTCGGTCATGTCAGCTCCCGCGATAGGTCGAATAAGCGAAGGGGGACAACAGCAATGGGACGTGATAGTGGGCATCGGGATCGGTGACGGTGAACGAGATGGACACCTCGGGGTAGAAGTTCGGTGTCGACGTCGCCTCGAAGTAATCGCCGGTGTCGAACGAGAGGCGGTACACGCCCGGATCGATCGGACCGGGCACGACCTCGCCGATTCGGCCGTCTCCATCGGTGGTGGCCGTGGAGATCTCGCCCTTCTCGGGATGGAACAACCGCACCCGCATCCCCACCGCCGGTGTCCCCGCGGTGGCGTCGAGGACGTGCGTCGACAATCCGGTCACTGCTCGGGACCCAGCATGCGGCCGAGGCGAATTCGGTTGATCTTGGCCAGTTCCACGCGGAGCACCCGTCTTTCGGTTTCGGCATCGTTGTCGAGCCTCTCCTCGAGGATAGCGAGCAGGTCCTCCGCGGATCTGCCGGTGGCGCACACCAGGTAGACGTGCCCGAACTTCTCCTCGTAGGAACTATTTCCCGCCGCCAACTTGTCGAGCACCTCGGTGCCCGCGGTCGTCACCGCGGCCTGCTCGCGTTTCGACGACGGGTTGTCAGCCTTGCCGCCGATCCTGGGGTGACCGTCGAGCGCATGATCGATCTCCGCCTCGGGTAGCTCGGCAAGCACTCGATCGGCCCTGTCCAACAGCATGTCTCGACTGTCGAAGGGGCGACCCTGGGCGACTCGACGGGCCCAGATCGACGATGCGCAGCACTCGTAGAGTGCATGCATCGCCTGCCGATCACTGAGCCGATTGAACCCGTCGAGCCCTATCCATTCGTGAAGCACATCCCGCTCGCTATCTGAAGTCGTTGATGCGACCGAACCGCGCGGCCGCGATCGGGTTGGCATCGGCCACGAGATCGTCGAACCGGTAGTTCGCGATCTTGGCGATCTCTATCATCGCGAACGACCGCTCCGCCGACGGTGCATTCTCGACGCGCGACCACCCGTTGGCCAGGACTCGATCGTAACGCTCCGTCTCCCGTGCACAGATCACCAGCGGGAAGCCGAAGTGCTCGCGGTATTCGGCGGCGAGTTGCACGATGTTGTCGTGCTCGTCCTCCTCCAGGTTGGACAAGCCGACGTGGTCCGCTGCGTTGAGGGTGCCAGTGGCGTCCTCGCTACCGAGATCGGGGTAGCTGCTGATCAGCTCGATCTGTTCCTCGGTGGTGCCGGCCAACAGTGCCTCCTGGAATGCCTCGCGCAGACCGTGCGCATCGGCGAAAGGCCGCTGCTGGTAGGCGCGTTCGATCACCCACGGCGTGCCCTGCACCAAGCCTCCGAATGTGGCAGCGAAGTCCTCGGAGGACATCTCGTTGACCTTGTCGAGGGTGATGCCCTTACCCGGACCACCGGCGACGGCCTGCCCGCGATTGCCGATGTGGAAGAACAAGACGTTGAGCACGATTGCCGAGACCGCGCCGAGAACGATGCCACTGCCGAACAACATTTCCAGCCAAGCGGGCACACCCTCGGAGACCGTCGGTTGAATGGTCACGAGCATCGCGAGCCCGAGGCTCGTGGCGACGATGATCAGGTTGCGGTGATCGGTGAAATCCACCTTCGACAGAGTCTGGATTCCGACCACGGCGACGGTCGCGAACAGCGCGAGCGCGGCTCCGCCGAGTACAGGCGGCGGGATCGATGCCACGACGGCTGCCGTTTTGGGAAGCAGGCCCAGCAGGATCATGATGCCGCCGGCCGTGGCCACCACCCAGCGGCTGCGCACACCGGTCAGGCGGACCAGGCCGACGTTCTCCGAGAAGGCCGTGTACGGGAACGAGTTGAACGTACCGCCGATGACGGTGGCCACTCCGTCCGCGCGCAGAGTCGCCGCGATGTCGTCCTTCTTGATGCGCTTGCCGACGATCTCACCCGTCGCATACACGCTGCCGGTGGTTTCGACGGCGATGATCAGCATGACGACGATCATCGAAATAATCGCGACGACACTGAATTTGGGCACACCGAACAGGAAGGGCTGTGTGAAGCCGACCCACGACGCCTCCGAGGTGCCGTCGAAGTTCATGTCTCCCAGTACGAATGCGACGGCGCTACCGATCACCAGGCCGAGCAACACGGCGATGGTGGCCATGAAGCCCTTGAAGAAACGCTGGATGAGCACGATGATCAGCAGCGTGCCGATCGCGTACGCCATCCACCGTCCATTGGTCGGATCTTGCTCGTGCGTAGCAGGATTGGTCACCGCATCGTTGACGGCCACCGGGAGGAGCGCCACGCCGATGATCGTGATGACGGTACCGGTCACCACCGGTGGGAAGAAGCGCAGCAGCCTACTGAAGTACGGAGCCATGAAGAACGTGACGAGACCGGCGACGATGACGGCACCGTAGACGTACAGCAACCCCTCGGTGCCGCCGCCGTTCGCCATCGCGATCGCGATCACCGGAGAGACACCGGCGAACGTCACGCCCTGCAGGAGTGGCAGGCGGACACCGACCTTCCAGAATCCGACCGATTGAATGATCGATGCGATGCCGCAGGTGAACAGATCCGCATTGATCAGGTGGATCAACTGTTCGTTGGTCAGTCCGATCGCGCTGCCGATGATGATCGGCACCAAGACAGCGCCTGCGTAGAACGCGACGACATGTTGGAACCCGTAGGCGGCAAGTTTCGGAACGGGGAGAACTTCGTCGACAGGATGGACACGTTTGCGTGTGGTGGGCTTGAGGGACATGGGTGGGCACCTCGCGGAAGCAACAGGGCAGGATTCCTGCGACGCTGCAGGAGAAGTGCACTAAGAATCAGTCATCGCGCCTATCCTCGCTAGTCGAGCGCGCACAAACTTGTCGACGTACTCGAGATGGATGTTGTGCGAACATCCAAGACTCCAACCGAGAGTGAAAGGAGCGATCGTGTCGGACCTGGCCGTCGGAGTGCTACTGGCCGCCGGTGCCGGAACGCGATACGGATCGCCCAAGGTGCTCGCCCACGACGGGCTGTGGCTGAGGACGGCGGTGCGGGCACTGCGCGACGGCGGCTGTGATCGCGTGCTCGTGGTGCTGGGCGCGGCGGACGCGGCCATGCCCGACGGCGTGATCGCGGTGCACATACCCGACTGGCACCAGGGCATGAGCGCCTCGTTCACCGCCGGTTTGTCGGCGGCGTCGGACGCTGAATACGCGGTTGTGCACGTGGTCGATACCCCGGACGTCGGACCCGAGGTGGTGCAGGCAATACTCGCCGCGGCGCGGGAAACCGGTCTCGCCAGGGCCGTGTTCGACGGCCGTCCCGGACATCCGGTCGTTCTGGCGCGTCGACACGTCGAGGCAGCCGTGGCATCGGCGTCGGGCGATTCCGGTGCCCGGGACTTCCTGCGGGGGAGAGACGACGTCGTTGCCGTCGAATGTTCGCAATGGGCAACGGGAATCGACCACGACTATCGGTGAGCGGACACCCAGTCTGCATGTTCGACCGAGTCGGGCTTGTCATCGACCACGAGGATCGGGACCGGTAGAAGCGTCCCCGCGGGGACGCCCGAATCCGCGGATCTCGGCGGCAACGGCGTCGATCATGCCGTCGAACTGATGACCACCGGTCGGAAACTCGACCACTGTGGCCGACGGGAGAGCCGTCGAGTTCAGCGCCAGGTGAGACACGGGAACCACGTCGTCGTCCCGGCAGTGGACGAGCGTCAGGTCGGTCTCGGGTTCTGGGTCGGTGAACGCGTAGTCGGCGACGTCCCACCCACACGGAGTCCAGTCCGGCATCGCCAGCAGGGTGGCCTGCAGGGGCCATTGCCGGCGATGTTCTGCCAAGACCCTGACGAGGATCGATGCGCCGAAGGAATGCGCAATCACCGAATCCTCGGGTCCGAGCCGGTCCAGGTGCTGCCGAACCGGTTCGGCCCAGTCCTCGAAACCCATGTCGGTGTCGGACAGCTCCGGCATCCGAAGGTCGAGACGCAGAGCTCCAGCCAAACCGTGCGCCAGCTCCGCGTCGTCGAAAAATCCGCCGGCACCATGAACGAACAGAAGTCGACCGACCATGCTGGGTTCCTCTCCTCGGTAATGCTGTCACCGAAGAAGACCGAATCGCGGCCGTGAATTCACCGGTTGACTCGGATTCGGGGTCCGTGCGAGCATCGTCGGCAGCGTCGCGTGCCGATGACGGACTGCGTCAGGCATGGAGGCGTCGTACTGCCCAGGAGGCAGCGCATGTCCATTTCGTTCGATCACACCATCATCGTTGCGAAGAACAGTTCCGATTCTGCGGTGTTCTTTCGCGAGCTGTTCGCTCTGCCAGAGGTGCCGTCGTGGGGACCGTTCGTCAACGTGCAACTCACCGACGGCACGCTCGTTCAATTCGCCGAGCCCCCCTTCGACGATATTCAGTGTCAGCACTATGCCTTTCGGGTGAGCGACGATCTGTTCGACGCGGCCTACACCAGGCTGGTCGACCAGGGCGTCGAACACTGGGCCGATCCTCGGATGACCGAACCCGGCACTGTCAACACCGACCACGGTGGCCGCGGAGTGTACTTCCGCGACCCCACCGGGCACTTCTTCGAGATGCTGACGCACTCGTACCTGTCGACGCCGGGTGAGCCGGTACCGTAGCGACTGTGACCGAGCAGCAGCATGTTTCGATGACGAGGGCCGCCTACGACACCGTTGCCGAGAGCTACGCCGACCTCGTTCGTGACGAACTCGACGGCCGGCATCTCGAGCACGGATTGCTGGCGACGTTCGCAGCCCGGGTGCCGAGCGGGCACGTTCTGGAGGTGGGGTGTGGATCCGGCCGCATCACCGACCAGTTGCACCGCCTCGGCCTCGACGTAGCGGGAATGGATCTGTCGCCCAACATGGTCGAGGTCGCGCGGCGCGAACACCCGCACCTGCGATTCGGTGTCGGATCGATGGAGGCATTGGACGCGGGGGACAGCTCCGTTGCCGGGATCGTTGCCTGGTACTCGATCATCCACACTCCTCCCACGCAGCTGCCTGCGATATTCGCCGAACTGCATCGAGTGCTGACGCCGAATGGTCCACTGCTCCTGGCGTTTCAGTCCGGCAACGAGCGAGTGCGGCTCGAACATGTCTACGGACACTCGGTCTCGTACGACGCATACCGACTCGACCCCGACGTGGTCGCAGGCATGCTCGTCGAGGCCGATTTCGAGGTGGACGTGCGCGTGCATCGCGCTCCGATGGGATACGAGTCGACATCGCAGGCATTCCTGATAGCACGCAAATGGAAGACCTTCGGACTCGACGACCGGTAGCGTCGCTCAGGCGAAAGGTGGCTGACGATGACGATGACGATCACGGTGATCCACACGTCGGCCGCAGTCATGTCCGTTCTGGTCGGAGCAGTGGTTCTGCTCGCGCGCAAGGGCACTGTTTTTCATCGGGCATGCGGACGCACGTATGTCGTGGCAATTCTGGTGATGATCGTGTCGTCCTTCTTCGTCACCGAGATCCGAGACGGATGGAGCGTGTTCCACGCTGTGTCGATCCTGACAGCCGCGCTGGTGCTGTTCGGCTGGCTGCAACCGCTGGTCGGACGCTCACGGGCGGGTTGGCTTCGGCGACACACACTGTCGATGCAGCTGACGTACCTGATCCTGATCGTGACCGGAACCGCCCAGTTCTTCGACCACCTACCTCTGCCGAACGACGCGCTCAACGCCATCGTGTTCCTGCAACTACCCCTGCTGGTCGGAATCGCAGCGATCGTGCGCCACGGGCGACAGGTCGCCGGTACCCCCGGTTCGCTATCGTCGTCTCCGTGATTCTCGGACCGGACGACGCTGTCCTGCCATATAGACCCGCGCGAATCGTCGTCGCGGGGACATCCGGTTCCGGCAAGACCACGCTGGCCGCCCGCATCGGGTCCTTGCTCGATATCGAACACGTCGAGATCGACAGCTTGTTCCACGGCCCGAACTGGACGCCGTGTCCGACGTTCGAGCGCGATGTCGAGGAATTCCTTGCACGCCCGTCGTGGGTCACCGAGTGGCAGTACAGCATCGTTCGAGACCGTCTCGCAGATCGAGCCGAACTGCTCTTGTGGCTCGACCTACCGCGCCGAACAGTCATGCGGCAGGTGATGATTCGGACGCTACGCCGCAGGCTCGGAAGGCGCGAGCTGTGGAACGGCAACATCGAACCGCCGCTGTACCGGATCTTCTTCGATCGCGAGTACATCGTCCGGTGGGCGTGGAACACTTATCGGTTGACTACCGAGCGGGTGCAGCGACTGAGTGTGCGCTGCCCAGAGCTGACGATTGTTCGCTTCAGGTCGCACCGGGACGTGGACGCGTGGATCGAGCATCGACTCGTGCCGACGCGGTCCTGAGCGTCGGCGCAGTCAGCAGCCCAATTGCGTTGCGAGAGAATCGATCGAGTCGACGCTGTGAGTCCAGTCGGATTCCGCGGCGAGGTCGGTGGTCTGACTCGGCCCGTGTTCGAGCGGACGGGCGACGAATGCCGTTGCGAAGCCACAGTCGGCAGCCGCAGCGAGATCACTGTTGTGTGCGGCGACCATCAGGCACTCGCTCGGCTGAAGACCCAGAATGTCCGCGGTGCGTAGATACGCGTCGGGCATGGGCTTGTACGTCTGTACCGGTTCTGCGCCGAGGATCGCGTCCCACGGCAGTCCGGCATTCTTGGCCATGTCGAGTAGCAACGAGATATTGCCGTTGGAGAGCGGGGCGATGATGAAATCGGTACGCAGTCGCGTGAGCCCGGGCACCGAGTCCGGCCACGGATCCAACCGATGCCACGCGTGATTCAGGGATGCGACGTCACCGTCGTCGAGCTGAACGTCGAACTCCGACAGTACGAGTCGAAGCGACTCGAGATGGAGTACATCGAGCCGGGTGAACGGTCGACTGCCCGACCGAACCTGTTCCATCGCCGGTTGATACAGGCTGCGCCATCGGTCGGCGAATGCATGACCGTCGACGTCCGAACCACACAGAGATTCGACCTCGCGAGCCACGCTGGTGCGCCAATCGACCACCGTGCCGAACACATCGAACAGAAGCGCCTTCAACGATCCCTCTTCTTTTTCTTCCTTTTCTCGTCCTTCGAATGGCCACCTGCCGACAGCAGCGCACCCGCCAACGGAATGAGAAGGAAGAAGAGCCACTTCTGATCGAAGTCGGTGAGGAAGAACAATGCCAGAGAACCGAAGACGACCAGGGGCATCACCACTGCGCGCCAATCGATTCCGACACCGCCCTCGGCCGGAGACGTCCCGAGCTGGGCGGGCGTGTGCGACGTCGAAGCAGTGGGGAGATCGACGAAGACCTTGTCGATCTCCCCACGCGTCGTCGCCGAAGCAACGGTGGCGCTGCGCTCGTCGAATTCGGGCACAGTGAGACGACCCTCGCTGAAGTGCAGACCCAGCGCCTCGAGGGCCTTCTCCCGATCAGCCGTACCGATACGAATCTCCGGAAGCTCGGACATCGCTACGTCATTTGATCTCTGCGAGGACGGTGCCTTGGGTGATGGCGTCGCCTGCGGTGACGGTCAGGCCGGTGATGGTGCCTGCTTTGTGGGCGTTGACGGGGTTTTCCATTTTCATGGCTTCGAGGACGGCGATGAGGTCACCGGATTCGACGCTCTGGCCTTCGTCGACGGCGACTTTGACCACGGTGCCCTGCATGGGTGCGGTGACCGAATCGCCGGAGGCGGCTCCGGCTCCGGCTCCGCCACGGGTCCGGGCTTTGGGTTTGCGGCGCACCGCTCCCGCAGGTCCGCCGCTGTTGCCTGCACTGTTGCCGCCGAGGGACAGTTCCCCGGGCAACGAGACCTCGACGCGGCGGCCTCCGACTTCGACGACCACGGACTGACGCGGCAGGACGTCGTCGTCGTCGAGCGGTTGCCCGGCGGTGAACGGGGGGACCTGGTTGTCCCATTCGGTTTCGATCCAGCGGGTGTGGACGGAGAACGAGTCGCCGTCGCCGATGAACGCCGGGTCGGAGACCACTGCGGCGTGGAACGGGATGACCGTCGCGAGGCCTTGGACATCGAATTCGGCGAGTGCGCGACGGGAGCGGGCGAGGGCTTGTTCGCGGGTGGCTCCGGTGACGATGAGCTTGGCGAGCATCGAATCGAACTGGCCACCGATCACCGAGCCGGATTCGACTCCGGAGTCGACGCGCACACCGGGCCCGGAGGGGGCGGTGAAGGTGGTGACCGGTCCGGGGGCGGGCAGGAATCCGCGTCCGGCGTCTTCGCCGTTGATCCGGAACTCGAAGGAATGCCCTCGCGGTTCGGGGTCTTCGGTGATGGACAGTTCCTCGCCGTTGGCGATGCGGAACTGCTGCAGGACCAGGTCGATGCCGGAGGTTTCCTCGGTGACGGGGTGTTCGACCTGCAGTCGGGTGTTGACTTCGAGGAAGCTCACGAGGCCGTCTTGTCCGACGAGGTATTCGACGGTGCCGGCGCCGTAGTAGCCGGCTTCGAGGCAGATGGCTTTGGCGCTGGAGTGGATTTCTTTGCGTTGGGCGTCGGTGAGGAACGGGGCGGGGGCTTCTTCGACGAGTTTCTGGAAGCGGCGTTGCAGGGAGCAGTCGCGGGTGCCGGCGACGATGACGTTGCCGTGCTGGTCGGCGATGACCTGTGCTTCGACGTGGCGGGGCTTGTCGAGGTAGCGCTCGACGAAGCATTCCCCACGCCCGAACGCGGCGACGGCTTCGCGGGTGGCGGAATCGAACAGTTCGGGGATTTCCTCGCGGGTGCGGGCGACTTTCATGCCGCGGCCGCCGCCACCGAATGCGGCTTTGATGGCGATGGGGAGGCCGTGTTCGTCGGCGAAGGCGAGGATGTCGTCGGCGTTCTTGACCGGTTCGGAGGTGCCGGGGACGGAGGGGGCTTTGGCGCGGGCGGCGATGTGGCGGGCGGTGACCTTGTCGCCGAGGTCGCGGATCGATTGCGGGGACGGTCCGATCCAGATCAGTCCTGCGTCGATCACGGCTTGGGCGAAGTCGGCGTTCTCGGAGAGGAATCCGTAGCCGGGGTGGATGGCGTCGGCACCGGACTTGGCGGCGGCGTCGAGGATCTTGTCGATCACCAAATACGATTCCGCCGAGGTCTGGCCGCCGAGCGCGAACGCTTCGTCGGCCAGGCGTACGAACGGGGCATCGGCATCGGGCTCGGCGTACACAGCGACACTGGCCAACCCGGCATCGGCGGCCGCCCGGATCACCCGCACCGCGATCTCACCACGATTGGCGACAAGAACCTTGGTGATCTGAGCACTGGCATGGCTGGGCACTGAGCCTCCTACAGATATATTTCTCGCGTGCTTCGTTACGAACGTCACGTCGGAGTCTAAGCACCGGCACTGTCATCGCTGCAATCGGTCCGCACAGCTGCAGCGGATCGGCGACGACCCGCAGTGAGCTACTGATTGGTAGCGATCTGACCGGTGTCGGTATGTCCGATATCGAATCGGTCGTCGTCCGCAAGAGAGAATCGGGCGGTCCCGGTGTCAGCCACATCGGTCAACAGCTTCCGGAAGGCACCGACGTACTCGTGAACCCGAGCGGTCGCCTGCTCGGTGTTGGGATAGCGAGCCGCGATGTTGATTCCCTGCGGCGTGCGATTGATCCAGATGTACACGTCGTGCTGGTACTGCTTGCTGCGCAGCGCTCGGGCATTCCAGTCCGGCCAGTGCTCGGCGGCAGGCGCGAACCGCACATCCATGAACGAGACGACGAAACGCGGGCGAGCGGAGTAACCCAGAGTGGTGAACACGCGATCGAGAGGAACGCGGGCGATCGGTTTGGTCTTCTTCACCTCGGCCGAGGCAGCCGCGACCACCGAGCCGAACGAGTCCGCACCGGCGAAGTCGAAGGAGATGGGGCACAGTCCGACGAACCAGCCGAGCGCGGAGGCCCACTGGGGCTCGTCTCGAGTGTGAACCGGGGTCACCGTGCGGAAACGAGTGCCGCCGCCCAGTTCGGAGCCGGTGATGGCGAGCACTGCCAGCAATCCGGCGAACAGGCTGTGTCCGGTCTTGCGGCACGCGACCGAGAACGAGTCGGCCTGATCGGGGTCGAGCACCCACGCGGACAAACCGCCCTGCGGCTGATCGTCCGGGCTCGGATCGCCGATGTCGAGTGGAAAGGCCGGTAGCTCACCATTGCCGTCGACGAGAAAATCTCGCCAAATCCTCACTGCGTCGTGCGAATGCTCCAGCTCTGCATTCCTCTCGCGTTCGGAGGACCCGAAGTCGAGGTAGCTGCCGGCCTCGAACAGGGCAGCAGGCGCACCACCGAGTTCCTCTCCGTACAGAGCAGCGATCTCGTGCGCGACCAGCACCGTGGACAGACCGTCGATGATCGAGTGATCCGCTGCGAAGAACACCGTGATCGGACGCGTCTCGTCGACCGGTTCGAGAGTCACGAAGGCGTAGGCGGGCCAGATCAACGGTGAGGTGAACTCGTCGAACAGATAATGCAGGTGCTCGAACACCTCGCTCGATTGCGCGCACCGTTCCTGCTCGACCTGCCAGATGTCGATGCCACCCTGCGCGGCGGTCACACGCGTCATCTCGCCCGTCACCTCGTCGATCGACGCGCTCGAACGCATCGCCTCGTGCCTGTCGATCCAGTTCAGAACTGCCTCGCGAAACGCGGGTTTGTCCAGGGGGCCTGCGATTTCGAAGGCCGCGCCGAGCCATGATTCACGACCGCGACGAGGACTGCTCAGGCTGGTACGAAGGTGCGCCTCGTGGACGTAGGACGTCGGCCTGGCATCGGGATGCCACCCTGCGGCTTCCGGAGTGCGGGCCTGCGGGCCGACACTGGGTATCCACTCGGTGAGCGTGCCCGCGGGAACCGCGTAGTCCGCCAACTCCGTGAATTCCATATCGGCAGCAACCAACCTTCGTCGTACGCATCGGGGGTCTGGGCTCTCCAGGCCCTGCCGCGGAGTCTAACGACGACCGGTTGTATCGATCAAGACGACGGCGCGCTACCTGCGCCGTCGTCCGTCAACGCAGGTGACGCTTGATCCTCGCCAACATCGCCGACATGCCGCGCAGTCGCAGCGGACTGACCGCGTCGCTCAGGCCGAGAGCCGAGTAGAAGTCGTCCGGTACGTCCAGGATGTCCTGTCCGCTGAGACCGTCGAGCCCCTGCGCCAGGATCGAGGCGAACCCCCGCGTGGTCGGAGCTTCCGGCGGGGCGCTGAAGTACAGCCGGATCCGCGCCGGATCGCCTGCATCCACCGACAGGAACAGCGGAGACTGGCACTCCGGCACTGGCTCCATCGCATCCTGAGCAAGGTGTTCCGGCAGCGGAGGCAGTTCGCGACTGAACTCCAGCAGTAGCTGCAGCTTGTCCTGCCCCTCCACTGCGGCGAAGTCCTCGACGATCTCGGCCAGCGACTCCGGCAGGGCACTCATCGAGTGGCCGGAGCCGATCCGGGCTCCTCGCCCTTCGCGATCGGAACGCGAACGGCGTTACCCCATTCGGTCCACGAGCCGTCGTAGTTGCGAACCGACTGGTATCCGAGCAGATGGGTCAACACGAACCAGGTGTGGCTCGAACGCTCACCGATACGGCAGTAGGCGATCACGTCGTCGGTGGCGGAGGTACCGGAATAGATCTCGTCCAGTTCCGTACGAGAACGGAAGCGTCCGTCCGGTGCGGCTGCCTTGGCCCACGGAATGCTCACTGCGGTGGGGATATGCCCTCCGCGCAATGCACCTTCCTCCGGGTAGTCGGGCATGTGGGTGCGTTCGCCTGTGTACTCGGCGGGGGAGCGAACGTCGATCAACGGCAGCGTTCCGAGCGAGCCGAGCACATCGGAGGCGAACGCGCGGATGGGCGCGTCGTCGCGTTCGATCACCGGGTAGTCGGTCGCGGGGAACTCGGGCACGTCAAGGGTGGTATCGCGGTTCTCCGACAACCAGGCGTCGCGGCCGCCGTCGAGCAGACGGACGTCCTGATGTCCGAACAGAGTGAACACCCACAGTGCATACGCGGCCCACCAGTTGCTCTTGTCGCCGTACACGACGATGGTGTCTTCCCGGGAAATACCTTTGCGGCTCATCAGTTTCGAGAACTGCTCGCCGTCGATGTAGTCGCGGGTGACCGGATCGTTGAGGTCGAGATGCCAATCGATCTTGACCGCACCGGGAATGTGGCCGACGTCGTAGAGCAACACGTCCTCGTCGGATTCGACGACGCGAAGGCCGGGGGTACCGAGATGAGCGGACAGCCATTCGGTCGATACGAGACGATCCGGATGCGCGTAGTCGGCGAACGTTGCGTTGGAATCGGTTGGTACAGGCACGTATCGGCTCCTACGGAAGATATTCGGCTGGCGGCCCGCCCGGGGGTGAACGGTCTGCACTGTCGATCCTATGCGGAACCTCTGTCAGTGGGCGGGAGTGGAGCCCGCGGAATGAGATCGTTGGGCGGGAGTGGAGCCTGCGGAATGAGTTCGTTGGGGGTTCAGAGCGTCAGTGCAGCGCTCTCGGGTTTCGCTGTCGAGGCGCGCATGAGTGCGCCGAGTTCCGCGATGAACGCATCCATCACCGAGTGTGCCGCTGCAGTGTCGGGAAATCGTGACCGCAGTGCCAGGCCCGATGTGGTGCGGGAGACCCAGAACTGTGCGTCGTCGGACACCGTGGCATTGCTGATGTGGTGTGCATCGGTTCGTTCGAAGCGTTCGTGTCCACCGATTCTGGTGTAGTCGATGTAGGACACCATGAACACGTCGCGACGCGACAGTGTGAAAGCGTCACCGAGGTTGTTCAGTACCTGGGGGATCGGAACGGTGCTCAGCGGAAGTGCCGCGCGAAACGCTGTGTGGGCCGCGGTGATCGTGTCGTGGAGGTCGCGTTCGACCTCCACGGTCATGGGAGCGTTGGTGGTGAACCAGCCCAGTGCACGCGAGAATTGCTGCTCATGGCGGGTGTGCAACGGGAACAGGAACGGCACGCGGCTCGGTCCGCCGATCCCGGCGCAGGCCTGTCCGATCGCAGCGACGACACCGGCGAACATTCCGGCTCCGGAACGGGTGCAGAGCTGCTCGAAGTCGAGGGTGTGCTGCGCGTCGAGCAAGGAGGTGACAGTCGTTGCCTGAGGCGCAGTTTCACCCTCGGCGACGCCGAGGTCGAGCGGGAAACGCGGCGTGGTGCCCCCACATTCGGTGAGAAAGTTCGACCACCGCATCATGCGCTCGTCCGTGGGGTCGACGAGTGGCTGGGATGCTTCGATGCGGCAGTACTCGACGAACCCGCCGACCGGAGGCAGGGCTGTCTCCGGGTTCGACGGGCAGCGTAGGTAGGCGTCGTACAGGGTGTGGATCTCGTCGACCACGACGGCGATCGACATGGCGTCGACGTTGGAGTGATCGAATGCGCACAGTATCGTCGAGGTGTCCGGCCGGTCGATTCCGAAACAGGTGTACGACGGGAATCGCCGTGCATCGCAGTGCAGTTCGAGCGTGCGTCGGAGATGATTCCGGAGTGTCGACGCCGACGAGAAGGTGGTTCGAGTGGATTGCCTGATCTGGACCGAACCCGGTTCGTAGAACGTCCGCTCGATTCCGGCCGCCACGCGAACGAAAGAACTACGCAGGGTGTCGTGGCGGTCGATCAGGTGCTCGAAGGCCCACCCGAGTGCCCGGGTATCGAGGCTGCCCTGCACTTCGAAGGCACCGGCTATCCAGACACGCTCGGCCTCGTCCAGATCACCGAGGTGAAACCGTTGGTTGAACGACGGTGGAACCGGTGACGGCTGCGGACTCCCGGTGACGACGGGGGTGAACTCGACGACCGTGCCCGCGCGTGGGGTGTACTCAGTGATCGAGGTGACCCGCACCGGCCGGCTCCTGAACGAGATCGTCGAGCGTCAGGCTGTAATCACCCTCGCGTGCAATGGTTTCCAGTACGTGCGCCAGGTGATCGTGGTACCGCTCCACCGCTGCGGCGGCAACGACGGTATCAGGGGTCTGGGCTACCAGATACAAGTGCTCACCGTCTCGGTTGATCCACATCGATGCGTTCGACGTCGAACCCTCGCCGGTGAAATGCTCGGCGCGCGTGTCCGCGTCTCGCCCGACGCCGGGGAACCAGCGAAAGTCGATGTACGAGAGCATATTCGGACTCACTGCCAACTCGCTACCGAGAGTGCCGTCGGCGGCCAGAGCGCCCAGTACGGCGTGCACCGGGGCCTCCGCGATCTGCTTGGCCTGTTCGAAGCCTCGGTGGGCCGCAGCCGCGACGTCGGAGAAGGTGTTGTTTCCTGCCACTTCGAACGCGACCGGAGCGAAATTGACGAACCACCCCTGGGATTGTCCGTAGTCACCGTGGTGCCGGGTACTGAGCACGGTGATCCCGAAGTAGTCGGTGGTTCCGGCCAATTCGAAGTCGGTGATCCCGACGGCGGCGAATATGCCGCTGCTCATCCGGGCCCCGGCAGCCTTGCACGCGGCGTCGAATGCAGCAGTCAGTTCTTTGCTCAACAGGTCGCGTTCGACGATGCGAACCGGAGCTTTCTCGCCGGGCGCGAGTCCGAGGTCGAGCGGGAACCGAGGCATTCGGCCGTCGTGTCGGGTGAAAATGTCTCGCCAGGCCGCAATTTCGGGAGAATCGGCCCCGAACGTCGCGGCCCGAGCCCGCTCGTCGGTGGCGTAGGCCAGATGGCTACCTGCCTCCGCAGGGATCGGTACGTCCGCACCGATCTCCAGCGCGTACAGATCGGCCAGTTCGCTGATGACCAACGCCTGCGAGCCCCCGTCGGTGAATGCGTGATCTGCGCCGTAGTACAAGGTGAAGCTGCCGGGCCTGGCCACGACGCCGACGACGAATCCGGGCCAGGCGTCCGCGGTCGCCTCGGACGAGAAGCGCCCACGTACATAGCGTTGGAATTCGTCGTCGTCCGTCGCTTCTCCGGCGTCGGACACTTCGAACGCCGCGACCTCGAGTGGGGCGAGATGCCGAACGACGTCGTTCCCTTCGACCTCGAACCAGCATCGAAGACCCTCGTGACGCAGCACGTAGGCGGCCAGTGCGCGGCTCATCGCGTCGGTATCCACGTCACCGTCGATCTCGGTTGCAACCCCGGTGTACGCGGTGTGAACATCGCCGCGTTCGCGGGCCGCCCACGCGGCCTTCAGGTGGTCCTCCTGGAGGAACGAGGCCGGAGCCGAATCGACAGGTGCCGCTTCGGCACTCGCTCGGGCAGCCGAAGTGGGGTGCCATTCGAGCAGCCGGCCGGGAGCAGGATTCCATCTGCCCATAGCGGTGATGATCATCGTCGCTTCATCCTCCTCGATAAGGGCCGCGGGCTGATTCGATGGCTCACTCTGCGGCGACGGTCACCGACCGAGAGGCCGACGTGAGCACCGTATCTGTACCACTGTCGGAGTCGATCACTGCCGTCAACACCGCGACGAACTCGGTGATGAAACGGTGGACGTTGGTGGACGCGACGTCCGAGCTGGGGAATCGAGCGGAGATGTTGAGCCCTTGGAGCGTCCGGTTGACCCAGAAGTAGACCTCGTCGTCGGCGTGGCAGTTGCTCCGCAGAGCCCGACCCTTGCGGCCCTGCCACTGCTCGGCGTCCGGCAGGAACCGAAGGTCGATGTAGGACACCACGAATCGCGGAATTTCCGTCGACTCGAGGATCTGGGCGATCTTCGAGTACGGCATACGTGCCAACCCCTTGTTGGCCGCGCCTGCAGTTGCCGCGGCCTCGAGTGCCTCCCCGAACGTGCGAGCGTTGTCGAGCTCGATCTCCATGGGCAGAATTCCGACGTACCAGCCGACCGCCGCGGCCCACTTCTGTTCGTCTCTGGTGTGCATCGGCATCACGGTGCGCAACGTCGTGCGGCCGGACAGGCGGACGTTCGTCAGCGCCAGAGCGGCGAGTATTCCGGCCTGCATGTTGTACCCGCCGGCACGGCATGCGGCGTTGAAGGCATCCGATTGATCGGAGGTCAGCAGCCAGGACGAGATACTGCTCTGCGCGGCCTGGCCGGTGCCGGTGAGCGACCGGTCGACCGACACCGGAAGCGGAAACGCGGGAAAGCGTCCGTCCTCGACGGCCAGGAAGTCCTGCCAGGTGCGCACGGCGCTGTGGTCACCGGTCAGCGTCTCGCCGAGAGCCCTCTCGGACTGGCTGAAGTCGACGTAGCTGCCTACTTCGGGCAACTCCGGATCGATGCCTTCGAGGGCGTGCGCGTAGAGCCGGTCGATCTCGTTGATGGCGTAGATCTGGCTGTAGGCGTCCATCACCGAATGGTCGGCGGCGAAGGCGAGCAGGAACGACTCTCCGGGCCCGTTCGAGAGAGCA
This sequence comes from Rhodococcus sp. IEGM 1330, assembly GCF_033142445.1. NCBI lineage: Bacteria > Bacillati > Actinomycetota > Actinomycetes > Mycobacteriales > Nocardiaceae > Rhodococcus > Rhodococcus sp. IEGM 1330. The sequence continues at coordinate 500,375 of NZ_JAWLSB010000001.1, forward strand.
CGTGAGGCGTCGTCCGGTTCGATGGTGGCGAGAACGAAGTGCGGCCATGCGGTCGGAGACACGGTTTCGCCGAACCAGGAGTGCAGATGGCTGAAGACCTGAGTCTCGGTCCGGGGTTCGGTATGTGCCCGATCGATCACCCGCACCGCATCTGTCGGTGCGGTGTGGCGCAGCCAGGAACCGGATTCCTCGTCGCGCCGAACCTTGGTCCGAAACGCCTCGTGACGACCCATGTATGCGGCGATGGTTGCGCGCACTGCCTCGGCGTCGTATCGGCGATGAATCTCGAACACCGTGCCGATCCACGAACCCGGTGCGCTGCGCTCGCAATGGTCCTGGTGCGTGAACGACAGCCCGCGGGGGTCCGGTGCCCAACGGTCGTCGTCGACGCGGGGGACCCACTCGGTCAGGCGACCAGCGGGGAGGGGGTAGTCGGCGAGTTCGGTGTATTCCATGGGAGTCCTCTTCCATTCCGGGCTCGGTCGGCGGTGTGCGGCGTTGGTTCGGTATTGCACGTTCGATTACGGTCGAGTCGATCGTGTAAACCTGTCAGCCATGCTCGTGCAGCCGACCGGTCGCTTATCTGATTGCTGTTGGATTGCTGCTTTCCGCATTGAAAGAACAACGTCATTGCCGTCGACCCGAAGTGAGTTCAGCACACACGATAGGGCGAAAGCGAAATTATTTCGCGACGCGTAAAAGTAATACTTCTCACTGTCGAGCGTCTTGACCCGCCGGTCTCCGATCAGGACTCGAAGGTGTGTCCGATTGTCGCATCTTACGGTCGAGTCACTGATTTTGCTGGTCACTGTGACGACAGTTCACAATCGGAGTGTGGTGCGGACTGTGTCCGAGGTCGATACACGACCTACGCCACTGAATGGCCCGAACATGGTGCGGGACACAATCGGGCGCCCTTTTCCATGCATCTATTGCCGAATGTGAATGCATTGGTGGTGGCGAATTGACACCACTGCCCCTGTTTCGTGGATGTAGTAGGTTCGGCGCGTGACTCGAATTGGATTTGCCGATCACCTATTCTTGCGAATGCATCACGGCATCGGATATCCCGTCTACAACCAGTTCCTGTGGTGGTTCGACGAATCCGTCCAGCGAGTAGACCTGGAAAAACTACGCGACAACCTGTCCGACGGTCTGCTAGCGCGCCGAGTGGTCGCGTCGACGGTGCCTACTGCCCGCGACCGATGGGTGGCCTCGAAGGTCTCTCATTCGCTGGATTTTCACCCACACTTCATCGAATCGACCGAAGTGTTGGCCTGGGCGGACGGCCGCCTCGATCGTGACATCGATCCCGAGACCGGTCTCGGTTGGCGACTGGCGGCTGCACCGTTGACGAACGGAGGGACGGTGCTGTCGTTGGTCGCTTCGCACATGGTCGCCGATGGCGGCGCTCTGATCGCTGCGTTCGGTGCTGCCAATTCCCCGTCCGGGCAACCTCGGTCGGTTCCGACCGCAGACGGCATCGCGGCCATCGGCTCGGACCTACGAGACGCCGTGGAGCAGGTGCGGTCCGTCGCCGGCTGGTTGGTGAACACCGTTGCGTCCGCACTTCCGATTCCCGCCCGATCCGGTCCGGACGCTGCTGTCCCGCGCTCGCAGCCGACTCGCTCGCAGCGGACCGCCGGGGCGGTGGACGCCCACTGGGTATCGCCTCATGCGGTGGCAGAGGTGGACGCAGGTACCTGGAAAGCAACCGCCCAGCGATGGGGTGGCACGTCGAACTCCCTGTTCGTCGCGGTCCTCACGGCAGCCTCCGGGCAGGCCGGGCGAGCCTCGATCGGAGACTCGGTGCAGTGGTCACTGCCGGTCAGCGATCGCGCCGTCGACGACACTCGCTCCAACGCCACCAAGATCGTCAAGATCGAGGTCCCCGTCACCGACGCGGCCGACCGCGATCTGTCGACGATTCGGGCAACCAGCAAGGCGGCGTTCACCGCTTTCGCTGCGAGGCAGGCTGCCGGTCTGCCACCCGCAGGCATCTCGCAGGCCCTCGTGCAGATGCTGCCCGACGCCGTGGTTGCGCGTGTTCCGCAACCGCGTGACGGTGCGGAAGGTCTGGCGTCGAACCTGGGTGTTCTGCCCGAGGTCTTCACCGAAGTGGCCGGCGTTCGAGCTCGCGCTGTGTCGGGTAGAGCGACCTTCGCGGGTGCCGACGCCGCGTTCGCGCGATCGTTGGACGGTGGCCTGACAGCGTGGGTGTGCGAGACGGACGCGAGCGTCACCGTGACCGTCCACGCCATGGATCCCGATCGATTCGTCGATGACCAGGCGCTGCGTGACCACCTGGCTGAGGCGCTCGGTCGCTGGGAACTGACGGCGCGCTTCTGGTGAGTGCGTCAGCGGTTCCGCGCTGCCGCCTCGGTGATGTCGGCAGCTGCGGCCACCGCTGTTGCGGTCGGGGCGACCGTGTCGGCGAGTCGCCGTGCTGCCTGCCTGGCTCGGTCGGTGGTGATATCGGTAATGCCTTGCTGCAGAACGGACTCGGTCAATGTCGAGAATTTCGTGCTGGTCCCGGCTCCGATCCGGCGCAGCGCGGCTCCCCAGAACGGCTGATCGGCGCTGAACCAGCAGACGAGTGTCGGAAGACCGGCCCGCGCCGTCGCAGCCGTCGTACCCGCGCCACCGTGGTGGACCGCAGCCAGACACCGGGGGAGAATGCTCGGATGATCGACCGATTCGACGATCATGATGTTCGAGTTCGGCTGCGCAGCAGTAGAATCGGCACCGGCGAGGTCGCTCCAGCCGGCGCAGACGAGAGCACGAACGCCCAGCCGTCCGGTCACGTTCTCGATCATGCGCAACAGCGCCGCGGGATCGGGCACGGGCATGCTGCCGAATCCGAAGTACACCGGCGCGGAGCCTGCCTGCAGCCATTCCTCCAGTGCGGGATCGACGTCGACGCGCGCGCTGCTCAGCCCCAGGAATCCGACGAACGGCCGCTGCGGGCCCCACTGTTCGGCGAGCCCGGGGAACAGCGCCGACTCGTAGGCCTGAATCTCCACTCCGCCGTAGCGTTCGGATCGAACGGGCAACGAATGCCGCGTCGGTGCCAGGCCCAGGGACACTCTCTGCGCGTTCTCGCGAGACTTCATGGACTTCCAGCGCATCGACTCCGCCAGCGCCCACATCGATCGGTTGACGTAGCCCGGCATCGCGGCACCAGGGGTCACGGGCACGACGTCGTTGCGTCTGAGCGGGCAATAATGCAGTGCCACAAAGGCATTGCCCGCCGACTCCGCCATGTTGAACGCCATCTCCTGCCCCAGCGAACCGGTGACGATCGCGTGGCAACCCTGGGCCATCTGCTCGAGTTCGGCTGTCATCTGATCCCAGCCGTGATTGGCCAGTTCGGCGAGAGCCGCCATCCTGGTCCGCGGGTTACGCGACTTGATGCGCACCCTGATCAACTCCGACTCCAACAGGCGCTGGGTGTCGGGCCCGAACGAGACCACGCTGACTCGTTCGGACTCAGCCGTTTTCGCGCGAGCGAAGTCCATCAGGTTGGGTGGTGCGCCGAACACCACGTCGTGTCCGCGACCCGCGAGTTCGACGCCGAGCGCAAGACCGGGCGTCACGTCACCGCGACTGCCGTTGAATGGCATCACGAACTTCATAGGGTCACTCGCAGTCGCGTCGGCGTGGAAAACGTCCTCAACCTATCAGTCCCGCCCGCCGCAGCACGTTTCGGAAAACATATGGTGGGAAACACATTTGCGGCCCACCTGCGTCCGCCCTCGCGCAGCGATAGTCTCGCGTAGTGGAAAGACTGACGTACGACGACGACCTGTTCCTCCGCATGGAATGCGTTCTCGGGGTACCCGTGGTGAACCAGATCGTCTGGCGGTTCGACCGCGCTGTCGCACCGGACGCGCTCCGATCGATGTGGCGAATGCTCGCAGCAGGCCCCATCGATCGATCTGTTCGGCGGGCCCGGGTGCCCGGAGCCCGTGACGGCTGGACCGCTGCTCGTCGATCCGCCGATCCCGTGATCATCGGATCGCCGATCGCCCGCGCGGCGGTCGACGAGTGGATCGAGGACGAGGCCGCGGTGCCGCTGGACCCGATCGGGGGACCGGCGTGGCGATTGTCGGCAACCTCGGTGGAAGAAGGCGGCACGGTCGTGTCGTTGGTCGGCTCTCACGTCGTCGGCGACGGCGGTGCCCTCACCTCAGCTGCTGCGGCCGCGCTGGCCGGTCACGCTGTCCCCGACGATTTCGCGCGCGTCGGGCTCGATCACGGTTCCGAATCCGCGATGGCCATCGCCCGAGCCGATCTGTCCGATGGTGTCGGCCGTGTCGGTGCGGCGCTCTCGGGTGCGGCACGAGCACTCGGCCGCACCGCGGTGGAGGCGGTACGGGCACGGTCGACGGCATCTGCCGACCCGAGCGCGGGAATGCCGGACGGCACCGGTGCCCGTGCGGACCGTCCGCGTGTGATCGCCGCACCTGTGGAGGGGGCGTGGACGCCGAGCACCGTCGTCGTCGATTGTCTGTCCGCGGAGTGGTCTGCTGCTGCGGCGAGAAAAGGCGGCAGTTCCAACAGTCTGCTGGTCGCGGTCGTGCTCGGGATCCTGACCGGGAGCGGCCGAGTCTCCACGGAGGACCGGGTACGCGTCGCCCTCCCGGTCAGTACCAGGACAGCGGGAGATCGGCGCGCCAACGCGACGTCCGGTGTCTCGATCCACGTCGACCCGGGAGCGGCGTACCTCGACGATCTCGGAGCAATTCGAGCGTCGAGCAAGCAGGCATTCAGAACCCAGGCCGATCGCACGGTCACGACGACGTTCGAGCTCCTCAAACCGCTGATGCAGTTGCTGCCCGACGCGATCGTCGCCAAACTCGCCGCGTCGGGCTCGGCACCGCTGTGCCTGTGCTCGAATCTCGGTGCCAGAGGTGTCGCACTGCGCACCATCGGTGGTGTCGACGCCACTGCGGTGGCGATGAGGTCGATCACGCAGAACACCGACGTGGCCTTGCTGCGCCGCACCGGCGGAGGCGTCAGTGCCTGGTGGAACGAATCGGGAGAACGCGCGACCCTGTGCGTCACCGGGCTCGATCCGGACAGCTTTCCCAGCAAGGAACACCTGAGAGGGCTGGTCGAGGCGGAGTTCGATCGATGGGGTCTGACGCCCGAATTCTGGTGATCTCGAGACAAGTCACAACTGCGGGCGAGGACGGATTTTCGACCGGATCGCCGGTGAGGCTATGCTTTCCGACTGTTCGAGTGTTCGGGCAGGTGTGAGAAAGGGGAGCGATCCATGGCAGTGGTCGTGTTGTTCGGGTCCGAGACCGGTACGGCCGAGGAGGTCGCCGACAAGATTGCGGACGTGCTCAGCGATCATGACGCCGAGGTACGCGACATGCTCGAGTACGAGGTGTCCGATATCGACACCGACGACTTCCACGTGGTCATCTGCTCCACCTACGGAGACGGAGAGCTCCCCACCGGTGCAGAACCCTTCTTCGAGGCACTCGTCGAGGACGCGCCGGACCTCGCGGGACTGCAGTTCGCGGTGTTCGGTCTGGGCGACCGGGTCTACGAGGACACATTCAACCGCGGCGGCGAGATCATCGCAGAGAAGCTCACCGAGCTCGGCGGCAAGCAGATCGGTACCCATGCTCGGCACGACAGCTCGTCGAACATCAGGCCGAAGACCATGGCCGAGGAGTGGGCTCGCGAACTGATCGACCTGCTGCCCTGACGGTCGGAATCGGTTCCGGTGGCACAGCGGCCGGCGGAACCGGAACGGTCAGGACGGGGTTCTGTCCCACAGGGCGGCCAGGGACGTACCCACACGAGTGAGCAGGGTGCGCACCAGCGGTAGTCCTATCCCGATAACCGACGACGGATCGCCCTCGATGCGGTCGACGAACCAGCCGCCGAGCCCGTCCAGCGTGAACGCCCCCGCCACCGACAGCGGTTCACCGGAGTCGAGGTAGGCCTCGAGGTCCACCGAGGACGGCGTCGCGAAATGCACGACGGTCGCACTGTGCGCTGCGGCCTGCGCCACGACCACGCCATCGGTCACCCGGAGCACAGCGTGGCCGGTCAGCAATTCGCCGCTGTTGCCCGCCATGGACTGCCATCTCTCGCGCGCCACCTCGACCGAATGTGGCTTTCCGTGCAGCTCCCCGCCGATGGCCAACATCGAATCGCAGCCGACGATCACCAGATCCTCGGTCGAATCCACGAACGTCTCGGCCACCGCCGCAGCCTTGGCTCGGGCCAGTTCCGTGACCACCGTTTCCGGAGACACCGACGGCCCGAGCGCTGCGGTCAACGCATCCTCGTCGACACCCGACACCCGAACGATCGGCTCCACCCCGGCACCGCGCAGCACCGACAGTCGCGCCGGCGACGCTGACGCCAGGACCAAGCGAACAGGGCCAGGCGCAGCGTCGGAGGACCGGACCGTCACCGTGGGTAGCGGCCCGACGCGGCATACGAATAGGCCGACTGAGGTACGAAGCGGCGATGCAGCAACTCCGGCGAACCCCACAGCTCACGAGGACGAGAATCGCCCGTCGACTCCGATCCGCTCTGCGCAGCCGTCAGAACCGTCACCAGCGCGGCGAGTTCCTCGTCGGTCGGATTGCCCTTCACCACTCGAACGGCAGCGGGGGTTGGGGTGACCACCTCGTCGAGATTCGCTGCGTCGTCGTTCGCTTCTGCGCTCACTGCGTCATGATTCGCTTCGCTCATAGTGGGATGTTTCCGTGTTTCTTGGGTGGGAGGGTGACTTGTTTGCGTTCGAGTAGTCGTAGTGCGGTGACGATCTGGCCACGGGTGTGGCTGGGGGGTATGACGGCGTCGAGGTAGCCGCGTTCGGCGGCGATGTAGGGGTTGACGAGGGTGTCTTCGTATTCCTGCTGCAGTGTCAGGCGTAGGGCGTCGACGTCCTCACCGTTCTTGGCGGCGTCGAGCAGTTTCTTGCGGTACACGAACCCGACGGCGCCGGAGGCTCCCATGACGGCGATCTGCGCGGTCGGCCAGGCGAGGTTGACGTCGGCTCCCATGTGCTTGGATCCCATCACGTCGTATGCCCCGCCGTACGCTTTGCGGGTGATGACGGTGATCTTCCCGACGGTCGCTTCGCCGTAGGCGTAGAGCAGTTTCGCGCCGCGTCGGATGATGCCGTTGTATTCCTGGCCGGTGCCGGGCAGGAACCCGGGCACATCGACCAGGGTGATGATCGGGACGTTGAAGCAATCACACGTGCGGACGAAGCGGGCTGCTTTCTCGGAGGCATCGATATCCAACGTTCCGGCGAACTGGGTGGGTTGGTTGGCGACGATCCCCACCGATCGGCCGTCGATGCGCCCGAACCCGACGATGATGTTGCGGGCCCGACCTTCTTGGACTTCGAGGAATTCGTCGTCGTCGAGGATCCGGGTGATGACCTCGTGCATGTCGTAGGGGGTGTTCGGTGAATCGGGGATCAGGGTGTCGAGTTCGAGGTCCTCGGCGGTCAGCGAGTCCTCGATCGACCCGGTGATCGGATCCGACGGTGCGGTGCGGGGCGCGTCGGCGCGATTGTTCGAGGGAAGGTACGACAGGAGGTCGCGGACGTAATCCAACGCGTCGTGTTCCCCGGAGGCGACGTAGTGCGCGACACCGGATTTCTCCATGTGGGTCGTGGCGCCGCCGAGTTCTTCCATGGTGACGTTTTCGCCGGTGACGGTTTTGATGACGTCGGGTCCGGTGACGAACATCTGGCTGGTGCCGTCGACCATGACCACGAAGTCGGTCAGGGCCGGGGAGTAGACGTGCCCGCCGGCGGCGGGTCCCATGATCACCGAGATCTGTGGGATGACGCCGGAGGCGCGGACGTTGCGGTGGAAGATCTCGCCGTACAGTCCGAGGGAGACGACGCCTTCCTGGATGCGGGCTCCTGCGCCTTCGTTGATGCCGACCAGAGGGCGGCCGGTCTTGACGGCCAGGTCCATCACTTTGACGATCTTCTCGCCGTAGATCTCCCCCAGACTGCCTCCGAAGACGGTCGCGTCCTGGGAGAACACGCACACATCGCGGCCGTCGACGGTGCCGTAGCCGGTGACGACACCGTCACCGAAGGGCCGGTTGTCGGCCAACCCGAAGTTCTGGGAGCGGTGCCGGGCCAGGGCGTCGAGTTCGACGAACGAGCCGTCGTCGAGCAACGCGGTGATCCGCTCGCGGGCGGTGAGCTTGCCTTTGGCGTGGACCTTGTCCACCGCCGCCTCACCGGACGGAATCTCCGCAACCGCGAGACGTTTACGAAGATCGGCCAATTTACCCGCAGTGGTATGGATATCGGGGGCTTCGGCCGACCCGTGTGCAGTGGAATCCTGGACGCTGGTCATGGGGCACCACTTTAACTGCGAGTGTGATCTGCGCCCCGACCGAGGGTGGTTCGCGACAGGCCGTCGGCCTGTCGCCGAGCCCATATGCTGGTGCGCATGTGGACAAACCTCGATCGCCCACCACTGGACGTTCGCGCGCTTCGCCGGGCACTGGTGGACGGCCCGCAGGCCTCCTGGTCTCGGGTGGACGTGGTAGCGGAAACCGGTTCGACCAATGCCGACCTGATCGCGGGGGCCGCGAACTACGCCGACCGGACGGCACTGATCGCCGAACATCAGGACAGCGGACGCGGCAGGCACGCGCGACCGTTCTCCGGCGCGCCGCGGTCGCAGATCCTGGTGTCGATGCTGCTGAAGTTCCCGGGAATCGATCCCGCCGTGCTCGGGTGGGTGTCGCTCATGACCGGAATCGCACTGGTCGACGCGTTGCGCACCGTCGGTGAAGTCGATGCTCGACTGAAATGGCCCAACGACGTCCTCATCGGTGGCAAGAAGGTCTCGGGCATCCTGGCCGAGGTCGCCGCGCACGGACCGTCGCCCACTGTCGTGATCGGGCTCGGGGTGAACGTGTCGATGACAGCCGACGAATTGCCGGTACCCACGGCGACGTCACTGGCTCTGGAAGGGGCTGCGGTTCTCGACCGCGACACGTTGGTTCGGGCGATTCTGCGTGGAATGGCCGCCGAGGTGGACTCGTGGCGGGACTCGAACTGGAACACCGACGCCCTCGCCCACCGGTACCGGGAGAGGTGCGGCACCATCGGGCAGCGCGTGCGAGTCGATCTGCCCGGCGGCGACGAGAAGGTCGGAACCGCGGTCGATGTCGACGAGCACGGCCGGATCGTGATCGAGGTCGAGCAACCCGGGTCCGATCGGCCGTCGGTGCTGGCTGTGGCGGCCGGTGATGTCACTCATCTCCGACCTCTCTCGTGAGACCATATCGACTCGACGGAAGTCGTAGCGAGTAGTCAGGAGATCACGGTGGGGTATCCACAGGACGCGTTGGCCGACGAGGAAGAGCTCCTGCTTCATCATCACCCCCACTGGAAGATGCTCGTCCTGCCGTCGGTGACCTTCGTTCTCGTCACGGGCCTGGCAGGCGTCGGTCTCGGGGTCGCGAGTGCGCGGCTCGAATCGACCGCTGCGAACGTCGCCATGATCGCCACCGCGGTGCTGTGGGTCGCGATCGTCGTGTGGCGGTGCCTGGTGCCGCTGATCAGCTGGAAGTGCACGCATTTCATCGTCACCGATCGGCGAGTGTTGATCAGGCAGGGAGTGCTCACCCACTCCGGCATCGACATTCCGATGAGCCGAATCAGCAACGTGCAGTTTCGACACGGACTGATCGACCGGATGTTGCGCACCGGCACGCTCATCATCGCCTCGGCATCGGACGATCCACTCGAGTTCGACGACATTCCGCATGTGCAACGCGTGCATTCCCTGCTCTACCAGCAGGTATTCGACTCGATGGAGTACCGCCGCGAATCCGTGCACGGCCGGGAGACAGCGTTCGAGCCGATGCCCGAGGATTCGGCTGCCGACTCCAAGCCCGGTTGGCGAGCTGGGAAACGCAAGTAACACAGGCTGTTCTCACCTTCGAACCGTAGGGTGACCGATGTGACCGACGTGCTGCTTGCCGAAGACGACGAAGCCATCGCTGCGCCCCTGTCCCGAGCTCTCGGGCGCGAGGGCTACACGGTGACCGTCGAACAGACCGGCCCCGCAACCCTTCAGCGCGCGCTGGACGGAAAGTTCGACCTGTTGATTCTCGACCTCGGCCTGCCGGGGATGGACGGCCTCGAAGTGTGTCGGCAGGTGCGTGCCAACCGATCCGAGGTTGCCGTACTCATGCTCACCGCACGAACCGACGAGGTCGACTTCGTGGTCGGTCTCGACGCCGGGGCCGACGACTACGTCGGCAAGCCCTTCCGGCTCGCCGAGCTCATGGCCCGCGTACGTGCGTTGCTCCGCCGGCGTGGTGCCGGGGAGGATTCCCCGATCGAGGTCGGTGCCATTCGTCTCGAACCCGCTGCTCGACGCGTCCTGGTCGGCGGCACCGAGATATCTCTTGCCAACAAGGAATACGAGCTGCTCAAGGTCTTGCTCGACCATGCGGGCCAGGTCGTCTCTCGCGAAGTGATCCTGCGTGAAGTCTGGGGCGACGCGGAGCTGCGCGGATCGAAGACCCTCGACATGCACATGTCCTGGCTGCGTCGCAAGATCGGCGACGAAGGACCCGTGGCCGAGCGTCGTATAGCGACGGTGCGCGGCGTCGGCTTCCGTATCAACAGCGACTAGCGGTCGATGCGGCGTCGAATTCTGGTCTCGATTCTCGCTGTCGTCGTCATGACGGCGTTGCTGCTCGGTTTGCCCCTGATGTACACCGCTTGGTTGTGGGTGGAGGATTTCACCCGCAACGACCTGCAGGCACGCCTGGATCGAATGGCGGCGGAGATCATCTCGCAGGAAGGGTCGGCTGGGCTGATCGAAGGCCAGCTCGACATCGGCTCGCTCCGGTTGGCGATCCCGCAGGGTGGCCGGCTCGTGGTCATCTACCCGACCCCCGAGGATGCCGCATCGCGCGCGGACATCGGGCAATCGTCCGTGCCTCGGCCGCTCGTGGAGTCGCTGTCGATGGGTACCTCGGGTTCGCTTCGCCTCGAAGTGCCGTCCGACGACATGCGCTCCCTTCAGCGCCAGGCGCTCGGAGCGGTGACTCTCGTCGTTCTCGCCTCTGCGATGGCAGGCACCGTCGTGGCCGTCGTGACAGCCAAGCGGCTGGCCGATCCGCTGCAGGATGTGGCGCGGCGAGTTGCTCGCCTGGCCGAGGGCGACTTCCGGCCGGACCCACGACGGCACGGCATCGCAGAACTCGATCGGGTCTCGGAGGTTCTCGATTCGGCGACCGTCGAGATCGCCGGGCGGCTGCAACGTGAACACACGTTGGTCGCCGATGTCTCGCATCAGCTTCGCAGCCGCCTGACCGCCGTCCGCCTACGCCTGGACGAAATTTCCACGCACCCGGATCCGGCGGTGGTCGACGAGGCCAACGAGGCGATGGATCAGGTGGACCGACTGACCCTTGCCATCGACGAGCTCGTTCGATCTTCTCGTAGTGACGGCGCGGCCGACGCGCACGAGGTCTCGGTCGTCGAGGAATTGATCGGCACCGTCGTCGAATGGCAGCGAAACTTCGAGGACGTGGGCCGGACGCTGGTGATCAAGGGTGACGTGGATCTGAAGGCCTCGGTGACCGGATCGCGGTTGCGCGAGGCAGTCTCGGTGCTGGTCGACAATTCTCTGGTGCACGGAGGCGGGGCGTGCACGGTGGCGGTTCGAGCCGTCTCGGCCGTCGAGAGCACCGAGCGACGCCGTGAACGACTGGTCTGCGTCGAGGTCTCGGACGAGGGGCCAGGGGTGAGCAACGAACTTGCCCCGCACATCTTCGACCGCGGATTCTCCGGAGCCGGTTCCACCGGCGTAGGCCTCGCTCTGGCCCGGGCGCTGATCGAGGCGGACGGCGGCAGGCTGGAATTGCAGCGACGCCGTCCCGCGCTCTTCTCGGTGTTTCTGCCTGCGTGGCGTGAACCGTCGCCTGCCGTGCCTCGGCGCGAACCGCGCTGAGGCGTCTCAGGGTTGGTCGAGTGCGTCCGCTGCGTCGGTCGGGTCCTCTTTGCGTTCGGCGTCCACTTCCAAGATCGTGCGCGCGTTGTCCTCGGGAAAAGCGAAGCGGCGCAGTGCCCAGAACCGGAATGCCATCTGCAGCAGGTTGCCGATGATGTAGTTGAGGACGAAGTCGATGATGACCACCGTCGTCAGGGACTCGCTGGTGTCGCGAATGTCGAAGACGTTGTTCGCGATCCACAGGGGACCGGCTGCGATGAGCACGCCGATGCCGCTGATCGCGAAGAAGAGCAGTGCCTCGTGGTGCCGCTCGCGTCCGCCGCGATGCTTGAAGGCCCACTCGCGGTTGAGGAAGTAGCTGAGCAGGGTGGCGAGGACACCCGAGATGATCTTGGCGATCACCGGCTTCTGCTCGAGCACCGTCAGGCTCAGCGAATAGAAGATGACGAGGTCGAAGACCATCGTCGTGCCACCCACGATGGCGAACTTGATCAGCTCACTGTGCCGAATCGCGAGGTCCCGAATGGGCGTGGGTAAGCGTTGAAGCACGCTTGCGATCGTCGGCACAACGGTGAAGTCTACGAAACACACTCCGGTTTCGCCGAACCGAGGCTCCGATCATCAGGGTTTACACAGGTCCTCGCCCACCGTGCGGTCTTCCGTGCCAGACGCCGGGTCGGACCGAATGCATGCGACATGACACCATGGTGAGCCGTGACAGGTACCGAACCGCGCCCCACTGCTGCGCGCCCGTCGTCGACCGGAATGCCCGTGGTGACGATGATCGGCGGCGGTCAGCTCGCCCGAATGACTCACCAGTCCGCCATCGAGCTCGGACAGACTCTTCGCGTCCTCGCCGCGGGTGCCGACGAGCCGGCAGCTCAGGTCAGCCCCGATGTCGTCTTCGGGCACCACGACGATCTCGATGCGCTGCGCACAGCCGCGACCGGTTCCAATGCGCTCACCTTCGATCACGAGCAGGTGCCCACCGAGCACCTCGAGACTCTCGTGGCAGAAGGCGTCAACGTACAACCGCCCCCGAGCGCGTTGATTTTCGCCCAGGACAAACTGCGCATGCGTCGCAAGCTCGCCGAACTCGGCGCGCCCGGTCCCGCCTACGCCGAGGTCTCGTGGGCGCAGGACGCGATTGCGTTCGGAGACGAGCACGGGTGGCCGGTGGTGCTCAAGGCAGTTCGCGGCGGATACGACGGGCGCGGTGTCTGGATGCCCGCCGACGCCGAGGAAGCCGAGGCGATCGTCACTGCCCAACTCGACCTGGGTGTACCGCTCATGGTGGAGGAGAAGGTCGCCATGCGCCGCGAGTTGTCGGCCATGGTCGCACGATCACCGTTCGGCCAGGGAGCTGCGTGGCCCGTCGTGCAGACGGTGCAGCGCAACGGTCAGTGCGCGGTGGTGCTGGCACCGGCTCCCGACCTCGACGAGGACGTGGCCACGTTCGCAGGCAGGCTGGCCCTCGACATCGCAGGTGCGCTCGGCGTCGTCGGAGACCTCGCGGTCGAACTGTTCGAGACCACCTCGGGAAAGCTCCTGGTGAACGAACTCGCCATGCGACCCCACAACTCCGGACACTGGACCATGGACGGGTGCCGCACCTCGCAGTTCGAGCAGCACCTACGTGCGGTACTCGACTACCCGCTCGGTGACACCGATCCACTCGCTCCGCTGACGGTGATGGCCAACATTCTGGGCGCGCCCGAGGCCCCCGAGATGACGATGGACGAGCGGCTGCATCACCTGTTCGCCCGCATGCCCGATGCGAAAGTGCATCTGTACGGCAAGGGCGAGCGCAAGGATCGCAAGATCGGCCACGTGAACATCCTGGGCGCGCAGTCGGGTTCGCTCGCCGACCCCGCCTACGTGGCCTCGGTTCGCGAGCGAGCCGAACGCGCAGCGCACTGGATGTCGCACGCCGAATGGACCGACGGATGGGACCCTCACGATGACTGACAACACCTCTTCTTCCCAGCCTGCCGTCGGCCTGATCATGGGCAGCGACTCCGATTGGCCGACGATGGAAGCCGCGGCAGAAGCGCTCGCGGAGTTCGGAATTCGGTTCGAGGTCGGCGTCGTCTCGGCGCACCGCACCCCGCAGCGCATGCTCGACTACGCCCGCGAGGCCGCACGCCGCGGGATCCGGGTGATCATCGCCGGGGCCGGGGGAGCGGCCCACCTGCCCGGCATGGTCGCGTCGGCGACACCGCTGCCGGTCATCGGCGTTCCGGTGCCCCTGAAGTATCTCGACGGTATGGACTCGCTGCTCTCGATCGTTCAGATGCCTGCCGGTGTTCCCGTGGCCACGGTCTCCATCGGTGGTGCACGCAACGCAGGGCTGCTCGCGGTCCGGATTCTCGGTGCATCCGATCCGGCTCTGCAAGAACGGATGTCTGCGTTCCAGGAGTCCCTCGAGGCCATGGTGCTGGAGAAGGACAAAGCGCTGCGCACCACTCTGCTCGGGTGAGCGCAGCCGTGTCGCGGAGTGAGCAGATCAGGCGCGCGGGTCGCGGTAGTCGGCAGTCCATGTTCGTGACGCGGCTGGCGTTGCTGTACGCCCGGCTCTGGCGCGGTACGGCGCGCTTCGACGACGAATTCTCCCTGTTCGTGTGCACCGGGCTGCGCGGTGGATTCGGCCGCGGCGGAACGACATTCGGCGGTGCCTATCTGACGAAGGGCAACACCGCCCGGCGGGTACTGCGGCACGAGGCCGTACATGCAGACCAATGGGCCAACTTCGGGCTCACCTTCCCGTTCCGCTACCTCGCCGAAGAAGCGCGACATCGGGGCCCGGCGAACAAGTACGAGATAGAGGCCGGACTCGCCGACGGTGGCTACCGTCAGCCCGGCTGAGAAACAGTGGCGGTGACCTTCTCGGTCTCGGCGCGCCGCTGCGACTTCGCCTCGTCCGAATTGGCCACCTGAACCAGTGACGCACCCACGACGAGAACCGAAAGCAGACCGTCGATCAGCTCGTCGGCTGTGGTCCAGGACGCGCTGGACATGACCCGGTCCGAGGCCGTCCACGATCGTGCGTCGGCTCGCTCACGAGCGGCAGCGAGTACCTCGTCCACCGAACGCCCGTCCAGCGCCGCGCCTGCGCTCCCGGAACCCGTGACCCTGAACTGATCGCCGTGCACCCGCACCGACGTTGCGTAATCGGTCATACCGATCGGCAGATCGGGGACTGCCTTGCCGAATGCGTCGAGCGAGAACGCCAGCACCTCGTCTGCCTCGGGAGACTCGTCGAGCCGATCACCCGACACCATCGCCACGTCTGCGGAGTCGTCGGCCCCGATGACCACCTCGCCGCCTGCCCACCAGATTCCCAGCAGCGCCGCGGCCGTTTGCCAATGCGCGGGCAACAGCACACTCACCCTGCCGCCCACCTCGAAAGCGAACTCGTCGCGCAACAGATTGGCGGTCTTGGCCGCCCAGTTCGCGAGGGTAAGGGCCGACACCTCGACCCGCTCACCGGTCGCATCGTCGTAGAACGTGACGCGCGGACCGGCCGGATCGGCGGCGAGAATCGGGTCGAGCAGGGTCTGAGTCAGATTCGAAGCCACCCCACGACCCTAGATGACGCTCGAGGACACCGATTCACACGCTGTGAGCGGCACCGATCAGTTGACGCACATCGGACCGGTGGAACCGGCGTCGATCGGAGCCGCCGGTGCCTCGGGAACCGCCGTACCCGATTCGGGAGCAATGGTTTCCGCAGTCGCGGCCTGGCCCGAGCCGGGCCCCGCATAGTCGTTCGCGAGGACCACGCGCACAGTGTCCGCCTGCAGCGAGTCGTCGGCGGTGATCTGCAGATCGCCCAGGGCCGCCGAAACGGCGCGTGCGGCATCACTGTCGACGTCCGCGGCCTGGATGCGGCTCGCGGAGATGGACGAGCCCTCGTAATTTCCGATGGTGCCGCCGACGTATCCCAGTGCTGTCAGCGAACCGGCGACACCGTTGGCGAGTCCGTCGATTCCGCTGTCGTTCGCGACGTCCACCGTCACCGTCGACGGATCGACAACCGGTGCGTCCGAATCCTCGGCGTTGGTCTCTGCCGAATTGCCGTCGCCGAGCAGCCCTGCGACGTACTTCTGCACCGCCGCCGGATCGACCTGGACGATCGATTCGCCGTAGTCGGTCGTCGCATTGATGTCGACTGCCGGGATCGTCTCGAACTTGACCTTGCCACCGGCGAGATCCTGCAAGCGAGTGGCGAACTGCAGAATGTCCCAATCGGAATCGAGCGTCACCGATCGCTGCACCGCGGTGCTGAGTTGGCCCAGTTTGCCGGGGTTGCTCAGCGTCTTGGCGCTGAGCACGCTCCGCACGAGCGAGGCCATGAACACTTGCTGGCGCACGATGCGGTCCAGATCTCCGCGGGGAAGATCGTGCCGCTGTCGAACGAAACTCAGAGCCTGCGAACCGGAGAGCTTCTGCTCGCCCGCCGGGAAGTTCGCACCCGACAGTGGTTCCTGCACAGGGTTGTTCAGGCACGTCTCGACACCGCCGACGGCATCGGTCAGCAGCACGAAGCCGAGCAGACCGACCTCGGCATAGTGATCGACGGTGATGCCGGTGAGGTTGGCGACCGAGTCGATGAGGGCCTCGCGCCCGGCTTCGGTGGCCTGGGATTCGGCATCGGCGTCCGTGACACCCTGCTCCACCAATTCGAGCCGCTTGTTCTCCTTGGTCGCGCCGTACGCAGCGTTGATCTTCGACATTCCGATGCCGGGTACCTCGACGTACGAGTCTCGCGGGATGGAGATCGCGGTGGCCGACGAACCGTCGTTCGGGACGCGGATCAGCACGATCGTGTCGGTGTTGGACGCCACCTCTTCGCCGGCGTTGAGGGACGCGAGTTCCGCGGGCGACAACGCCTTGCCGTGGGCATCGGTACGACTGTCGGTGCCGACCATCAGGATGTCGACGGCACCGTCGGCGGCTCCGCCGAGACCGAGGCCACCCGCGGTGGCGATGTTGGAACGCAGGCTGTCGACACTGCGCCATGCGAAACCGGTCACCAGCAGGACGAGGATCGAGAGCACTGCGACCGCGACGTGGGTCGCGGGCCACCGGGTACTGCCGGCGCGAGGCGACCTGCCGTCGGACTCGGGTCGCTCGACGCCACCGCGAGGGCTGCGCCGATCCGGCCGGCGCGATCGACCTACGCGTTCGCTGGGAGCGCCCTGTCTGCGCTCTCCGGTGCGGCGTTCTCCGCGGAGTTCGTCCTCGCCGTATCGGTGGGCAGCGGCCCCGTGATCGCTGGGGCGGCCCCTGGTGCGCGCTCGGGGACCGTCGGTTCGCCGGGGAGCGCTCCGCCTCGGCGGGGGAGTGCGCTCACCTCCGGGCGTGCCTGGATCTCGTGGCACCGTGACGACCCTCTCTCGTTTCCGGCCGGTCTGAAACACCCGCCTACTTCGTTGTTCTCCCCCCGCCGTTCGAAGGTTACTTGTCGCCGGTCGCTGCCTCGCCGAAGCGAACGCGGCGTGCCACACTTGGCAACCGTGAATGCGATCGTGGTGACCGGTGCACACGGCCAGTTGGGCCGCCGAGTGATGTCTCTCGCCTCCGAACGAGGTGACGGTGTCGAGGTGTCCGGATATTCCTCCGCCGACCTGGACATCACCGACCCCGACGCCGTGGCTGCCGCGGTGAGTGCGGGGGCAACGGTGATCAACTGTGCTGCGTACACCGCTGTCGATGCCGCCGAGACCGACGAGGCCACGGCGTCGGCGGTCAACGCGGACGGCCCTCGAAATCTCGCGCGCGCCTGCGGGCGTGTCGGAGCCCGGTTGATCCACGTCTCCACCGATTATGTGTTCGACGGCACAGCAAACGAACCGTACGAGGTCGATGCGAAGACCGCACCGCAGTCGGCGTACGGACGCACCAAGCTCGCCGGCGAGCTCGCCGTGCACGAGGAGCTGCCCGAGGCCGTGGTCGTGCGGACCGCCTGGGTGTACGACAACACGGGCAAGAATTTCGTGACCACGATGCGCCGACTCGAAGGCGAGCGCGAGACGATCTCGGTGGTGAACGATCAGATCGGTTCGCCCACGTTCGCCCTCGATCTGGCGTCGGGCCTGCTCGAGATCGAATCCGACCCTGCTGTGCGCGCACGCACGCTGCACTACACCAATGCGGGGCAGGCCAGCTGGTTCGACCTCGCACGCGCGGTGTTCGCGGGGATCGGTGCCGATCCCGAGCGAGTCCAGCCGTGCTCGAGCGCCGAATATGTGGTTCCGGCACCTCGGCCCGCGTATTCGGTGCTCTCACCGACCGCGTGGGTCGATGCCGGTTTGACCCCGGCGCGGCCGTGGTCGGACGCGTTGACAGCAGCCTTGATGCAGTCGCCATGAGGGTTCGACGCGAGATCGGGCTAGTCTTGCCCGCGTGAGTTCCGAGCTGGCCGTGGTGACGGTGACCTATTCACCCGGCGAATACCTTGACCAGTTCCTGACGTCTCTACGTGAGGCGACGACGCGTCCCCTTCGGGTGATCATGGCGGACAACGGCTCGGTCGACGGCACTCCCGAGGCAGCCGAGCTCGCGTTCGAGGAGGCTGAGTTGCTGCGCACCGGCGCGAACATCGGCTACGGCGCAGCCGTCAATCGCGCGGTGGCCGAGATCGACCCCGACATCGAGTTCGTCGTCGTGGCCAATCCCGACGTGCGGTGGCATCCCGGATCCCTCGACGGCCTGCTCGACGCTGCTGCGCGGTGGCCACGGGCGGGTGCCCTCGGACCGCTCATTCGCGAGCCCGACGGCTCGCGGTACCCGTCGGCACGGTCGGTGCCCGATCTCACGTCCGGAGCCGGCCACGCTGTACTCGGAAAGATCTGGCCGAAAAATCCGTGGACTCAGCGATACCGCCAGGAGAACGAGACGGTCAGCGAGCGGCCGGTGGGGTGGCTGTCGGGATCCTGCCTGTTGCTGCGGCGTTCGGCATTCGACTCGATCGGTGGATTCGACTCGCGCTACTTCATGTACATGGAGGACGTGGATCTCGGCGACCGGCTCGGCAGAGCGGGCTGGCACAACGTCTACGTTCCCGATGTCGAGGTGACCCATTCGAAAGGCCATGCGGCAGGACGGCATCCGGAAGTGATGTTGCCCGCACATCACACCAGTGCGTACCGCTTCCAGGCCGATCGGCACGACCGGACGTGGCAAGCTCCCTTACGATGGGCCCTGCGTGGCGGTCTCGGTCTTCGCTCGAAGATCGTTGTGGCCTCGGCGCTTCGGGCGCGAGCAGTTGACGGACGAGAATCGGACGAGAGAACAGAGGCTGGACATGTCGGATAGTTCCACATCGGTCGCCGCACGTACCGACGCAGTCATCTTGGTCGGCGGCAAGGGAACTCGGCTCCGGCCGCTGACGCTCTCGGCACCCAAGCCGATGCTCCCCACCGCAGGGCTGCCGTTTCTCACGCACCTGCTGGCACGCATCAAGGCCGCGGGTATCGAGCACGTGGTTCTCGGTACATCGTTCAAAGCCGAAGTGTTCGAGCAGCATTTCGGGGACGGATCCTCGCTCGGTATCGAACTCGAGTACGTCTTCGAGACCGAGCCGATGGGCACCGGCGGAGGAATCAGAAACGTACTGCCGCGTCTGCGCGCCGAGAACGTCATGGTCTTCAACGGTGACGTCCTGGGCGGCACCGATCTGACAGCGGTACTCGATACGCATCGGACCACCGACGCCGATGTCACGTTGCATCTGGTTCGCGTCGGTGACCCGCGCGCGTTCGGTTGCGTGCCGACGGACGAATCCGGCCGAGTGACAGCGTTTCTCGAAAAGACTCAGGACCCGCCGACCGATCAGATCAATGCGGGCTGCTACGTCTTCAAGCGCGAGATCATCGAGTCCATTCCGTCCGACCGCCCGGTGTCGGTGGAGCGAGAGGTGTTCCCTGCCTTGCTCGCCGAGGACAAGAAGGTCTACGGGCACGTCGACAGTGCGTACTGGCGCGACATGGGAACACCGGAGGATTTCGTCAAGGGCTCGGCCGATCTGGTGCGCGGCATCGCGCCGTCGCCGGCACTGCACGGTGATCGCGGCGAATCGTTGGTTCATCCGGGTGCAGGCGTGGCACCGGGTGCCTTGCTGATCGGTGGAACCGTCGTCGGACGCGGTGCCGAGATCGGGGCGGGTGCACGCCTCGACGGTGCCGTCGTGTTCGACGGTGCGATCGTCGAAGCAGGGGCCGTCGTCGAGCGATCCATTCTCGGCTTCGGTGCCCGTATCGGACCCCGCGCACTGGTGCGCGACGCGGTCATCGGCGACGGTGCCGACATCGGTGCTCGCTGTGAGTTGCTCCGCGGCGCGCGCGTGTGGCCCGGGGTCAAGCTGCCCGACGGTGGAGTCCGCTTCTCCACCGACGTCTGACCCGATCTGCTCGTCGCTACCGGCGGCGTGCGGCGAGCGAGACGAGGTGGTCGATCGTCTCGCGCTCGGCGTCGTCGGGCAGGGCATCGACCGGCCACCAGCGCAGATCCGTCGATTCCTCGCTGCGTACTGCTCGCGCGCCGTCCGGAGCCCGGACCAGAAACCTCAGGTCGAGGTGCCGCGTCGGCTTGCCGAGCGAGCAGGTGATCGGGTGCGTGTGGGCGGAGAGCAGAATCGGATCGATCGTCAGATCGGCGATCCCGGATTCTTCGGTGGCCTCCCGTAGCGCTGCGTCGACAACCGTCTCGTCCGTCGGTTCGCAGTGGCCGCCGAGTTGAATCCACCGACCGACCTTGGGATGAAGCGTCAGCAGTACACGGGTTCCCGACGTGTCGAGTACCAGCGAGGACGCGGTGAAATGGCCGGCCTCGTTGGCGCGCAGACAGGCGTTCGGGTTGCTGTCGAGAAACGCCAGCATGGTGTGCCGAAGCGATTCCTCGCCCGAGTCCGACGGTGCCCATCGGTCGAGTGTCGTTTCAGCCGAGTGCCACAGTGTCGAATGAGGCGGCGTGGGCGTGGACACGACTCAGAGCTCCAGCAGCGTGGACCCGGGGACCACCGGATCTCGAACGGTCAGCGATTCGCTGGGGTGCCCGATTGCGATGGCTCCCATCGCTTTCCAGTCCGCGCGCAGGCCGAGTTCGGCGCGCACGGTATCGGCGGCGAAAATCGTCGAACCGATCCAGCAGCTGCCCAGTTCACGCACAGCGAGGGCGACGAGCAGCCCTTGGACGGCCGCACCGACGGCGACGGTGAACATCGTGTCCTCCGCGGTTCGACGCCGCTCGTCGGGGTACGAGTGCGCGCCGTCGGGCACACAGAACGGGATCACGATTTCGGGGGCGTCGAACAAGATGTCGCCGCGGCCGAGTCTGGCGGCGATCCGCTCCTCGCTCAGTCCGTCGCCGGCCAGATCGGTACGCCATTGCTCACGCATCGTCTCGAGCAGCCGGCGCCGCACAGCGGGGGTCCTGACCCAGACGAACCGAACCGGACGGGTGTGGTGCGGGGCCGGGGCGGTGAGGGCATCGGCCACGGCCGAACGAACGGCTTCGGGATCGACCGGTTCGTCGGTGAACGAGCGCACCGACCGTCGGAGTAGCAGCGCCTCGCGTCGACCACGATCGAGTGCCTCGGTGGTGCCGAGCCAGAACAGATCGTCCTCGCCGCCGCGCAGCAGCGTCGCGGCGGTGGAACCGTCGTCGACGGGAGTCAGTCCGCGTACGACGGCGATCGGAACCCCGCCGAGTTTCCCCTTCACCAGATCGCCCGCGGCAGCGAGCTCGTCGGCGATCGCGACCTCGGTGACGACGAGCTCGTTTCCCTGACCGTCCTCGGCTCCGGCGTATGCATGTACGACGCTCAGGCCCGCAGCACCGATGGCGGCGTCGGTCTGGCCGATCCGCCATGCCCGTCCCATGGTGTCGGTGACGACCACGGCGACCGTCACCCCCAGCAGCGCACCGAGTGCAGTGCGAAGCGCTGCGGCACTGGCGTCGGGGTTCTCGGGCAGCAGCGCCAGTTCGCCGCCGTCGACGTTGGAGCCGTCGATTCCCGACGCGGCCTGCACGATGCCGAGTCGATTCTCGGTGATGAGGGTTCGGCCCTTGCGTGCGACGATGCGCACGGCTTCCTGCTCCACGAGGACTCTGCGGGCGGCATCTCGCTCGTCCGCATCACGGGGTGCCTGCACCAGACGGCCCTCGACCTTGGAGATGATCTTGCTGGTGACGATCAGGATGTCGCCGTCACGCAACCACGGCGCTCGGTCCGCAACGGTTGCCGCCAAGTCGTCGCCGGGCCGGAACTCGGGGAGCCCGGTCACCGGCAGTATTTCGATCGAGCCGCCCGGAGCGTGATCCCCGGGTGCCGACCGGATCGAATCGGGATCGCGAGTGTCGGTCACAGGTCGAGTCCGGCTGCGCGCAGAGCGGTGCGGGCCATGGCTGCTGTGGTCTCGGGGTCGGTCATCAGCAACGGAACCGACTGTACGTCCACTCCGTCGACGACTGCCGTATCGGTGGTGTGCACCAGCCATGCGTCGAGAATGCCGGTGCCGCTTCGACTTCCGTAGTGGCGGCCCACCGCCTCCGCCGTGGTCTCGACTCCGATGACGGACAGGCACTCGTCGGCCATGCCGCGCAACGGCTTACCGTCGACGACGGGGGAGAGGCCGACCACCTTGGCGGCCGTCGTGCGAAGCGCCCCGCGGATTCCCGGCACCGCGAGGATCGCGCCGACGCTCACCACCGGATTGGACGGCGCGAGGACGACGGCGTCGGCCTCGGCGATCGCCTCGACGACTCCCGGTGCCGGAGTTGCCTGTTCGGCCCCGATGTTGGCGAAGCTGTGGGTCGGAATCTGTGCGCGGTACCGAACCCACCACTCCTGGAAGTGAATTGCGCGCTGCTGCTCACCGCTCGGGTCGTCGGGATCGGTGACGACGACGTGCGTCTCGGAGCGATCGTCGGTGACGGGCAGGAGCCGGACTCCGGGTTGCCATCGGTTGCACAGGGCTTCGGTGACGGCGGACAGCGGAAAGCCGGTGCGCAACATACGACTGCGGATCAGGTGCGTGGCGATGTCGCGGTCGCCGAGTCCGAACCAGTCGGGATCGGCACCGTAGGCTGCCAACTCGTCCCGAGCGTTCCAGGTCTCCGCGATGCGACCCCAGCCGCGATCGGTGTCGATTCCTCCACCGAGGGTGTACATGCACGTGTCGAGATCCGGGCAGATGCGGAGTCCGTGCATCCACACGTCGTCGCCGACGTTGACCACGGCGGTGATCTCGTGCTCGGGCTCGTCGCCGAACAACGTTTTCAGGCCCTGCAGAAACCGAGCGCCACCGACGCCACCGACCAGAACAGTAACTTTCACAACACGCGAGCCTAGTGGGGTTGCGGTGGTGCGGGGTGAGCGCCCACCCGGTGCCGCAACGTCCACGTCGACCGTTTGTGGCGGCGAGAACCGATGCGACACGCACGGGACGGGCTCCGATCCGGGGAGAGCGCCGATTTCGGGCATGTGATGGTATTGGATTTGCGCGATCGGCTTGACCGCAACACACCTGGACGTGTCTAATCACAGGTATGTCATTCAGTGTTCGCGGCACGAGTTCGATTGCAGCGAACCTGGTTTCGAACACTCGTTCCCTTCCTGTTCGTCCCTGACTGGACGTCGAGTAGAGGTCGAGAGTCGGACCGGCACGTTGGACCAGCTCGATCGAATATCCGCGCGGGGCAAGGTATTCGAGAACACGAGGACCGAAAGTATCTGCGCTACCACAGGTGAGGAGGCGGAAGCGATGTATGACCAGCACGTGACACGTGATCAGCGGGGCGGACCCACTGCACATCTCAGCGCTGTCGACGACGCGCCGCAAACCGAGTCCGGCATCGGCGCAGATTCGAGCGTCTCGATCGACGCGGGTTCTGCATACGTCGTCCCAACGGACGAGACCGACAACGACGTCGACGTCATCGACGTCGAACTGGATTCGGATTCCGACGTCGACTCGATGCCGTTCGTCGCCGAGTCGGTTCCACCAGCCAAGCCGTTCCTCAGTCTCGTCGCGGGTTTCGACGAGATGTTCGAGGAGATCGAGGACCAGTGGCAGGAGCGCGCTCTGTGTGCGCAGACCGACCCCGAGGCCTTCTTCCCGGAAAAGGGTGGCTCCACCCGCGAGGCCAAGCGCATCTGCCTCGGCTGTGAGGTCAAGGACGAGTGCCTCGAGTACGCGCTCGCCAACGACGAGCGGTTCGGTATCTGGGGCGGGCTGTCCGAGCGGGAGCGTCGCAGGCTCAAGCGCGGAATCGGCTGAGTAGTTCGGTTCCATCTCCGGACGTATCGATCACTCCCCGGAAGGATCGACCTCGTCGGGGTCGATGCCGAGATACGTCGCCACTTGCTCGACCAGAACTTCGAACAACAGATCTTCCAAGTCCTCCGGGTGCTTGGCGCGCCGTTCCAGCGGTCGCCGGAACAGCACCACCCTGGCGCGTGTCGTCTCCCCGCGCTTGTCGATGCCGGCGGGTACCAATCGCGAGAGCGGTACCGGACCTTCCGCCACCACCTCGGGTGGCCACGTCACCGATTCCGGATCCAACGCCCTGATCTTGGGTACCTCGTCCACGGCGATGTCGAGCTTCGAGAGCTTCTCGTGCCACCGATGATCGATCCGCGCGAATGCCTCGAGCACCAGCCGGTCGAACTTCTCGGCTCGTGAGCGCCTGGCCGGGATGTCCTCGGGCAGAACCGGTCCGCGGACGCCGCGGCCGTGCCGAGCCACGGACCGAGAGGTGATCCTGCGCGCGGATGAGAATCGAGGCATAGGGGGAGGTTATCGCGCTCGTCCGGTGTGTCGGTCGTTCGGTCGGTTGCACCCACCGGATACTCTGCACTCGTGAGATCACTGCGTGGCTGCTGCAGGCCTGGTTGCAACCGTTCTGCCGTTGCGACGCTCACATACGTCTACTCCGATTCCACCGCCGTCGTCGGGCCGCTGGCCACAGTCGACGAACCGCATTCCTGGGATCTGTGCGAGGTGCACGCGTCGACCACCACCGCTCCCAAGGGCTGGGAACTGATGCGTTACGAAGGCGGCTACTCGACGTCGAGCCCCGACGAGGACGATCTGACGGCTCTCGCGGAGGCCGTACGCGAGGCGGGTCGCGGCGATCGCGTCCGCTCCGAGGATCGCGAGAGCGCCGACCGCTCGGTCTCTCGGTCGTTCGACACCGAACGCCGATCCGTTCCGGCCGTCCGAACGGGCAGGCGC
This sequence comes from Rhodococcus sp. IEGM 1330, assembly GCF_033142445.1. Classification (NCBI taxonomy): domain Bacteria; kingdom Bacillati; phylum Actinomycetota; class Actinomycetes; order Mycobacteriales; family Nocardiaceae; genus Rhodococcus; species Rhodococcus sp. IEGM 1330. The sequence goes on from NZ_JAWLSB010000001.1 coordinate 525,603, forward strand.
GGGCACCTTCGAGTTCTTCCCGACCCCACGTCCTGAGCCGCCCGAGCACACAGAGTGTGGTGTGCATCGGTCCGACTGGCCGGTCCGTCGGCCGTCTGGCAAGGTTCGAGGAGCAGGACTGAAACGGACCGCAATGGTCTGCCGATACTTGGTGTGGATCGCACCGCTACCGACGCTCGATAATCCGACGCCGATGTGCGGCGTCGTCGTCAACGATCATCAGGAGAATCTTCGTGGCCCGTACCGCAGAGTCCGTCAACGCCGTCATCAAGGCCTACGACGTCCGTGGCGTCGTAGGTGAGCAGATCGACGAGGCGTTCGTGCGTGACGTCGGTGCATCGTTCGCACGATTGGTTCGCGACGAGGCAGGGGCCGCGCGCTCGGTCGTCATCGGCCACGACATGCGGGATTCCTCGCCCGCACTGTCACGGGCGTTCGCCGACGGCGTCACCGCTCAAGGCCTCGACGTGGTGCACATCGGGCTGGCGTCGACCGATCAGCTCTACTTCGCCTCCGGCTTGCTCGAGTGTCCGGGAGCGATGTTCACCGCCAGTCACAATCCGGCGAAGTACAACGGGATCAAGCTCTGCCGCGCCGGTGCGAAGCCCGTGGGCCAGGACACCGGCTTGGCCACGGTCAAAGCCGAATTGGTGGACGGGGTACCGGAGTTCGACGGCCAGGCCGGGACGGTGACGTCTCGTGACGTGCTGGCCGAGTACGCCCAGTTCTTGCGCGACCTGGTCGATCTGTCGGGTATTCGCTCCATGAAGATCGCAGTGGATGCAGGCAACGGCATGGGCGGCCACACCGTGCCCGCCGTATTCGCGCCGCTGCCGGTGACGATCGAGCCTTTGTTCTTCGAGCTCGACGGCAGCTTTCCCAACCACGAGGCCAATCCGCTCGACCCAGCGAACCTGGTGGACCTGCAGCGTTTCGTCGTCGAGACCGGTTCCGAGATCGGACTTGCCTTCGACGGCGACGCCGATCGGTGCTTCGTCGTCGACGAAAAGGGCGACCCGGTGTCACCATCGGCCGTGACCTGCCTGGTGGCCGAGCGCGAGCTGGCCAAGGAGCCGGGCGCGGTCGTCATCCACAATCTGATCACCTCCCGCGCGGTGCCGGAGCTGGTGGAAAAGCTCGGTGGAACGCCGGTTCGCACCCGAGTGGGGCACTCTTTCATCAAGCAGCAGATGGCCGACACCGGAGCCATATTCGGCGGAGAGCACTCTGCGCACTACTACTTCCGTGACTTCTGGGGAGCAGACTCCGGCATGCTCGCTGCCCTGCACGTTCTCGCTGCGTTCGGTGCACAGGATCGCCCGTTGTCGGAAATGATGGCCACCTACGAGACCTACAGCGCGTCGGGGGAGATCAACTCGACGGTGGACGACGCTGCCGAACGGACCGAGGCGGTGCTCGAGGCCTTCGCCGATCGAACCGCCGGAATCGACCGCCTCGACGGGGTGACGGTCGAGCTGGCCGACGGTGCCTGGTTCAACCTGCGGGCATCGAACACGGAACCGCTGCTTCGACTCAATGTCGAAGCACGCACCGCAGCGGATGTCGACGCGCTTTCGACAGAGATATTGAGCATCGTTCGCGCCGGACTGGAATAGTGGTTACCAAGGGTTCGTGAGTGGGTAAGCGGACGTTTCGAGCGGGTGAGGTAAGGGGAGGTGTCGCAGCCATGACGGCAGTGTCGTCTCTGGTCGATCTCGACGATTCGGATGCTCTCATCGCAGCCGATCGTGAGGGCTCCCTGCGCAGTGCAGCGCTGGCGGGCGCACAAGTGCGTGCCGTCGCTACCGCAGTCGACGAATCGGTCCTCGCCCGGTTGGCCGATCTGCGTCCCCGGAGCGTTGTGATCGTCACCGGCGACGGGCGGAGCAGTCGGGCGGCATCCCTGCTCGTCGCCGCGCTCGGCGATCGCCTCGGGGTCCCTCTGGTGCGAAGCACCGGAACTCCGCCGTGGATCGGCCCACTCGACGTGGTGGTGGTGGCAGGCGACGACGCCGGGGATCCACGACTGGCCGAGTCGGTGGACGCGGCAGCTCGGCGCGGTGCCGAAGTCGTGGTGGTTGCCCCCGAGGAAGGGCCTCTGCGTGCCGTCCGGGGGGCCAGAGTCATGTGGCTGCCGCCGCGAATCGCAGTTCGTGACCACAATGCCCTGATGCGCTACCTCGCGGCGTTCGTGGCGGTACTCGGGGCGGTTGCCGGCGGATCGTGGAAGACGTTGCTGCCCAATTTGTCTCGTCTTGCGGACCTGCTCGACGCGGAGGCGATACGAAACAGCCCGTCCAACGAGATGTTCCACAATCCGGCCAAGGCCCTCGCCAGTGGGTTGAACGGTCGGCGGGTGGTTCTGACCGGGGGCAGTCCCGCCGCAGTCGAGGTAGCTCGGCACGGCAGTGAGGTGCTGCTGCGCGTGGCGGGTGTCGTCGTCGGTGCCGGGGAGCTGGGCGACGTCATTGCCGCATCCATTCGGGCGTCCGTCGTCGAATCGTCCCGCACGCCACAGACATTCGACTCGTTCTTTCACGACGAGCAGCTCGACGGACCACCGCCGGCGCTGCCGATGCGCGTCGTCGTGGTGGCCTCGGACGCCGATCGCGTGATGACCGAACGACGAATCGCCGGAGTTCCGGAGTCGGAGTTGTTGCTCGCCGATTCGAGTGAGGTGCTGTTCGGCGGCGAGCGCGCGAGATCCGAATTCGACAACCCCGCACCGGCACCGGATCCGGCTAGACTTTCGATGCTCGACACGATGTCCGTGTTGGCGACGCGGTTGGACACCACTGCCGCGTATCTGCTGTTGATGGGCGGTAGCTAGTGCAGCTCTTGCGAGGCGCGGTTCGGTCCTACGCATGGGGTTCTCGAACCGCACTGGCTCGGATTCAAGGTCGCCCGGTGCCGTCCGATCATCCCGAGGCAGAGATCTGGCTCGGCGCTCACCCGGCCGACTCCGCGCACGTGGTGCACGAGGGCGGCACTACACCACTGCTCACGCTGATCGATGGCGATCCGGGCACTCACCTGGGTGGCTCTGCGCAGCACTACGAGTCGCGCCTGCCGTACCTGCTGAAGCTGCTTGCCGCAGAAGAGCCGTTGTCTCTGCAGGCGCATCCGAGCAGTGCTCAGGCCCGTGAAGGTTTTGCGCGCGAGAACGCCGCGGGTGTCCCCATCGACTCTCCCGTACGCAACTACCGGGATCCGAACCACAAGCCCGAACTGATCGTCGCGCTCACGGAGTTCGAGGCGTTGGCGGGCTTCCGGCGGCCCACCGACACCGTCGAACTGCTCGACGCGTTGGCCGTCCCCGCCCTGGGTGGGTATCGAACCCTGCTGGCCGCCCAGCCCGATGCTTCCGGGCTGCGCACCGTGTTCACTTCGTGGATCACGCTGCCCGGGCAGGCTTTGGACGACATCTTGCCTGCCGTCGCCCAGGGATGCATCGACTATCTTTCCGGTCCCGCACGCACGGACGGTGGACGATTCGCCGCCGAGGCCAGAACTCTGCTCGAGCTCGGGGAGTCGTACCCCGGTGACGCCGGAGTGCTCGCGGCGTTGCTGCTCAATCGGGTGACACTGACTCCCGGCCAGGGGCTGTACCTCGACGCCGGAAATCTACACGCGTATCTGCGCGGTACCGGTGTGGAGATCATGGCGAACTCCGACAACGTGCTGCGTGGCGGACTGACTCCCAAACACGTCGACGTCCCGGAACTGTTGCGCGTGCTGGACTTCGAGCCGGCCGACATCTCGCCCATCACCCCGGGTATCGACGATCGACCGACCTACGTGTATTCGACGCCTGCACCCGAATTCGCGCTGAGCCGGACTGCGGTTGCGGCGGGGGAGACGGTCGCCGTTCCCGGCTCCGGCCCGAGAATTCTGTTGTGCACGAGTGGGACCGTGGTGGCCGGTACGAAAGGCCGACAAGTCGGGCTGACGGTGCTGCAGGGCAGCTCTGCCTGGATATCCGCTGCCGACGAATCCGTCACTGTGACCGCCGATTCGGGCGAGGCCGAGGTGTTCGTGGCCTCCGTGGGCCGCCTGTAGATCGCGTGTTCGCGGCGTCCGCCGATTCGAACCGCGCGATTGTGCAAATCGGTTGCCCGAAGGCAATAATCTGATGCCACAGTGAATCGAAGTGACGGATGTGTTCGGTGATCCGTCACCGATGCGAAGTGGCGATACGGAGACCCGATGACCAGAGCAGCCCGGCCCGCGAAGACCCCACGCACGACGGGTTGGTTCCGGACCAAATCGATCGAGCAGTCGATCAAGGACACCGACGAGCCGGATACCAAACTCCGGAAGGAACTCGGTTCCTGGGACCTGACCGTGTTCGGCGTCGCCGTCGCAGTCGGGGCCGGCATCTTCACCCTGACCGCGCGGACCGCCGGAAACGTTGCCGGCCCGGCTGTGTCGTTGGCCTTCGTGCTCGCGGCGATCGCCTGCGGCCTCGCGGCGCTGTGTTACGCCGAGTTCGCGTCAACCGTGCCCGTGGCCGGAAGCGCGTACACGTTCTCCTACGCGGCCTTCGGTGAGTTCATCGCCTGGATCATCGGATGGGATCTGATCCTCGAGTTCGGTCTCGCAGCTGCCGTGGTGGCGAAGGCATGGTCTCTCTATCTGGGCGATCTGCTCGGTACTTCCGCTCCGGTACTCGAGATCGGCTCACTGAACTTCGATTGGGGTGCACTGCTGATCGTGGTGGTGCTGACGGTGCTGATCGCGTCGGGTACCAAGTTGTCCTCGCGGGTGTCGTTGGTGATCACCGCGATCAAGGTGATCGTCGTCCTGTTCGTGGTCGTACTCGGAGCCTTCTACATCAAGGTCGCGAACTACGACCCCTACATTCCGCCGTCGGAACCGGGCTCCACGGGCGAGGGACTGCATCAGTCGCTGTTCTCGTTCGTCACCGGAGCAGGCGGCAGCACGTTCGGTGCCTACGGATTGCTGGCAGCAGCGTCTCTGGTGTTCTTCGCATTCATCGGATTCGACGTGGTGGCAACGACCGCCGAAGAGACCAAGGAACCGCAGAAGGCACTCCCACGAGGAATCCTCGGATCGCTCGCGATCGTCACCGTGCTGTACGTGGCCGTCACTTTGGTTCTGACCGGGATGGTCAAGTACACCGATCTGGCCGGTGACAGTTCCACGCTGGCGACGGCATTCGAGCTGAACGGGTTGACCTGGGCCAAGAACATCATCTCGTTCGGCGCACTCGCCGGTCTGACGACCGTGGTGATGGTGTTGATGCTCGGGCAGACCCGGGTGCTCTTCGCGATGTCGCGAGACGGACTGGTGCCGCGGGCATTGGCACACACCGGAAAGAAGGGCACGCCGGTCCGGACGACGATTCTGGTCGGTGTCATCGTGGGCCTGCTCGCCGCGTTCGTTCCGCTCGGCACGCTCGAGGAAATGGTGAACATCGGCACGCTGTTCGCATTCGTGCTGGTCTCTGCCGGGGTTCTCGTACTGCGCAGAACTCGCCCCGACCTCCAGCGTGGTTTCCGCGTTCCGTGGGTTCCGTTGGTGCCGATCCTCGCGGTCCTCGCGTGCCTGTGGTTGATGCTGAACCTGTCGGTCGAAACATGGCTGCGTTTCCTGGTCTGGATGGCCGCCGGTGTCGTCATCTACGTCGTGTACAGCAGACGGCACTCGGTGATGGGACTGCGGGAAGCCGAGAAAATTCGTACCGAGAAGTCGGAGCGCTGACCCGGCATCGGCGACGCGTGTGCGCCGACTTACGTCCTGACCAGGGACTTCTGGTTGAATTCAGATAGCTTCACATCGAACCGCTGGAATGTTATACCCTCGAAAACAGACTTGGAGGACTCAAAAAGTTCGATGAGAGGGTGTTGCGACAATGAGTGTGGACGGCCGAATTCCTTCGTTGGAGGGTTCGGGTGTCGCTGTCGGGGGGCGGGATTCGAAGGCCAGTGAACGGTCGGTTCGCTGGCAGGACAACAAACGTTATCTATGGATGCTGGGGCTGTTGGCCCCGGCGTCGGCATTGCTGCCGTCGCAGTTGGTCTACTGGACAGGCATGCCGCTGTTCTGGTGGAGCGGCGTGCTGGTGTTCTTCGTGATCATTCCGGTGATCGATCTGATCGCAGGCGAGGACGGGCACAACCCGGATGCCTCGGCCAGCGAAAAGCTGCAGAACGACCGGTACTACCGGTGGTGTACGTACCTCTTCCTGCCCGTTCAGTTCGTCGGACTCTTCGTCGCATGCTGGATGTGGGCGTACGGCAATCTGAACGTGGTGGACAAGATCGGCCTCGCGGTGACGGTGGGGCTGGTGGCAGGCACCGGTATCAATGCCGCCCACGAACTGGGCCATCGCATCGAGCAGCACGAGCGGTGGTTGGCCAAGATCGCCCTGTCCCAGACGCTGTACGGGCACTTCTTCGTCGAACACAATCGCGGACACCACGTTCGAGTGGCGACGCCCGACGACCCCGCGAGCGCACGACTCGGCGAGAGCGTCTGGAGCTTCGTGCCGCGCAGCACGATCCTCGGCCTCGCCTCCGCATGGAAGCTCGAGGCGCAGCGACTTCGCCGCAAGGGCCGTTCGGTCGCCAGCCCGACCAATGCCCTTCTGCATACGTGGCTGCTCAGCGTCGTTCTGTTCGGCTCACTGCTGATCGTCTTCGGGTGGTCCATCGCGCCGTACCTTCTGGTGCAGGCCATAGTCGGATTCGTCCTGCTCGAGATGGTGAATTACGTGGAGCACTACGCCCTGCTCCGCGAAACGAACGATCGAGGCAGATACGTTCGGTGCTCGCCCCGCCACAGCTGGAACAGCGACAGAATCTGCACCAACATATTCCTGTACCACCTGCAACGACACAGCGACCACCACGCCAATCCAGGCAAGCGCTATCAGACCCTGCTCTCCTGCGACGAGGCTCCGCAGTTGCCCGCCGGCTACGCATCGATGGTGATACTCGCCGCAATTCCGCCGCTGTGGCGTCGGGTGATGGACCCGCGGGTATCGGCGCACTACCAGGGAGATATCGCCCGTGCGAACATCCTGCCCCGCAAACGGGCTCGAATCCTGGCGCGAGCCGGACGAAACGGATAGAGCGGGTTCTCGACAATCGGTTGTTTTCGCAGTTTCCACTCCTGCGCGCTCGGGCAGAAGGTAGCGCCGCCGCGCGGACCCGATAGCCTGGACCACAGATACTCAGTCAACAGGAGAGGCAAGATGACGACCTCAGTTACGTCAGGATCGGCACTCACCGCGGATCGCCGCGGTGGAATCGACTTCAAGGTCGCAGACCTGTCGCTCGCGGAATTCGGCCGCAAAGAGATTCGGCTCGCCGAGCACGAAATGCCCGGATTGATCGCACTGCGACGCGAATACGGGGAAGTGCAGCCCCTCAAGGGGGCCCGGGTTTCGGGATCGCTGCACATGACCGTGCAGACCGCCGTCTTGATCGAGACCTTGGTGGCGCTCGGTGCCGAGGTCCGTTGGGCATCGTGCAACATTTTCTCCACGCAGGATCACGCTGCTGCAGCAGTGGTCGTCGGACCTTACGGCTCCGTCGAAGAGCCCAAGGGCGTCCCGGTCTTCGCGTGGAAGGAAGAATCGCTCGAAGAGTACTGGTGGGCGGCCGAGCAGATGCTGACCTGGCCGGGGGAGCCGGCCAACATGATTCTCGACGACGGCGGTGACGCCACGATGCTGGTGTTGCGCGGCGCGCAGTTCGAGAAGGCAGGCGTCGTTCCACCGACCGACGATGATCACGACTCGGACGAGTACAAGGTGTTCCTCGGTCTGCTGCGTCGCTCGCTCGAGGCCTCGACCACCAAATGGACCGAGATCGCGTCGTCGATCAAGGGTGTCACCGAGGAGACCACCACCGGTGTGCTTCGGCTGTACCAGTTCGCTGCCGCCGGAGAGCTCGCCTTCCCGGCCATCAACGTCAACGACTCCGTCACCAAGAGCAAGTTCGACAACAAGTACGGCACCCGTCACTCGCTGATCGACGGCATCAACCGTGGCACCGACGTGCTCATCGGCGGCAAGGCAATTCTGGTGTGCGGCTACGGCGACGTCGGCAAGGGTTGCGCCGAGGCGCTCAAGGGGCAGGGCGCGCGCGTCACCGTCACCGAGGCAGACCCGATCAACGCTTTGCAGGCGCTGATGGACGGTTACGACGTCCGCACGGTCGACGAGTTCATCGAGCAGGCCGACATCGTCATCACCTCGACCGGCAACCTGTCGATCATCACCTTCGAGCACATGCGCAAGATGAAGCATCAGGCGATCCTGGGCAACATCGGTCACTTCGACAACGAGATCGATATGGCCGGCCTCGAGAAGGCAGCGGACGTCACGCGGATCAAGATCAAGCCGCAGGTCGACGAATGGCAGTTCAAGGACGGTCACTCGATCATCGTGTTGTCCGAGGGACGCCTGCTCAATCTCGGCAACGCGACCGGTCACCCGTCGTTCGTGATGAGCAACAGCTTCTCCAACCAGGTCATTGCCCAGATCGAGCTGTGGACCAAGCCGGACGAGTACGACAACGAGGTCTACCGCCTGCCCAAGCACCTCGACGAGAAGGTTGCTCGCATCCACGTCGAAGCGCTCGGTGGCTCGATCACCAAGCTCACCAAGGAGCAGGCAGAGTACATCGGCGTCGACGTCGAGGGCCCGTACAAGCCCGAGCACTACCGCTACTGACCGGTCCGGCAGTGGGAAAACTGTTCGTCATCGAAGGAGTCGACGGCGCGGGCAAGAACACGCTCGCCCGTCGGCTCGTTTCGGCGTGGGAACGTGACGGCCTGTCGGTCGAGCGCATCGGGTTTCCCCGGTACGACCGGTCGGTGCACGCCGATCTGGCGGCTGAGGCGTTGCACGGCGAACACGGTGACACCGCGGGCAGCGTGCACGCGATGGCCTTGTTGTTCGCGCTCGATCGCCGGGACGCGGGCGATGAGATCCGAAAGTTGCTCTCGGACAACGATATCGTTCTACTCGATCGGTACGTGGCGTCCAATGCCGCCTATACCGCGGCTCGGCTAGAGCAGTCCGCCGACGGCGAGGCCGTGGAATGGATCAGGTCGCTCGAATTCGACCGATTCGGGGTGCCCGTTCCCGACGTCCAAATTCTCCTCGACGTCCCGGTGGCGCTCGCCGCCGAGCGTGCTGCGGCCCGTGAGAGTGCGGACTCCGCTCGCACCCGGGATGTCTACGAGCGGGACAGCTCACTGCAGAGCCGAACCTCGGCTGCCTACGGCAGGCTCGCTGCCTCGCACTGGGTGTCGCCGTGGCGGGTCGTCACCGCCGACGTCGATCCCGATCGACTCGCCGCCGACATGTTCAATCAGCCATCAGGCGTTCGGAAAGTGACACCATAGGACCATGAAGCCTCGGATTCTGGTTGTGGACGACGATTCGGCTCTGGCGGAGATGCTCACCATCGTGTTGCGCGGTGAGGGATTCGAGCCCTTCGTGGTCGGCGACGGCACTCAAGCACTGGCGGCCGTGCGCGAGAACCGGCCGGACCTGGTGCTGCTGGATCTGATGCTTCCCGGCATGAACGGCATCGACGTCTGCCGTGTCCTGCGTGCCGATTCGGGCGTGCCGATCGTCATGCTGACGGCCAAGACCGACACGGTCGATGTCGTCCTGGGTCTCGAGTCCGGTGCGGACGACTACATCATGAAGCCCTTCAAGCCGAAGGAACTGGTCGCTCGGGTGCGCGCGCGCCTGCGCAGGACCGAGGACGAACCCGCCGAACTGCTGTCCATCGCAGATATCGTCATCGACGTGCCGGCCCACAAGGTCAGTCGCGGCGACGAACTCGTCTCCCTCACCCCACTCGAGTTCGATCTGCTCGTGGCGTTGGCGCGCAAGCCGCGACAGGTGTTCACCCGAGAGGTGTTGCTCGAACAGGTCTGGGGCTACCGCCATGCGGCCGACACCCGACTGGTCAACGTGCACGTGCAGCGCCTGCGCGCCAAGGTCGAGAAAGATCCCGAGAACCCCGAGGTGGTGTTGACCGTGAGGGGGGTCGGCTACAAGGCCGGACCGCCGTGATCCGTTTCTCCCATTCTCGGCGGCGAATCAACGGCAAGTTCTCTCCCGTACTGCGTTGGTTCCGTTCGCTGAGTACGTCGCTCGGCCATGCCTGGCGGCGATCTCTACAGCTGCGCGTCGTCGTGTCGACGCTGACTCTGTCCCTGGTGGTCATCCTCATCCTCGGGGTGGTGTTGACCAGTCAGATCACCGATCGACTACTCGAAGCGAAGCTGTCCGCCGCTACCGAGGAACTCGACCGTTCGCGGACCACCGTCGAGGGCAACCTTGCTGGAGCCGACGATTCGAGCGGGCTCGCGACGCGCCTCGAACGCGCCAGGGCGGCACTGACCAATCAGGACCTCGACGCCGCGTCGACCACTGGGTCGGCGGGATCGTTCGATCCGGTCCTGATCGTGGAAGGCGACGCCACCCGCGCGGAGGCCTCGGTCGGTCCGGTCGATCAGATTCCGAACAGCCTGCGCGACTTCGTCAAGAAGGGCCTGATCAGTTCGCAATATGCGACGGTGACCGACAGTGACGGCGGATACAGCGGCTCTGCGCTGATCATGGGATCTCCCACCGGATCCGACATCTCGGCTCTGCAGCTCTATCTCATCTTCCCGTTGGCCAGCGAGGATCGCACGCTCTCGCTCGTGCGCGGCACGTTGTTCATCGGCGCAGTGGTGCTGCTGGTACTGCTCGCGGCGATTGCGATGCTCGTCGCACGTCAGGTGGTCTTGCCCATTCGTTCGGCGTCGAGGATCGCGGTGCGGTTCGCCGACGGCAGGCTCAAGGAGCGCATGCCGGTCCGCGGCGAGGACGACATGGCCAGACTCGCGATGTCGTTCAACGAAATGGCAGAGAGCCTGTCCAAGCAGATCACCCAGCTCGAAGAATTCGGTAACCTGCAGCGCCGATTCACCTCCGACGTGAGCCACGAACTGCGCACCCCGCTCACCACAGTTCGGATGGCCGCAGACCTCATTCACGACGCCAGCGACGACCTGGAGCCCGCACTCAAGAGATCCTCGGAGCTGCTGGTCAACGAGCTCGATCGGTTCGAGACCCTGCTCGGTGACCTCCTCGAGATCAGCCGCCACGACGCGGGCGTCGCCGAACTGGCCGCCGAACAGCTCGACCTGCGCATGTGCGCCCGAGCGGCAGTGTCGACCGTGCGGCACCTGGCGCGCGAGACCGGCACCGAAGTGATCGTCGACATGCCCGAGACCGCAGTGATCGCCGAGGTCGACCCGCGACGGGTGGAACGGATTCTGCGCAATCTGCTGGCCAACGCACTCGACCACGGCGAAGGCAAGCCGGTCCTGCTGCGGCTGCGCTCGGACGCCGACGCGGCGGCATTCGTGGTCCGCGATCAGGGAGTCGGTCTGCGACCGGGAGAAGAGAAGCTGGTGTTCAACCGGTTCTGGCGCTCGGATCCCTCCCGAGTTCGACGATCCGGCGGCACCGGCCTCGGGCTGGCGATCAGCGTCGAGGACGCCCGCCTGCACGACGGTAAGCTCGAAGCGTGGGGAGCACTGGGCGAAGGCGCGTGTTTCCGACTCACCCTGCCGCTCGTGCGCGGGCACAAGGTGATCGGATCCCCACTGCCCCTCAAACCCAGCACCAAGAAATTCGCACAAGGACAACCGATTCCCGCGATCACCGCTTCGAAGACATCCGCGCCGAAGACATCTGCGCCGAGGACGTCCGCGTCGGAGCCCGCGACGTGATCTTCTCGTGTCGTCGCAGCACCCGAGTGCTGGCGATGTGCGCGCTCGTCATCGCCCTCGTGGGCGGGTGCGCCAGCCTTCCCGAGTCGTCCAGCCCTCAGGCCATCGGCACCTTGACCGCCGGTGCCGTGCCCACCAGTGCTCCGGCTCCCGAGCCGGGACGCGAGCCCGATCGCTTGCTGGACGACTTCTTCGAGGCCAGCGCCGTCTCTGCCAACAGGCACCAGGCCGCCCGGCAGTTTCTCACCGAGGAGGCGTCGGGAACCTGGGACGACGGCGCACGTACGGTCGTGGCGGACCGGATCGACACGCTGTCCGGTCCACGAACTGCAGATACCGCGCAGTTCACGATCCGATCGACGACGGCCGGCATGCTGGCCTCCGGTGGCGAATACCAGGCCGGCTCGGACACCTTCGACGCCGCGATAGAGATGGCGCGAGTGGACGGTCAGTGGCGGATCTCGAAACTGCCGCCCGGCGTCGTCATCGATCGGTCCGCGTTTCTGAACACCTATCAGCAGCGATCGCTCTACTTCGTCGATCCGCTCGGTGGCGTACTCGTGCCCGATGTGCGGTGGACCAGCGGATCGCAGGACCAGCTCGCCAACCAGCTCGTACAGCTGCTCATCGACGGCCCCAAGTCTGCGTTGTCGGCCGCGGTGAGCAACGAACTGTCCGACGATGTGAGTATTCGCGGGCCCATCACCAAGGCCGACGGTCAGACCGCACAGGTGGGGGTGGGACTCGGTGGCATCAAGATCGACTTCGGCGGCCTGCAGAACAAAGGTGACCGCGACCGCGAACTGCTTGCCGCTCAGGTGATCTGGACGCTCGCCTCGGCCGAGGTGGCAGGGCCGTACGTGTTGCTCGCCGACGGCCAACCCATCGACACGACCAAGCCCGACGGGTGGACCACCGCAGGCGTCGACTCCTTCGATCCGTTGGGCAGCACCGACGACAGCGTCGGACTGCATGCACTCGCGTCCGGCACATTGCTTCGCGTCGACGAGGCGGAGACCACTCCCGCTCCCGGGTACTTCGGGCAGGCGCGCAACCTGCGCTCGGTGGCGCTGTCCAACGACGGCACGCTCGTGGCCGGCGTCGCGGACACCGGACGGCCTTCCCCTGCGCCGTCGAGCACGCTCATGGTCGGCAGCTACGACGGCGGTGCGTTCCCCGTGGCCGAGGGGCAATCGATCACGCGGCCCACCTGGGGGGCCGACGACAACGCGGCGTGGGCGGTGATCGACGGCACCAACGTCATCCGAGCCGCCCGCGATCCCTCGACCGGCCAGGTATCGGTGATACCGGTCGAGGCCACCGCCGTCACGACACTCGGCAACCGGATCACCGAACTGCGACTGGCCCGAGACGGAGTGCGAGCGGCGCTCATCGTCGACGGCGTCGTGTACGTGGCAACGGTGGTGCGCGAGCCCTCGGGTGTGTACTCCCTGACCGAACCCAGGGCCGTGGCCATCGGACTCGGTAGCGACGCCACGAGTTTGGACTGGAGTACCGGCGACACCATCGTGATCGCGCGGGTCGCCACCGACACACCGGTGGTCCAGGTGACCGTCGATGGATCCCGGATGGACGCGCTGCCCTCACGCAACCTGACCACTCCGGTGTTGGCGGTCGATGCCTCGCCGGAAACGGAGTACGTGGCCGATGCACGGGCCGTGTTCGCCCTCAACAACACCGATCCGGTCGGCGACCGGTACTGGCGCGAGGTCACCGGATTGGCCGGAGTGAAAGCAGTGCCGATTCTGCCCGGCTGACGTCGGCCGCAGACGTCTGTCAGTGGGCCCGGGCAGACTCCGCATCCATGCGGACGCTCCTCGATCTGGTTCTGCCCCTCGAGTGCGCCGGGTGCAGCGTGCCGGGGGAGCACTGGTGCGGCGCGTGTTCTCTGGCCCTGTTCGTCCCGCCTGTCGCCGTTCGGCCACGAGTCGATCCCGGTGTGCCGTGCTGGTCCCTTGGTACGTACAGCGGGCCGCGCCGCAGTGGTGTGATCGCTCTGAAGGAGCGAGGTCGCCGGTCGGTGGCCCGGCCTTTCGGGCGAGCGCTCGCCGAGGCCGTCGGACATCTACGCGACGCAGGTGAGATCGATCCACCCGAGCTGAGTTCGCTGATTCTGATCTGCGCGCCGTCTCGGGCTCGTGCGGCGCGCGCTCGCGGGGGCGATCCCGTTCTGCGATGCGCTCGAATCGCTGCCGAACAGCTGTCACCGGAGCGAGTGCTCGTTCCGGAGTTGCTCCGCATGACCGGTGGAGTCCGTGATTCGGTCGGACTGTCGGCCGGGCAACGTCAGCACAACGTGGCGGGTCGGATCGAGGCCGTCGGGGTGGCTCGTCCGCGAGCCGACGCACGCGTGACGGGGTCGGCGGACTTCACCGTTCTGCTGATCGACGACGTGGTCACCACCGGCGCGACGTTGGCCGAATCGGCAAGAGTGCTAACCGATTTCGGAGTGCCGGTGGCCGGCGCACTGGTGGTGGCGAGTGCGTGACGGCGAGGTGTGGGGACACGCCGACAACCAATTCGGGGTGAACGGTGGCACACGAGTCGATGACCGACTAACGTCGCGGACACGCACCGACTGGACCAGATGTGAGGTGATGCCCCGGACTTTGATGCCGGAAGGTTCCCCATTCGGCATGCACACTTGCCACGTCCAACAGTGGGCGTGGCCGATATCGGGAGGTACGCGTGACGACCCCTTCACAAGCCTCGGTTTTCTTCGACGAGAAGCCCTCGGAAGAACCCGCCAAGAGCAATGCGGACGTCGTGGTCAAGGGCCGCAACGTCGAGATACCGGATCATTTCCGGATATATGTCTCCGAGAAATTGGCTCGCCTCGAGCGCTTCGATCCCTCCATCTACCTGTTCGACGTCGAACTGCAGCACGAACGAAATCGCCGCCAGGCCAAGGCATGTCAACGCGTGGAGATCACCGCGAAGGGCAAGGGCCCGGTCGTTCGAGCCGAAGCGTGTGCCGACAGTTTCTATGCCGCACTCGAAGCGGTGACGTCGAAGCTCGAGAGCAGACTCCGGCGCACCAAGGACCGTCGCAAGGTCCACTACGGCGAGAAGAGGCCCGTTTCCGTCGCCGAGGCCACTGCCGAACTCGCCGAGGACGACACGCTGGCACTCGATCCCGAGACGAAACTCGACTCGTTCGAGGACGACCAGAGCGGTCCGGGGCACATCGTGCGAACGAAGATCCACTCGGCTGCACCGATGAGCGTCGACGACGCACTGTACGAAATGGAACTCGTCGGCCACGATTTCTTCTTGTTCCACGACAGCGCAAGCGATCGCCCCTCGGTCGTGTACCGACGGCACGCCTTCGATTACGGCTTGATCAGACTCACCTGACCGGACCGCTCGGGACGGCTCTGTTCGTTCGCCGTCCGTGAAATCTTTTCACCGCTGCAGGCTCGACACCGGAGACTCGATCCCCACGTCGAGCCTGCAGTGCTGTGTCGGTGTTGTCCGAATGGCCGACCGGCGATCTCCGACGACCGATAGTCGGGCTGCCGGGTTCGCAGCGACACCGCCTACCATGGACGCGTTCGGGTTACCCGTCGCGCAGAAGTCGTGGTGACGAACCCGTGAGCTCGTGCAGTATGCAGTGTTGTTCGTACCAGTACCCGTGAACCGAGGATCGAGGACGAGAAAGCCCGTGCCGTCGCTGTCGTTTTCCAAGCTGCTCCGTGTCGGTGAAGGTCGCATGGTCAAGCGGCTCAAGAGCATCGCCGACCACGTCTCGACCCTGTCTCCGGACGTCGAGAGCCTCTCCGATGACGAACTGCGCGGCAAGACCGCGGAGTTCAAGGAGAGGTACTCCGCCGGCGAGACCCTGGATCAGCTCCTGCCCGAGGCCTTCGCCGTGGCCCGTGAGGCGTCCTGGCGAGTGCTGTCGCAGCGGCACTTCGACGTTCAGGTCATGGGTGGGGCCGCCTTGCACTTCGGCAACATCGCCGAGATGAAGACCGGTGAGGGCAAGACACTGACGTGTGTTCTCCCCGCTTACCTCAACGCCATCTCCGGCGAGGGTGTGCACGTGGTGACGGTCAACGACTACCTCGCCAAGCGCGACTCGGAGTGGATGGGCCGCGTGCACCGTTTCCTCGGTCTCTCGGTCGACGTGATCCTCTCCGGCATGACCCCGGTGGAGCGCCGCGCCGCGTATGCCTCGGACATCACCTACGGCACCAACAACGAGTTCGGCTTCGACTACCTGCGCGACAACATGACGCACTCGCTCGACGACCTCGTCCAGCGCGGCCACAACTTCGCCGTCGTCGACGAGGTCGACTCCATCCTCATCGACGAGGCCCGCACGCCGCTGATCATCTCGGGACCGGCCGACGCGTCGAGCAAGTGGTACGGAGAGTTCGCCCGTATCGCGCCGATGCTCAAGGTCGACACCCACTACGAGGTCGACATCCGCAAGCGGACCATCGGTGTCCACGAGGCAGGCGTCGAACTGGTCGAGGATCAGCTCGGCATCGACAATCTGTACGAGGCAGCCAACTCACCTCTGGTGAACTACCTCAACAACGCGATCAAGGCCAAAGAGCTCTACACCAAGGACAAGGACTACATCGTCCGCGACGGCGAGGTCATCATCGTCGACGAGTTCACCGGCCGCATCCTGGTGGGACGCCGCTACAACGAGGGCATGCACCAGGCGATCGAGGCCAAGGAAAAGGTGGAGATCAAGGCCGAGAATCAGACCCTGGCCACGATCACCCTGCAGAACTACTTCCGCCTCTACGACAAGCTCTCGGGTATGACGGGTACCGCCGAGACCGAGGCCGCCGAGCTCCATCAGATCTACGGCCTCGGCGTCATTCCGATTCCGACGAATCGTCCGATGGTCCGCGTGGACAACGGCGACCTGATCTACAAGACGGAAGAGGCCAAGTTCGACGCCGTCGTCGACGACGTCGTCGAGCGGCACGAGAAGGGCCAGCCGGTCCTCATCGGCACGACGAGTGTCGAGCGCTCGGAGTACTTGTCGAAGCAGTTCACCAAGCGCGGCGTCGCGCACAACGTGTTGAACGCGAAGTTCCACGAGCAGGAGGCGACGATCATCGCCGAGGCGGGCCGGCAGGGCGCGGTGACCGTGGCCACCAACATGGCCGGTCGAGGCACCGACGTGGTGCTCGGCGGCAACCCGGACATCCTCGCCGACCTGCGGCTCCGGAAGCAGGGCTTGGACCCGGTCGAGACTCCCGAGGAGTACGAGGCTGCCTGGGAGCCTGCGCTGGAAGAGGTCAAGGCGCAGGTCAAGGCCGACGCCGATACCGTGCGCGAGGCGGGCGGGCTGTATGTGCTCGGTACCGAGCGACACGATTCGCGCCGTATCGACAACCAGCTTCGTGGCCGCTCCGGTCGTCAGGGTGATCCGGGCGAATCGCGTTTCTACCTCTCGCTCGGCGACGAACTGATGCGTCGATTCAACGGCGGCGCACTCGAGTCGATCATGACCAGGCTCAACCTGCCAGACGACGTCCCGATCGAAGCCAAGATGGTGTCCAAGGCCATCAAGAGTGCTCAGACGCAGGTCGAGCAGCAGAACTTCGAGATCCGCAAGAACGTTCTCAAGTACGACGAGGTGATGAACCAGCAGCGCACCGTCATCTACGAGGAGCGCCGCCGCATCCTCGAAGGTGCCGACATGGAGGGCCAGGTCGAGGGCATGATCACCGACGTGATCACCGCCTACGTCGACGGTGCCACCGTCGAGGGCTACGTCGAGGACTGGGATCTGGAACAGCTCTGGACTGCACTGAAGACTCTCTACCCGGTGGGAATCGACCACAAGGTGCTCGCCGGCGAGAACGAGGACGGCGAGAAGGGCGAGCTGAGCCGCGACGAATTGCGTGAGGCGCTGCTCGAGGACGCCCGATCTGCGTACGCCGGCCGCGAGGCCGAGATCGACGGTATCGCCGGCGAGAACGGAATGCGCGAACTCGAGCGTCGAGTTCTGCTGTCGGTACTCGATCGCAAGTGGCGCGAGCATCTCTACGAGATGGACTACCTCAAGGAAGGCATCGGCCTGCGCGCGATGGCGCAGCGCGACCCGCTGGTCGAATACCAGCGCGAGGGCTACGACATGTTCCAGGGCATGCTCGACGGCCTGAAGGAGGAGTCGGTCGGCTTCCTGTTCAACCTGCAGGTCGAGGCGACACCGGCTCCGACAGGGCCTGCGGCTTCGGCGGGTCTCGCCGTGGCTCCGGGACTGGCCTCTCCGGTGGGCTCCGGCCGCCCGGCAGCGATACCCGCTGCAGCACCCGCACCGACGGCACCTGCACCGACGGCTCCGGCACCGACGGCACCTGCACCGACGGCTCCTGCACCGGCCGCTCCTGCAGTGCCCTCGGCTCTGCGGGCGAAGGGTCTCGACGAGCAGGAAGAGCAGAGACTGACCTTCTCCGGTCCGGCCGAGGGTGGTGGCACTGCCGTTCGCCGATCCGGACCGTCCCCGTCCGGCAGCGAGTCCGCGGCCGAGGGCACCCGCCGCGAGCGTCGCGAAGCGGCGAGGACTCAGAGCAAGGCGCCGAAGAAGGCAGCTCGCTCCAAGCGCAAGAGGTAGTGGACGACGGTCGCGTCGCCACGGCGACGCGACCCTCAGCCCACTCGCAGCGACGTGACCGTCCATCCGGGGCGGCGCGGGTCGATAGCCAGCTCGATTCGGCCCGCGAAGGCGAACGTGCGCGGGCCGCGGGTGTAGGAGCCGAAGATCTCCGCGGAGATATCCGACTGATACGCCACATGTACTCGACGCACTGCAGCGAATCCGAGTCGTCTGCCCGGCGGCGGGTTCCGAACGATGGTCCGCACCAGGTCGATCATCGAGGCAGTGAACAACGGCGACAGCTGGTCTGCGCTACGTCGTCGATCGATCACCTCGATCATCATCCGCATCGCGCGGTCGGCACTCGAACGTGCATCAGCGGGCACCGGTGGCCGGCCGGGAGGCTCGATGCGCTGTCGAGAACGGTTGCTGCGCACAGATGGTCGGTGTCGGGCCGGCGGCGGTTCGGTGGCTGACGCCGGATCCCACGTGTGCACGGCACCGGAGCAGAGCGGCGGCTCGAACGGAGCGGCACGCGAGAGAAAGCAATGATGTTCGGCGCGGAGTCGGGGGCCCGGGGCCGACGTGTCCGCGATGTCCGGCGGATCGTTCGATTCGATGACGCTCACACCGACATTGACGGTCCGAGAGCGCGTTCGGTTCCCGTCGGAACCTTGGATCAGCCCGCGACACGGTCCTCGACCGACCCCGAGACCGACAATTGTCCGCCACGTACTCTAGGTTCGAGCACACTGCGCGCTCGGCCACAGGAATCGGCGCGTACTTCACGCGAGGACGGGGACTGGAACACGCGATGGCGACCAGGCTGACAGCGCAGGATGCGTCGTTCTACTTTCTCGAGGCCAGTAGCAGCCCTATGCACCTCGGCTCGCTCGCCATCTTCCGTACTCCGCGCAGTGGATTCAGCTACGACCGACTGCTGTCTTTGGTCGAGCAACGATTGGCATTGGTTCCCCGGTATCGGCAGAAGGTGCGTGAGGTCGCCTTCGGTCTGGCCAGGCCGGTATGGGTCGACGACGCGGATTTCGACATCACCTACCACATTCGCCGTTCGGCACTACCCAAGCCGGGTTCGGACGATCAGTTGCACGACCTGATCGCGCGGCTGACCTCGCGCCCACTCGATCGCACTCGGCCGCTGTGGGAGATGTACCTGGTCGAGGGGTTGTCGAAGAATCGCTTCGCCGTCTTCACCAAGTCCCACTCGGCGCTGGTCGACGGCGAGCACGCGCTCGACATCGGCCAGGTCATTCTGGATGCGAGCAAGAATCCGCCGCCGATGGCCGAGGAACTCTGGATGCCTGCGCGCGAGCCCAAGGATTCGGCTTTGGTCATCGATGCTCTGACCGAGTTGGTGGTCCGTCCTGGGGAGAGCGTCGAGGCGCTGCGCGGCGCGGTCCACGGGGCTGCCGGTGTCGCGGGTGAAGCCTTGCGGGCCGCAGCGAAGGTCGCGGCGGTGCTGCGGACCGCGACCCAGAGCGCACCGTCGAGTCCGCTGAACGCCCCGATCTCGCGAAACCGCAGATTCGCGGTGGCCAAGACCGAGCTCGCCGACTACCGCAGAATCCACAACAGGTTCGACTGCTCGATCAACGACGTGGTGCTCGCTGTCGTCACCGGAGCACTGCGTAATTGGTTGCTCTCTCGGGGCGAGCCCGTCACGGCCTCCTCGACGGTGCGGGCCATGGTGCCCATGTCGGTGTACGTCTCGGCCGATCGGGTCGGTTTCGGAGATGCGGCCGACCGGCCGGTCGAGCCGGCCGAGGAGGATCGAAGCGAGGTCTCGTCGTTTCTCGTCGATCTGCCCGTCGGTGAATCGAATGCCGTGGTGCGGCTCTCGCACATTGCGCACGCCACCGAGGCGCACGCCAAGCAGAGTCGCGGCGTCACCGCACAGACCCTGATGCGTATCTCCGGATTCGCGCCTGCGAGCCTGCACGCGATGGGCGCGCGAGCGGGCAGTCGGCTGTCTCAGCGGGTGTTCAATCTGATCGTCACCAACGCCCCAGGACCCCAGTTCCCGCTGTACGTGGGCGGTGCCCGCATGCTCGAGATGTATCCGGTTTCGCCGCTGTTCGAGAACCAGGCGATGAGCATCGGGTTGACGTCCTACGACGGCTACGTGTTCTTCGGGCTCAATGCAGATCGAGGTGCAATGCCCGACGTGGACGTCGTCACGGCGCTTCTGCACGAGGCACTGGAAGAGTTGGTCGACGCGAGTAACGAATCGAGAGTGTGAGGTCTTCTGCAATGCGTGTCTACGTTCCGGCGACGCTGGAGTTCTTGAAAGTGTTGTCGGCGGAGGGTGAGTTCAGCCCGGTCTCGCGCACGGCCTTTGCGGTGACACCGACACTGCGTGAGGCGTACTCGTCCGGCGACGACGAGGAGCTCTCCGAGGTGGCGATGGGGGAGGCCGCTCGGGCCTCTCTACGACTGATCGCCGCTGCAGTCGACGACGAGACCGACACCGGGACGGTCGCGGAAGGGGTGGTGTACCGGCGGGCGGTGATCGCGGCCGATGTCGACGATCCCACGCTGCGCCCCGATTTGGACGATGCCGTCGTCCGGCTGAAGGAACCGTTGCGGATGGATCAGGTCGCGTCGGTCCACGTCGATCTCGAAGGGGCCGAATTGGCGGTCGCCAAGGCCGTCGCTGCGGTCGATGCCGCGGACATGGGTGACGCCGACGCGGAGTTCGTGCTCGGAGACGCCGAGGATCACACCCTCGCGTGGTACGCCCCCCAGGAGTTGTCGTTTCTGCTCGAACTGCTGTGACTCTGCAGTGTTCGTTCGCGCACGATTCAGACCGGCACAGGTGTTCCCGAAGCCGAACCTACGGTAGCGTAACCTCGATGACCGCAAGCGGTTCAGTATCTCGATCGAGGGGATGGAACACCCGATGGATCTGAAGAAGTGGCTGGAGGCTCCGGCGGCCGGTGTATCGGCCCCCAAGCGTCCGAGACTGAACATGGTGCGTGGTGCCTTCACCCGCATCACCACTCCCTTGTTGCCCGACGACTACCTGCATCTGGCGAATCCTCTCTGGTCGGCACGCGAACTCCGCGGCCGCATCGTGCGAGTGGAGAAGGAAACCGCCACGGCGGTGACCCTGGTGATCCAGCCGGGTTGGGGCTTCAACTTCGACTACCGCCCCGGCCAGTACATCGGGATCGGGTTGCACCTCGGTGGGCGATGGCACTGGCGGTCCTACTCGTTGACCTCCCCACCGAACTGGGAAGACAAGCTGATCTCCATCACCGTCAAGGCGATGCCGGAAGGCTTCCTCTCCTCGCATCTCGTCGGCGGTGTGCCACAGGGAACCATCGTCCGGCTGGCGGCGCCGAAGGGCAACTTCGCGCTGCCCGTGCCGCCGCCGAACAAGATCTTGTTCGTCACGGCCGGCAGCGGCATCACCCCGATCATCTCGATGCTGCGGGCATTGGATCGGCACGGCGACATGCCCGACACCGTGCACATCCACTCGGCACCCACCGAGGACGAAGTCATGTTCGCCGCCGAGATCACCGCGCTGGAGAAGTCTCATACCAACTTCACCTCGCACGTGCAGCTGACGCGATCGGACGGCAAGTTCGCACTCGCCTCGCTCGACGAGCTCTATCCCGACTGGCGAACGCGCGACACCTGGGCGTGCGGCCCGGCCGCACTGCTCGAAGAGATCGAGAAGACCTGGAAGCGCGAGGGTATCGAGGACAGGCTTCATCTGGAGCGGTTCGAGATCTCGCGAGCCGACACCTCCGGTGCCGGCGGTACCGTCACGTTCTCCAAGTCGGACAAGAAAACCACCGTCGACGGTGCGACCAGTCTGCTCGAAGCCGGCGAGAACGTCGGCGTTCAGATGCCGTTCGGCTGCCGGATGGGTATCTGTCAGACGTGTGTGGTGCCGTTGACTTCGGGGCATGTGATCGATCTCCGTTCCGGTAAGGAACACAGCGAGGGCGACCGCGTCCAGACGTGTATTTCCGCTGCTGCGGGCGACTGCACATTGGAACTGTAGGTCTGTTTTCCGCACACTGCTTTCTCAGACTGTTCGGTTACGCTTGCGTAGGTTGCCCACGTCGAAACCCGATATTTCGGGCACTGCACTCAACTGTTGGAGGACCCGGTGGCCATCACCGACATCAAAGAGTTCGCTCATCTCAGCGAAGCGGATATGGAAGCGTTCGGTCGTGAACTGGATGCGATTCGTCGAGACGTCGAAGACAGCCGCGGCGAGCGCGATGCCGCCTACATCCGTCGGACCATCAGGCTGCAGCGGCTGCTCGAGCTCGGTGGCCGCGCGGTGCTGCTCGGCAGCAAGTATCGGCCGGCCTGGATCGCCGGCACGGCGATGCTCAGTGTCGCCAAGATCATCGAGAACATGGAGCTCGGCCACAATGTGATGCACGGGCAGTGGGACTGGATGAACGATCCGGAAATTCATTCCACCTCCTGGGAGTGGGATCAGACCGGACCGTCGGAGCAGTGGAAACGCGCCCACAACTACTCGCACCACACGTACACCAACATCGTCGGCATGGACGACGACATCGGCTTCGGCATCCTGCGGATGACCCGTGACGAGCCGTGGAAGCCGATCAACCTCGTTCAGCCGCTCGCCAACATCGTGCTGGCCACCACTTTCGAGTGGGGCATCGCGCTGCACGACTACGACGCGCAGAAGCAGCTGGACGGCGAGGACGAGAAGGGTCTGCTGAAGTCTCCGGCGAGCCGCGCCTTCGCGCGCAAGATCGCCAAGCAGGTCGGCAAGGATTTCGTCCTGTTCCCGGCACTGTCCGGTCCGTCGTGGAAGTCCACCTTGACCGCCAACGCGTCGGCCAACCTCGTCCGGAACCTGTGGGCATACGCGGTGATCTTTTGCGGTCACTTCCCCGACGGGGCAGAGAAGTTCACGATCGGGCAGTTCGAGACCGAGACACGACCCGAGTGGTACCTGCGTCAGATGCTGGGCAGTGCGAACTTCGAAGCCGGTCCGGTCATGGCGTTCATGAGCGGCAACCTCTGCTACCAGATCGAGCATCACATGTTCCCGGATCTGCCGAGCAACAGGTACTCGGAGATCGCCGAGAAGGTGCACGCTCTGTGCGAGAAGTACGACCTGCCGTACACCACAGGGTCACTCGGCAAGCAGTATCTGTTGGCGTTGCGGACCATCCACAAGCTGTCGCTGCCCGACTCATGGTTGCGCGCCACGTCCGACAACGCTCCCGAGACGTCGTCCGAGCGGCGATGGCGGGTCGGCGATTCGCCTGCCGTTCATGCGCTTCGGATCGATCCGCTCACCGGGCAGCGTCGAGGTCTGCGTTCGGCAATGCAGGAGGCGCGCGTGAGCTTGCGCAATGCCAAGAAGGAAGCCAAGCGTCAGGCCAAGGCCCTTCGTCGTTCGGGCGACCGCGTTCGATTGTGAATCGTCACACAGTTTTCCGCCCGTAACCTACGGAACCGTAAGTTACGGTACGGTAGGTGACGGAATTGCACATGGCCTGATTATGCGAGCTATGTGTTCACGACTGCCAGGAGGTTGTTTCCCATGGCGATTACGGACGTCAAAGAATACGCGCATCTGACCGATGCCGACATCGAGGCGTTGGGCCACGAGCTCGACTCCATCCGGCGTGACATCGAAGCGTCCCGCGGTGAACGCGACGCCAGGTACGTCAAGAACACGATCCGCCTGCAGCGGTCCCTCGACATCGGTGGCCGGGCCGTGCTCTTCGCCAGCCGCCGTCGTCCGGCGTGGCTCGTCGGCACCGCCATGCTCGGGGTTGCGAAGATCATCGAGAACATGGAGCTCGGCCACAACGTCATGCACGGCCAGTGGGACTGGATGAACGACCCGGAGATCCACTCCACCTCGTGGGAGTGGGACAACACGGGGCCGTCGGCTCACTGGAAGCAGACGCACAATTACATCCACCACAAGTACACGAATATCCTGGGCATGGACGACGATGTGGGCTACGGCCTGCTGCGCGTCACCCGAGACCAGCGATGGAAGCCGTTCAACCTCGGCAACCCCGTCTACAACCTGCTGCTGCAGTTGTTCTTCGAGTACGGAGTGGCGCTTCAGCACCTCGAACTGGGCAAGGTCGCCAAGGGGCGAGTGCCCCGCGAGGAGTTCGAGCAGAAGCGACGCGAGGTGCTCGAAAAAGTCGGCAAGCAGATCGGCAAGGACTACATCCTCCATCCGTTACTGACCGGTCCCGCCTGGAAGAGCACGTTGACGGCGAACATCGTCGCCAACATGATGCGCAACGTGTGGACCAACACCGTCATCTTCTGCGGTCACTTCCCGGACGGTGCGGAGAAGTTCACCAAGTCCGACATGGAGGGCGAGACTCAGGGGCAGTGGTACCTGCGTCAGATGCTCGGCAGCGCCAACTTCAATGCCGGTCCCGTCATGGAGTTCATGAGCGGCAACCTGTGCTACCAGATCGAGCACCACCTGTTCCCCGACCTCCCCAGTAATCGACTGCGGGAGATCAAGGTTCGGGTTCTCGAGCTTGCCGAGAAGTACGACCTGCCGTACACGACCGGTTCGATCGTCCACCAGTACTTCCTGTCGTGGCGCACGATTGCGAAGCTGTCGCTGCCCAACAAGTACTTGAAGGCAACGAGCGACGACGCCCCCGAGACGGCGTCGGAGCGCAAGTGGGCCGACGCGCCCGCAGGTCTGTTCACCGTCGATCCCGAGACCGGCAAGCGTCGTGGTCTGCGCACCGCCATAGCAGAGACGAAGAAGCGCAAGGGAATTCGTAGGCGGGTCGGTTCCGCCGTGTAAGCATTCTCGATCACGAGCAAGCCTGGTCGCAGTCGACTCTCGTACGGAGCCGGTTGCCACCAGGCATTGTTCGTTCGAACGGCCTCGAACAGTAGGCGGACCGACGGCGACACCTTGCGAGGGCGTTGCCCGTTCTGTCGGGTTAGCCTGCCCCTCTGGTGAATTGACGCGATGACATCATCGCCGGCAACGTGCGGTCGTCGACCTGCGTCCCATGGCGGGTTTTCGGTGCGGGGCCCGTCAGTCGCTGCGGACGATCATGTCCACGGCCGCCTCGATGACGTCGTCGCTCGGGACGGTGTCGAACATCAGCGACGGGCAGGCGACCACGCCGGCGAGCATGGAGATGGCCGCTTCCAATTGTGGTCCTTGGAAGGACTTTTCGAGCATCTGCCGGACTGGACGCTGCGCATTGGTGTTGATGGCGTCCCGCAGTCGACTCACGGTTTCGACGCTCGCCCACTGGGACATGGCAATGAGCACGCGATCGAGCCGCAGCTCGATCACTGCGTGGCGAAACAACTTCAATTCGGCGATCAAGTCGATCCGCAGGTCGCCGGTGGCCTCGTGGTGAGGCATGTCCCCCAGGGCATCGAGTGCGACGAGCACGAGGTCGATTTTGGAAGGCCAGTGTGAGTACAGGGTCGTCTTGGAGTACCCGGCGATCTCGGCTACTCGGGCGTGGGTCAACGCGTCCGAACCCTCTTGGGTGAGAACCGCCAAAGCGCTACGCGCGACGTCCGCTCGGGTGCGGGCCACCCGCGAATCGGCGGGCACCGTGAGCTGCTCGAGCTTCTGACCGAATGCCATGTGTGGTTCACCTCGCCTCACGTGTGAAGCGGCTGAATATACGCCGCTGCGTCCAAAATAGCTGATGTACAGAAAGATCAGTTCTGGATTGATTATTCACTAGTGAACTTATAGTTCAGTACAGTACGGTTAGTTCGTCCGGTAAGTAACACGCGCTCAGAGGTGAGAGATGATTCCCGAGGAACTAACTCAGTCACAGTTCGACACGGTGTACAACTTTTTGTCCCTGGTCATCGCCGCGCAGTTGTTCGGTTCGCTGTTCCTGCTCGCAGCTCAGCCACGGGTGCTTGCGCGGTATCGCCAGGCCCTGGTTATCTCTGCGATCGTGTGTGGCATTGCTGCGTACCACTACTTCCGCATCTTCGAATCCTTCAAGTCCGCGTTCGTCACCGACGCCCAAGGTGGGCGCGGAACGTACGTTCAGGCGGTGGGCGAGTCCTTCAACGAGGGGTATCGCTACGTCGACTGGTTGCTCACGGTCCCGCTGCTGCTGACCGAGCTCATCGTCGTTCTGGCACTCGCCAAGAAGCTGCAGGCTTCGTTGCTCTACCGACTGATTCCGGCGTCTGCTCTGATGATCGCACTGGGCTACCCGGGTGAGATCAGTGCTGACAACACCATTCGAAACGTCTTCGGATTGCTGTCCACCATCCCGTTCCTGTACATCCTCTACGTGCTCTTCGTAGAGCTGACGCGTTCGCTCGACCGGCAGCCCCCGGCAGTGCGGCAAACCGTCAGTCGGATGAGGATTCTTCTCCTGGCCACCTGGGGTGTGTACCCGATCGCATACATAATTCCGCTGTACTTCTCGGACGCGGGAGCCACGGCATGGGTTGCGAAGCAGGGTGGATACTCGATCGCCGACATCCTCGCCAAGGTGCTGTACGGCCTGTTGATCTACAAGATCGCTCGCCTGAAGTCCTTCGCCGATGACCCCGATTTCGCGGCGCGGGAAACTGAGCTCGAAGTTCGGCCCGCGTCGGCCGGGACGAACGGCTCGTAGCGCACGATCGTGAGTCTCACGAAACAATCGGGCGACTCGACGACAAGCACCACCGCCCCACTGCTGACTGCTGCGACATGGTCGCGGTGGTTGGTGGTGGGGACGGTGGTGATGTCGTGCGGCCACCTGTTCGGGCTGCCCGCCATCACCGCGCCGGTGGCGTTGGTTGTCGCGGGCCTGGCTTTCCTCGCAGGTATCCCGCACGGGGCGATCGACCATCTGATGGCAAAGCGATTGTCGGGGGGTACCCCGCTACCGGCGGTAGCCGCGGTCTACGCGGGCGCGGCTGCCGCAGCATGGGCACTGCTGCAGTGGGTCGGTCCGATCGCATTGGTCGCGGCCGTTCTGTTCAGCGCGGTGCATTTCGGATTGGGAGAACTCGAGGTCTCCCGGTTGCTGACCGGGTGGCGGCCACGACGGATTCCGGCTGCTGCGATCGTCGTAGCGGGCTCCGGTGCTCTCGTGTTGCCGCTGGCGCGTTCGGGCGATCAGCTCCTTCGAGTGGCGACAGCTGTTTCGCCGGAGTTGGCCGTCCTCATTTCGGCTGCGCCGGTTCAGACAGCACTGGTGTCGACGTGGTGCGTTGCGGCGTCCGTCGCAGTGGCCGCCGCCCTGCGGTCGGGTCATCGAACCGTGGCGCTCGACGTCGTGCTCATCGGTGCCCTGGGGATGGCGGCACCACCATTGGTGGCCTTTGCGGTCTGGTTCGGCTGCTGGCACGCGCTGCGCCACACCGCCCGATTGTTGACGGTCGAGCCCGGCTGCGCCGCACTCGTCGGCGATGGTCGGGGGCGAGAGGCGACCTGGCGGCTGGTTCGGCTTTCCGCAGTGCCCTCGCTGGCGGCGTTGACAGCGGTGCTCGCCCTCGGCTGGTTCACCGTTGCGTCACCTAACTCGACGACGATGGTGGCCGAAGTGCTGCGCCTCCTGCTCGCGCTCACCGTGCCGCACATGGTGGTGGTCTGGTGGCTCGATTCTGTACCCTTTCGGCGGGTGCACGGGCCCGGCGCACAACCGGCTGCCGCACCGTCACCATCCAAGTCCCACCGCAGACTTCGACCGCTGCCGAATCCCTACCTGCCCATAGCTACCAAGCGTCGTTCGTTCGAACGGCCTCGAGGAGCAGGCGCACGGCCGCGACGCGTCGACCCGCGTCTCCGGTGAGCGCGTCGAGGGCGCACTCGGGATCTGCCGGTGGGCCCAGGTGGGTGCATCCTCGGGGGCAGTTCTCGATCGTGTCCGCCAGATCGGAGAACGCGGCGACGACGTTCTCGGGGGAAATGTGCGCCAGTCCGAACGACCGGATACCTGGGGTGTCGACCACCCAGCCGCCGTCGGGCAGCGGCAGCGCCACCGACTGCGTCGAGGTGTGACGTCCCTTGCCAACGCCCGAGACCACGCCGGTGGCGCGATAGGCGTCGGGCACCAGCCGGTTGACGAGCGTGGACTTTCCGACGCCCGAGTGCCCGATGAGCGCGGTCACCGAGTTCGTCAGCATCGCGGTCAGCTCCGTGAGGTCCTCGGATTGGCCCGCCAGCACCACCGGGACGTCGAGATCGGCGAAGGCCGCAGTGAATTCCTCGGGGTCGGCCAGATCGCTCTTGGTCAGGCACAGAACGGGTTCGAGTCCGCCGACGTACGCGGCCACGAGTGCTCGTTCGACGAAGCCGGTGCGGGGCGGCGGGTCTGCGAGCGCCGCGACGATGAGCAGCCGGTCGGCATTGGCCACCACCACGCGCTCGAACGGGTCGGTGTCGTCGGCGGTGCGACGCAACACCGTCCGCCGCTCGGCTACGCGGACTATTCGGGCCAGAGTGTCGACCTTGCCCGATAGATCCCCGACGATACCGACCTCGTCTCCCACCACGATAGGAGTTCGGCCCAGCTCGCGGGCACGCATCGTCACGACCGGCCGGTTCGGGTCACCGTCGAGCACGCAGCCCCATCGGCCGCGGTCGACGGACACCACCATGCCTGCTTCGGCGTCGTTGTGTTCGGGTCGAGTCTTGGTCCGTGGACGCGAACTCTTGCCCGGTCGGATACGAACGTCGGACTCGTCGTACCGGCGCGCGGTCAGGAGCCGACCCCGCTCGGTGTCGATGCGGACAGCATTGCGTCCCACAGCATCTCGAAACCGGGGAGCGTCTTGGCGGTGGTGCCGATGTCGTCCACCTCGACCCCGGGGACACGCAGTCCGACGATCGCTCCTGCGGTGGCCATCCGGTGGTCGGCGTAGGAGTGCCAGACGCCTGCGTGCAGCGGAGCCGGATCGATTCGGATGCCGTCGTCCGTCTCGACTGCGTGTCCACCGAGTCGGACGATCTCGGTTGTCAGTGCGGCGAGTCGGTCGGTCTCGTGGCCACGCAGGTGGGCGATGCCACGCAGGATCGACGGACCCTCGGCCAGTGCGGCGAGTGCCGCGACCGTCGGGGTCAGTTCGCCGACATCGTGGAGATCGAAGTCGATGCCGCGCAACGTATCCGGGCCCTCGACGGTCAAGATGCCTGCGGTCAGGTCGACTCGAGCGCCCATCCGGGTGAGTATCTCGCGGAAGGCATCGCCGGGCTGAGTGGTCGATTCGGGCCAATTCGGCACGCGCACCCTGCCTTTCGTCACCACCGCTGCAGCGAGGAAGGGGGTGGCGTTGGACAGGTCCGGCTCGATGCTCCACTCGATCGGCGCGACCGGCCCGGGGTGCACCCGCCAGGTGTTCGCGTCACCACCGGACTCGGGGGTATCGACTCGAACGCCCGCGCGCCGCAACATGTCCACGGTCATGTCGATGTGCGGCATGGACGGAACAGGCTTGCCGATGTGGTGGATTTCGATTCCCTCGTCGAAAGCCGCCGCAGAGAGCATCAGGCCCGAGACGAACTGCGAGGACCCCGAGGCGTCGATCTCGACCGATCCGCCGCGCAGCGAACCGGTGCCGCGCATCGTGAACGGCAGCGCGCTACCGTCGATCTCGGCCCCCACAGCGCGCAGAGCGTCGAGGATCGTGTCGAGTGGACGAATACGTGCCTGCTCGTCGCCGTCGAACGACACCTCGCCTGCGGCGAGCGCAGCCAGAGGCGGCACGAAGCGCATCACGGTACCCGCCAGACCGCACTCCACGACTCCTCCGTGCAACGGTGCCGGAGTCACGCGCAACGTCGTCCTGTCCTCGTCCGCGGTGATGATCTCGATTCCCAAGGTTGCCAGGGCGTCGATCATCAGATCGGTGTCACGGCTGCGCAGGGCCCCGGTGATCGTCGACGAGCCGGTGGCGAGCGAGGCGATGATCAGTGCGCGATTGGTGATCGATTTCGATCCGGGCAGAGTGACTGTCGCGTCGACGGGTGCGACGGCGGCTGGGGCTGTCCAATTGCTCACCCGTCCATCTTCTCTCATTCGGTATCAGCGCGCGGCGATGGGCGCGGATGTAGCGCCTGTGAGCCGCACCAGATCGGCTGGTGCGAGTTCGATTTCCAGTCCTCGGCGACCTCCGCTGCACAGAATCGTCTCGAAGCCGAGAGCCGAGGCGTCGATCGCGGTGGGCAGGGACTTGCGTTGGCCGAGTGGTGAGATACCGCCGAAGACGTACCCGGAGGAGCGCTCGGCGGCGGCCCTGTCGGCCATCGTGATCTTTCTGGTGGACAGGGCGGCGGCAGCGGCCTTGAGCGAGAGCATTGCGGTCACCGGAACGATCGCCACCGCCAGCGAGCGATCTGCTCGTTCGACGACGAGCGTCTTGAAGACCTGTTCGGGCCGAACGCCGAGCCGTTCGACGAGGATCTGTGCCGCCTCCTCGCCGTAGGACTGCACCCGAGCATCGTGGTCGTACGAATGCACGGTGTGCGCCACCTTTCGTGCGGTGAGCAGCGCGAGAGCGGGTGTGGACGCAGCCATT
Source organism: Rhodococcus sp. IEGM 1330 (assembly GCF_033142445.1). Lineage (NCBI taxonomy): Bacteria > Bacillati > Actinomycetota > Actinomycetes > Mycobacteriales > Nocardiaceae > Rhodococcus > Rhodococcus sp. IEGM 1330. Next base: position 556,489 of record NZ_JAWLSB010000001.1, read on the forward strand.
CACCGGACTCTAGCGACCGCGCGGGAACACGGCGGCACGACGCTGTGTTGTGTATCAACAGATACGGATGCAGGCGGAAGGAATGACGAATGGCAGTGCTGACCGCGGGACGTCCCCTCGCGTTGAAGGGGGTGATCTCTTCGCAGAAGTCGACCTCGGGCGCGGTAGCCTGGGCGGTGGAAGCTATCGAAGGGATCAGCGTGACAGAAGCCAGCAATCCCGTCGCTGACGTGGACGACGAGAAGGCGATCGCGGAGCGCAGAGCTGCCGAGACCGAGGTGCAGTTGACCGAGCGCTTCGAGCGCGACGCGTTGCCGATGCTCGATCAGCTCTACGGGGCAGCTCTGCGAATGACGCGTAACCCCGCCGACGCCGAGGACCTGGTGCAGGAGACGTTCGTGAAGGCCTACTCGGCTTTCCGGTCGTTCCGTGAGGGCACGAACCTCAAGGCGTGGCTGTACCGAATTCTCACCAACACCTACATCAACTCCTACCGCAAGAAGCAGCGTCAGCCCGCTCAGTACCCGACCGACGAGATCAGTGACTGGCAGCTCGCCGCCACGGCCGAACACACGTCGACGGGGCTGCGTTCCGCCGAGGTCGAGGCCCTGGATGCGCTGCCGGACGACGACATCAAAGCCGCGCTGCAGTCTCTTCCCGAAGAGTTTCGGATGGCTGTGTACTACGCCGACGTCGAGGGGTTCCCGTACAAGGAGATCGCCGAGATCATGGGTACTCCCATCGGCACGGTGATGTCGCGTCTGCACCGCGGACGCAAGCAACTGCGAGGTCTGCTGGCAGGGGTTGCGCGTGAGCGTGGTTTCAACCGGGACGGCGCTGTCGACCGGCACGAGCAGGAGGTAGTCCAGTGACGGGCACCGGAAAGATCGACGACGGGGACGCACAGTTCGAGCGCCTCGACTGCTCGGCAGTGATCGCGGACGTGTGGGTGATGCTCGACAACGAATGCGACGAAGCGAGCCGATCCCGTCTGCAGAAGCACATCGACGAATGCGGATCCTGCTTCGAGGCCTATGGAATCGAAGAAAAGGTCAAGCGGCTGATCTCACGCAAGTGCGGGGGAGACCAAGCGCCGGCCGGGCTGCGCGAACGGCTCAGCGTCGAGATTCGACGGACCGTGTTGATTCGCCAGACCGACTCCGAGTAATCGCAGGTCGCACAACGACGAGGGGCCGAGAAGCAGTCGCTTCTCGGCCCCTCGCGGCTTGTGACAAACCGTCAGCTGTTCGGACGTTTGCCGTGGTTGGCCTTGTTGCCCTTACGAGCACGCTTCTTACGTCCACGCTTTCCCATGATGGGCTCCTCTCGTTTGTTCACTACAGTCTCCCACGTGTGATTGGCTTACTGTGACGGGCCTGGTCTCCGATGAGTGTCCAGCGCAGTTCGTGGTGACGTGAGAGAGGGGTTCGCCGGTGTCCGAGGACGTTCGTGCGGAGATGGTGTCCACTGTATTTCAGGTGGTCGTGGCCCGAGGCGACGCTGTCGAGGTCGGTGACACCCTCGTGATCCTGGAATCGATGAAGATGGAAATTCCCGTGCTGGCCGAGACAGCAGGCACGGTCACGTCGGTGGACGTCGCGGTAGGCGACGTCATTCAGCAGGGCGACCTCATCGCCGTCGTGTCCTGAGCAACGGTCACGTGAGATTTCGTGTCGACTCTCAGTGACCTTCTGGCCGAGCACACCGACCTCCCCGGCGTCGCGGTCGATCATCTGCAACGCGTCGTAGGCGAGTGGCAGCTGCTGGCCGACCTGTCGTTCGCCGACGTGCTCCTGTGGGTCGGCACCGACGACGTGTCCAGTGGGACCGCCGACGTGCTGTGTGTGGCCCAGTGCCGGCCGACCACCGCGCCCACGGTCTTCACTCACGACATCGTGGGAACGACGATCTCCGAAACCGAGCACCCCGATGTGATGGTCGCGCTGCAGCAGCGGGAAATCGTGCACGGAGGAGTGGTGACGCGGACCGAGAGCATTCCGGTGCGCTGCGGAGAGCACGTCATCGCGGTGCTGACCCGCGATACCAATCCCGCGCAGCTTCGACCGCCGAGTGCCCTCGAGGTGGCGTATCGGGAATGTGCCGACGACCTGTGTCTGATGATCAGTGAAGGGACGTTTCCCACCCCGGAAGAGCGCACCGATGTGAACTCGTCTCCGCGGGCAGGCGACGGTTTCATTCGCATCGACACCGAGGGGCGGGTGGACTACGCCAGTCCCAACGCCCTCTCGGCGTACCACCGGATGGGATTGACGACGGAGCTGTCCGGTCGAGATCTGGCTTCGGTCACGCGGTCTCTGGTCACCGACCCTTTCGACTCACAGGAAGTGGCCGACCACATCAGGTCGTCGCTGAGCGGCAACGTGGGACACCGGATGGAGGTCGATGCACGCGGTGCCACCGTTCTCGTGCGCACGCTGGCTCTTCAGCCCCGGGGGAGGTCGGCCGGTGCGGCAGTGTTGATCCGCGATGTCACCGAGGTGAAGCGACGCGATCGTGCTCTGCTGAGCAAGGACGCGACCATCCGGGAGATCCATCATCGGGTGAAGAACAACCTGCAGACGGTGGCGGCGCTGCTCCGGCTCCAGTCTCGTCGGCTCGAGAACGAGGAAGCGCGCACGGCGTTGGCCGAGTCGGTCCGTCGGGTGACATCCATTGCACTCGTGCACGAGATGCTGTCGATGTCGGTGGACGAAGAAGTGGACCTGGACGAGATCGTCGATCGTCTGGTGCCGATCATGCTGGACATAGCGACGGTCAATCCGAGGGTCCGAGTGGTGCGCGAGGGCAAACTCGGTGTCTTCTCGGCCGAACGGGCTACACCTTTGGTGATGGTGCTCACAGAGCTGGTGCAGAACGCGATGGAGCACGGATTCGACGCCGGGTCGGCCGGTGTCGTCCGAATCGGGGCCGACCGGTCCGCGAAGTGGCTGGATGTGGTCATCCATGACGACGGGCGCGGGTTGCCCACCGGGTTCTCCCTGGAACGCTCGGACGGTCTCGGGCTGCAGATCGTGCGCACGCTGGTCTCGGTGGAGCTGAACGGATCGCTTGGTCTGCACCCGGCGGCGGGTGGGGGAACCGACGCGATGTTGAGGGTTCCTCTGGGACGGCGTGTGCCGAGGCCCTGATGCACGTTCGGTGAACAGTGCGTAACGGGCTCGTCGGTGGCCTGTGGAACGCAGAAGGCCCGGTGTCCGCTGTGGGCGGATACCGGGCCTTGCTGATTACTGCGTAAGCGTCCTAGACGGAGCTGCGTGCGCGCGTACGTGCGTTGCGTCGCTTGAGTGCACGGCGCTCGTCTTCACTCATTGCGCCCCATACTCCTGCGTCCTGGCCGGATTCGAGTGCCCAGGACAGGCATTCAGCGGTGACGGGGCACCGAGTACAGACGACTTTGGCATCGGCGATCTGCGCGAGCGCCGGACCACTGTTTCCCACCGGGAAAAATAGTTCCGGATCTTCATCGCGACAAATAGCCTTGTGGCGCCAGTCCATCCTCTGCTCCTTACCGGGCGCCGAAGCGCCGTTTCGTTTCTCTTCTGTTCACGAGTGGGTAACCAATGTTTCCGCACTGTTGCTTGTGAATGCTTTCACGAACTCAGGTGAAGTCAAGGGGTACGCGCGTGACCGTGGTCAAGCTCACTCTGTTAGGCTCGCTTTAGCCTTCTACGCTCCTTTGTACCCCGAGTGAACAGATTTCGCTCGTGATTTCACAAGAAGTGCACTCTGAGCAGCAGCGGGGTCGATGTTTGCGGCCCTCACATGCTCGGCGCAACCACTTCCAGCGCGTCGGGAGTCGAGAAGAACTCGGCCTCGGTGCGTTCGCCGAGGTAGTCCCCGTCCATCTGCAAACCGACCGGCTCGGCGGAAGAGATTCGTACGCTCGGAACATCATCGATCCGAATCAGCTTGCGAGACTTGGGTTCTGCGCCCTTGGTCAGCATCTGACGAGACACCCGCAGTGTGGGGAACAGGGCAGTCGAGCGCATGCCGAACACCCCGAGACCCGAGTCGAAACCAGTGCCCGGATTGGTGTGCACCGGCCGCTCGTTCATGTACGTCCACGGACTCGAATTCGACACGAACGCGTAGTGCACCTCGCCGAACGGCTCCCGCCCGGGAACCTCGACCGTCAAGCGGGCAGGACGCCGCTTGAGCTTGAAGAATTCCTGAACCGCCGATCGAACGTACCGGGTCGCCGACACCGGCTTTCCATCCTTACGACCCGCATCGATCGCCCGACACACTTCCGCATCCCAACCCATGCCCGCATTGAACGTGAACCAGCGATTGTCGCAGTGCCCCAACCCGATCGTCCGCCGCGCCCGCGCATCGAGCAGACCGATCAACTGATTCGTCGCCGCCACCGGATCCGCCTCGATGCCCAGCGAACGCGCGAACACATTCGCACTACCGCCCGGAACGACGGCGATCGGCGGAATGGCACCGATCGTCACCGCGTGCATCGACGTCGGCAACGGCACCCCGAGCAAACCGTTGATGACCTCGTTGACCGTCCCGTCGCCACCATGAACGATCACCAGACCCATCCCGTCCTCACGGGCACCCCGAGCAAGCTCCGACGCATGATCACGATGAGTCGTCTGCGCAACCGTCACCCGCACCCGACTCGACAACGCATGAGCCAACAGATCCCGAGCCGCAGCCGTCGTAGAAGTCGCATTGGGATTGACGATCAGCAGCGCACGCACGAGCACTGACACTAACCGGGTCGTTCCGCAGGCTCCACTCCGGTCACCTGGGTCGTTCCGCAGGCTCCACTCTCCGCCCCAGGGTCGTTCCGCATGCTCCACTCCCGGTTGCCGAGGTCGTTCCGCAGGCTCCACTCCCGGTTGCCTAGGCTGGTCGCGTGTCCACCTCACCCGAGAACCTCACCCCGCCGGCCACGTTTCGATCCGCCGGGGCGCTCGTCGCAGCGCAGGGCGTGGCGTCGTTGGTGGCCGCGACAGTCCTACTCGTCCGAGCGTTCTCCGGGGAAGGGGACAACGCCGTGGCCAACGGGTACGGCACCGCGGGGTGGTTCGGCGTCCTGGGTATCGGAGTCGGGGCGGCAGGCGTCGCCCTGATCCTCGGAAAACGCTGGGGACGGTCCATCGCCACCGTCGTACAGCTGCTGCTGCTCCCCGTCGTGTGGTCACTGTTGACCGGATCGCATCAGACCGTCTACGGCGTCGCCCTCGGAGCAGTGGTCGTGGCGGTGCTGGTTCTGCTGTTCAGCCCGCCGTCCTCCCGGTGGATGGCCGCCGAATACAGCGGCGTCGACGACGATCTCCGTTGAGGTAGTCGTTCAACGCGCCCGGGTGGCCAGCTCTGCCAGTGCCTCCTCGGTCAGGCGGAACGTGGTCCACTCGTCCTGTGGCTCGGCTCCGAGCGATCGGTAGAAGCCGATCGACGGGGTGTTCCAGTCCAGAACCGACCAAGCCAACCGCGTGTACTGCCGATCGATGCATTCGGCGGCCAACGCGGCGAGCAGTGCGGTTCCGAAGCCTTCTCCGCGCGCGGCGGGCTGCACGTAGAGATCCTCCAGATAGATACCGTTGACGCCGTCCCACGTGGAGAAGTTCAAGAACCACAGCGCGCACCCCACCACCGTCCCCTCGTGCTCGGCGACGTGTGCGAACACCGACGGCTGCGCTCCGAACAGCGCAGAACGAAGCTGCTCGTCTCGAACGGTGCACAGCGAGGACGACTTCTCGTAGGCGGCGAGTTCGTGCACGAGAGCGGTGATGGCGGGAACATCGGCCTCGGTGGCGCGGCGAATCATCCTGTGTTTCCTTTCGGTGCCGTGGCGGCGGTGAGAATCGAAGGGTGCACGTTGTGTGCGACGAGCTGGCGAAACGAATGCTCGAAGCCGAGCAACGAATACGCGGCGGGCGAGAGTGCGAAGCGTTTGCCCTCGGTGATGGGGGCCTCGGTCCAGCCGGCGATCAGAGCGCGCGAGAAGTGGCCGTGGCCGACCAGTACGACGTCGCGGCCGCTCAACAACGGCAGGACGACCGAGAGCACCAGTTCGACGCGCACTGCGATGTCGCCGATGGACTCACCACCCGGGCACGGATGCGTCCAGACGGTCCAGTGCGGCACCGTCCGGTGGATCTGCGTCGACGTGATGCCCTCGTAGTCGCCGTAGTCCCACTCCGACAACGCATCCCACGTTCGATCGACCTGCAGGCCCGCGAGCTCGGCGGTTCGACGGGCGCGCTCTCGCGGGCTCGTGATCACCAGGGGATCGCGCAGCTTCAGTAGTCCGAGGAGCGATCCGGCCTCGACGGCCTGTTGCTCGCCGGTGCTCGTGAGGGGGACGTCGGTGTTGCCGGTGTGCTTACCGGCCAGCGCCCATTCGGTCTCGCCGTGCCGGAGTAGAACGACTCTGCCGGCCTCGACGCCGCCGTGTGTGGTCATGGAACGATCATGCCTGCCCTCGGGATGTGGCCCTTGTCATAGGTGGCCTGCGGATCTGTCCGATTTGTCGATTGAGTACAGACCTACCGGCCGGTTACTCTCGTTGCGAATCTTCGCTCCGTTGGGCGACGCAGCTCTGCCCGTCGCGCCTCACAGCTCCTTATCATCGTCTGGAGAACCATGACCGACCTGCAGAAGCCCGCGTCGCCCGATGCTCCGGAGAAGCTCGACGGCGCGTTGTTGAAGATCGCCGGGGTCGTCGTGCTCGGGGCCATCATGTCGATTCTCGACGTCACCGTCGTCAGCGTCGCGCTCCGTACGTTTACGGATGTCTTCGACACCACCTACGCCAACGCCGCGTGGACGATGACGGGCTACACGCTCGCCCTCGCCACCGTCATACCCCTGACCGGGTGGGCTGCCGATCGGTTCGGAACCAAGCGCCTCTACATCACCGCGCTTGTACTGTTCGTCCTCGGTTCGGTGCTGTGCAGCTTCGCCTGGGACATCACGTCGCTCATCGTGTTCCGAGTGCTGCAGGGACTCGGCGGCGGCATGCTGATGCCCCTGGGCATGACGATCATGACGCGCGCCGCCGGCCCCGAGCGCATCGGGCGCGTGATGGCCGTGCTGGGTGTACCGATGCTCATCGGGCCCATCGCAGGGCCCATCCTCGGCGGCTGGCTGATCGAGGCGGCGAGCTGGCACTGGATCTTCCTCATCAACCTTCCGATCGGCATCCTCGCCCTGATCGCGGCCGTGGTGATCTTCCCCAAGGACAACCCGACTCCGTCCGAGTCCTTCGATTTTCGCGGCATGCTGATGCTCTCGCCGGGCCTCGCTCTGTTCCTCTACGGCGCTTCCTCTGTCGTCGAAACCGAAACCGTTCTCGCGGTGAAGGTGCTGGTCCCGGTCATCGTGGGGCTCGTGTTGATCGTGCTGTTCGTTTTTCATGCCCTGCGTGTCCAGCATCCGCTGATCGATCTCCGGCTGTTCGGGAACAGATCGCTCACCGTGGCCGTGATCACCACGACGCTCTTCATGGTCGCCTTCATGGGCGCGGGTCTGCTGTTCCCGAGCTATTTCCTGCTTCGCGGCGAAACGACATTGACTGCCGGGCTGCTGCTCGCACCACAGGGCATCGGCGCGATGATCGCGATGCCGATCGCCGGAGTGATCGCCGACAAGTTCGGTCCCGGCAGGATCGTGCTGGTGGGAATGGTGCTCATCACCGCAGGGATGGCGGTCTTCACGCAGGTCGGCACCGACACGTCCTACACCCTGCTCATCGGCGCATTGTTCGTCATGGGGCTCGGCCTCGGTTCGACGATGATGCCCATCATGACGGCCGCCCTGCAGACGCTGACCGACGACACAGTTGCACGCGGCTCGACCTTGATGAACATCGTTCAGCAAGCGGCCGGTTCGATGGGTACCGCGCTGATGTCGGTGGTGCTGACCGCGCAGCAGAAGCCCGCATCGACTGCGACCAGCCAGGTCGAGGCCTTCGATATCTCGGCCAGGGCGTTCGGCACCACGTTCATGGTTGCGTTGGTCCTGATCGTCGTCACCTTCGTTCCCGCCTTCTTCCTGCCCCGGACGAAGCACGTGACCGAGCGGTCCGCGGCACCGATCGCGCTGCACTGACGCGCCCGACAGATGCCGAACCCTCGCTCATCGGCTCGATGTAGGCAAGGATCAAGGCCGTGACGACAATTCTCGCGGTAGCGAATCAGAAGGGCGGCGTCGCCAAGACCACCACGGTGGCTTCGCTAGCGGCCGCGCTGCATGCTCTCGATCGACGAGTCCTGGTGGTCGACCTCGACCCGCAGGGCTGTCTGACGTTCTCGCTCGGACACAACCCGGACAAGCTCGATTCCTCGGTCCACGAAGTGCTGACCGGGGATGCGAAGGTCGAGGACGTACTGATCGAGACTGCGGAAGGAATCGTGCTGCTCCCTGCGACGATCGATCTCGCAGGCGCGGAAGCGTTGCTGCTGATGCGTGCGGGTCGCGAATTCGCACTCAAGCGGGCGCTCGCACCGATTCTCGATGATTTCGATGTCGTCGTCATCGATTGTCCGCCGTCGCTGGGAGTGCTGACCCTCAACGGCCTCACCGCCGCACAGTCGGTGTTGGTACCCCTGCAGTGCGAGACCCTCGCGCATCGCGGGGTCGGGCAGTTGTTACGGACGGTGTCCGAGGTACAACAGATCACCAACCCCGACCTGACGCTGCTCGGGGCCCTTCCCACCCTGTTCGACGCCCGCACCACGCACAGCAGGGACGTGCTCGGCGATGTCTCGGACCGCTATTCGTTACCGGTTCTTGCGCCGCCGATTCCGCGGACCGTGCGCTTCGCCGAGGCCAGTGCATCCGGCGCGACGGTACTCTCGGGCCGAAAGAACAAGGGCGCGCAGGCATATCGAGAACTCGCCGAAAATCTGCTGGCGTACTGGGACGGCGGAGCCGATCTGAAGACCTACGATCCGGCGGAGTAGAACGAAGCCCGTGCGATCGAGTCAGCCGAGAGCGACCACGTCGGAACCGCGTTGCTCGACGACCACATCGCCGATCACCGACATCTGTATCGGGCCGTCGTAATCGCCTCGATCGACCGGAATGTCGGCCGTCGAGACACCGGTGGAGAGATCGACCACCGAGATGCCGTCGGGCACGGGTACGAGGAGTCGGCCTGCCATGACCGCTCCACTTCCGAGGGCTCCGGGGACGGTCCACAGGGGACTGAGGTTGTTGGAATCGAACGTTTGGACTCCCGCGCCGGTGAACCAGGTGAGCACCGAACCTGCCTTCGTCGCAGGATAATTCGGGGAGTCCAGGGTAGGGGAGGAGTCGGCCGGGAGAGTGAATTCGGATATCCGCGCGGCCGCGTCGTCATAGAGTCCCACCCGGTCGGGTGCGCCGTTTTCAGCTGGGATGTACAGCGCGACAACGCCACCCGTGATCGCGATGATCCGTCCGGCAGTCGGTGCGTCGGATTCGGGAACGAGTTCCGGTACCACCGTCGACCCGTACTCCTCGGGTTCACTCGCGTCCTTGGGTGCAGGATTGATCAGCGACAATCGGGCCGCGGCCTCTCCCGGGCACTGTTCGAGCACAGCCGTACGTGAGTTCGTCGATGCCGAGGACAGCAGCGTGCACCCGGTTCTCGGCTGACTACCCGGATTGACCGGGGCATCCACTCGACCGTATTCGAGGGTGCGCACCAGGTCCGACCGCCACAGCTCCATGCGGGTGTCACCCCTCGACGTCACGTAAGTGCCATCGGAGGACAGGCGGACCGCATCGTCGGCGTCCGACGTGCGCTGCGCCTTGCGTTCTCCGGTCGGCCCGTCGAGTTCGGTCACCTGAGAGCAGCCGCGGTCGTCGCGGTAGACCGCGACGGCGGTGTTCCACGACGCGACCACCGAGCAGAGCGGGAGATCGCGTGTGTACGACCAGGATTGCTCACCCGACCGTGGATCACGGCCGAGGACGGAGTCCCCGTCCGCAGTCACCACCGTGGATCCGGTGACGACAGGAAGCGGGGTTCGCGTCGAATCCGTCGCTGCGCTCGGTGCGCGCCACAATTCGGTGAGCGCAGTAGGCAACGCGGTCGCGGGTTCGGCCTGAGGCAGTGGCTCCTCGGCCGGGATCGATGCAGTTCCGCGAGCATCACCGGTGAACCAGGCGATGCTCGCGGCAACCACCACCACCACGGCGATGACAGCGGCGATGACGAGGTCGGTTCTCGTCCGACGTTCTGGAGCCAGCACGGCGGGAGATTACTCCGATGCGCTCGCAGTCGACGGTCCGGCATCGGCAGACGATCCACTGGGGCGACGACGCCTGCGGCGGCGCGGAGCAGTCTTGGTGACCGTGTCTGCGGACACCGCATCCGACGTATCCGATTGTTGGGCAACGGAATTCGCGGTAGGCGCGGAATCGGCCTGCGCAACGGAGGTTGCGGCGGCGTTGTCGCCGTCCTGTCCTGCGCGGGTGCGCCGACGACTGCGCGAGCGGCGCGGCTTGGTCGCCGACGACGCGTCGGCCGCAGGCGCTGCCGTGCGCGTCTCGCCGTCTTCGTCCGCCTTCTCCGGGGCGCGCGAGGGTGCCTTGCGTACGGTGCCGGTGGCGTCGGTGGCGATACCGAGGTCGGTGAACAGGTGCGGCGAACTCGAATAGGTCTCGACCGGATCCGGCATGCCGAGATCGAGCGCCTTGTCGATCAGCTGCCAACGGGGGATGTCGTCCCAGTCGACCAGAGTGACCGCGATGCCGGTGCGTCCTGCACGGCCGGTGCGGCCGATGCGGTGCACGTAGGTCTTCTCGTCCTCGGGGCACTGGTAGTTGATGACGTGGGTGACGTCGTCGATGTCGATACCGCGTGCTGCGACGTCGGTAGCCACCAGAACGTCGATCTTGCCCGTCCGGAACGATTTGAGGGCTTTCTCGCGCTGGACCTGGCCGAGGTCACCGTGCACGGCACCGACCGAATATCCGCGCTCGGCCAGTTCGTCGGCGACCTTCTGGGCGGTGCGCTTGGTGCGGGTGAACACCATCGTCGCGCCGCGGCCTTCGGCCTTGAGGACCTTGGCGACCATCTCGACCTTGTCGAGGGCGTGAGCCCGGTAGACGTGCTGGGCGGTGCGGTCGTGGACGGCCGAGGACTCCGCCTCTTCGGCGCGGATGTGCGTCGGCTGAGTGAGGAACGTCCGGGCCAGGGTGATGATGGGGCCGGGCATCGTTGCCGAGAACAGCATCGTCTGACGCTTGTCCGGAACCATGCCGAGGATGCGTTCGATGTCGGGGAGGAACCCGAGATCGAGCATCTCGTCGGCCTCGTCGAGAACCAAGACCCCGACCTTGCCGAGGATCAGGTGGTTCTGCTTGGCGAGGTCGAGCAGTCGGCCCGGGGTGCCGACGACGACGTCGACGCCGTTCTGCAACGCGCTGATCTGCGCCTCGTACGGACGGCCACCGTAGATGGAGAGCACCTTGACGGGGCCGTTCGCGCCGCTGAGGTACTTGGACGCGTTCTCGAGGTCGGAGCTGACCTGAACACACAGTTCACGGGTCGGCACGATCACCAGGGCGCGGGGGGTGCCGTCGAGCGGGGAGGTGCCGGAGTTGTCCGTGGCGAGTCGGTGCAGCAGGGGCACACCGAAGCCGAACGTCTTGCCCATTCCGGTGCGTGCCTGACCGATGAGGTCGTCGCCCGCGATGGCGAGCGGCAGCGTCAACTCCTGGATGGCGAACGTGCGCTCGATTCCCATCTCGGAGAGCGCGCGAACGATGGTGGGGTCCACGTTCAGCTCGGCGAAAGTGGGAGGTACGTGTGTGTCGTCCAGCTGCGCCGACAGCGTGGTGTCTCCGGTGTCGGGCTCTTGGTCGATGACTATCTTGCTCAGGGGACTGGCCTTCCTCGTGGTCGAACGTGCGCACGAGGAAGGGCATAGGCCTATTGCCGGCCGAAGTCGATGCCCTCGATCCGATGTGATGTCGCCGTCAGCCTCAGCGCGGCCGCGGACTGCGATGTCCGCTGCGGCGAAGCTGTCGAGGCGACCCGAATCAGGTGCGCACACATTATCGATGACCGTCGCGTAATTCTTCGATCCGTTTCATCGGTCCGCGAGCGACGATCGAGCACCATGGTAGCTTGCCGAACGGAATTCTCCATTGTCGGCAGGTCACGGCAGGTCCGGCGCGCGCCGCGACGAGGCGTCCGGCACCGGACTACGATTGCCACATGGGAGCCCATTCGTCGGAGCCGTCGTCCGCAGTTTCACCCACCACTCTCGTCGAGTCGCCCGAGTCGGACCGAGTCGAGCCGGCGATCGCACACGATCACCCGGGTATTCCGGATCTGTTCGCGGTGCTCGCATACGGCGAGATCTCTGCGTTCTATCGCCTGGCGGACGACGCTCGGATGGCTCCGTCCATGGAGGGTCGCGTGGCACTCGCGAGCATGGCGGCCGCGGAGATGAGCCACTTCGAGACGTTGCAGAAAGCCTTGTCGGACCGCGGTCTCGACGTCTACGCCTCGATGGACCCGTTCGTTCGCGCTCTGGACGAGTACCACGAGTCGACGACTCCGTCGACGTGGTTGGAGTCGTTGGTCAAGGCGTACGTGGGTGACGGCATCGCGGCCGATTTCTACCGGCAGATCGCGCACAGTCTCGATCCCGACGTGGCCGAGATCGTTCGCGACGTGCTCGCCGAGACCGGGCACTCGGAGTTCGTGGTGCACGAGGTGTCCGACCGGGTTCGCGCGAGCTCGCAGGACAAAGCGCGACTGATGCTGTGGGGTCGTCGCCTGCTCGGTGAGGCCATCACCCAGGCGCAGTTCGTGCTCGCTCGCCGTGAGTCACTGACCGATCTCGTCATCACCGCGTCGGGAGATCTCAACGGAGTGGTCGCACTGTTCGATCGTATGCAGGAACAGCACGCGGAACGGATGTCCTCACTCGGCTTGGACTGACCGCTGTGGCCGGTGTTCGCTGACAGCACAGGGCAGTGTTCGCTGACAGCACAGGGCGTCGGGCGGCTGGCTCGACGCCGCTGCACTAGCCTGGCGTGAGCAGAGTTGTCGAGAGTTCGGAGGTTGACCGTGGAGGTCAAGATCGGTGTTTCGGAGAGTTCCCGTGAGCTCGTCGTGAACAGCACGCAGTCCCCGGCCGAGGTCGAAGCGCTCGTATCGACCGCCTTCGCCGGTAAGGACGGAGTGCTGTCGTTGGAGGACGAGAAGGGACGCAAGTTCTTGATTCAGGCTTCCAAGGTGTCGTACGTCGAGATCGGTCCGTCCGATTCTCGAAGGGTCGGATTCGCGACCGCCTGAGACTGCTCGGAAAGCAATACACGCCCCTCACTCGCATCGAGTGAGGGGCGTGTTGCGTTCGTGGATCCGTGTCTACGGTGCCTGAAGGGGAACGTGTGACAGACCGCCCCAGGCCAGCGACACCGTGGTGTCGACGGCGTCTTCCTTGGAAATCGGCCGGTCGGCTTCGAGCCAGTACCGAGCGGTGAACTGGCTGGCGCCCACCAGGCCGACAGCCAGTACGCGGGCCCGGTAGGGATCGAGTCCGGAGTCGTGGGCAACCAGGTCGAACACGGCGTCGACACACGCTTCGGTTGCCTGCTCGACGCGCGCATTGACCTGAGGGTCGCCCATCAGATCGGACTCGAAGACCAGGCGGAAGCCCTGTGTGTCGGTGTCGACGAAGTCGTAGAACGCCAGCACCGCGGCACGAACGCGCTGCCGATTGTCCGTGGTCGAGCGCAGGGCCTGGCGTACTCCTGCGATCAGGGTGTCGACGTAGCTCTGCAGCACCGCCAGATACAGCTCGAGTTTTCCGGGAAAGTGCTGGTACAGGACCGGCTTGCTGACGCCCGCGCATTCGGCGATCTCGTCCATTCCGGATGCGTGATATCCGCGGGTCACGAATATTTCGCTCGCAGCAGCGAGCAGTTGCGCCCGACGGGCATCGCGCGGCAACCGTGCGCTGCGGCGATTGCCGGTGGTGGCCGGCCGGTCGGAAGACCGACGGTCGTCGAGATCTGTCATAAATTCTGTTCCCATCCGCGTCGACAGCTGCGCTCGTCTTGGTTCGACAACGAACGGTCCGGAATGAACTTCCGGCGGGTGGCCGTCGGTTCGGACCGCACGTAGCGCAGATCACGGGCAACGATACGCGTGGATGCCTGCGCCCACGGGATCCTGGGGGACCGTTGCGGAAAGTGGGCATTACCGGATCACGTCGAGCGGTTTGTCAGTACGGTGTTTTCGTACCGAAAACCCGATAGTTCCCTTGCTGGTATCGGCGTGCCGAACAGCGGGCGGTGAGGATTGTGAGATCGTGATCGAGTGACTGACCGAGGCGGGCCGCGTATCCGCAGTGGTGTGCAGTCGGGCGGCGTCGACGAGAGTTACGACGATCGGTCGGACGATTTCCCACGCACCGTGGGAAGTCGCGGGTCGCATCAACCGCTCCGCGCGCAGTGGGACCCGACGCAACGCGAGGTCAAACAACGCAGTCGCCGACCGGATCGCGACATCAGGAAGCAGAGCAAGCTCGGAAAGTTCGCGTCCACGTACGGCTGGCGGGCGTACGCGGTCCCGATTCTGATCGTGGTGACCGCGCTCGTCGTGTTCGATGCCGTGCGTACCGGTGACCCTGTCACCGGCACTGCAGCGCAGTCCACCAACGCCGATCCCGGATTCGGCACCTTGAGTTCGGATACGACGTCGGGCACCGGCGTCATCGGCGTGCCGCCGCAGGCGGACGGTAACTTCGCGGCCTCGATCTCATCGGGTGAACTACCCGACGGTGGTCCGTTCGCGGTGCAGGGAGCCGGAACGTGGCACACCGTGCCGGGCACCACCGAGCAAGTGGGTCAGGGGACCGAGCGGGTGTTCACGTACACGGTCGAGGTCGAGGACGGCGTGGACACAGTCGGGTTCGGCGGCGACGAGTCGTTCGGCCGATTGGTGGATCAGACCCTCGCCAACCCCAAGAGTTGGACGAACGACCCACGGTTCGGATTCCGTCGAATAGATCAGGGCGATCCCGACTTCAGGATCTCGCTGACGTCGCAAATGTCGATCCGGCAGGCCTGTGGCTACGACATCCAGCTCGAGGTCTCCTGTTACAACCCCGGCATCGAGCGAGTGGTGCTGAACGAGCCGAGATGGGTGCGCGGAGCGATCTCGTTCCAGGGCGACATCGGCTCGTACCGCCAATACCAGATCAATCACGAGGTCGGCCACGCGATCGGTTACCAGCAGCATCAACCGTGCGAGACCGACGGCGGGCTCGCTCCGGTGATGATGCAGCAGACATTCGGGACGTCCAACGACGACATCGCGCGACTGGACCCTGCAGGCGTCGTTCCGATGGACGGCAAGACGTGCCGATTCAATCCGTGGCCCTACCCGCGCGGCTGATCGGCTGGGTTCAGGACAGGCTGGGGGATTAGATTCGAACGTGGCGCGCCGAGTACTCGGTCGCCGTGTCGAGTCGAGGAGCGTCGCTGCGTCGTGGTCCACCTACCCCCGCTGGTCGAACCCGCAGGCGAATTGACACCCGAGGACGTCGCCCGATACAGCCGGCACCT
The DNA here is from genome assembly GCF_033142445.1 of Rhodococcus sp. IEGM 1330. Classification (NCBI taxonomy): domain Bacteria; kingdom Bacillati; phylum Actinomycetota; class Actinomycetes; order Mycobacteriales; family Nocardiaceae; genus Rhodococcus; species Rhodococcus sp. IEGM 1330. The sequence goes on from NZ_JAWLSB010000001.1 coordinate 572,047, forward strand.
GATCATCCCCAGCGTGGGAACCGACGGTCAGAAGCGACTGCGTAACGCCCGCGTGCTCGTCGTCGGTGCCGGGGGACTCGGCTCACCCGCGCTCCTGTACCTCGCAGCCGCCGGTGTCGGGACTCTGGGCATCGTGGAATTCGACGATGTCGAACTGTCGAACCTGCAACGGCAGATCATCCACGGCCGGTCCGACGTGGGTCGTCCGAAGGCCGACAGCGCCAGGGACTCGATTCTCGAACTCAACGACGGCGTCGACGTGACGCTGCACCGTGTTCGACTCGACTCGTCGAACGCGCTCGAGCTCTTTCGCCAGTACGACCTCGTGCTCGACGGGACCGACAACTTCGCCACCCGATACCTCGTCAACGACGCAGCCGCCCTGCTCGGAATCCCGTACGTGTGGGGCTCGATCTACCGGTTCGAGGGGCAGGTGTCGGTGTTCTGGGATCAGGCCCCCGGCGACGCAGGCATCAACTATCGCGACCTGTACCCCGAGGCTCCGCCGCCGGGCATGGTGCCCTCGTGCGCCGAAGGTGGGGTGCTGGGGGTGCTGTGCGCGTCGATCGGGTCGGTCATGGTGACCGAGGCAATCAAGCTGATCACCGGAATCGGCGACACGTTGCTCGGTCGATTGATGATCTACGACGCGCTGGCGATGAGCTATCGAACCGTCGGTCTGACTCGGGACCCGCATCGAACGCCGATCACCGAGCTCATCGATTACGAGGCATTCTGCGGAGTGGTCCCGGCCGCCGAATCCACCGGCGAGTCGATCACTCCGGCGGAGCTGCACGCAATGATGCAGTCCGGTCGCGAGATTGCCCTCATCGACGTGCGTGAGCCGGTGGAGTGGGACATCGTCCGCATCGACGGTGCGCGTTCGATACCCAAGGATCGAATCCTGTCGGGGGCCGCGATGGCAGATCTACCGCAGCACATCCCCATCGTGCTCTACTGCAAAACCGGCATCAGGTCCGGGGAGGTGCTCACCGCCCTCGCCGGTGCCGGTTTCTCGGATGCCTCCCATCTGCACGGCGGAATAGTGGAGTGGGCCAAGCAGATCGATCCCGGTTTGCCCATGTACTGATGCGGTTCGTGTGTGCGCGTCGTCCGCAGTGGCACCGCGATCGGCGGTAGCGTGGCGCTCGTGAGCTCTGTCGAACCTCCTCAGCACGTGATCTCTACGTTCGGGCTGCGCGATGTCGAGCCTGCACCTCTCGGTGCGGACTGGGACGGTGGATGGCGTCTGGGTGACGTAGTCCTGTCTCCGGTGGCAGACCATGCCCGCGCCGCGTGGTCGGCCAAGGTACGCGAGACATTGACCGTCGACGGGGTTCGTCTCGCCCGACCCGTGCGTTCGACCGATGGCCGATACGTCGTGTCGGGCTGGCGCGCAGACACGTTCGTCGCGGGCGAACCGGAGCCCCGTCACGACGAGGTGATCTCGTTGTCGATGCGGTTGCACGCGGCGACCGCGCAACTCGAGCGTCCCCGATTTCTGGTGCAGCCCCCCGTGGCCCCGTGGGCCGACGTGGACGTGTTCGTTGCTGCCGACAGAGCTGCCTGGGAAGCGGTCCCGCTGCGCTCTGCTCGCGGTGCCGGCGCACCCGAGCCGTCGTCCAGCGATGGCAAGAGCAGTCTGGAATTGGTCAAACAGCTTGCGACACTACGCAAGCCCGTCGAGTCACCCGACCAGTTGGTGCACGGTGATCTGTTCGGAACGGTGTTGTTCTCCGGTAGCGATGCCCCCGGAATCAGCGACATCACCCCGTACTGGCGTCCCGCGCCCTGGGCTGCCGGGGTGGCCGTGGTGGACGCCCTGTCCTGGGGTGATGCCGACGACGGTCTGGTCGGCCGCTGGGACGATCTACCGGAATGGCCACAGATGTTGCTGCGCGCGTTGATATTTCGTCTCGCAGTGCACGCGCTTCACCCGCGTTCGACGTCGGAGGCCTTCCCCGGATTGGCGAGAACAGCAGATCTGGTGCGCCTCATTCTGTGAGTTCTACTGCGCGAGCTGGCAATTCCGCTGCGCGAGCAGGGGATTCGGAGAGTTCGTGGAACAGTGATCGAGCGGCATGCATCGCACGGGCGGCATCACCGTCGATGACCGCCGCCACGAGCGCGGTGTGTTCGTCGATGTAGTCGTCGTCGTGCTCGATGGCATGGTGACGCATGGCGTCGTGGATCACCGGCAGCAGCGAATCGTAGAACTCCAGATAGATGGCGTTGTGGCTGGCCGCGACGATGGCGCGGTGCAGGCGTGCGTCGATCCGAACGGCATCGGCCAGCGGAGTCTCGTCGGACCACGCCGCGTTGCGATCGGCCAGCGCGCCGAGCATGGCACGGATGTCGTCGCCGTCGCGTCGGTCGGCTGCAAGAGCCGCCGCAGTGACTTCCAGGGTCTCGCGTAGCTCGGTGACGTCGCGGTGCCGGGCGTCCGAGAAGTACTTTCCCAGGGTTCCGCCGAGGTCGGAGCACGTCATGACGAATGTGCCCGAACCCTGCCTGCGTTCGACCATGCCTGCGTGGACGAGCGCCTGCACTGCTTCGCGCACGGTGTTGCGCCCGGTGCCGGTCATCTCGCACAGTTCGGGTTCGGTGGGAATGCGGGTACCCACCGGCCATCGCTGCGACGTGATCTCCTCGCGCAGCGCAGCTGTTACCTGGGATATCAGGCTCGATCGCTGGACCTGCCGCACGTGGGCTCCTCATGCCGGGGACGTTGCAGCGTCGATAGTACTGCTTTGCACCCAATGATCCGGTCATCCTATGATTGTGCGGTGAGTGCGCCCACCGTCCCCGCCGGCCGAATCGTCGGTACGTCGCTTCTGCGCGGGCGAATTCTGGTCTTCTCCGCGATCGTTCTGTCTGCACTGACGCTGCGAGCTGCAGTGACCTCGATCAGCCCGCTGTTCGGCAGGATCGGCACCGACCTCGAGTTCGGCGACACGGTCGTCGGCGTCGTCGGAATGTTGCCCCCGGCGATGTTCGCCGTGTTCGGCCTGGCAACACCGTTTCTCGCCAAGCGCACGGGCCTCGAGCGCGCCGCACTGCTCGCAATGGCGCTCACCACCATCGGCATGGCCACCCGTGCGTTCGCACCGAACACCGCGTCGTTGCTGGCGTTGTCCGCCATCGCCCTCGCAGGTATGGGAATCGGAAACGTCGTCATCCCGCCATTGGTCAAACGGTACTTCTCCGATCGTCTCGCTGTGGTGAGCACCATCTACATCTGTGCCCTGCAGGTCAGCACCATGGTCCCGCCGCTGCTGGCCGTATCCGTCGCCGATGCTCACGGGTGGCGTGTGTCCATCGGGATCTGGGCCGTCGTCGGCGTTGCGGCCGCGCTTCCGTGGCTCGGTGTGGTGGTGGCCCGTCGCGGCCGCGACGAGAAGGACGTGACGGCCGAGTCCGGATCGGCCGCGGTGCACGCGCCGCCGGGTGGCCGAATCCAGCGGTCGTCGCTGGCGTGGGGAATGGTCATGATGTTCGCGATGACGTCGCTGATCACCTACGCGATGCTGACGTGGCTGCCGACGTTGTTGATCGATGCGGGTATCGGTGAAGCGTCGGCCGGAGCCTCGGTTGCCGCGTTCGGTGCGATGGGCCTGATCACATCGCTGGCCGCGCCGACTCTCTGCGCGCGAGTGCGCAATCCGTATGGCATCGTGGTGGTCGCGGCGGCGTGCTACCTCGGCGGCTTCGCGGGCCTGCATTGGTCGCCGACGGCCGGCACGGTCGTGTGGGTGTGTTTGGTCGGGCTTGGCACGATGACCTTCCCGATGTCGCTGACGCTGATCAACCTCAGGACGCGCACCGCGGTGGGATCGTCCTCGCTCTCCGGATTCACCCAGGGGCTGGGTTACGTCGTGTCCTCGACCGGCCCGATTCTGTTCGGGCTGTTGCACACGCGGTCCGGCGGATGGGGACTCCCGTTGGTACTGCTGACCGGATGCGTGGCGGTTCTGCTGGTCGGAGGCTTCCTGTGCTGCCGACCGAGGATGCTCGAAGACACTTGGTGACGCACGGCGACCGTTGATGCTCATCTCACGTCGGTGCCGGTGAGCGCGTGAGACCAAGTTAATCTTCCGAGTCACCGCACGCAGCGCCGCTGCAACATGGCTTTCCTATGTTCGGTTCACACACCGATCAGGAGGCCACACGTGACCAGCCTTTCTCGCAGCGCTTCGGCAGATGCCGGCTCAGCCACCACGGCGACCGTTCCGCCCGGAACAGTTCCCGTCTCCGTGAACCATCACATCGCGCACTGGAATTCCGAGGACGTCGAGGCCTGGGAGGCCGGCGGCAAGCAGATCGCCAAGCGCAATCTGATCTGGTCGGTCATCGCCGAGCACGTCGGATTCTCGATCTGGTCGATCTGGTCGGTGATGGTGCTGTTCATGCCGTTGTCGGTCTACGGCATCGACGCGGCGGGCAAATTCTTCCTCGTGGCCGTCCCCACACTCGTCGGCGCGATCCTGCGGATTCCGTACACCTTCGCCACGGCCAAGTTCGGCGGGCGCAACTGGACCATCTTCAGTGCTCTGGTGCTCCTGATCCCCACCGTGCTGACGATGTACTTCATGCTCAACCCGGCGTCGTACACCACGTACATCATCGTTGCGGCGTTCGCCGGACTCGGCGGCGGTAACTTCGCATCCTCGATGACGAACATCAACGCGTTCTATCCTCAACGCGAGAAGGGATGGGCGCTCGGCTTGAATGCGGGCGGCGGCAACATCGGTGTGCCCGTCATCCAGCTCATCGGCTTGCTGGTCATCGCCACCATAGGTAACACCGCCCCCGAGATCGTGTGCGCCGTCTATCTCGTCTTCATCGCGCTCGCCGCCGTCGGTGCCGCGCTGTACATGGACAACCTGGACAACCAGAAGACCAACGGGCGCTCCATGATCGACGTGTTGAAGTTCTCGGACTCGTGGTGGATCGCCTTCCTGTACATCGGCACGTTCGGATCGTTCATCGGCTTCAGCTTCGCGTTCGGCCAGGTACTGCAGATCAACTTCCTCGCCGGACTCACCGACGGAGCCCCCGCAACTCCCGCTCTGCAGGCGCAGGCATCGCTGCAGGCAGCTCAGATCGCTTTCATCGGACCGTTGCTCGGCTCGCTGTCGCGGCCGTTCGGCGGCAAGCTCGCCGACAAGATCGGCGGCGGCAAGATCACCCTGTACACGTTCGTGGCCATGACGTTCGCCACCGGAATTCTGGTCGCGGCCAGTACCTGGGACGATTCCACTCCCGGGGCGGCCAGCGGCACGGTTATGGTGCTCTTCGTCGTCGGATTCATCGCACTCTTCCTGCTCTCGGGACTCGGAAACGGATCGGTCTACAAGATGATCCCCGCAATCTTCGCCGCGAAATCGGTTGCACTGCAGGGTATGACGGTCGACGAGCAGCAGCACTGGTCACGCAAGATGTCCGGCGCACTCATCGGCATCGCCGGTGCGATCGGCGCTCTCGGCGGAGTCGGAATCAACCTGGTGCTTCGGGCGTCGTACTCGGGAACCGCGAAGTCCGCCACGACGGCGTTCTGGGTGTTCCTCGCCTTCTACATCGTGTGCGCCCTCGTCACGTGGGCGATCTACCTGCGCAAGACGAACTCCGCCGATGCCGACGCTCCGGTAGCCGTCTGAGGATCCATCACCGGCAAGAACGAAACACTCTGCACAGCAACGTAGATCGGAAGGACCCGCAATGAAGAACGCGGTAGTGGTAGGTCACGGGATGGTCGGACACCGATTCGTCGAAGCGTTGCGTGCGCGCGACGAGGCGGCCGAGTGGAAGGTCACGGTCCTGTGCGAGGAGGCACTGGCGGCGTACGACAGGGTGGGACTGTCGTCCTACGTCGGTGCCTGGGACCACAAGGAACTCGCTCTGGCGGGCAACGACTATCCCGGTGACGCACTCGTCGAGATGCGCACCGGAGTACGTGCCGATCGCATCGACCGTGACCACCGCACCGTCGTGACCTCGGCGGGCGACACCGTCGAATACGACGCTCTCGTCCTCGCCACCGGTTCCTACCCGTTCGTGCCGCCGATCACCGGACACGACCTGCCCGCATGCTTCGTCTACCGCACCCTCGACGACCTGGACAAGATCCGTGCCCGCGCCGACGCCGCGGGACCGGGAGCCGTCGGTGTGGTGGTCGGCGGTGGCCTCCTCGGTCTCGAAGCGGCGAATGCGCTGAAGAAGATGGGCATGACCCCGCATGTCATCGAGTTCGCTCCACGATTGATGCCGCTGCAGGTGGACGAGGGCGGCGGCGCGCTGTTGGCTCGCCTCGTCACCGAACTCGGGTTGAACGTACATGTGGGAGTCGGCACGTCGTCGATCTCCGAGAACGACAGCGCCGGCCTGACGGTCGAACTGAGCGACGGCAGCACTATCGACGCCGCGCTGCTGGTGTTCTCCGCCGGTGTGCGTCCCCAGGATCGGCTGGCACGCGAGAGTGGGCTCGAGGTCGGTGAGCGCGGCGGCATCATGGTCGACATCGGTTGCAGTACCTCCGATCCTGCCGTCTACGCGATCGGCGAATGTGCTGCGGTCGAGGGTCGGTGCTACGGCCTGGTCGCTCCCGGGTATTCGACGGCGGAGGTCGTGGCCGACCGCTTGCTCGGCGGCGCAGCGCAATTCCCGGGTGCCGACATGTCCACCAAGCTCAAGCTGATGGGCGTCGACGTCGCGAGCTTCGGCGACGCGATGGCGGCCACACCGGGTGCGCTCGAGGTGGTGTTCAGCGATGCGCCCAAGGGCACGTACGCCAAGCTCGTCGTGACCGACGACGCGAAGACCCTCCTCGGCGGCATCCTCGTCGGCGACGCCTCCGCCTACTCGCTGCTTCGTCCGCTCGTCGGACGGCAATTACCCGGTGATCCGGGTGCCTTGATCTCACCGGCAGCCGAACAGGTCGGTATCGGTGCGCTGCCCGACGACGCCGAGATCTGCTCCTGCAACGGCGTGAGCAAGGGTGCCATCTGCTCGGCGATCGCCGACGGGGCCTGCGATCTGGCGGCCGTGAAGAGCTGTACCACCGCGGGCACCACCTGCGGCGGATGCTTGCCCTCGATCAAGTCGTTGCTGGCGGCATCCGGGGTGGTGCTCTCGAAGTCGTTGTGCGAGCACTTCGCTCAGTCCAGGGCCGAGCTGTTCGAGATCGTTCGGGCCACGAACACCCGCACCTTCTCGTCGCTGATCGCCAAGTACGGCACGGGAACCGGCTGCGACATCTGCAAGCCCGTCGTGGCATCGATCCTCGCATCGACGTCCTCGGATCACATTCTCGACGGCGAGCAGGCGTCGTTGCAGGACACCAACGATCACTTCCTGGCCAACATCCAGAAGAACGGCACCTACTCGGTGGTGCCCCGGATGCCCGGCGGCGAGTGCACGCCCGAGCAACTCATCGTCATCGGTGAGGTCGCCCGCGATTTCGGGCTGTACACCAAGGTGACCGGGGGCCAGCGCATCGACATGTTCGGTGCCCGCGTCGAGCAGTTGCCGGCGATCTGGAAGCGCCTCGTCGACGCCGGAATGGAATCGGGCCAGGCGTACGGGAAGTCGCTGCGGACGGTCAAGAGCTGCGTCGGATCGAGTTGGTGCCGTTACGGCGTCCAGGATTCGGTGGGGATGGCGGTCGACCTCGAGAACCGCTACCGGGGTCTGCGGTCGCCGCACAAGATCAAGTTCGGCGTCTCGGGTTGCGCGCGAGAATGCGCCGAGGCCCGCGGCAAGGACGTCGGGATCATCGCGACGGAGGGGGGCTGGAACCTGTACGTGGGCGGCAACGGCGGTCAGTCACCCAAGCACGCTCAGTTGCTGGCCTCCAACCTCGATGATGCCACCCTGGTCAGCTACATCGACCGCTACCTCATGTTCTACGTGCGTACCGCCGACCGGCTGCAGCGCACGGCACCGTGGCTCGAATCGCTCGACGGGGGACTCGATCACCTGCGAGCGGTCGTGTGCGAGGACAGTCTCGGGATCGGTGCCGAGCTCGAGGCCGACATGGAACGCCACGTCGCCGGATACAAGGACGAGTGGGCAGGCGTGCTCGAAGACGACGAGAAGCTCGGTCGATTCGTCTCCTTCGTCAATGCTCCGGACGAGGCCGACCCCACCATCGCATTCGACGAGTCCGGGGCGCGCAAGGTACCCGTGCTGATGGGAATGCCGCGTATCGGCGCGTGAGCCGGCGCTGGAACTGACAACCGGCAGGTCACGAAACTGAGTGCATGTGCACAGACGAGTAATCGCGACTTAACGGGTCAGAAACACAAGCAACGTGGAATAGCTGATCAGGAGGTGCGCCATGACTGTCATCGATTCATCAACCGTGAAGTCAGCAACAGCGGTACCGAACGGCATCGCTCGTGATTGGACCCCGGCCTGCACGATCGACGCGCTGATTCCGGGGCGCGGAGTGGCGGTGCTCCTGCGAGGCGGCACCCAGGTGGCGCTGTTTCTGCTCGACGACGGACGGCTGTTCGCGGTCGGGAACATCGATCCGTACGGGCGCGCAGCAGTGATGTCACGCGGACTGGTGGGGGACCGCGGGGGCGAACCCACCGTCGCATCGCCCCTGCTCAAGCAGGCCTTCTCCCTGGTCGACGGGCGCTGCCTCGATGACCCGCAGGTCACCCTCGGATCGTTCGAGGTCTCCTGCGTCGAGGGCGTCGTGCTCGTCCGCGGCGGATCTAAGTGAGCGAAATCGCCGGGGCAGCAACGCCTCTGGCCGGGTTCACGGTCGGGATCACCGCGTCGCGTCGGGCCGAGGAGTTCGCGACTCTGCTCGAGCGACGCGGGGCCACCGTGATGCATGCCCCAGCAATTCGCATCATCCCATTGGCCGACGACGCCGAACTCGAACGCGTCACCGCCGCCGTCATCGCTGATCCGCCCGAAATAACCGTAGCCACAACAGGAATCGGCTTTCGTGGCTGGATCGAGGCAGCGGACGGGTGGGGTCGGGCAGAAGAACTGGGGCGTGCACTCGGCGCGTCCCGCCTGCTGGCTCGCGGACCGAAGGCGAAAGGAGCCATTCGAGCGGCCGATCTGCGCGAGGAATGGTCGCCCGCCTCGGAGTCCTCTGCGGAGGTACTCGAACATCTGCTCGCCGAAGGGGTGGAGGGCAAACGCATCGCAGTGCAGCTTCACGGCGCAACCACCGAATGGGAGCCGGTTCCCGATTTCTGCGAGGTGTTGCGCTGCGCGGGTGCCGAAGTGGTGCCGGTGCCGGTGTACCGCTGGACCGCGCCCGACGACCAGAGCCCGATGGACCGGATGATCGAAGCCGTCGTCGTCGGCGATCTCGATGCCCTCAGCTTCACCTCGGCACCGGCGGTGGCGTCGATGCTGATGCGCGCCGACGAGAACGGCGTGCTCGAACCGCTGCTGCAATCGATGCGAACGAGGGTGCTGCCGGTGTGCGTCGGGCCCGTCACGGCCGCGCCGCTCGAACAACTGAACGTGGCCACCACGCAGCCCACACGAGCGCGGCTGGGGGCACTCGCGCGGCACATCGCCGAGGAGTTGCCGAGGCGAACCGGCCGGCTGCATGCAGGCGGACACGTGGTCAGTGTCCGCGGTAAGTGCGTGGTGGTCGACGGTGAAGTTCGACCGGTGTCCCCGGCCGGCATGGCGCTGATGAAGACACTGGCCCGCAATCCCGGGCGCGTCGTCTCTCGCGAGGTTCTGTTGGCGTCGCTGCCCGGCGGAGGCGGCGACACCCATGCGGTGGAAACCGCGATGACCAGACTCAGGTCCTCGCTGGGCGCGCCCAAAGCAATCCAGACCGTGGTCAAGCGTGGCTATCGCATCGCACTCGATCACATCGAGACCGAAACGGACTGCGATTCCGACGAGCCCGCCGTGCACTCGCGTGCGGCCGTCGTAGAAGGGGGAAAGTACTGATGACACCGACTCTCGTGTTGGTTGCACACGGCACCCGAAACCCCCGTGGTGTCGAGATGATCGCCGCACTCGCCGATGCCGTGTCGACGCAGATCGGTACCACGCGCGTGGCATTCGTCGACGTACTCGGGCCGTCCCCGGCCGAGGTGCTGCGCGATACCTCCGATTCGGCGGTCGTCGTACCGGCATTCCTGGCGTCGGGATATCACGTTCACACCGATGTGCCGCGAGAGATCGCCGACAGCGCCCACACGTCGGTCACGGTCACCCGCGCTCTCGGACCCGACCCCGTGCTGGCCGAGGTCATGGTCGACCGACTGCGCGATGCAGGATGGCAGGAGGGTGACTGCATCGTGCTCGCTGCCGCAGGATCGTCCGACGCTCGTGCATTGGAAGAACACCGGCGCGCGGCGGCGATGCTGGCAGACGTCGCTCGGGTCCCGGTAGGTATCGGCTACGTCGCCACCAGTACCCCCACCGTGTCCGACGCGGTGTCGACTCTGCGAGAAGCCGGGCACGCACGTGTGTTCGTGGCGTCGTATCTGTTGGCGCGTGGGCTCTTTCACACTCGTTTGGGTGACGCCGGTGCCGACGGCGTCGGTGAACCGCTCGGAGTGCATGCCGCGATCGTCGATCTCGTGGTCGCGCGCTACCGCGAGGGCGTTCGATCTCTCGGTGAAACTAGCGGTGCGGCAACGGAAGAATTGTCACCGGCTCGTCGGCGCTGACCTCGGCCGGAATCACAGCCAGTGCGTCGCGGCCGACGAGGTGAGCCAGGTGCGCCGTGCGGACCTGGCTGTCTGCTCGCCACCGGGTGCCATCCGCGGTGACCGGGACGATGCGAGGAGTCGAGGATCCAACCTCGGCGGCATTGGACAACAGGCCGATCCGAGACGGGCGGACGGTTCTCCCGGTCAGGGCATCGACGATGGCGGGCGCGGTGAGCATCGCGGTACCGACGGCCGCCAGCGGGTTCCCCGGTAGGCCGAGCACCACCGTGCCGTCGGGCAGAGCCGCGGTGATCTGAGAACCGCCGGGACGCATGCGCATTCGCCCGACGACGGTCTCGGCATCGAGGCCGGCGAGCGTGGCGCGGAGCTGATCGGCGGCCCCGCCTCCGGTTGCCCCGACGACGATGATCACGTCCACATCCTGAGTTCGAGTCAGCACGTCTCGAAACCCCGTCGCGGAGTCGTCGAGCAGCGTCACATCGACCACGGCGATGCCGCAGTGTGCCAGGTACTCCGGCAACACCGACCCGAGAACGTCCCTGGTCTCGCCGGGAGCGAGCGGTCCGGTGGATCGAATCTCGTTGCCGCTGACGACTACTCGTCCGCGTACCGGACCGCGCACCGCCACCTCGAACACCTCTGCACTGGCGGCGAGCGACCGTACTGCGGCATCGATCGGGGTGCCTGCTGCGACGAGTTCGGTACCGGGCAGCCAGTCCTCGCCGCGTCGACGCGTGTCGTCGGACTGCGGGGCCGTCGGCATGCGCCGAGCCGATCCGTCGGACTCGCGGGTCATGTATTCGTCGCGAACCACCGATGTCGCTCCGGGCGGAAGCGCAGCACCGGTCGCGATGCGCACGGCCGTTCCTTCGGTGAGTCGGGCGATGTCGGAGCTTCCGGCGTACGCGATATCGGACCGCAGCGTCCACGGTTCGGTGCCGCAGACGGCGTAGCCGTCCATCGCGGAGATGTCGACCGCCGGCAACGCGGTCTGGGACACGAGCGGTTCCGCGAGGACGGTTCCGGTACTGTCCGGCAGGGGAATTCGCCGGATCGGCAGGGCGGCGAGCCGGCTCCTGATGCGTTCGAGTGCGTCGCTCACCTCGAGCGTCTCCGACGGCCGTACGGCGAGGCGAGCGGCGAGAAGATCGGCGGGGGTGTCGCAGTCCTCGACACCGGACACCGCGATCACCAGATGATCGGCCGGAAGGATCGTGCGCATGGGCGCGCCCTCCACCGAATCCAGCTGTGCCAGCACGGAACGCAGTGCGGAACGACGCCAGACTCCGAGCAGGAATTGCGTGCGGCCCGCACCGTCGCGGGCGAAGACGGCGTCGGTCTGCGAGTGCGATATGGAACCGATCAGCGACTCGACCGCCGCGGCGTCGAGAAAGGGCAGATCCGACGCGACGACCACCACCAGATCTGCTGTGTCGTCGAGTGATCGCAGGCCCGCGGCGAGGGCGGCGACGGGCCCACCGCCTGCCGGAGACTCGCGAGTCTGCACCACGTGCTCGGGCACTCCGGTACGGGTCGGACCCACCACAACCGTTCTGCGGCAGATCGATACTGCGTCCACGGCGATGTCGACCATGCGACGCCCGCCGACGGTCATGGCAGGCTTGTCGATCTCCTGCGGCGCAGTGGGGTGCTCGGGATCTGACATCCTCGACCCTCGGCCGCCGGCGAGAACGATCGCGTCGCAGACCGGCTGAGTCACGTTGCGAGCTCTGTCATGTCGGCAGCGGCACGTTCTGCAGGCGCACTTGCCCACGTGCGATGGTCTTGCCGCTGTCGGAGGCGGTGATCGTGACCAGCCACAGTTGCTGAACGCGGCCCTGCTGCAACGGTTCTGCGACAACGTCGACGCGGCCACCCTTGCTGGCGCGCAGAAAGTCGGTGCCATTGTGGACGCCGACTGCGAACTCACCGCGTTCCTTGACCGCCTCGCTGGCACCGATGCTGGCGGCGCTCTCGACGGCGGTGGTGTAGACGCCGCCGTGGACGACGCCCCACGGCGTGAAGTGCTCGTCCGTCAAATCGATGTGGCCTGCCACTCTGGTGCCCGAGACCTCGTCGACGACGAGACCAGCGGAGGCGACGAAGCTGCTCGCCTTCGACAGTGCGAACTTCGCCGTGGGGCGTGGATCGAACTGCTCGAATGCGTCCCTGATGTTCATTCTCCGAGATTAGTGGTCGGTGCAGGTGGCGGTGGGAGCGCCCCGAAGTCGAATCGAATCGAGGTCAGTGGCACGCGCCCGTCGTGAATCGGCACGCCTTCGCTGCGCAGAGTCTCGAGCTGTCGCGAGGCCAGGTGCGGGGCTGGCTTTCCACTCGCGCCGAGGACTCGATGCCAGGGCAGGTCGGCAGAATCGGTGCGCATGATCCATCCGACGATGCGAGGGCTCGACAGGTCTGCGGCGGCCGCGATGTCGCCGTAGGTGGCAACGAACCCCGGGGGGATCGACGCGACCAACGCGCGAACTCTCTCGACCTGGGCTTCGGTGATCGGGGCCATCTACAGCAGGGATCGCACCAGTTCGGCGACCTCGACCGGCTTGGCCTGGCCGACCATGTGATCGCAGTCGAGTTCGACGGTACGCAGGTTCTCGCCCAGTCGATCTCGCAGCGCCGAGAGGAATTCTTCCGTGACATAGGGGGGTTGGACGCGCATAGCCCGCACCACGATGGTCGGGATGCTCTCGGCGGGAACCACGATCGGCCGAGCGAGCTCGCCCCACGTCGCGACGATCGCCGGAATCGACATTCGCCACGCGACCTTTCCGCCGTGGGCGGGGACCAGGTGATCGGCAACCTCGCGGTCGAGTAATTCGGTCGGTACATCCGCCCACGCCCCGTGGATCTTCTCCGAGCGCGCCTCGTCGGCGTCGGTGTATTCGGGGGACTTCGCGGTGGCCTCGGCCACGTCGAGCAGCTCCTCCGGCGGCAACGCGATCGCGGGGTCGAGCAGCACCAGGGCGCGTACCGCTTCGGGGAACCTCTGCGCGAGGTGCACGGCCAGCGCGCCGCCGTACGAGTGGCCGAGGACCACCACCGGTCCACGCGCATGGGCGTCGAGCACGGATTTCAGAGCGGTGACCTGAGCGTCGATGTCCCAGGGCGGTGTGGACGGAGAATGCCCGTGACCGATGAGGTCGGGTGCCAGAATCCTGGCCTCGGGTAGGTGGTTCTCGGCGAGATCCCACCACCGGGCACCGTGTCCGGTGACACCGTGGACGGCGAGGATTTCGGGACCGTCTGCGGGTCCGAACGTATGCAGATTCAACTCGGGCACGTCGACCACTATGCCGTATGCACGGCCGCGACTCCGGTTCGACGGGTATCGACGACTGCCGTGGCCCGGTCTGTCGGTGGTCCGTGATTGCATCTGTGTCATGAGCTCGGACGGCAGACACGGCGCGACGGTCACTCTCGTCCGTGCACCCAAGGTGGCTCGCCCGGCACGTGAGTGGACCGGCCCGGCAGCTCGGCTGCTGTCGTCGACACCCGACTCGGCAGCAGAGGCCGCGAAAGGCGCTCCCCGATGGAATCCGTGGCAGATCCTGGGTGGTCCCGGCACGGGTAAGACCTCGCTCGTGGCCGACTACGCGGTCTCGCGCATCGTCACCGGCGATCCGGAGTCGGTTCTGGTGCTCACGCAGTCCAAACGGGCGGCAACCGCGGTGCGCGAGGTCATCACCTCGGGTCTCTTCAGCGGCGATCACGCACTGCGGGCAACTCGTGAACCGTTGGTGCGCACGGTGCACTCCTACGCCTTCGCGGTGCTGCGGCTGCAGGCCTCGCTGTACGGCAATCCGCCACCGCGATTGCTGACCGGTGCCGAGCAGGACGCCGTGGTGCGCGAGATGCTGCGCGGCGATCTCGAGGACGGGGCAGGCGACTGGCCGGAGCGGCTACGTCCGGCGCTGGGCACCGCGGGCTTCGTCACTGCGGTGCGAGACATGATGCTCAGGTCCGCCGAACGCGGGGTCGGTCCGGAAGACCTCGTCAAACTCGGTCGCAAGCACGGCAGACCCGAGTGGGTTGCCGTCGGGAGGTTCGCTGCCGGATACGAGCAGGCCATGTTGTTGCGCGGTGCCGTCGGAGTGGAAGCGGCCGGAGCCACCGCACCGGGTCTGGACGCCGCCGAGCTGATCGGTGCCGCGCTCATGGCGTTCGCCACCGATCCCGAACTGTTGCGCAGCGAACGCGCCCGCATCCGGCACCTCGTCGTCGACGACGCGCAGCACCTCGATCCGCAAGCGGCACAGCTGGTTCGGCTGATCGGCACCGAGACAGAATCCACCGTCGTCGCCGGGGATCCCGATCAATCCGTGTTCACCTTCCGGGGTGCCGACCCCACCTTCGTGGCCGACCTGGTCGAGGTGGACTCGCCGCGTCGCGTGATGCTCACTCGCAATCACCGGTCCGTGCCCGAGGTCGCGGAGCTGACCGACATCGTCGCCGGACGGCTGCCCGGGCTCGGTCGGCACCGCTGTCCCGAACCGGTGGGCACCGCCCGCTTCGGTGAACCGGCAGCACGAGTGCACGTCGTGTCCTCGCCCGCGAAGGAGGCGGCAATCATCGCCGACGCCATGCGTCGTGCCCACCTGATCGACGGCATGCCGTGGTCCGAGATGGCGATCGTGGTGCGGTCCGTGCCGCGCACCCTCGCACCGTTGCGTCGGGCTCTGCACGGCGCAGGGGTCCCGATGATCACCCCGACCTCGGAGCTACCGCTGCACCGCCAGCACGGGGCCGTGGGTCTCCTGCTGGTACTGCGGGCGATCTCCGATCCGAGCTTCGACGGTGAAGATGCACTCGCGTTGCTCTCCGGGCCGATCGGCGGAGCCGACCCGGTGGGTCTGCGGCGATTGCGCCGGGGCGTGCGCAGGCTCGAGCTCGCATCGGGCGGCGAGCGCGACTCGGCCGAGCTGCTCAGAGTCGTACTCACCGACGACGCTCGGGGGAGCGCCGGGTGGACCGGCGGACTCTCGGATGTGGAGTCCGCCCCGTTGCGCAGAGCCCTCGGTGTGATCCGGAAAGCGCGGGCGCTCGCCCGCACGGGCCGCGGTGTCGAGGACGTGTTGTGGGCCGCGTGGCAGGCTTCGGGGCTCGAGCGCCGTTGGTCCACCGCGTCCGCCTGGGGTGGTTCGGCAGGTACTCAGGCCGACCGCGACCTCGATGCGGTGGTGGCGCTGTTCGACGCGGCGGCAGCATACGTCGACAGGTTGCCCCGGGCTCAGATCGGTGGGTTCCTCGATTACATCGCCCAGCAGGAGATTCCCACTCTGAACTCACACCGCCCCACGGTTCGGGCCGACGCGGTGACGCTACTGAGTGCGCATTCTGCCGCGGGTCGGGAATGGGAGCTCGTCGCGGTTGCCGGGGTGCAGGAAGGGCTGTGGCCGGGTCTGCGGTCACGCGGCAGCCTCCTGGGCACCGACACCCTGGTCGACCTCGCGTCCGGCAAGGTCGATGCCGCTGCGGCGCTCGACGGGCGACTGTCGAAGTCGGCACCGTTGTTGGCCGAGGAGCGCACGCTGTTTCTGGTGGCGTGCAGTCGCGCTCGATCGACCTTGCTCGTCACAGCCGTCGATTCCAGTACCGGAGATGCCGATCTGGTCCGATCGCGATTCGTGGACGAACTACGCGGCATCGACGGCGTAGGGGAGTCGGATCTCGCACCCGGGCTTCCCGGGCCGGAGACTGCGCACCGAGTGTTGGCGCTGCCCATGCTGGTGGCCGAACTCCGTAGTGTGGTGTGCGATCCGGTTGTCGCCGAGCAGGATCCGGACAAGCGAGCCCGAGCGGCCCGGCATCTGGCCACTCTCGCCGACGCCGGCGTCCGAGGCGCGCATCCCGACGAGTGGTTCGGGGTGGCAGGGCCCAGCACCGACGCGCCGCTGTGGCAGCTCGGCGACGGTCCGGTGCCGCTGTCGCCGTCGACTGTGGAACAACTCACCACGTGTCCGCTGCGGTGGATGCTCGAACGTCACGGCGGCAACGACGGCACCAACACTCATGCGGTCACCGGCACGCTCGTGCACACTCTCGTCCAGGCGGTGGCCGGTCGAATACCACCGGAGCAACTCCGTCGCGCTCTCGAAACAGCATGGGATGCAGTGGATCTCGGATCGCAGTGGTACTCACGGCACGAGCTCGACCGGACCGGCGCGATGCTCGAGACATTCGAGACCTGGCTGCAGGGCAGTCGAGGCGAGCTCACCGAGGCCGGAGTCGAAGTGCGCGTCGACGGCATACTCGACGCTCGGTCGGAGGACGAGCCGGCGGTGGCTTTGCGCGGCCGCATCGACCGACTCGAGCACGATCCGGACGGTCGGCCGGTGATCATCGACGTCAAGACGGCCAAGACCGTGATGTCCAAGGAGGATGCCCGCAACCACCATCAGCTGGCCACCTACCAGGTCGCCGCGGCAGCCGGTGCCATCGAGGGCGAGCCTGCGGGCGAACCCGGCGGAGCGCGGCTGGTGTTCGTCGCCAAGCCCCACAACAAGGACGGGGCCACGCAGCGTGTCCAGGAAGTGCCGACACCGGAGAAACTCGAGGAGTGGCGAGACACCGTGCACCAGGCCGCATCGGCAACGCAGGGACCTACGTTCGAGGCGCGGATCAACGACGGCTGCAGGCACTGCCCGGTCAAGTCCAGTTGCCCGGCACACGAGACGGGTAGGCAGGTGACCGAGCAGTGACGACATCGACGAAGACACGGGCAGGTTCGGTGCGGGTGTCGCCGGTCGAGCTCGCCCGGGCACTCGGGCAGAAGCATCCACCGACCGACGAACAAGCCGCCGTGATCGCAGCGCCGCCCGGCTCGACGCTCGTCGTCGCGGGGGCAGGTGCGGGCAAGACCGAGACCATGGCTGCCCGCGTGGTGTGGATGGTGGCCAATGGTTTCGTCGATCCGGACCAGGTTCTGGGTCTGACCTTCACGCGAAAAGCCGCACAGCAGTTGACCTCTCGGATCAGAGCTCGGCTGGCGCGGCTGGCCGGATCCGATCTGATGCGCGCACTCGATCCCAGTCTGGCACTGCGCGAGCGAATCCTCGGTGCCGAGCCGGAAGTGAGCACCTACCACTCCTATGCAGGCCGATTGCTCACCGAGCACGGCTTGCTGTTGCCGATCGAACCGTCCGCGACACTGCTCTCGGAAACCGAACTGTGGCAGCTGGCCCACCGTGTCGTCAGTACCTGGGACGGCGATCTGGACACCGACCGCAACCCCACGTCGGTGACCGAGGCGGTACTCGCGCTCTCCGGTCAGTTGGCCGAGCATCTGGTCGATCCCGAGGATCTGCGCCACGCGCACGTGGAGCTGGAGAAATTGGTGCACACGCTCGGGCCGGGGCCGCGACAACGCGGTGGCCCCACCAAGGAGTTGCTGAACATCCTCGACGCGCAGCATCAACGAATCGGGTTGTTGCCGTTGGTGGAACGGCTGGCGCAGACTCTGCGGCGCGAGGGCGCACTGGATTTCGGCTCGCAGATGTCTATGGCGGCGCGGGTCGCTGCCGAGCATGCCGAGGTGGGAATCGCCGAACGGCAACGCTTCCGGCTCGTGTTGCTCGACGAGTACCAGGACACCGGGCATGCTCAGCGCGTCCTGCTGTCGTCTCTGTTCGGTTCCGGCAGCGACCCGCAGTTGGCCCTGACCGCCGTCGGCGACCCGATGCAGTCGATCTACGGGTGGCGCGGCGCATCGGCAGCAAATCTGCCTCGGTTCGCCACCGATTTTCCGAAGGCCGACGGAAGCCCCGCACCTCGGCTCGAGTTGCTCACCAGCTGGCGAAATCCGCCCGAGGCATTGACGCTCGCCAACCTGATCACCGACCCACTGCGCCGCGTCGGCGTGCCGGTGCCGACTCTGCGGGCCCGCCCGGGTGCGGTTCCCGGCGATGTTCGACTGGCCGTCACCGATACCGTTCTGGGCGAACGAGAGTGGATCGCCGACCGGATCGCGGGGGAGTACCGCGCTGCCCTCGAACAGGATCGCACACCGCCCACCGCCGCGGTTCTGGTGCGCCGCAACGCCGACGCCGAGCCGATCGCGGAGGTGCTGCGCAGCCGCGGGTTGCCGGTGGAGGTCGTCGGGCTCGGTGGATTGCTGCACGTTCCCGAGGTGGCCGACACCATCGCGATGCTGCGGCTGGTAGCAGACCCCACTGCCGGTAGCTCGGCGATGCGCATCCTCACCGGCTCTCGGTGGCAGATCGGGCCGACCGATCTGCGGGCACTCTCGCAGCGCGCCCGAGAACTCGAGATCCGTGGCGGATACGATACTGCGGGCCGCGTCGACGACCCGCAGGCACTCGATGCGGCGCTCGGTAGCGCCCTGCCCGGCGAGCAGTCGGAGCAGGCCGGTCTGGCCGACGCGATAGCCGATCCCGGTCCGGCCGAGCGGTACTCGGAGGTGGGGCACCGCCGGATCGTCGCCCTGGCGGGCGAGCTGCACCTGCTGCGCGACCGAATCGGTCAGCCGCTGACGGAATTGGTCGGCGACATCGAACGGATCATGGGCATCGGTGTCGAAGCTCAGGCCCGCACGCCGATCAGCACCGACGGCGCGGTCGGTCGTGAACATCTCGACGAATTCGCCCATGTGGTAGCCGATTACGCCGACAATCCGACCGCCACGGTCACCGGGTTCCTGTCGTTCCTCGCCGCCGCGGAGACAGTCGAGGACGGCCTCGCCCCCGGTGAGGTCGACGTCGCCCCCCATCGCGTGCAGGTGCTCACCGTCCATTCCGCGAAAGGCCTCGAATGGGAGGTGGTGGCGGTCCCGCACGTGGCGAAGGGGGTGTTCCCCTCCTCGAACGCATCCTCGACCTGGCTCGGGGCGATGGCCGAACTGCCGCCGTCGTTGCGCGGTGACCGCGCGCTCGACGGCGAAGGCTCGGAAGGGGTTCCGGTCCTCGAACTCGACCGGCTCCACAATCGCAAGGACCTCGAGGACGCTGTCAAGGGCCACAAGGATGCGTTGGCGAGGCGTCGACTCGCCGAGGATCGCCGACTGTTCTACGTGGCACTCACCCGAACCGAACGGGTGCTGCTGGTATCCGCGCATCATTGGGACGAGACCACCACGAAGCCGCGTGGGCCATCGGAATTTCTCGACGAGTTGCACACGCACATAGAGCAATTCGCCGACATTGCGGTGATCGAGCAGTGGGCACCGGCCCCGGAGGACGGGGCGTCGAACCCACTCGGGGCCGTGCCGCACACCGCGTCCTGGCCACGCGATCCACTCGGTCCCAGACGAGGTGCGATCGAGAGCGGCGCGCAGGAAGTGCTGCGCGCGCTGGCAGATATCTCGGCCACACCGAGCGACGAGTGCGACGGGGTTCAGGATCGAACCCCGGAGGACCCCGAGAACTGGGCCGCGGACGTCCATACTCTGCTGGCCGAGCGGGCCGCGAGATCGGTCGCAGGAGTCGACGTGGCTCTTCCCGGCAACCTGTCGGTGACGCAGCTGGTCGACCTCGCGGCGGACCCCGATGCGTTGGCGTCACGCCTGCGGAGGCCGCTGCCGTTCCCGCCGAACCCGTTGGCGCGCAGAGGAACTGCGTTTCACGCCTGGATCGAACGGAGGTTCGGCGCGACCCGACTGCTCGACCTCGACGAACTGCCGGGCTCGGCCGACACCGGGGCCTCGGCCGACGTGGACCTCGAAACCCTCCAGCAGGCGTTTCTCGAATCGGAGTGGTCGCTCCGCAGCCCCGTCGAAGTGGAGGTGCCGTTCGAGACCTCCGTGGCGGGAACGGTACTGCGAGGACGCATCGACGCAGTGTTCGCGGACCCGGACGGCGGCTGGACCGTCGTCGACTGGAAGACGGGCGCAGAGCCGACGGCGTCGGAACAGCGGGCGGTAGCGATGCAGCTTGCGGCCTACCGGCTGGCGTGGGCCGAGCTGATGTCGATCGGGCGCACCGAACCGGTACCGCTCGACCGAGTGCGCGCAGCGTTCCACTACGTGCGCAGCGGTCACACCATTTCGCCCGAGAACCTGCCGGACGCAACAGAATTGGCCCAGCTGCTGGAGGGCCCGGCCGGGTCCGAGCGGCCGGGGGCTACGGTGCGTTCCGACGAGCCTTCAGAGCCTCGGTGACCAGTGGAATCTGCAGCGGCAGACGGGCGATCATCGCTGCTTTGAGAGCCGGCGAGCTCTTCGGGCTCTGCACGTACTTCCATGCCAGGTTGATGTTGGCGGGGAACACGACGACGAACAGGGCGGCCGCGAGTGCACCGCCCAGTCGACGGGTCCGCGGTGCGGCCAGCGTCGCAGCCACGGCGAGTTCGGCGACGCCCGAGACCTGCGTGTAGGTCCGCGCCGAACCCGGCAATGCAGCCGGTACCTGGGCATCGAAGAACTTGGGGGTGACGAAGTGGAGAATTCCGGCTCCGGCGAGCAGTCCCGCGAGACGCAGTGCGGCTGCCTGACTCGATCTCTGTGTCATATCCATACCGTGCCACACCCAGCGTCGTCGGCACAGACGCCTGGCATGGGGTTACGCTGCGTGCCGTGAATGATCTCGACTTCGGTGAGTACCTCGGCGGGCGACGTGGCAGGTAGGTTGCGAGCGCGCCTGAGTGACAGCGGCGCGCTGACCGACAAGCCCGACTTCGCCCTCGTCGGCGTGCTCCGGGTACCGGAACTCGAATCCAGTCCGTGGAGCGCGATCTACAAGCGGGTGCTGATGGCGCTGTCGATCCTCTTCCTGGCGGCATTCGTCGTGTACCTCGATCGGGACGGCTACAGCGACAACCAGAACGGTGAATTGTCCTTCCTGGACGCGTTCTACTACGCGACGGTGTCGTTGTCCACGACGGGATACGGTGACATCGCACCGATGAGTCCGTCGGCGCGACTGGTCAACATCTTGGTCATCACACCCCTTCGGGTCCTTTTCCTCATTCTGTTGGTCGGTACCACGCTGTCGGTTCTCACCGAGCGGTCCCGGCAGGCATTCAAAATTCAGCGATGGAGACGCAGCGTGCGCAATCACACCGTGGTCATCGGTTTCGGCACCAAGGGCCGTACCGCAGTGGACGCGATGCTAGGAGATGGCGTGTCGGCGTCCGACATCGTCGTCGTCGACACCGATCAGACGGTTCTCGACGCCGCATCGGCGATGGGCTTGGTCACTGTCCACGGTTCGGCGACGAAGTCCGACGTGCTCAGACTCACCGGTGCCCAGCACGCGTCGGCCATCATCGTGGCGACCAATCGAGACGACACCGCTGTGCTGGTGACTCTGACCGCCCGCGAGATCGCTCCGAAGGCCAAGATCGTCGCGGCCATCAGGGAAGCGGAGAACACGCACCTGCTGCGTCAGTCCGGTGCCGATTCGGTGGTTGTGTCCTCGGAGACCGCGGGCCGTCTGCTCGGGATCGCCACGTCGACTCCGTCCGTGGTGGAGATGATCGAAGATCTGTTGACCCCGGAGGCGGGCTTCGCGATCGCGGAGCGCGAAGTCGAGCGTGACGAGGTGGGCGGTTCTCCGCGGCACCTCAGCGACATCGTTCTCGGAGTGGTGCGGGGCGGCAAACTGTTCCGAGTCGGCACTCCGGAGGTCGACGCGATCGAGGCATCCGATCGATTGCTCTACATCCGTCGCGTGGGTGACTAGCCTCGGCCAAGTAGGGTCGTGCGCGTGCCGAACTTCCAACTCGCCCACCCACCTCGACTGTCCCGATCGCCACTGAACAGGGCAGAAGAACTGCGCCGAGACACCGCAGCGTTGGCAGCGGGTTGGCGGACTGCTCGCATCCTGGACGTGGACGGCAGAGGCAGATTCCCGGTGGACGAGAACGGCCTGGTGCTCGGCCCTGCCGCAGACGTTGCTGCCGAGCCGACGGCCGATGCGGTCTTTCTCGGAATTCACGGCGATCGACATCTGTGGGCCCGCCGGGTGGAGGTCGTGGCAGGCACGGTCGGCGATGTGCGTACCGACGGTGATCGATTGGACAGCGACGCGTTGTCGATGGTGACCGGTGCCCTGGCGATCCTCAATTGGCATGCGAGCGCGCAGTTCAGCTCACTCGACGGTGCGCCGTCCGTTCCGTCGAGCGCGGGGTGGTCGCGGACGAGCACGTCCACCGGTCACGAGGAGTTCCCGCGTACCGATCCGGCGGTGATCTGTCTGGTTCACGACGGTGGCGATCGAGTGCTGCTGGCGCGAGCACCTGCGTGGCCCGAGCGTCGGTTCTCGGTGCTGGCGGGTTTCGTCGAGGCCGGTGAGTCGCTGGAAACCTGTGTGACACGGGAGATCAGAGAAGAAGTGGGCCTGGACGTCTCCGATATCGAGTATCTGGGGAGTCAGCCCTGGCCGTTTCCGCGTTCGGTGATGATCGGGTTCTCCGCCGTCGCCGACCCGGAGCAACCGCTGCACTTTCAGGACGGCGAGATCGCCGAGGCGCACTGGTTCGATCGATCGGAGGTCGTCGCCGCGCTCGAACTCGGCGATTGGGGATCGGATTCGACATCCCGGTTGCTGCTCCCGGGCTCGATCTCCATTGCGCGCGGAATGCTGGAGGCGTGGGCGGCGACGACCTGACGCTCGATCAGAGCGACAGCGCCTGCTTCACCTGGGCCAGGCTCGGGTTCGTCGCGGTCGATCCGTCGGCGAACAGCACCGTCGGCACCACGTGATTTCCGTTGTTGACGCTGCCGACGAAGTCAGCGGACTCCGGGTTCTGCTCGATGTCGATCTCGGCGTACTCGATTCCGGCCTCGTCGAGCTGGGTCTTGAGCCTGCGGCAGTAACCGCACCACGTGGTGGAGTAGACGGTCAGCGCGGCCGGGGTCTGCGGGGTGTTCTCGGTAGTGGTCACACCGACAGTCAACAGGAGCGCCGACGCGATTGTTCCGGCCGACACCTGCGTCGGCCGTTCGCCGCCCGGTTCGGCCCCGGGTGGAAGTGTCGGTACGCACTGACACAATGGACCTCATGGCTGACGACGCGATGACCGCCGGACTCGATCCGGAGCAATCCGCGGCGGTACTGGCTCCTCGCGGCCCGGTCTGCGTTCTGGCCGGTGCGGGCACGGGAAAGACCCGCACGATCACCCGACGCATCGCCCACCTCGTCTCTGCCGGGCACGTGTCCTCGGGGCAGGTGCTGGCGGTGACGTTCACCGCGCGCGCGGCCGGCGAGATGCGTGGCCGCCTGCGCGAGCTCGGTGTCGGGGGAGACGGTCCTCCGGTGCAGGCTCGTACGTTTCACGCCGCGGCCATGCGCCAGCTCAAGTACTTCTGGCCGCAGGTGGTCGGCGACACCGGATGGCAGCTTCTCGATCGCAAGTTCACCGTCGTCTCGCAGGCGGCGAACCGCGCCGGGGTGTCGACGTCGACGGACGCCATCCGAGATCTTGCGGGAGAGATCGAATGGGCCAAGGGATCGTTGATCGCACCCGAGGACTATCCGCGCATCGCGTCGAGCAATCGCCGTGACGTTCCGATGGACGCGACCAAGGTCGCCGCCGTGTACGCCGGCTACGAGGAGCTCAAGTCCCGCGGCGGCGACGGGATGTTGCTCGATTTCGACGACCTTCTGCTGCACACGGCCGCTGCGCTGGAAGAACATTCGTCGGTGGCCGACGAGTTCCGCGAGCGGTACCGCTGCTTCGTCGTCGACGAGTATCAGGACGTGACGCCGTTGCAGCAACGGGTACTCGACGCCTGGGTGGGCGAGCGTGACGATCTCACCGTCGTCGGCGACGCGAACCAGACCATCTATTCCTTCACCGGCGCATCTCCGCGGTATCTTCTCGACTTCTCACGGAAGTACCCCGAGGCCACCGTGGTTCGGCTCGAGCGCGACTACCGTTCGACGCCCGAGGTGGTGTCGCTGGCGAACCGCGTCATCGGAGCCGCTCGCGGTCGCATCGCCGGCACCCGATTGCAATTGATCGGTCAGCGCGAGCCAGGACCCGAGCCCGAGTTCTTCGAATACGACGACGAGCCTGCGGAAGCCGACGGTGTGGCGCGTGCGATCAAGAGGTTGATCTCGAAGGGAGTCGAGCCGGCCGAGATCGCGATTCTGTACCGCATCAACGCACAGTCGGAGGCACACGAGCAGGCGTTGACCGAGCTGAAGATCCCCTATCAGGTGCGCGGCGGTGAGGGGTTCTTCACCAGACCCGAGGTGCGGCAGGGAGTCAACGCGTTGCGGCAGGCAGGCGGTCGCGACGATCTGCCCGACGGCGCGCAGGCGGGCGAGGGACTGCCGGCTCTGGTGCGAGCGGTGCTGGCCCCGCTCGGCCTGACGGCAACCGAGCCGACGGGTGCACAGGCCCGCGAGAAGTGGGCATCGCTCGGCGGTCTGGTGCAGCTCACCGAAGAACTGCTGGTCCACGAGCCGGACCTGACCCTGGAGAAATTGTTGGGGGAGCTCGCCGCACGGGCCGAGGCGCGGCATCCTCCGACGGTCCAGGGCGTCACTCTCGCCTCGCTGCACGCGGCGAAGGGACTCGAGTGGGACGCTGTGTTCATCGTCGGTCTCGCCGACGGCACTCTGCCGATCTCACACGCGATCGGTAACGACCCCAGTGCCAACAACGAGGCGGCCGTCGAGGAGGAACGCAGGCTGCTCTACGTCGGTGTCACGCGCGCTCGAGTTCACCTGCATCTGTCCTGGGCACTCGCCCGCAACGAGGGCGGACGCAAATCGCGGCGCCGGTCGAGGTTTCTCAACGGTCTGATTCCCGAGGACTCACCTGCCTCGCGTATCGCAGCGCCTGCTGCCAAGAAGTCCGGTCCCAAGTGCCGGTTGTGCGGCAAGCCGTTGATCGGCACGTCCGCGACCATGCTCGGTCGGTGCGAGAGCTGTCCGTCGAACGTCGACATCGCCCTGCTCGATGCACTGAAGTCGTGGCGATTGGACAAGTCCCGCGAACTGAAAGTGCCCGCGTACGTGGTGTTCAGCGACAACACGCTGACGGCCATCGCGGAACAGCAACCGCAGGACGAGCGTGGGCTGGTGGCGATTCCGGGAATCGGAGCCAAGAAACTGGAGCGGTTCGGCGAAGAAGTCCTCACCGTGGTGCGGACCTCGGATACCTGAAGCGGAGGTATGGAAATTTCCGTGAAACCGCAGGTAGAAAATAACTTGTGCAGATATCGGCGGGGGGCTTAGTCTGTTTCACGTGCCGCGGGAGATCGCGCACTGTCCAATCCGCCTACGAGACCAGAACAGGAGCTGAAGAAAATGATCACCACATTCCACGCCGCCGTTGCCCACGCAACCGTCGCGTTCAGCCCTGTCCTCGGCACGGCACCTTTCGGAGTTGCCCCCCTCGGCACTCATGCCGCCGCCGCAGGCTCTGTTGCGCAGACGTGGATTCGTTCCTCCGCTTTCGGCCCCATCCACGAGTCCGCCTATGCGGCCTCGGAGTCGAATTCCGCCCAGGTCGCCCTGGCACCAGGAGCGAAAGCCGTTGCTCAGGCAGCCCGACGTCACCGCGCACCACGTGCGTCCGTGCTCGACAGCAGACACCGACTTCACTGTCGGTAGACGCTTCGACAAGCCCCACCAGGCCACGGACCCGCACTCGCGGACCGTGGCCTTTCTCGTTCAGGTAGTTCCTCTGTCCGAGCGTGAGGCCGACAGGTTCGCATCACCCCTCGAACCGATAACGACGCCGCACGAAAAGTAGAGGAGACCGACGTGTCAACCGCCACGATCCGGACGACATGCCGACCAGAGTCCGAGAGTGCCTACGCTGCACAGTATTCGACCGAATCGGTCGAGCTGGCACTGTCGGTGCCATGCCGAGCGGCGAACCCCGACATGTGGTTCGCCGACACCCCTGCCGAACTCGAGCAGGCCAAGGCGCTGTGCGCCGAATGCCCCATCCGGCGCACCTGCCTGAGCGCGGCCCTCGACCGAGCCGAGCCGTGGGGCGTGTGGGGCGGCGAGATCCTCGAGCAGGGTGTCGTCATCGCCCGCAAGCGTCCCCGAGGACGGCCGCGGAAGAACGCAGCATGACGTCCGAGACCGGTGCCCGGTTTCGCCGAACGAATCAGTCGGTGAAGCCGGGCAGCCACTCGGTGAGGATGGCCATGTACGGCGCGTAGGCGTCCAGCTGCGCGCAGATTCCGACCAGTCCGCCGAGCACTCGGAAGATCATCACGTACTCGGCAGGCATGTTCAACGCGCGAACGGTGCGGAACTGCGCACTGTTGAAATCTGCAGCGGTGCCCGCGGCTTTCTGCAGCCAGGCCCTGGTGAAGTGGAACGATTCGGTGTGGATCGGGTCGGTGAAGGGACGCAGGTAATCCTCGATCTCCTTCTCTGTCACCGTTCGGCCCGGCACCACGAAGCCGCTCTCCGTGAACAACACCACGAGCTCGTCGAACTTCTCGTCACGCGCGAGCGAGACCATTCTGCCGAGAACCGGAGGGAGGCCATCGGGCATCGGAGCGCACGCACCGAAATCGATGACGCCCATGCGTCCGTCGTCGAGCATCATGAAGTTGCCCGGATGAGGATCGGCGTGCAGCAACTTCGCCCGCGCCGGTGACACGAATGCGAACAACGCCAGCAGTTCGCCCGCCTGATTACGTTCCTCGGCCGTTCCGTTCGCGATCACATCGGCCAGCGGCCGACCCGTCATCCATTCGCTGACAACGACTTTGGGTGCGCTGGCGACGATCTTGGGAATGGCGAACTGGGGATCGCCCGCAAATTCCTTGCTGAAGGCACGTTGATTCGCCGCCTCGATGCGGTAGTCGAGCTCGTCCTCGGTACGGGCCGTCAATTCTTCGAGCACCGGCTTGACGTCCGTGCCCGCGAGCACCGTGCTGAACAGGTTCGCGAACCGCGACAGCGTCTTGAGATCGGAGCGCAATGCGTCGTCTGCGCCGGGGTACTGGATCTTGACCGCGACATCGCGTCCGTCCGACCAGGTTGCGCGGTGCACCTGTCCAATGCTCGCCGAGGCGATCGCAGTGTCGTCGAAATCGAGAAAACGTGACCGCCACGCAGTTCCGAGTTGCTGGTCCAACACCCGATGCACGGTCTTCGCGGGCATGGGCGGGCCCTGCGCCTGCAGCTTGGTCAGTGCCTCGCGGTACGGCTCCGAATACTCCTCCGGAACGGCCGCTTCCATCACCGAGAGCATCTGCCCGAGCTTCATGGCACCGCCCTTGAGTTCCCCGAGAACGGAGAAGAGCTGTTCTGCTGCTTTGGCGGCCATATCCGCATCGATTTCGTCGCGGTTGCCGCCGGCGAGCTTCTTGCCGAACCCTACGGCAGCACGACCGGCCATTCCGAGGGGAATGCTGGCCAGTTTTGCAGTGCGAGTCGATCCACGGCGCGGTATGTCAGACACAGCTCCATCATGGCTGAACCTTCCGACAATTGCTCGGACCGCCCCGCGCCGACCCTTATCGGTCGAGGTCAACTCGCTTTCGGTGCGGTTCGTCAATGCCAGCAATCGCAGTGCGGATGCTTGGACCACAGGCGTTTGTGCACGGTTGTTCCGCTTGCTGCGAAGTCCAGTTCCATGGTGCAGTCGGCGGTCTCGGGAAGCGCGGCGTCGGAACGGCCGATGAGGTTCTCCAACTGAGCGAACGCGAACGCTGCCGTGGCCAACACTGTCGCGCTGCTGGCTTGGCCGACCGTGCCGAGCAGTTGGGCGGACAGATGCGGCCACTCCGGCTCGAAGTCGCAGCGCGTCAGATCTGCGCAGCGCAGGCAACTCGTCCGCCCGGGCAACACGAAAGGCCCGACGATGCCTTTCCCGTCTCGTAGCCGCACCTGCAGATGTGGGATGCGCAGACGCACCAGATCGGTCACCAGTCGAGGTTCGGCAACCAGATCGTCGGCCAGTACCACGACGTCGTAGTTCCACGACCTCACCGCCGAGTGCGGGTAGCGCGTCGGAGTCAGACTGGTCCGGCTCACTGCGACACCTGTTCGACTCAGACCGGAGGCCAACGCGTCCGAGATCGGACCCCGCCCCACCAGGTGGACGGTCTTCACCGCCCCCGGTCCGGCCTGCGAGGCCCGCAGCGAGGCGTCGGGCACCACCGGTTCGCTCGTGCCGTGCATCAGCAACCCGGAATCCTCCAATTCGCCCAGCATCGCCGATGTCCGATTGGCGGACAGTCCCAATGTCATTGCGTGACAGACGATGTGAGGTCTGGAGTGGCCCGCGGCGAGGAGTCGGAGGATTT
Source organism: Rhodococcus sp. IEGM 1330 (assembly GCF_033142445.1). Lineage (NCBI taxonomy): Bacteria > Bacillati > Actinomycetota > Actinomycetes > Mycobacteriales > Nocardiaceae > Rhodococcus > Rhodococcus sp. IEGM 1330. The sequence continues at coordinate 600,913 of NZ_JAWLSB010000001.1, forward strand.
CGAGTATCGAGCCCGGCTCGGCACCGGGAGGTGGAGTGACGACGACGCTGGTCTCGGGATTCCAGCCCAACTGAACGGTGCCGTCTCGACGCGGCAGAATTGCCACCGCAGGATCGAGTCGAACGGTCGGTGTGATCATGGAACACACTCTGACAGCGCCGACAGCGAAGAACGCCCGCTCAGGGCACGTTATCCACAGGGTGGAAGTGCCTCCGAGCAGGCGTTCGACGAGCTCGATCGAAGTGGTGCGAAACCGGTCGGGTCAGGTTGTGGATGAACCCTTCTCGGGGTCACCGTCGGTGCCCTTGTCGTCGTTTTCCTCGGCAGCCTCGGCGCGCTCCTTGGCCTCCTTGGCCTCCATCGCTTCGAGCTGCGCGATCGGGTCGTCGAAATTCGATGATCCACCGCCGACGACCCGGTCGATGAACGCCGCGGGGTTGTCCAGGTCCGACGAGTCGGGCAGCAGATCGGGGTGTGCCCACACACCGTCACGTCCCTCGATGTCGGCTGCGGCGAGGAGCTGACGCCACAGATCGGCTGCTTCGCGGACCTTGCGGGGTCGCAGTTCGAGGCCGACCAGCGTCGCGAAGGTCTGTTCGGCAGGGCCTCCCGATGCCCGGCGGCGCCGGATCGTTTCGCCGAGCGCGACGGCACCGGGCAGGCGGTCACCCAGAGCGGCCGCAACCACCGTCTCGACCCATCCCTCGACCAGGGCGAGCAGCGTCTCGAGACGCTCGAGTGCGTGCTTCTGCTCCGGCGTCGTCTGTGGCTCGAAGGCACCCTGCTGCAGGATCGCCTCGATCTTCGACGGATCGGTCAGCGCGGACGGGTCGAGTCCTGCGGCGGCCTCCTCGATGGCCGAGAAGTCCATCCTGATGCCGCGCGCGTATTCCTCGACGGTGGCCAGAACCCGCTGCCGCAACCACGGAATGTGGCTGTACAGCCGCTGGTGGGCGGCTTCACGAGCGGCGAGGAACACCAATACTTCACGATCGGGCTGTTCGAGTCCCTCACTGAACGACGCGATGGCCGACGGCAGCAACGCCGCCGTTCCCGACGGTCCGAGGGGCAGGCCGATATCGGTGGACGTCAGAACCTCCTTGGACAGCTGGCCGAGAGCTTGGCCGAGCTGCGAGCCGAACGCCATCCCGCCCATCTGCGTCAGCATGCCCATCATCGGCCCGGCCATCTGCTGGGCCTCGGCGGGCAGGCCGGATGTCCACATGCCGGAAATCTGCTCGGCGACGGGGTCGCACAGGCGCTTCCAGGTGTCGATCGTGTTGTCGAGCCAGTCGACCGGTGTCCACGCAACGGTCTTCGTGGCACCGGCCGGCAGCGTCGTCGCCCCGTCCAGCCAGAGCTCGGCCAGGTGCGCGGCGTCGGTGATGGCCTCTCGTTCGCCTGCCGACACCGGGCTGAAATCGCCCATCTGCTGGCGTGCCAGCTGCTTGGCCAGGTCGTAGTTCACCGGTCCCGACCCGGTCGCGCCTGCAGCTCCCATTCCGCTGAGCATCTGGCCGAACTGGGTGAGCATCTGGCCCAGCTGTGCGGGGTCGAAGCCCTCGCCGCCGAAGCCGAAACCGGCAGGGTTGCCCGAGCCGTCCGGATCCTTCTTCTTGTCCGGGTCGTCGTCGGAGGCACCGAAACCAAAATTACTCATGACTCAACGGTACAAGCCCGACGAACGGAGAGAGTGGTGGATCGTCACGCTGACGGCGAACAGTCCGGGCCGTGAGAAGTCGGCGCGGACGCACTCGGTAGGGGCGGTCTGCACCGTCGACCGTATTCGGATCTAGTGTCTACGGAGTGAACCGAAGGATCGCCACTCTCGTCGCTGCGCTGGTACCTGTGGTGGTGCTGGGCGTCACCGGCTCGGTCGTCACCGTGCCGTTTGCCGCTCTCGGCCCCGGCCCGACGTACAACACTCTCGGTGACGTCGACGGGGTGCCCGTGGTGCAGATCGACGGAACCGAGGTCGACCCGACCACGGGCCACTTGAACATGACGACCGTGGCCGTGCGCGATCAGCTCAATCTGTTCGAGGCCCTCGGCTTCTGGGCCAGCGGCAGGCAAGGACTCGTTCCGCGCGAGGAGGTCTATCCGCCGGACAAGTCGAAGGAAGAAGTGCAGGAAGGCAATCAGGCGGACTTCGAGGAGTCGGAGTCCAGCGCCGAACTCGCCGCGCTGCATCATCTGGATCTTCCGGTGTTGCTCGCGGTGGCCAGCGTGGCCGACAATGGACCGGCTGTCGGCGTGCTGAACGTGGGGGACACGCTCGTCTCGGTCGGAGGCACCCCCGTGGCCACGGCGTCCGCGGTTCGTGAGGTGGTCAGCTCCCGGGCGCCGGGTGATTCCGTCGATATCGAGTACGTCCGGGACGGCATCACACAGACGGGTTCGGTGGTACTCGGAGCCCGGCCCGACGACGATACGAAGGGATACCTCGGCGTCACACCCGAGGAGCAGCCCGATGCGCCGTTCGAGGTGAAGTTCAACCTCGCCGATGTCGGCGGACCGTCGGCCGGACTGATGTTCAGTCTGGCCTTGGTCGACAAGCTCAGTCCCGGTGAGCTGAGCAACGGAGAGTTCGTCGCGGGGACGGGAACCATCGACGCCGAAGGCACGGTGGGCCCCATCGGCGGCATACCGTACAAGCTGATCGCCGCCCGCGAAGCCGGAGCCACCACGTTCCTGGTCCCGGACGCCAATTGCGGTGAGGCGCAACAGAACGTCCCCGACGGCCTCAGATTGGTGCGTGTCGAATCGTTGGACAACGCCGTCGACGCGCTGCAGGCGATCGGCTCCGGCGGCGACGCGCCGTCCTGCAGCTGACCCAGCCCTGCCGCTAGTCGTCGTCGACGACGTCGAACGTTGCGTAGAGGCCGTGCACGACGTTGGGGGCCAGGTCCTCCGCGATGCGAAGGTCGATGGGCGCGAAGGGATCGGCGTCCTCGTCCGGGTGCAACTGCAGCAGAGTCAAGGACGGACCGTCCTTGAGGACCGCGACGATCAACCGGGCATCGCGTTTCTCGGGATGGTTCTCGGCGGCCGAGCGCGCGGCCTCGTCGGCCGCATCGGGATCGGCGAGTAACGGCATCAAGGCATCGTCGAGGGTCGATTCGGCGGCGGGGGGAAGTACGACGATCTCTTGGACCAGCGCGCATCCGACGACACCTTCCGGCCACGTGGAGGTGGCCAGGAACTCGTCCAGGGCGGGGGAGCCGCCGGTGATGTCCTCGGGGAGCGAGTGCTGCTGGATCGGAGTCAGAGCAGCGCCGTCGGCAAGATCGTCGAGGAGTCCGGGCTCGGCCGCGGCGAGCGCTGCGGTGGGCACCAACGCGAACATCTGCGGGGCCTGGTGCCACCCGCCTGCATCGACGAAATCCGCCACCTCGCGGGCACATCGAGCCAGAGCCTCGGCCACGTCCTGCCCACCCGACTCGGGGTCGAACTCGCTTCCGAAATTGTCTCGGCCGGGCAGTCCGTTGCTGTCGTTGGTCACCGCACTATCCTCGCATCCGGATGGTTCGACGGATGCCGACGCTCCTGACCTGCGGTCGACAGTGGCCGCAGCACGGGCGTCGCAGCCGTAGGATCAACGTACGTACAGTAGGGCGAAACGGACATGCGGTGCACGGAAAGTGCACCGCCTAAGTCATCTGCGGCGCCGTCGGCGTCGCCCGAAGTTGGAGTGTGGCTCGTGGGCATGAGGCCCCCCACCGGTATGCCGTCGTTGTCGCGGCGAAGCCGGATCTTGCTCGTACTGGCCTTGGTAGCAGCAGGTTTGCTACTCATCGGTCCCCGTTTGATCGACGTGTACACGAACTGGCTGTGGTTCGGCGAGGTCGACTTCAGAGGCGTGTACACCACGACTCTGCTGACGCGGTTGGTGATCTTCCTCGTCGTCGCTCTGGTCGTCGGACTCATCGTGTTCGCCGCATTGCTGCTGGCGTACCGCAATCGTCCGGTGTTCGTTCCGGTGGCCGGTCCCAACGATCCGATCGCGCGATACCGCACCACGGTGATGAGCCGGTTGCGTCTGTTCGGCATCGGAATTCCGGTGGTGTTCGGGTTCCTGTCCGGCATGATCGCCCAGACCAACTGGGTGACGGTGCAGCTGTTCCTGCACGGCGGAGACTTCGGTCAGACCGACCCGCAGTTCGGTCTGGACGTCGGGTTCTACTCGTTCGATCTGCCGTTCTACCGATTCATTCTCAACTGGCTTTTCGTTGCCATCTTGGTTGCCTTCTTCGCGAATCTGGTGACGCAGTACGTGTTCGGTGGGATCCGGCTCGCCGGGCGCGAGGGTGCGCTCACACGGGCAGCGCGGATCCAGCTCGCGGTCCTGGCCGGCAGCTTCATCCTGCTCAAGGCCGTCGCGTACTGGTTGGACCGTTACACGCTGCTGTCCAGCAGTCGCAAGGAACCCACGTTCTCCGGTGCCAGCTTCACCGACATCAACGCGGTGTTGCCGGCCAAACTGATCCTGCTCGCGATCGCTGTGATCTGCGCTGTTGCCTTCTTCGCAGCGATCTTCTTGCGTGATCTGCGAATTCCGGCGTTGGCCACGGCACTGCTGGTGCTGTCTTCCGTCTTGATCGGTGCCGTCTGGCCGTTGGTGATGGAACAGTTCTCGGTGCGCCCGAACGCCGCCGAAAAGGAGAGCACCTACATTCAGCGGAACATCACGGCGACGCGGGATGCGTACGGAATCGGCGATGACGTCGTCGAGTATCAGGACTACTCGGGTGAGAGTTCGCAGAATCCGCGCGAGAGCGAGGCGGACCTGACCACCATCGCCAATACTCGTCTGCTGGACCCGAACGTGCTGTCCCGCACGTTCACCCAACAGCAGCAGCTGAAGAACTTCTTCGGTTTCCCCGACACACTCGACATAGACCGGTACGAGATCGACGGGCAGTTGCAGGACTACATCGTCGCGGCTCGTGAGCTCTCACCGCAGTCCTTGACCGGCAACCAGACAGACTGGATCAACCGGCACACCGTGTACACACACGGGAACGGCTTCGTTGCAGCACCTGCCAACAGGGTGAACGCAGCCGTGCAGGATCCGACCGCCGAGGGCGCGAACAGTAACAGTGGCTACCCGATCTACACGGTCAGCGACATCGCGTCCCAGGGTTCGAACCAGGTCATCCCGGTCGATCAGCCACGTATCTACTACGGCGAGGTCATCGCCGAAGCGGATCCGGACTACGCGATCGTGGGTGCCTCGGGTGCCGGGGACCGCGAGTACGACACCGACGAATCCAATTACACCTACACCGGTACCGGTGGCGTCTCGGTGGGCAACTGGTTCAATCGCTTGGCTTTCGCTGCGAAGTACGCAGAGCGAAACATTCTCTTCTCCGGAGCTATCGGCGGTGACTCGAAGATTCTGTTCGATCGCGATCCTCGCGACCGAGTGCAGAAGGTAGCGCCGTGGTTGACCACCGATACCGATTCGTACCCGGCGGTTGTGGACGGCAAGATCGTCTGGATCGTCGACGGCTACACAACGCTGAAGGACTACCCCTACGCGCAGCGGGCGTCGCTGGACGGTCTGACAGTGGACAGCGTGGAGTCGACGACAGGTCGGCCGCTTCCTCGCGACGAGGTGTCGTACATCCGAAACTCCGTCAAAGCGACGGTCGACGCGTACGACGGCACCGTGACGCTGTACCAGGTCGATGACACCGATCCTGTGTTGAAGGCATGGATGGGCGTGTTTCCGGGTTCGGTTCAGCCTGAGTCCGAGATCACGGACGAGCTCCGCTCGCACTTCCGGTACCCCGAGGACCTGTTCAAGGTTCAGCGAGAAATGCTGGCGAAGTACCACGTGGACAACCCCAACGAGTTCTTCACCAACAACGCGTTCTGGTCCGTGCCGAGCGACCCGACCAGCAACAGCGGTGCTGGAAGTGACTTGAATCAGCCCCCGTATTACGTCCTCGTCGGCGATCCCGACACCGGAGAGCCGTCATTCCGGCTCACCAGCGCCATGGTCGGGTTCAACCGTGAATTGCTGGCTGCGTACATTTCCGTGCGATCGGATCCCGACAACTACGGCAAGTTCACGGTGCTGCAATTGCCGACTCAGACTCAGACCCAGGGTCCGCAGCAGGCACAGAACTCGATGACCTCCGATGCGCGGGTGGCATCGGACCGAACGCTGCTCGAGCAGTCGAACGAGCTGCAGTACGGCAACTTGCTGACGCTTCCGATCGCCAACGGCGGAATCCTGTATGTGGAACCGTTGTACACCTCTCGGAAGAACGCATCGACCTCGACGTTCCCGCAGTTGACGAAGGTTCTGGTGAGCTACCGCGAGCCGGGGGCAGAGGGTGGTGTCCGCGTCGGGTACGCCCCTAGATTGTCCGAGGCTCTCGATCAGGTGTTCGGAGCGGGAACAGGCTCGGCGGCCACTGCTCCGGGTGGAGCTCCCGAGAATCCACAACCGGCCGAATCGGGAGACACCTCAGGGGCCGAGGTAGCGACTCCGGCTTCTCCGAATCCGGCCCCCGCCACCGGAGGCTCGGCCACGCGGGACGCGGCGGTCACCGGATTGAACTCCGCGCTCGCAGCCGTACGAACCGCGCAGCAAAGCGGAAATCTGTCGGAACTGGGCACTGCGCTCGAGAACCTGCAGGTCGCCGTCGACACGTACAACAGTGCCGGCAATTGATCCGTAAGGCCACGGCCTGCTGACATGAGCGAAAGAGCCGCCTCACCGAAACGGTAAGGCGGCTCTTTCGTCGTGTGCTACTCGGTCACGCCGAGCGCGGCACTGCTGTACAGACGACAGTGCGAGTTGATCAGCGTCCGATCGGCGAGAGCACCGGGGCGTTGGCAGCAACGAGATGCTGGAACTGCGTGCTCAGGCCGTACTGGTCGGCCAGCTTGGATGCGGCGTCGAACGCGCCCTGTGCAGCCTGCGTGGCCGCTGCGGCCTCGGGAGCCACGGCCGGTGCCGGTGCGGGAGCCGGCTGCGGTGCCGGTGCGGGAGCTGCCTCGGGCTCGGGGGTGGAGGTGCCGGTGGTCAGCTGCTGACCGCACACGGGCCATGCGCCCGGTCCCTGGGTCTGCAGGGTGTTCTCCGCGACGCGGATCTGCTCGGCCTTGGATGCGTTGGCCGGTGACCCGGATCCACCGTTGGCCGTCCAGGTGCTCTGCGAGAACTGCAGGCCACCGTAGTAGCCGTTTCCGGTGTTGATGCTCCAGTTGCCACCGCTCTCGCACTGTGCGACCGCGTCCCAGTTGTTCGTGGCTGCGTTGGCGGTTCCGGCAGAGACGCCGAGGGGGATTGCTACGGCGGCGCCTGCGATGGCGGCCAATCCGAGTGCGCGCTTACCGAAATTGTTCTGTGTGGTCATGCGGGGTGAATCCTCTCCGCGCTCGACTGGCGCGACTGGCCTGCAATCACCTCGCCGGTGTGGATGGCGATGGTGACCAGGCACTTCGTATCGTCGCGGCTCTGCCCCCGTACGTATTGGGGACCACACCCGCGGGGCAGAGCGAAGGAAGCGGCGGGGTGGTGCAGGCCCAGCGGTTTAGGGCCGTCCGTGAAGGTAGTCGAGGATCTGCTCATCGTCACTGAGCCGGAATGGGATCGTTGGTGTCCACATGTTGGGACGACGGTAGGTGTTTTCCCAGCTCAGACCAGCTTGTGGCGGTATTGTTTCAACTCTGTAACCCGAACGTTATGTGACTCGAAACACGCACCAAAAGAGACGCGGAGCACTATTTTGAACCGCCTCGGACGTGATAAACGCGCGCTGCGACGCGTCGCAGCGCATTCGTTCGGGTGCGCGAGAGCGCGGAGAAGTCACGTGATTTGCATTGGCTGTACACACGGGAGTAACTTCGTAATTGCAACGCGGGGTGGAGCAGCTCGGTAGCTCGCTGGGCTCATAACCCAGAGGTCGCAGGTTCAAATCCTGTCCCCGCTACCACTGAAGAAGACCCAGGACATATGTCCTGGGTCTTTTTTTGTGCTCTTATGTGTGCATGAACGGCTGCTCGGACGACGGGCGTACGCGATACCGCCGGAAGGACCGACTCGAATGATTCTCCCCGCCGTCAGAGACCCTCGCCTCATCACTGTGCATCGCGGCGGACTTCTGTCCGACGACGACCATCGGAGTCTCGCGCTCTGGGCGGCCGAGTGTGCGGAACACGTTCTCCACTTGTTCGAGAAGGTCGAACCCGCCGATTGCCGACCGCGAGAGGCGATCGAGGCCACCCGCGCGTGGGTGCGCGGCGACCTCGCAATGATGGCAACCCGCGCCCTCGGCGGCCACAGCATGGGTGCGGCACGGCCGCTGAGCGGTGCCGCACGTTGCGCCGCATATGCGGCCGGCCAGGCTGCGTGTGTGGCACACGTACCCGAACACGAACTGGGAGCTGCTGCGTACGCCATCAAGGCGGTCCGGGCCGCCGCAGCTGCCGGCGCGGAGACAGTCGCGGGGAGAGAAGAACTCCGGTGGCAGCGGGACCGACTACCGGCCGGCATGCGGGAGTTGGTGTTGGATGACCAGAAGAGAAGGAACAGCATCTGCTGGTTCGTTTTCGACGATTGACCCGTCGAACGACCGCGCCGCCGAACGTCTACCTCACGGTCACAGTCAACGACGACGTGGACACGATCGCAGCGGCGACGTCATCGGGATTCAGTACGGACTCGGGAATCAGTGACGCGTCCGGTCGAAAGCGAATGGTGGTGCCGGTAGTGCCCGTCGGTGCAATCGACGTCAGTTCGGTGACCGGAATTCCGTGTTCGTATCGCCCGGTCCACGAACCGTCCACCCTGCGGTTGGTGTGTTCGAGCATCTCGGACAGTGCAGAGACCGTCGACATCCCGCGGCGGGCATAGCCGTCGCCCAACAGGACGGGCTGTGACTCGTCGAAAAATCGGACGTCCTTCGTGCTGACGACCGGCTTGCGCACCTCTACGCCGCCGTCGAATCTGGTGTCCGTGCCCCGACCGGTATCGGACACCTCGATCGCACCACCCGAGGCCAACGTCACTGTCGCGTGACCGCCGCCCTGATGTTCGGCTTCGTCCACCGCGTACGCGAGGACTTCGAGAATCAGGTGTAGGACCCCGCCGGGTGCGTACTCCGCGGGGTGGGCACGGATCTGAGAGAGATGGTCTCGATCGACGTCCACCGACCAATCGTGGGCTGTCGTGGACCAGGTGTGTCGAGTGGACATCGAAGTGTCAGTCCGAGACTTGTTCCCGTGCCTGCTCGCTGGTCACCGTTTCGGTGGTGTCGTCGTCGTCGGTTGCGTCGTCGGTGTCATCGGCCGTGAGGTCGACAGTGTCCACACCCTCGAGCGCCGTCAGTTCCTGCTCCGCCTCGGCGATGAGGCCTTTCGCATTCTGTTCGATCTTCTCGACCCACTCGGCCATGACGGTCACACCCTTCACTCGATCGTGTACCTCCGGTCTACCAGACTTCTTCCCCCTAGGATCCACGGTGTGCGAACACGAACCTCGCGTCTCGATCTCGACGGGCCGGTCGCCACCGATCTCGATGCGCTGTACGCGATCTGCAGCGACCCGCAGTCGTGGGCCCACTTTCCGAGCCTGCGACACACCGATCCCAGCGCGACCGAACGAATGTTGCACGGCTGGGCGGAGCAGTGGCGGCGCGATGGATTGGCCACGTGGATCATTCGTGAGCGCGGCAGCCGCACGATCAGTGGCTACGGCGGGTGCTCGAAGCGGCAGGACGCCTTCTGGAATCTCGGCTATCGCCTCCATCCCGACGCGCAGGGCAACGGGTATGCCGCGGAGATGTGCGAGATCGCAGTCCAGTGCGCGCACCGAACCGAGCCCGAATTACCGATCGTGGCATACCTGCTCGAACACAACGTCGCGTCGGCCCGGGTGGCCGAACGCGCAGGCCTGGAGTTGATCACCCGTGGACCCGACGTCGGTAATCCCGACGCCGACGCAGTTCGCCTCGTCTACGCAGACCGCTCGTTGACGGCAGGTCAGGTGGACGTGATTATGTCGGCCTGACCGCGGCAGGTGCTCACCTCCGCGAGCCGACGTCGGAGCAAGCGCTTCTCCGGTGCGGTTCGGGCGAAATCCAACGCTCGTCGATACTCGACTGCCGCCTCCTCGAACCTGCCGAGTCGTTGCAGTAGATCGGCTCTCGCCATGGGATATGGATGATAGCGGCGCAACGACGCTTCGTCGGCAAGCCGGTCCAGCTCTCGAAGACCGGGTGCGGCGCCGTCGCGCATCGCCAGTGCAACGGCCCGGTTCAGCGCGACGATCGCGCTCGGTGTCCGTGTCATGAGCACGTCGTACAGGGCAACGATCTGAGGCCAGTCCGTGCTGTCGGCGTCCGGTGATTCGTCGTGCAGTGCAGCGATGGCAGCCTGCGCGGCGTAAGGGCCGCCCTGGCCGCCGCCGAGGGCCTCGACCACGAGCTCCTTACCCTCGGCGATGAACTCGGCATTCCAGAGTCGACGGTCTTGGTCGGCCAACAAGACGATCTCACCGTCCGGTCCGATTCGAGCGTCGCGTCGGGCGTCGACGAGCAACATCAGCGCCAGTAGACCGGTCACCTCTGACTCCTCAGGCAATGCGGCGCGCAGGAGTCGGCCCATCCCGAGTGCCTCGTCGGTGAGATCGATTCGTCCGACGTGATCACCCGATGTCGCAGAATAGCCCTCGGTGAAGATCGAATAGACCACCTCGAGCACCATCGGCACCCTGCCTGCCAACTCGTCCGGGCCCGGGAGGCGGAACGGTATCTGTGCGACCCGAATCTTGTTCTTGGCTCGCACTATTCGCTGCGCTGCCGTGGCCGGCGGGATGAGCAGCGCCCGGGCCACCTCGCCGGTGGTGAGACCGGCCAGGCATCGAAGAGTCAGTGCGAGCCGGTCACCGGCGGCGAGGGCCGGATGCGCGCAGGTGAAGAACAACTGCAGTCGGTCGTCAGGCAGACTTTCGTCGAGCGAATTCAGGCGGTTCGGTTCGCTGCGATCTGTATCTGCCTGCAGCACTCCGACTTTCGCGGACAGACTCTGGTCGCGGCGCAGGCGATCGACCGCCTTCCGGCGGGCAGTGGTGAGCAACCAGGCACCAGGCCTGGCCGGGACGCCATCGACCGGCCAGTGTTTCAGGGCCGATTCGATGGCGTCCGAGGTCACTTCCTCTGCGAGGTCGAGGTCGCGATACCGCTGCACCAGCGAGGCGAGCAACACCGAGCGCTCGGCACGGAAGACCGATTCGAGCGATCGATGGACATCGGACTCGCTCACCGAGGAATCCTGCGTGTCGGAACTGCGCCGGTCAGAATTCTGCAAGGGGACGCACGATCACCGTGCCGCCGTCCTTGGAACCGGGGCATCGTGCCGCCCACTCGAGTGCAGCGTCCAGGTCTGGAACGTCGATCACGTCGTAGCCGCCGAGAACCTCGTGAGATTCGGCATACGGTCCGTCGGTGACGGTGCGTTCTCCGGTGGCGGCGACGCGCACCGCCGTGGCCGTCGTGAGGTCGGCCATCGCGTGACCGGAGACGTGAACGCCTGCCTCCTTCATCTCCTTCTCGTAGGTCATCCAATCCTCGACACTGCTGCAGCCCGGTGCTGCTCCGGGCGCGGTGTCGGCGTTGATCAAAAGGATGTACTTCATGGTGCGCTCCTGGGTTCGGTACCTCGTTGTCGCGGCGCGAGTCGCCGTACACGATGACGACGTTCGAGAAGCCACGATATCGACACCGGCGTCCGAGATTTCTTTCTTGCACACGAAAAACGGCATCGGACGGATGGTCCGATGCCGTTTCGCGGCTGCTCCTCGGCTCGTCGACGAGCCGAGGTGTCACTTCAGTTCTGCCGACGTCTTTCCGAGTATGCGACGAGCGACGATCAGCTGCTGAATCTGCTGAGTTCCCTCGAAGATGTCGAGAATTTTGGAGTCGCGGCTCCACTTCTCGAGCAGCGGGCGCTCGGAGTAGCCGTACGTGCCGGCTAGCTCCACTGCCTTGAGGGTGATGTCGACTGCCGAGCGACCCGCCTTGGCCTTGGACATCGATGCCTGAAGGGAGTTGGGCTCCTTGTTGTCGGCCATCCACGCCGCACGCAATGTGAGCAGGTGTGCCGCCTCCCAGTCCGCTTCGAGGCGCAGGAACTCTGCGGCTGCCGCGTGCTGGTTGTAGGCCGGGGTCTCGTAGGAGATCTCGACTCCGGCGTCCACCAGGATGGACCGCAACTCTTCGAGAGCTGCCCGTGCCACGCCGATGGCCATACCTGCCACCAGGGGGCGAGTGTTGTCGAACGTCTGCATGACGCCGGCAAAGCCTTTTTCGACGTTGACCTCGGCGGTGCCGAGCAGGTTGTCCTTCGGGATGCGGCAGTCCTCGAGCAACAGTGCCGCAGTATCGGAGGCCTTGATGCCCAGCTTGTGCTCGAGGCGGGCAACCGACAGGCCCGGAGCGTCACGCGGAACGACGAACGACTTGATGGCCGCGCGGCCGAGGGACTTGTCGACAGTCGCCCACACGACGATGTGGGTGGAACGCTCGCCGGCGGTGACGTAGATCTTCTCGCCGTTGAGAACCCACTCGTCGCCGTCCAACACGGCCGTGGTGGTCACTGCTGCGGAGTCGGAGCCGAAGCCGGGCTCGGTGATGGCCATCGAGGCCCACACCTTGCCGAAACGTTCGAGCTGCTCGTCGGTGGAGACAGCGGCGATCGCCGAGTTGCCCAGTCCCTGGTAAGGGATTGACAGGGTCAAGCCCACATCTCCCCAGCAGGTCTCGATGACGTTCACCAGGGCGGACATGTTGCCGCCGTTGGAGTTCGCGGTCTTGCTCGGCTTCGGAGCGGACTCGCTGTCCTTCTCGCGGCCACCGGCGGCGCCGCCGATTTCACCGCCGGCATCGGACATGCCTTCGACCATCGATGCCATCGTGTCGAGTTCCACCGGGTACGCGTGCTCGGCGAGGTCGTATTTGCGGGAAATCGGGCGGAAGATCTCGGCAGCGACCTGGTGAGCCTGATTCGCCTGCGCCCGAAGCTTCTTGGGGAGTTCAAGATTGATCATCGTGTATGTCCTTGGGTGAGTGCCATGGAATTCGGGGCGGCGAGCTAGATGAGAACGATGCCCTCGGCGACGCCGACGGACCGCAGATCTCGGTACCAACGCTCCACCGGGTGCTCCTTGGTGAAACCGTGACCACCGAGCAGTTGCACGCCGTCGGAACCGATCTGCATGCCCTTCTCGGAGGCCAGTCGACGCGCGAGCGCCGATTCACGGGTGAACGACAGGCCCTGCTCGGCCCTCGACGCACCGCGCAGGGTGACCAACCGCATGCCGTCGAGTTCGATGGCGATGTTGGCGACCATGAAGGCCACGGCCTGGCGATTGCTGATCGGCTCACCGAAGGCGACACGATCGTTGACGTACGGAATGACGTAGTCCAGAACGGCCTGGCTCGTACCGACGGCCAGTGATGCCCAGCCGAGTCGCGCGAGACCGATGGCAGCGCTGTACTCGGCGGCCCGCTGGTCTGCGTCACCGTCACCGAGCAGTGCCGACTCGGGAACTGCGACGTCCGTCAGAATCAGGCGACCGAGGCCGGCTGCGCGCAGACCCATGCTCGGGTCGGCTTCGACGACGAGGCCCTTGGAGTCCGACTCGACGATGAAGAAGGCCGGACGGCCTTCGAGTTCTGCGGCGATGACGAACAGCTCGGAGCTGCCTGCAGCAGGCACCAGGCTCTTGACTCCGTTGAGCTTGTAGCCGCTGGGGGAGCGAACGGCCTTGGTCTGCAACGCGTACGGATCGAACAGCGCGCGAGGCTCGTTGACGACCACTGCTGCGTTCGGCACCTTCTCGCCGACGAATGCCGGGAGGTAGGTCTTCTGCTGTGCGTCGGTGCCCCATTGGGTGAGGGCGACGGCTACACCCGATGGGGCGAGGATGGGCAATGCCAGACCCATGTCGCCGTGTGCGAGGGCCTCGGCGACCAGAGAGTTGGTGACCGCACCACGCTCGCTGGCGGCACCGTCGAGTTCCTCGGGAACGTTGATGAGCGTGATGCCGAGCTCGGCGGAACGACGAACCAGATCCTCGGGCGAGGAGGCGCTGTGGTCTGCGTCGAAGGCAGCCGGGCGGAGGATCTCCTCGGCGAACTCCTTGACCGTCTCGACGATCATGCGCTGTTCGTCGTCGGGCGTCAGGTCGAAGTAGCTCAGGTTCTTGGCGGCACCGTCGTCGAGACGCTTGGGCTTGCCGCCACCGGTGACCTTGGCGAACGTGCGGTTGGCAGCGCCGAGGGTCTTGAACCCGGTCTTGGTGCTCTCGTACGTCACCCGGTCGATGGTTTGGCGGAGGTTGTACTTCTCCGCCAGTTCCGATCCGGTGATGGCGGTCAGAACGCGCATGGCGGTTCCGATCGCATCTCTCTTGAACGGGTTGAGGCCAACCGCAGAAGTATCGCGGGGCACCTTCGGGGCCTTCGCGTCGACCACACTGTCTTGCTTGCTCATGATCACCAGTTCCTCGGCGTCGGGCACGGACTTCACAGATCTTACTCCCGAGTAAGTTAGCTGTCTACTGTCGAGTAAGTACCGGTGGCCTCGACACTCGAACGGCATTTCGTATCACCCGTCGTATCGGTGTGACAGGCTGTTCGCGTGCATCCGATCGCCCAGGTCTTCGCCGCCCTCGCCGCGGCCCTCCACGTCGCCATCTTCGTCATGGAGAGCGTGCTCTGGTCCAAGCCGGCCGTGTGGGCAAAGTTCGGTGTGGCCAGCCAGAACGACGCCGACATCACCAAGCCGATGGCCTTCAATCAGGGCTTCTACAACCTGTTCTTGGCCGTCGGCATCGTGGTGGGCCTCGTAGTGGGCGGATCCGCGGGTGACGGCATCGTCTACTTCGCCTGCGCCAGCATCGTCGGCGCAGCGCTCGTTCTGGCCACCGGCGGTGCGAAGTACTTCCGAGCTGCGTTCGTCCAGGGCATCACTCCGCTGATCGCGCTGGTTGTGGCTGCAGTTCTCTAGGCGAGATTCTTCGCGCTGGGGGACAGGAGTGTGAGGACCTGGTGCTGCAGTAGGCCGTTGGTGGCCACCGCGCTGCCACCGTGCGGGCCTGCGCTGCCGTCGAGCGCGGTGAAATCGCCCCCGGCCTCGCGCACGAGGACGTCGAGTGCGGCCAGGTCCCACAGCGAGACCTCCGGTTCGGCGGCGATGTCGACTGCTCCCTCGGCCACGAGGCAGTACGAGAAGAAGTCGCCGTAGCCGCGTACCCGCCACACGGCGTCGGTCAGATCGAGGAACCGATCCCTGATGCCCAGTTCGGACCACCCGGACAGGCTGGAGAAACTCAGACTCGACGACGCCAGCGAATCGACCTTCGATACTGCGATCCTGCGCGGGGAGTCCCCGTCCGATGCCGTCCAGGCCCCCAGATCGAGTGCGGCCCACCACCGTCGGTTCAGGGCGGGTGCGCTCACCACACCGACGCGGGGTACGCCGTCGTCGAGCAGGGCGATCAATGTGGCCCAGACCGGAACGCCGCGGACGAAGTTCTTGGTGCCGTCGATGGGATCGACCACCCACTGGCGGCCGCTGAAGGTGGCCGTGCCGCCGAACTCCTCGCCCAGCAAGGCATCGCCGGGACGCTCCGAACCGAGCTCGGCGCGAATCATCGTCTCCACGGCCAGATCCGCGTCGCTCACCGGTGTGAGATCCGGCTTGGAGTCCACCGACAGGTCCATGGCCAGGAATCGTCGCCGGGTGATGGCGTCGGCCTCGTCGGCGAGCCTGAGGGCAAGGGCAAGATCGGCGGAGTAGTCGGTCACCGGAGAAGACTATCGCCGCGCACGGGTCTGCTCGTACGCGGCGATATGTGTGGCTGTGCCTATCCGGTGACTTCGTTCAGCGTTCCGGTTGCGACATCGAAGACGAAGCCTCGAATGGATTCGTGCTTCGTGACGAACGGGCTCTGCTCGATGCGTGCCAGCGATTGGCGAACATCACGGTCCAGATCGGTGAACGACTCGGCCGCCCAGTTCGGCTTGATACCGGTCTCGTCCTGAAGATCGTTCTCGAACTGGTCGTCGGTGAACGTGAGCATTCCGCAATCGGTGTGGTGAATGAGGATGATCTCCTTCGTTCCGAGTAGCCGCTGGCTGATGGCCAGAGATCGGATCTCGTCGTCGGTGATCACACCGCCCGCATTTCGGATGACGTGGGCTTCGCCCTCGGCCAATCCGAGAACTCGGTACACGTCCAGTCGAGCATCCATGCACGCCACCACCGCGACGTGCTTCGAAGGTGGCAGAGGAAGGGGACCGTCGAACGTCGCGGCGTACGCCTTGTTGTTTTCGAGGTACTGATCGGTGACGGTCATACGACGCTCCTGTGTGCTGCAGGTGTGGCCGACACCGGGCGGTGACAGGCATGTCGACGTGCGAATATGTCGATCACTCGAAAGCTAGCGGTTGACCGGTGGCCTGACGAGAGTTGAAATCAGCATGGTTCCAACCCTCGACGAGGGTCCTGTTCGCCTCGTGCGGGGTCGGCGGGGATCGGGGGCGGTCGGGCATGGGTTCGCGTGCCGGTAACCTTGACTCTCGTGCATCCCGACGTTTCTGCAGACCTCGCCGAGCTCGACACCACTCTCTCCACCGTCGAGTCGGTTCTCGACGTCGAGGAATTGCGGCGACGCATCGACGAACTCGAACATCAGGCGGCATCGCCGGACCTGTGGAACGACCAGGAACACGCTCAACAGGTGACCAGCCAGCTCTCCCATGCGCAGGCCGAGCTTCGCCGGGTCGAAGAGCTCCGACAGCGACTCGAGGACATGCCGGTTCTGTACGAGCTCGCCGAGGGCGAGGAGGGCGAGGCAGCCGCGTCGGCCACTGCCGATGCCGATTCCGAACGCGCGTCGCTCCGGGAGGACATCGCAGCCATGGAAGTACGGACCCTGCTGTCCGGTGAGTACGACGCGCGCGACGCGCTGGTCAACATCCGGTCCGGCGCAGGTGGAATCGACGCCGCCGACTGGGCGGAGATGCTCATGCGCATGTACATCCGCTGGGCCGAGAAGCACGGCTACGGCGTCGAGGTCTACGACACGTCCTACGCCGAAGAAGCAGGCATCAAGAGCGCCACGTTCGCTGTCAAGGCTCCGTACACCTACGGCACGTTGTCGGTGGAGCAGGGCACACACCGGCTCGTACGGATCAGTCCGTTCGACAACCAGGGTCGTCGCCAGACGTCGTTCGCCGAGGTGGAGGTGCTACCGGTCGTCGAGACCACCGACCACATCGAGATCCCCGAGGGTGACATCCGCGTGGACGTGTACCGCTCGTCCGGGCCTGGTGGGCAGTCGGTCAACACCACCGACTCCGCCGTCCGATTGACACACATCCCGACGGGAATCGTGGTGACCTGTCAGAACGAGAAGTCGCAGCTGCAGAACAAGGTGTCGGCCATGCGAGTGCTGCAGGCCAAGCTGCTCGAGGTCAAGCGCAAGGAAGAGCGCGCCGAGATGGACGCGCTCAAGGGTGACGGCGGCAGCTCCTGGGGTAACCAGATGCGCTCGTACGTGTTGCACCCTTACCAGATGGTCAAGGATCTGCGTACCGAGTACGAGGTGAACAATCCGTCTACTGTTCTCGATGGGGACATCGATGGATTCCTGGAATCGGGAATTCGCTGGCGAATGCGGGGGGAGCAGTAGATGACCGGTCATTGCGCAGGCTCCACTCCATCGATCCGATGACAAGCTGGTTCAACCCGACGCTCGACCTGAAGCTGAACGCGCTCGGCATCGTCCTGTACATCCTCGGCGGAATGCTGGCGGCGCGATTCGTGACATGGACCGGGTCTCGGATCACCGCTCGAATCGACCAGAACTACCAGCACAGCGATGCTCTGGTGCGGTCCGAGGCCGCCAAGCACCGGCATGCTCTGGCGCAGGTGATCACCTGGGTTCTGGTCACCCTCATCTACATTCTGGTCACCATCGAGGTGCTGCGCCGATTCGGTTTCGGGGTCGGCGGTCTCGTGGCACCGGCGACGGTCATCGGTGCGGCCCTCGGCTTCGGCGCGCAGCGCGTGGTGCAGGACATTCTTGCCGGATTCTTCATCATCACCGAACGGCAATACGGCTTCGGTGACGTCGTACAGATCGCCGTCAACGGCTCGGCCGAGGATGCCGAGGGGACCGTCGAGGACGTGACACTCCGGGTGACTCGGGTCCGCAGTGTCGACGGCGAGGTCATCACCGTCCCCAACGGACAGATCGTCAAAGCGATCAACCTGTCGAAGGACTGGGCACGCGCCGTCGTCGACGTTCCCGTGCCCAGCAGCGCGGATCTCACCCAGGTCAATGCCCTACTTCGGAAGGTCGGCCGCGACGCGTTCGCCGACTCGCGATTGCGGCCCCTGTTGCTCGACGAACCGACCGTGATGGGCGTGGAGAGCATCGAGGTGGGACAGGTCAACGTTCGCCTCGTCGCGCGAACACTGCCCGGAAAGCAGTTCCAGGTGGGACGAGAACTTCGAGTCCGGGTGGCTGCCGCGCTGCGACCCGAGGGCATCAGCGTCGCTCCCGACGTCAGTACGGCCGGGGTCGCACCGGAATCGTCGGGACGAGATCGGACGGAGGATCAGTGAGTACACCGCCCACCGGAACCGATCACCCGCGACGGACCTGGCGACAGTGGCGCATTCCGGCCAAGATCTACGGTCGCGTCAGAACGTCCACCGTCGCATTCGGTATGTGCTTCGTGCTCACCGGTCTGTGGTACGGCCAGGTCAGCGCAGAGATCACCAAGAGGAACGAGGAAACGGTCCAGGGCCCGGTTGCAGTGGACCCGGGCGAGTTGGTTCCGTACACCCCGTCGCAAACCTACGAGCCCAGCTCCACCACTACGACCACACCCGAGACATCGGAACCGGAGCCGTCGGGTGGCGTCGACGACACCGGGACCCAGTCGACCACCACCGCACCGCCGACCACAACGACGGCTCCGTTCGGCGTACCCATCCCGCCGGCGATTCAGTCGCTCATCCCCACCCAGCCGGCACCGACGACGTCTCGCTGAGTCGTCTTTTACCGTCCCTCGGGACTCGCCGCGACGCCCGAGCGGTTCCGGCGGTTACCGGCGAGTAAGGACTACACTGGCGACCCGTGATCAGCACCTCGAATGTCTCCAAGTCCTACAAGACCTCCACCAGGCCTGCCCTGGACAAGGTGACGGTCTCCATCGACAAGGGTGAGTTCGTGTTCCTGATCGGTCCGTCGGGTTCGGGCAAGTCGACGTTCATGCGGCTGCTGCTCAAGGAGGAGACGCCCACCTCCGGTGACATCCACGTCGCCGATTTCCACGTCAACCGATTGGCGGCCCGACGCGTCCCTCGGCTGCGGCAGAGCATGGGCTGCGTGTTCCAGGACTTCCGCCTGTTGCAGCAGAAGACCGTCGTGGAGAACGTGGCGTTCGCGCTCGAGGTGATCGGCAAGCCGCGCTCGATGATCAAGCGCACCGTTCCCGAAGTTCTGGACCTCGTGGGGCTCGGCGGCAAGTCGGATCGTCTGCCCAACGAGCTGTCCGGCGGTGAACAGCAGCGAGTGGCCATCGCTCGGGCGTTCGTCAATCGTCCGCTCGTGCTGCTCGCGGACGAGCCGACCGGAAACCTCGATCCGGATACCAGCCAGGACATCATGCTGCTGCTCGAACGCATCAACCGCACCGGAACCACGGTGCTGATGGCGACCCACGACAATCACATCGTCGATTCGATGCGCCGACGCGTCGTCGAACTCGACAACGGACGAGTCGTTCGTGACGAGGCCCGCGGGGTCTACGGCGTCGGTCGCTGACGCCGCCGCCGATTCAGGACCGCACAGACTTCACGACCGACGAATCGAAGGGCTCGGATTCCGCGATGCGCGCAAGTTTCATCTTCAGCGAGGTCCTCACCGGACTTCGCCGCAACATCACCATGACGATCGCCATGATCTTGACGACCGCTATTTCCCTCGGGCTGTTCGGCGGCGGACTGCTCGTGGTGCAGATGGCGGGAAAGACTCAGCAGATCTTCCTCGATCGGGTGGAGGTGCAGATTTTCCTCACCGACGATATCTCCGCGAGCGACGCCGACTGCGCGCAGGAGACCTGCGCGACGTTGCGTTCGGATCTCGAGAGCACCCCGTCGGTGGTGTCGGTGCAGTACCTCAACCGTGAGGACGCGGTGAAGGACGCCACCGAGCGCGTGTTCAAGGATCAGCCAGAATTGGCCGAATTGGTCAGCGCCGACAGCTTTCCCGCGTCGTTCAAGGTGCGTCTGAGTGATCCCGAACGGTTCGGGGTGATCAACGACAACTTCGAGAATCGACCGGGCGTGCAGAGCGTGCTCAATCAGCGTGACCTCGTCGAGCGCCTGTTCAGTGTGCTCAACGGCGTGCGCAACGCTGCGTTCGCCATCGCCACGGTGCAGGCGATCGCCGCAATCCTGTTGATCGCCAACATGGTTCAGATCGCCGCGTTCACCAGACGAACCGAGGTGGGCATCATGCGCTTGGTCGGTGCCACTCGTTGGTATACCCAGCTGCCCTTCTTGCTCGAGGCGGTGGTGGCGGCCTTGATCGGCTCGGCGCTCGCCATTGCCGGCCTGTTCACAGCGAAGAACATGTTCATCGATGATGTTCTCTCGGATGTGTATCAGGCCAACATTCTGGCCCGGATATCGAACAGCGATGTCCTCCTCGTCTCGCCGTTTCTCGCGCTGGTGGGAGTCGGCATGGCCGCGGTGACGGCGTACATCACGCTGCGCCTGTACGTGCGCGAATAAATTCGCTTGCCGTTCGGTTCTATGCTGGAGCGGTTGCCCGTGGAACCGCTCCGCGCGGCGAACGCTCGAGAAAGGGCCCTGCAGTGAGAGAGAAGGGCCGCAAGGCCATCGCGACCAATCGCAAGGCGCGGCACAACTACTCCATACTCGACGTCCTCGAGGCCGGAGTTGCCCTCGTCGGAACCGAGGTCAAGAGTCTGCGTGACGGCAAGGCCTCGCTGGTCGACGCCTTCGCGACCGTCGACGACGGTGAGATCTGGCTACGCGGACTGCACATCGCCGAATACACGCTCGGCAGCTGGACCAACCATGCGCCGCGGCGAAACCGCAAACTGCTCCTTCACCGTCGCGAGATCGACCGTCTGGCAAGCAAGGTCAAAGAGGGAAACCTGACGCTGGTGCCGTTGTCGATGTATTTCTCCGACGGCAAGGTCAAGGTCGAACTGGCGCTGGCCAAAGGCAAGCAGGATTACGACAAGAGACAGTCGCTGGCCAAGCGCACCGCCGAACGCGAGGTCACTCGTGAGCTGGGGCGTCGTGTGAAGGGAATGCGCTGACCGCTGTTCTGCTCGCTCTGGTAGCTGCCGTCGGTTATGGGGTGAGCGATTTCGTCGGCGGTGTCGCATCCCGCCGGGTCGCCGCCCTCCGGGTGGTCATCGTGTCCTACCCGCTGTCTCTGGTGATCGTTCTACTCGTCGCACCGTTCGTCGGCGGCACCATCGAGCTCCCGGCGATGCTGTGGGGTCTGGCCTCGGGTGTCGCAGGCGGCATTGCGGTGTGGTGGTTCTACCTGGCCCTCGCTGCTGGACCGATGGCCGTGGTCTCACCGGTCACTGCGGTGCTGGTCGCCGGAATCCCGGTGCTGGTGGGGCTGTCGATGGGCGAGCGTCCCGGCGTGATCGCGTTCGTCGGTATCGCCGTGGCCCTGGTGGCCGTGGTGTTGGTCAGCAAGGAATCCCCGGACGAGGTGACCGGCGAGGTGGCCGGTGGACGAGAGATGAAGTTCACCCGAACCGTGGCCTGGTTGACGGTCGGTTCGGGTGTGACGTTCGCTTTCGCGTTCATCTTTCTGCACCAGATCGGCGATGGCAGTGGGCTGTGGCCACTTGCGGCATCGCGCGCATCGGCGACCGCGGTGGTCTGGATCGTGGCCCTGGCCTCCGGTCACTTCGCACCTCCGCACGGCAGCGTGCTCAAACTTGCGGCCTTCGTCAGCGTGCTCGACGTCGTCGCCAACGCTGCGATGATCTACGCGTATCAGGGCGGTCTGCTGTCGCTGGTGAGTGTCATCGCGTCGCTGTATCCGGCGGCGACGGTACTGCTGGCGATGGTGATGCTCGGCGAGCGAGTCGGCACGTTGCAGAAAATCGGAATGGCATTGGCGCTCGGTGCGATCGCGATGATCGCGCTCTCTGGTTGAACCGCATCGCGCGGGGGTAATGACTCCGGTTATGACAGCCTTCGACTCTGCCTCCGACACCCCAGCGCCCGAGAAGTCGCCGCGCGTCCTCGTCACCGGTGCGACGGGATACCTGGGCGGACGACTGGCTCCGCGACTCCTCGAGGAGGGGTACACGGTCCGCGTGCTGGCGCGCACGCCCGCCAAGCTCGATACCGTGCCGTGGGCGGCCGACGTCGAGATCGTTCAGGGCGATCTGAGCGATCGAGAATCGTTGAAGGAAGCGCTCAGCGGAGTCGACATCATGTACTACCTGGTGCACTCGATGGGCACCGCTGGTCACTCGGATTTCGCCGACACCGAACGCGACAGCGCCGAGAACGTCGCAGCCGTAGCGGCGGAATGCGGCGTGGGGCGCATCGTCTACCTCGGCGGGCTGCATCCGCCGACCGGTGAGCTCTCGCCACACCTGAAGTCCCGAGCCGAGGTGGGACGCATTCTGATCGACTCGGGTGTGCCGACGATCGTGCTGCAGGCCGGCGTCGTGATCGGATCCGGCTCGGCGTCGTTCGAGATGATCCGGCACCTCACCAATCGGCTTCCGGTGATGACCACACCGCGGTGGGTACACAACCGCATCCAGCCCATCGCTGTGCGCGACGTGTTGCACTACCTGATCGGGGCGGCGAGTGCGCCGATCACCGAATCCAGGACCTTCGACATCGGTGGTCCCGATGTCATGCAGTACGGCGAGATGATGAACATCTACGCCGACGTCGCGGGTCTGCGGCAGCGTCGGATCATCGTGCTCCCGGTGTTGACTCCGCGACTGGCCGGCCACTGGATCGGGCTGGTGACTCCCATTCCACGCGGTTTGGCGATGCCGCTCATCGAATCACTGCAATACGACGCCGTCGGCCACGAGATGGATATCGACGCCGTCCTACCTCGTCCGGACGGCGGCTTGACCGGCTACCGAGATTCCGTGAGATTGGCGTTGCGCAAGATCGACGACGGTGAGGTGGAGACTCGGTGGACCGACGCCACCGGTACCGCGGCACCGTCGGATCCGCTGCCCTCGGATCCAACGTGGGCAGGCGAGGTCGTCTACACCGATACCCGGGTCGCCCGCAGCGCAGCGCGGTCGACCGCGATCAGGCCCGCACTCGAACGATTGGCCGACGCCGACGTTCTCACCGGCTGGCATCGCGACGTCACCGGGCCCGACGCATCCGCGTCGGGCACCGAGCACACCACTCGGCTCAAGTCCTCCACTCGACTTCCCGGCGAGGCCTGGCTCGACCTGACGGTCGGGGGAACCGCGAAGCAGCCGACGATCGAGCAGCGGTTGGTGTTCTTCCCTCGCGGACTGGCCGGTCGGGCGGTCTGGTATGCCTCGCTGCCGGCACGCCTGGTCCTGGCGCGTCGGATGCTGCGCACGGTCGTGCAGCGGGTGGACGAGGATGCCGCGCAGAACACGACGGATCGACGGGCCGGCAGTTAATGGGATGAATGTGCCCATGCGAGGCGTTACACTGAACAGCCCGGGCACGGTGTTCGGGAACATACGGGGCTGAACGGTTTCGACTTTGTATGTTGAGTCAGGGGAAGCGTGTCGGTGCAGGCGAGAGACCACCGTAAGCGTCATCGCAACCTTATAAGCGCCGATTCCAATCAGCGCGACTACGCACTCGCTGCCTAAGTAGCGACTGCGTGTCTGTCAGTCCGGGCTTGCCCTCGGTCCGGGTACTGGCATCAGCTAGAGGGCTCACCGATTCATCCGGCCGCGGGATGATGAGGAACATCAAACAGTGGCTGGGATCGTCATCCTGACTTGTTCGCGAGATCGGGAGATCCAAGTAGAGACATAGCGGACTGCACACGGAGAAGCCCTGGCAATGCAGCAGAGGACCCGGGTTCGATTCCCGGCAGCTCCACCGACGAAGACCGGGCCGAGAGACACACTCTCGGCCCGGTCTTCTCTCTGTGTCGGCCAGGTCACAATCGCCTCGTTTCGACTCATCCCACCCGAAGCGACCTCGGTGCCGAATAGTGGTCATGAGCAACGAGCCGATCCCAGTTCTGCGCACCGGCAGGCGGGTGTCCGATCCTGCGTTGGTCGTGTTGGTCCTAGGCGGAGGAAAAGACGCGAGCTGGGCCCGTAGTAGGCCCTGGCATCTGGCCGGGCTGAGGATGTGGCCGTTCACGTTCATGCTGCGACGAGCGGGACGTGACATCTCGGTGCAACAACTGCAGTACCGATACCGTGGCTGGAACGCCCCCGATCGAAGCCCTGTCGACGACGCCCGGTGGGCGCTCGATCGCATTCGCACCGAGCACCCCGACGTTCACGTGGTGGTCGTCGGCCATTCCATGGGTGGCCGCACCGCCGCTGCCCTGGTCGACGACCCTTCTATCGTGGGTGTTGTCGCCTTGGCCCCGTGGTGGCCGGAGGGGGCGGAGGCCGATGCGTTCGGACCGGGTAAGAAGCTGCTCGTGATGCACGGAACTGCCGACAGGTGGACCGATCCGCGAACCTCACTCCGGGCGACCGAACGTGCGCTGGAACGCGGGGCGACTGCTCGCTACCTCTCGGTGCCAGGTGGGCACTTCATGCTCCGCAATCCGCGGCTCTGGTCGCGGGCAGCGCGTGACTTCGTCCTCGGCATCGCCGACGAGTTCGAGCATCGCCAGGACTCCGCCGCCGCTGACTCTTCGGCCGAGTGCATGGGCGGTTCGGCATGAGCCGCCGTCGTGTCGCAGTGGTGGGGAGCGGTGTTGCCGGCCTGACGGCGGCGTACGCACTCTCGTCCACCTCGTCGGTGACGTTGTACGAGGCGGCCTCCCGCCTCGGCGGCCATGCGGACACCCACTACGTGGACGGCCCCGCCGGTCCGGTGGGCGTCGACACCGGGTTCATCGTGCACAACGACCGGACGTATCCGACGCTGCTTCGACTGTTCGACGAGCTCGAAGTGCCTACTCAGGATTCGGACATGAGCATGTCCGTGCGCTGCGACGGGTGCGGGCTCGAGTACTCGGGCGGACAAGGCATGCGCGGGATTCTCGCGCAACGCACGGCCGTGTTCAAGCCACGCTTCGTCTCGATGCTGCTCGACGTCAAGCGTTTTCATCGTGTGGCCACCGAACTGCTCGACAGTGACGATTCGGCTGATTCCGAGACGACGCTCGCGCAGTTTCTTGCAGATCATTCGTTCTCCGCGTACTTCGAGTCTCACTTCATGACTCCGTTGGTGTCCGCGGTGTGGTCGTGCGATCCGTCGACCGCCCTTGCGTACCCGGCCCGCTACCTGTTCACCTTCCTCCGCCACCACGGAATGCTCACCGTCACCGGGTCTCCCACGTGGCGCACCGTCACGGGTGGGTCCATCGAATACGTCCGCAGGGTTGTGGGGCACATCGACGAGGTATTGCTCGATACCCCGGTGCGCGCGGTCTACCGGTCCGAGGACTCCGTGCAGATCCGTGACGGTCACGACCGTCTGCGCACGTTCGACGCGGCCGTGATCGCGGTCCACCCCGGTGCCGCGCTGAAGATGCTCGCAGAACCGACGGCGCTCGAACACAGCATCCTGGGAGCGATGCCGTACTCGACCAATCACACTCAACTGCACACCGATTCGACGGTGCTGCCGCGCAATACGCGAGCACGGGCGTCGTGGAACTACCACCTCCCGTCCTGCGCAGCCAGGCCCGACCGGGTGCTGGTCAGCTACGACCTGACCAGGTTGCAGCGCCTGGGCGACACCGATCGCAGGATGCTGGTCACCCTCGGTGGGGCGGATCGCATCGACCCGAATGCGGTACTCGACGAGATGACCTACGAACACCCTCAGTACACCCCTGAATCGGTTGCAGCGCAGCGTCGACTTCCGGAACTGGATACCGACACAGTGGCTTTCGCCGGTGCCTACCATGGCTGGGGATTTCACGAGGACGGTGCGTTGTCGGGAGCGCGCGCCGCACAACGGGTGGGGGCCACGTGGCTCTGACATCCGCTCTGCCGACCACCCGCGCACACGGGGCGGCGTTGTATCGCACTCGGATCGACCACGTTCGACGCGCACCGATTCGAAACACGTTCTCGTACAAGAGTTACAGCTGGTTCGTCGACCTCGACGCACTCCCCGAATTGCCCCGGATGCTGCGACCGCTGGCCTCGTTCGACCCCCGTGACCACCTCGGTGACCCCGACGCCACCATTCGCCAGAACGTCGATGCGTTCCTGGCGGAGAACGGTATCGACCTCGGCGGCGGACGGATCACGATGTTGGCCAGCGCGCGGGTGTTCGGTCACACGTTCAACCCACTGAGTGTGTTCTGGTGCCACGATCGCGACGGAGAGCTCCGCTGCGTCGTCGCGGAGGTGCACAACACCTACGGCGAGCGATACCGATATCTGCTGCACACCGATCATCGCGGCGCGGCCCGCACGACCAAGGAGTTCTACGTCTCGCCGTTCAACGACGTCGACGGCGAATACTCCATGCTGCTACCCGAGCCGGACGCCGCGCTCCGGCTGTCGATCGTCCTCGAGCGGCCGGGTCAGCCTCCGTTCGTGGCAACCGTCGACGGCCGTCGACGCGAGGTGACGACGCGGTCGATTCTTCGTACAGCACTCGAGATCCCGTGTGCGCCGTTGCGAGTGGTGGTACAGATCCGCTGGCAGGGCATTCGGCTCTGGGCGCGGGGTCTGAAGATCGTGCAGAAACCTGCCCCACCCGGGGCATCGAAATTCCAGAAGGAAGGGGCCCACAGATGACAACTGTGTCGAAGGCCGATTCTGTGTCGAACCCGTACGGTGGTTCCGCTGCCGGTCCGCGCCCGTTGGTGGATCCGCG
Organism: Rhodococcus sp. IEGM 1330; assembly: GCF_033142445.1. Classification (NCBI taxonomy): domain Bacteria; kingdom Bacillati; phylum Actinomycetota; class Actinomycetes; order Mycobacteriales; family Nocardiaceae; genus Rhodococcus; species Rhodococcus sp. IEGM 1330. The sequence goes on from NZ_JAWLSB010000001.1 coordinate 628,006, forward strand.
GGTCTGGCCTCAGATCGCCCATGTTCCCGGTGGTATGAAGGTTGCGGCCGCCGCGCCCGTCGCCAATTTCCTTTTCCGTCGTGCGGTCGCGGGATTGCAGGTCCGGGTTGCAATGCCCGACGGCGAGGTGATCGGTGCCGGGTCGGCCGACGCACCGTTGATGACCGTGTATCGGCCACACGACTTCGCCGCACGGGTCGGAGACAGTGGACTCATCGGATTCGGTGAGGCATACATGGCCGGAGACTGGGATGCCGAGGACCTCACGGCTGTACTCGAGGTCTTCGCTCGGCGAATGGCGTCGCTGATTCCGAAGTCCCTGCAGCGCCTCCGAGGGCTCTATGTCCCCAAACCTCCACGGAGCGAGCGGAATACGACCAAGAACACACGATCCAACATCTCGCGCCACTACGACTTGTCGAACGATCTCTTCGAACTCTTCCTCGACGAGACGATGACCTACTCCAGTGCGTTGTTCGCCGCATCGGGAAGCGGCGACGACAGTGAGGAGCTCGCCGACGCTCAGCGCCGAAAGATCGATCGGCTACTCGACCGGGCGGGCGTAGGCGAGGGAACCAGAGTTCTCGAGATCGGCACCGGATGGGGTGAACTGGCCATCCGTGCGGCAGCTCGTGGTGCGACGGTCCGGTCGGTCACCTTGTCGACCGAACAGCAGGAACTGGCGCGTAAGCGCTGCGCCGCTGCCGGTTACGGAGATCGAGTCCAGATCGATCTTCTCGACTACCGCTTGGTCGACGGCGAGTACGACGCGATCGTGTCGGTCGAGATGATCGAGGCCGTGGGGCATCAGTACTGGGCGACGTACTTCGAGACGATCGACGCACTGCTCGCGCCGGGTGGGCGGGTTGCCCTCCAGGCCATCACCATGCCGCACGACCGAATGCTGGCTACTCGAAACACGTACACCTGGGTACACAAGTACATATTTCCCGGCGGGTTCCTGCCGTCGGTGCGGGCCATCGAGGAGGTGACCGAGCAGCACACCTCGCTTCGGGTCCGCGAGCGTCTGTCCATGGGCGATCACTACGCGCGAACCCTCGCTCAGTGGGACAGGCGATTCGGTGAATACCGCAGCGAGGCCGAGGAGCTCGGTTTCGACGAGGTGTTCGCACGAATGTGGCACTTCTACCTGTGCTACTCGGAGGCCGGATTTCGATCCGGGTACCTCGATGTTCAGCAGATCGTGCTCGACCGAAGGGACAACCGATGACCACCTCGACACTTTCCGTGGACCGTACCGATCGCAGTGTCGGTGTCGCGCATCGGATTGCCGAGTTGATAGAACCCCTGGTGGGCGGTCCGCTTCCCGTTCGACTGCAGGCGTGGGACGGATCTGTTGCAGGAGATGCGTCGGCACCGCGAGTGCTGTTGCGGAGCCCGAGCGCCCTTCGTCGATTGCTCTGGAGCCCCGGTGAACTCGGCGCTGCGCAGGCCTACGTCACCGGGGAGCTGGACGTCGACGGCGATCTCTCCGCGGCCCTCGATCACGTCTGGGCTGTGGTGCGTGAGCGCCGACTCTCGGCGATACGACCGGGGCCGGCGTCGCTCCTGCGGTTGGCGAAACTGGCAAAGGATCTCGGAGTGTTCGGCCGCCCACTACCTCCGCCCGTGTCGCAGGCCTCGGTGAAGGGGCGGCTGCACTCGGTGCTTCGTGACCGTGCTGCGATCAGCCACCATTACGACCTGTCGAACGACTTCTACGAATTGGTGCTCGATTCGCACATGGCGTACTCGTCAGCGTACTGGACCTCGGATTCGCCGGACTACACCCTCGACGATGCCCAGCGCGACAAGCTCGACCTGGTCTGTCGAAAGATCGGGCTCGACAAGCGTGCAGGGAAACGCTTTCTCGACGTCGGCTGCGGCTGGGGGTCCCTGAGCCTGCATGCGGCTCAGGAGTACGGAGCCCAGGTTGTCGGAGTGACCATCTCGCGCGAACAGAAAGCCTTCATCGACAAGCGAATTGCCGACCGAGGACTGCAGGACAACGTCGAGATCCGAATTCAGGACTATCGCGAAATTCCGGACGGGCCCTTCGACGCGGTGGCGTCCATCGAGATGGGTGAGCATGTGGGGGAGGCCAATTACCCGACCTACGCCGCCGCACTGCACTCCAACGTCAAGCCGGGTGGGCGCGTGCTGATTCAGCAGATGTCGCGAAGAGAAGGTGACAACCCCGGCGGTGGAGCATTCATCGAATCGTTCATCGCGCCGGACATGTACATGCGCCCGGTCGGGCGGACCGTCGCGATGATCGAGGAGGCAGGACTCGAGGTTCGGGACGTCCACGCGCTTCGGGAGCATTACGTGCGGACCGTCGACGTCTGGACCGAGCGCTTCGAGGCGCGCTATGACGACGTGGTGGCAATGGTCGGGGAAGAGGTCGCCCGCGTGTGGCGGCTGTACCTGATCGGCGGCGGAATGGCGTTCCGGGACAACCGGATGGGCGTCGACCAGATTCTGGCGGTCCGGTCGGAGAACGGATCGTCCGAGATGGAACCGGTTCGACCGGTCTGGGTGTCCGCGCGGTGAACTGGTCCGACTTCCTGACCGTATCGCTTGCGAGCCTCGGCGGCACCGCTGTCCTGATGATCGTCACCGCCCTCATCGGTGCGCGTATCGGACGGCACAACGTCGTGGACGTGACGTGGGGCGGCGGCTTCGTTCTGATCGCGCTGATCTCGGCTGCGACCGGAACAGGTGAAGTATGGCGAAGATTGCTGCTGCTCCTGCTCGTCGGTGTGTGGGGACTTCGTCTCGCACTGCACGTCTTTCAGCGCTCACGCGGGCACGGTGAGGATCCGCGTTACACCGAACTGCTGTCCAAGGCCACCGGTAACGAAACCCTGTATGCCCTGCGCAAGATCTATCTGACGCAGGCGATTGCATTGTGGTTCGTGTCCCTGCCGGTGCAGGTGTCCGCTGTCGCACACGGATCGGTCGTACCCGTCGTCGTGCTCGGGGTACTGGTCTGGATGCTCGGATGGACGTTCGAGGCAGTGGGCGATGCGCAGTTGAAGGCCTTCAAGGCCGACGCGTCGAACAAGGGCAAGATCATGGATCGTGGTCTGTGGTCCTGGACGCGGCACCCCAACTACTTCGGAGACTCGGCGCTCTGGTGGGGACTGTTCCTGGTCTCGGCGTCGGCGTGGCCCGGAGTGTTCACGCTTCTGTCGCCCATCGCGATGACGTACTTCCTGGTGTTCGCCACCGGCGCGCGGTTGCTCGAGCGCAGCATGGAACAGCGTCCGGGGTATCGCGAATACCAGCAGCGAACCAGCTATTTCCTCCCACGGCCGCCGAAACGAGCCAGCAAGTAGCTCGTGGGTGGGGCAGCGGCGCTAGGGTTGGTCGAGGATTTCGGTTCGTCGATCAACGAGGAGGCGCATCGTGGCGCACGAGAGAGCTGGAACCACTGCACTGCCGGAGGATCTGGTGGATCTTTCGCAGCTCGTGACGGCGTACTACTCGCGAGTTCCGGACGTGTCGGAACCCAGTCAACAGGTGGTGTTCGGCACCTCAGGACATCGAGGGTCCAGTCTGGACTCGGCGTTCAACGAAGCGCACATCGTGGCGACGACGCAGGCGATCGTGGAGTACCGCGCTGCACAAGGCATCACCGGGCCGCTGTTCATCGGTCGGGACACCCACGCACTGTCCGAACCTGCGTGGACGACGGCGTTGGAAGTGTTGGCGGCCAACGGTGTCGACGTGCTGGTCGATTCGGGAGATCGGTACACGCCCACCCCCGCTGTCAGTCACGCAATTCTTCGGTACAACGAGTCGGGGCCGTCGGCACAGGCCGACGGCATCGTGGTGACTCCGTCGCACAATCCGCCGCGCGACGGCGGATTCAAATACAATCCTCCGCACGGCGGTCCGGCCGACAGTGATGCCACATCGGTCATTGCCGCTCGCGCCAACGAGCTTCTGCGCGATGGCATTTCGGGCATCAAGCGGGTGACTCTCGCACAGGCGTTCGCGGGGAGCGTCTCGCGCTACGACTTCCTCGGCACCTATGTGGACGACCTGCCGAACGTGCTCGATCTCGACGCGATCCGCGCGGGCGGAGTACGTATCGGAGCAGATCCGTTGGGCGGTGCGAGTGTCGACTACTGGGATGCCATCGCCGAGCGGCACAATCTGGACCTGACCGTGGTGAACCCGTTGGTGGACGGCACATTCCGCTTCATGACGCTCGATACCGACGGCAAGATCAGGATGGATTGCTCGTCGCCGAACGCGATGGCGTCGCTCATCGCTGCCCGCGATCGGTTCGACATCTCGACGGGCAACGATGCCGATTCCGACCGCCACGGCATCGTCACTCCCGACGGTGGCCTGATGAATCCCAATCACTTCCTCGCCGTCGCCATCGACTACCTGTTCACTCACCGACCCGATTGGTCACCCACGGCGGCAGTGGGCAAGACGTTGGTGAGCTCGTCGATGATCGACCGGGTCGTCGCAGGTCTCGGTCGTCGCCTGCTCGAGGTGCCGGTCGGATTCAAGTGGTTCGTTCCGGGTCTGCTCGCCGGTGAGCTCGGGTTCGGCGGCGAGGAAAGCGCCGGTGCGTCGTTCCTCCGACACAACGGCCGAGTCTGGACCACCGACAAGGACGGCATCGTGCTGGCGCTGCTGGCGTCCGAGATCACCGCAGTCACCGGATCCACGCCTTCGCAGCGCTACGGCGAGTTCACCGCGAAGTTCGGCAATCCGACGTATGCCCGCGTCGATGCACCTGCCACCCGCGAGCAGAAGGCCGTTCTCGCCAAGCTCTCGCCCGATCAGATCACCGCCACCGAGTTGGCCGGCGAACCGATCACGGCAACGCTGACCGAGGCTCCGGGCAACGGAGCTGCACTCGGTGGCCTGAAAGTGACGACGGAGAGCGCCTGGTTCGCTGCGCGCCCGTCCGGAACCGAGGACGTGTACAAGATCTACGCGGAGTCGTTCCAGGGCGAGGAGCATCTTGCCCGGGTTCAAGCCGCAGCACGTGAACTGGTGTCCTCCGCACTCGAGAGCTCGTGACCGACTCACCTCCACCCGATCACGACAGTTCGGCTCCCGAGCCGGCATTCCAACCCGGAGGCAAGCTCCCACCGGAGATCTGGGTACTGGTATCGGCGGCGTTTGTCATCGCGCTCGGATTCGGCATCGTCGCGCCTGCTCTGCCGCAGTTCGCCCGGGAATTCGGCGTCGGATACACGGCGGCGTCGGCGGTCATCAGTGCCTTCGCTCTCATGCGGTTGCTGTTCGCACCCGCCAGTGGTGCTCTGGTGCAGCGGCTCGGCGAGCGGCCCGTCTATCTGATCGGACTGTTGATCGTTGCGGTGTCCACCGGTGCGTGCGCTCTGGCTCAGACGTACTGGCAGCTGCTGGTGTTTCGCGGACTCGGCGGCATCGGCTCGACGATGTTCTCGGTGTCGGCACTGGGATTGCTGATCAGGATCAGTCCTCCGACCAGTCGTGGCCGTATCTCCGGCCTGTACGCGACCGCCTTTCTGCTGGGAACCATCGGCGGTCCTCTCGTCGGCGGCGCGCTCGTCGGATTCGGTCTGCGGGTGCCGTTCGTCATCTATGCCGTGGCTCTCGTGATCGCCGCGGCCGTCGTGTATTTCACCCTGGGTAATTCCGACCTCGTCAAGCCGGAGAAGGGCTCGGCACCGCCCACGATGTCGTTGCTCGCCGCGCTGCGGATCCCGTCGTATCAGGCTGCGTTGGCGTCGAATTTCGCCAACGGTTGGGCGGTGTTCGGTGTTCGGGTGGCCTTGGTGCCGTTGTTCGTCGTCGAGGCGATGCAGCGATCCGAGGTGTTCGTCGGTATCGCGCTGACCGTGTTCGCAGTGGGAAATGCCCTGGTTCTCACCAGTGCAGGTCGCCTGTCCGATGTGCGCGGACGCAAGCCCTTCATGGTGGGTGGGTTGGCGGTGTGCGGTCTGGGAACCGTTGTGATGGGGTACATCCACGATCCCGTGCTGTTTCTCGTGGTGTCGTTGATCGCCGGAATCGGATCGGGTCTGATGAGCCCAGCCCAGCAGGCCTCGGTTGCCGACGTGATCGGCTCGAAGGCGCGCGGAGGGCCCGTGCTGGCTGCGTTCCAGATGGCGTCCGATGTCGGCGCGGTCATCGGCCCGATCGTGGCCGGGATGATCGTCGAACAGGTCTCGTTCGGTCCGGCTTTCGCCGTGACGGGAGCGCTGCTTCTCCTGGCAGGGCTCTGGTGGTCGCGAGTTCCGGACACGCTCGGGCGCGAGCGCACCTGACGGACGCAACCGTAGTATTCGCTGTGTGAGCCAGAAGAAGATATCGAGTACGAAACACACACCCGAGGCAACCTCCAACACGATGACCTACGTATTGGGCGGCATCGCATTCGTCGTAGTGGTGATCGTCATCGTAGTGGCGATCATGTGGCAGAGCGGAAGCGACGCTCCACGCAACGATGGCTACGGAACAGTCGAGAATCCGGCAGTCGAATTGTCGCTGCCGGGTGACGGGGTGGTGCAGCTGTCTCGTCCGGAAGCGCAGCGGGTCATCGATGTCTTCGAGGATCCGATGTGCCCGTTCTGCGGCGACCTCGAAGTGAAACACGGCCAGGAGTTGGCTCAGAAAATCGACGACGGTGTCGTCTCGGTGAATTACCACCTGGTCAATTTCCTGGATCCACAGTCGGCGTCGGGTGACTATTCGACGCGTGCCGTCGCGGCGTCGCACTGCGTGGCAGCGACAGAGAACGCGCGGGTCTACTCCGCATTTCACGCCGGGTTGTTCGACCCGGAATTTCAGCCCGAAGAAGGCAGTGACTCCGACCGAACCGATGCCGAACTCGGGGAACTCGCCCGATCCGTAGGAGCGAGCGATCTGGCAACGGACTGCATCGCCAGCGGTGCGCAGCGCGACGCTGCAGTGGCGGATGCGAACACCGGACGGGACGCGCTGGCGGCGTCGGGTGCCCGCGGAACACCAGGGGTCCTCGTGGACGGTCAGGTTGTCGATGCGCTCGGTGACTCGGAATGGCTTGCGTCGATCAACTGATCTCGGGGCGAGGGTGCGGCCGGACGTCGAGGATTCGGTACCGGTCGCACCAGGTGATTTGTTGCTGCTGCGACCGATGGTGTAACTTCGTTCGAGCAACCGCATGAGCGGGAGCACGCAGTAACTCGGGGCTATGGCGCAGCTGGTAGCGCACCACACTGGCAGTGTGGGGGTCAGGGGTTCGAGTCCCCTTAGCTCCACCGAGAGACAAGCTCCACCGAGAAAGTCAATGAAAAAGCGTCGCCCTCGGGCGACGCTTTTTTCGTGTTTCGGTGTCACCGACCGCCGAGTCGGCATCCGTGCGTCGTGCCCGGAGCCGATTCGGCTGTCGACGGTTCAGTGTGCTGCGTCGAATGCCTGCTCGACCTCGGCGGGGATTCTGCCTCGCGCCGAGATATTGTGGCCGTTCGCCTTGGCCCATTCTCTGATGGCTTTGGTCTGATTGGCGTCGCGCTTGGCACCGGTTGCGGGGGTGCTCGACTTCTTCGTTCGCTTTCCACCGACCTTGGTGGAGTGCTCGATGTAATAGTCGAGCTTGCGGTGAAATTCCTTCGCGTTCTTGTCGCTCAGGTCGATTTCGTAGCTGACTCCGTTGACCGAATAGGTTATGTGTTCGCCACCGGATTCGATCGGTTTTTCGTCGATGTCATCGACTAGTTGCACATAGACTTTTCTGGCCATGCTGAAGCTCTCCAATGATGCAGGGGATGATGCGGGGGATGTCCAGATCGAACTGATGCGACTATACGGCTGAACAATGTGTTTATCCATGCGGGTCGGGGGATTGTTACTCGATTCGCAGAATTCCCACTTCAATCACCTCGTCCCTTCGAGGAAACCGACGAGGTGATTGTGAGAAGCATTCTCTCGGCGGTCCTGTTCATCGTTATCAGTGAGAAAGACGAACTGTCCGGTTTGAATGCGTAGTGCCATCCTCGGGTCGGTTCGAGTTCGATCGAACAATGCTCTGACGGTGCCGCTCCGAATCGGTGTACTTCGGCAACGAATCGGTCACGAAACGCAATCGTTTCACTAACGAAAGATCACTCGATACGCGTCGTCGGCGATATCTGCTTCACTAGAGGCGCAAGTGTCTGTTGTGACGTGTGGTGTCCCATAATGCGGTGACCCGTTCGGATCAGCGGAGTCCGAGGGGCCGAGAGGGGAGTTGCGCAGCGAGTTCCACCGTTGCGCCAGACGACATGAAATCTGCACCGATGACCAGGTCGGCTTTGACGGCGCTGATGTGCGCCGGCATTCTCGGTGCCGGAGTGCTCGTGTCTGCGCCGGCCATCGCCGCACCGTCCAGCACGGCACCCGCTGCAGGTACGGAATTGTCCGGGAAGACGGTGTTCCTCGATCCGGGCCACCAGGGCACCGCACATTCGGAGAATCTGCAGCGGCAGGTGAACGACGGGCGGGGCGGCACCAAGGATTGCCAGACCACCGGCATGACCACCCTGGACGGCGTGCCCGAGCACACGATCAACTGGAAAGTCAGCGAGCTCGTCCGATCTAGCTTGGAGAGTCTGGGTGCGACGGTGAAGACGAGTCGAGCCGACGACACCGGATGGGGCGGATGCGTCGACGACAGGGCGCGGGCCGCCAGCGAGTCCGGGGCCGACGTGGCCGTCAGTATCCATGCGGACTCCACGAGTACGATGACCGATGCAGACAAGCACGGGTTCCATCTGATCGTGCCCACGCTGCCGATTCCGAGCGCGGCTGCCGATGCTGCCCAGTCCGAGGGGGGACGTTCGGCATCGACGGTGATGCGGGACTCCTACGTGCGCGCCGGCTTCGAGCCTGCCAACTACGCAGGGGTCGAGAACGGGATACAGGAGCGATCCGATATCGCCGGGCCCGCACTGACCACGGTTCCCCTCGTGTTCGTCGAAATGGGCAACGGATCCAACCCCGACGACGCAGCTGTCCTCGAGAGCTCGGACGGACAGCTGAAGCATGCGATCGCCATCTCGACGGGGATCATCGACTACCTCCTCGGGGCCGAAACCCCCTCCACCCCAGCGGACGCCGCCACCACGACTGCGGCTACCCCCGCCGCGGCAGCGACCACCGGTGCCGCCGCGCCCGTAACGACGGCACCCAGCGGCGCAGGCCCAGCGGCCGACGGGCGTAGCGCGTTGTCGAGGTTGCTCGAGAGTGTGTCCCCGTACGTGAATTCGTTCGGCGTCGACGGCCTGGAAGGACTCGCGACCCCGGACAACGTCAGCAGTGTGTCGACGTTCGCACAAGGCCTGCTGAAGCAGATTCTCGCCGACCGGTAGTCTCGGACGCCGTGGCGCGTCGACGAATTCCGGTGGTGATAGTTGCGGGCTTCCTCGGCGCAGGCAAGACCACTCTCCTGAACCATCTGCTGCGCAACGATTCCGGCATCCGAATAGGGGTCGTGGTCAACGACTTCGGGTCGATCAACATAGACTCGATGCTCGTGGCCGGCCAGGTCGATTCGATGGTCTCTCTCGGTAACGGCTGTATCTGTTGCGCAGTCGACATCAGCGATATGGACGCGATGTTCGACGCCCTCGCGCACCGTCGGTCCGCCATCGACGTGATTGTGGTGGAGGCCAGTGGCCTGGCCGAACCCCGCAATCTCATCAGAATGGTCCGGGGTAGCCAGAACGAATTCATCGTCTACGGCGGACTCGTCGGGGTCGTCGACGCGGTGGAGTTTCAGCAGACCCGCGTGCGGCATCCCGAGATCGACCAGCACCTGCAATTGGCCGACCTGGTGGTGCTGAACAAGTCCGATGCGGTGACCGAGTCCGAACGCTCCGCGGTGGTGTCGACGGTGCAGTCCGTCGTAGGAGATGTGCCCGTCGTACCCGTGGCCTTCGGTCGCGTCGACCCGCTGCTGCTGTTCGATCGGCGCGACGATCACTCGGTGGATTCGGCAATGGCGGTGCAGCTGTCGTTCGACGAACTACTCCGGGAGAACCACGATCACGACCACGATCATGATCATCACCTGCACGCGCAGTACTCACACACCGAATTCGTCACGACGGTTCCCGTCGAACCGCGTCGATTGATCGAGTTCCTGGAGAATCCTTCCGGGAACCTTTACCGCATCAAGGGATTCGTACACTTCGGCATTGCCGGTTACACGCAGAAGTTCGTCGTGCACACGGTAGGCCGACACATCCGATTCGAGGCTGCGTCGTGGGCCCGGGGTGAGCCCGAGCAGACCTCACTGGTGTTGATCGGTACCGAACTCGATGCACCGGCGGTCGAGCAGCGGTTGCGTGCCTGTGTGCGGGGACCGGACGACGCCGACGACGCCTCCGCCATGCTTCCGGTCCATCGCTATCTCGAGACCGGTTAGGTCCTCAGAGCCCGACCCACTCGGTACGTCCGCCCTCGAATCCCTGACGCTTCCAGATCGGGACCTCGGCCTTGATGCGCTCGACGAGTCGGGCACAGGCCTCGAACGCTTCGGCGCGATGAGCCGAGCCGACGGCCGCGACGAGTGCGAGGTCGCCGACCCGTAGATCGCCGACGCGATGCACTGCGGCCACCGCCAATCCGGTCTCTGCCGATACCTCCGAGCAGCAGCGGCTCAAGAAGCGTTCCGCGTCGGGATGTGCGCGGTATTCCAGAGTCTCCACCGCATGTCCGCCGTCGTGATCGCGCACGATCCCGCTGAACAGTACGACGGCACCGTGACGCGAATCCTGCACCGCTGCCTCTACTTCGGCAGTGCTCAAGGGTTCGTTCGAGATACGGGCGACGAGCTCACTCATCGTGGGGGCCTCCTCCGGCGATCTGGGCCAGCACATGGTCGAGGAGCGGGTCGAGAACGGAGAGTCCGTCCTTCACGCCACCCGGCGAGCCCGGCAGGTTGACTACGAGCGTGCGTCCGATCAGACCCGAGACACCGCGGCTGAGCACCGCATGAGGCGTCGCAGATGTTCCGCGGGTTCGGATCGCATCGGCGATCCCCGGCATGTCGATGTCGAGGAGCGCTGCCGTCGCCTCGGGGGTTGCATCGGTGGGCGATACACCGGTGCCGCCCGTGCTGACGATCAGCGACGGTTCGCCGCGAAGGGCGTCCTGCAACCCCGCAGCGATGTCGGCATCGGCGTACACCAGCGGGCCACGCACGGTGAAGCCTCGACCGGTCAACCAGGACGCGATGGTGGGGCCGGTGGTGTCGGGTCGAGTTCCGTTCGCGCCGCCGGTCGAGGCCACCAGAACCACTGCGGACCGTGAGGACTCGAATACCGATGCAGCCGCAGCCTCGGGGGAGTCCTCTGCGTCGTCCCGTTGCCAATGTCCGTGCTTGCCGCCGTCTTTGGTGAGCAACCGGACACCGTTCATGGTGGCACCGGGATCGACGGCTTTGACCATGTCGTGCAGGGTCAGGCCGGCGACGGCGACCGCGGTCAGTGCTTCCATCTCCACCCCGGTACGTCCGGTGGTGCGGGCGGTTGCCTCGACCGTGATGGACGACTCGGTGAATCCGAACGAGATCTTCACCGAGGAGAGGGCGAGCTGATGACACAGCGGAATCAGCTCCGACGTCCGCTTCGCGGCCGAGATGCCGGCGATGCGGGCGGTGGCGAGAACGTCGGCTTTGGGCATGTCGTCCGCGCGCACGAGCGCTATGACCTCGGCAGTGGTGACGAACTCACCGGCGGCGACCGCCGTGCGCGAGGTTTCCTTCTTGTGCGCCACATCGACCATGCGGGCGCGGCCCTGATCGTCGAGATGAGACAGCTGGGGTTGCTGGGCGTCGGTGGTCACAGCGGCCACACCTCCACGTCGGATCCTGCAGCGAGTTCGGTTGTCTCGGAATCGATGTCGATCAACACATCGGCCCATGCCAGTGCGGCGACCAGGTGCGAGCCGGGGCCGGCGACGAGCTCCACCCGACCGTCGTCGCGCAATCGGCCACGGAGTAGCTGTCTTCTACCGGGCGGTGACACGATCGGTTCGTGTAGGGCCGCGGTGGTCGAGAGCACCGGAGGCAAACCGGCCGCTCGCCGAACGATGTTGCGCGCGAACATGATGTACGAGACGACCGTACTGACGGGATTGCCGGGAAAGCTGAGCACGGGAACACCGTCGAACATCGTGATGCCCTGCGGTCCGCCCGGCTGCATACGAACCGATCCGAAGGTGCCGCCGAGCGGACGGAGTACGTCCTTGACCACCTCGAAGTCGCCCATCGATACTCCACCGGACGTGATGATCAGCTCGGCCGATTCCGCTGCTGCGTCGAGGATCTCGCGAAACCGGCTCGGCTCGTCGGAGCTGCGCGCGACGGAGACCACCTCGGCGCCGCTGGCGCGAAGGTGTGCGGCGAGGGTGATGCCGTTCGAGTCGTAGATCTGACCGGGCGTCAGCGTCGACCCGGCGTCGACCAGTTCGGCGCCGGTGGTCACGACGGCCACGCGAGGACGCGAACGCACGTCGAGTTCGCCGAAGCCGACGGCAGCGAGAACGGAGATGTGTCGGGGTTCCAGAACTCGGCCCGACTCGACCAGGACTGTTCCGACGCGTACGTCGCTACCCTGTTCGCGCACGAATTCACCTGCTGCGCGGCTTCTTTCGATCGTCACGGAACCGGCCGCCGGTACCGAGGTGTCTTCGACGGGGACGATAGCGTCCGCTCCGTCCGGAATGGGGGCACCGGTCATGATCTTGGCGGCGCTGCCCGAGGCGAGAACTGCCGATTCCGTCGGGCCTGCGGCGATGATCGTCGAGACCGGAAGCGTCACCGGGGTCGTCGCCACGGATCGAGAATCCACGGCATAGCCGTCCATCTGCGAGTTGCGGAACAGAGGCAGATCGACCGGCGATCGCACGTCCTCGAACGAGACGCGTCCCAGCGCGTCGTCGAGAGGAACTCGCTGAGCTGTTCTCGTGGCCAGCGCCGCGAGCAGAGTCTCGACCACGGCGGCATGTTCCTCGACCGATACAGCGGTCACTGTGCGGATCCAGTGATCGCGTGCGTGTGCTCAACCGTCATGGGTGCCAATCCTAAGCACGCCGATCGGTCCACTCGGTGTGGGCTGCGGCATACTGGGTAGACACACAGACGACAGACGTGATTTTCGACGGAGACGAGGTACGAGGTGACGGTGGACAGTGTCACCTCGCTGGGCATTCCCGGGTTCGGCACCACCACGAGTGCGGTGGCAGGCAGTGTGAACTCCGTGTCCGATCGGCCGGACGTGCCGCACCTGATCGATCGTTTCGGCCGGGTGGCCCGCGACCTGCGTATCTCGATCACCGAGAAGTGCTCGCTGCGCTGCACCTACTGCATGCCCGAGGAGGGCCTTCCGGCGATCCCTGCGGCGGCGTTGCTGACACCAGCCGAGATTGCGCGAGTGGTCTCGGTGTCGGTTCGTCTGCTGGGCATTCGGGACGTGCGCTTCACGGGAGGCGAGCCGCTGATGCGCCGCGATCTCGACGAGATTCTGCGGTTGAGCGCCGATGTCGCGGAGGGTGTGCCGTTGTCGATGACCACCAATGCGGTCGGTCTCGAGCACCGGGCACAGTCCTTGGCCGACGCCGGGTTGACCCGAGTGAACGTCTCGTTGGATTCCGTCGACCGCGAAGATTTCGCGCGCTTGACCCGACGAGACCGGCTGCCGTCCGTGCTTGCCGGAATCAGGGCAGCGCAGCGAGCCGGGATCGGGCCGGTCAAGGTCAACGCGGTTCTGATGCGCGACACACTCTCCGGTGCCGTCGATCTGCTGCGCTGGTGTCTCGACGAGGGCGTGGCTCTGCGCTTCATCGAGCAGATGCCGCTCGATGCCGATCACGAGTGGGCCCGCGCGAACATGATCGACGCCCAGACCTTGATAGACGAACTGTCGACCGCATTCGATCTGAAGTCCGTTGGCCGGGCCGATCCATCGGCCCCGGCCGAGGAATGGAGCGTCGACGGTACCGACGCCACCGTCGGCATCATCGCGTCGGTGACGCGCTCGTTCTGCGGTGATTGCGACCGCACCAGGGTCACTGCAGAAGGGACGATTCGGTCCTGTCTGTTCAGCGACGACGAGACCGACCTGCGGGCAGCTCTGCGCGGCGGTGCCACCGACGACGAGCTGGCAGCGGTGTGGCGCGGGGCGATGTGGAACAAGTGGGCGGGTCACGGCATCGACGCCGACGGCTTCGAACCTCCCACCCGCAGCATGGGAGCTATCGGTGGGTGAGACCCAGGTGGAGGTGCGGTACTTCGCTGCAGCGGTCGACGCGTCGCACTGCGAGTCCGAGTACCTGACCGTGCCGATCGGGGCCACCCTCGCAGATCTGCGAGAGCTGATCCTGTCCCGGCACGGCGCGCCGATGCAGCCGATTCTCACGGTGTCGGCGTACCTGGTGGGAGAGGATCTCACCCGCGATCCAGGGCGCGTGATCGGCGGCAGGGTCGATGTGCTGCCGCCCTTCGCCGGCGGCTGAGCACACCCGGTTCGCCGCGCCGCCGACCTGTGGCTGCCCGATTCAGCTGCTTCTCTTCCACCAATCGTCGAACGGTGTCACCGGCACCGTGCGCTTGTGCCGAGTTGCGAGGAACATCTTCTCCAGCTTGTCTGCGATCTCCTCGGTGACGTCCCTGCCCTCCAGGTAGTCGTCGATCTGTTCGTACGTCACGCCGAGCGCTTCCTCGTCGGGTAGCGCAGGGCGATCGTCTTCGAGATCTGCGGTGGGAACCTTGCGCCACGTGCTCTCGGGGGCCCCCAGTTCGCGCAGCAGCGCAGCACCCTGACGCTTGCTCAAGCCGGTCAGCGGAGTCAGATCGACCCCGCCGTCACCGAACTTGGTGAAGAAGCCGGTGATCGCCTCGGCGGCGTGATCGGTGCCCACGACGACGTAGCCGAGTTCGCCGGCGAGGGCGTACTGCGCGACCATGCGTTGGCGAGCCTTGATGTTGCCGCGGACGAAATCTCGGATTTCGGCACTTCCCAGCGCGTCCGCCGTCGCGGCCGCTGCGGCGTCGGCAGCGTCCTTGATGTTCACCGTCACCGTGCGGTCGGGATCGATGAATTTCAGCGCGATCGATGCGTCGTCCTCGTCGGCCTGCACGCCGTAGGGGAGGCGAACGGCGACGAACTCGGCCTCGTGTCCGTCGGCTCGGAGCTCCGTTGCTGCCTGTTGGGCGAGCTTGCCGGTGAGCGTGCTGTCCTGACCGCCACTGATGCCGAGTACGAATCCCGAGGCCGGAGTCGACGCCAGGTAGTCCTTGAGGAAGTCCACTCGCCTGCGGACCTCCGTGATCGGATCGATGGTCGACTGCACGGCCAGCTCGCGCATGATCCCCGAGCGCAATTCCGAGTTGATGTGTCCCATCGGGCCATCCTAATGACGAGTGCCGGAATGTGATCTCGCGCCGTGCGTAGTGTCGGTGGTCGTGAGTGGATCCTCCGATACCTTCGTCAAGCGAAACCCCCAGGCGCACCCCGACTTCTATGCCGCCGAGGCCACCGGGCTTCGGTGGCTCGGCGAGGCAGCGGCCCCGGTTGTCGGAGTCCTCGGGCATGGTCGGACGTACATCGAACTCGAGCGTCTGGTCGCGGCCCGTCCGACGGTCGCCGCAGCCGAAAGATTCGGGCGCGCGCTGGCCGCGATGCATTCCGCCGGAGCCGCCGGCTTCGGTGCGCCACCGGTCGGCTCCGACGGCGTCGCTTTCTCGGGTCAGCTGTTCATCGGGTCCCGGCCCATGAGCAGTACGGTGCACCGGTCGTGGGGAGCGTTCTACGCGGCCGAACGAGTGTTGCCGTTTCTCCGAATCGCGGTCGACGCCGGCACCGTGACACAGGGCGAGGCGGAGATCGTCGAATCGGCGTGCGGACGCATCGCGGACGGCGACTTCGACGACGCGGAGCCGCCGAGCCGTATTCACGGCGATCTCTGGAACGGCAACGTGTTCTGGACCGACGCGGGAGTGGTGCTCATCGACCCGGCAGCGCACGGTGGGCACCGCGAGACCGATCTGGCGATGCTGGCGCTGTTCGGTTGCCCCCACCTCGACGTCGTCGTCGACGGCTACGAGACGGCGCAGCCGTTGCGATCCGGGTGGCGCGAGCGCACGGCTCTGCATCAGCTGCATCCGCTCGCCGTTCATGCGGCCGGTCACGGCCGCTCGTACGGCACCGGGTTGCACTCGGCGGCCACGGCCGTCGTCAGGCTGTGAGCGCAGGATCTACCGAGTGCGAGTTGCCCCGATGGCTATCGGACTAGAGTTGCCCTGCGTACCAAGTCTTCCCAGCCGTCGGCCAGGCGATCCATCGGCATCCCCAGATCTCGGTACTGGTGGAGTACCAGGGTGGCTTCGAGTGGTGTGAGCAGCCAGTACGCCAGCAATTCGAGATCCCCGTCCACGTCGGCTGCGCGGAGCAGCGACAGGACGTGGGTGAAGTTGACCATGTGCGCCGGGGCGGAATATCGCGCGTCGTCCGCGCTCTCCGCGGCGCGCAGTACTTCCCCCTGCACGTTGACGAACTCCAGTCGAGCTCGGCCGAAGGCGACGAGACGATCGATCGGGTCGGCTCCTGGGCCCAGCGGCGGGTCGCCGAACATGAACGAGTGCTGCAGCTTCTTCTCGGTGTGGTCGAGTAGCGCGCGCATCAGCCCGGCCCGGTTCCCGAAGCGACGGAACACTGTGCCCTTGCCCACTCCGGCCTTGGTGGCCACTGCGTCCATGGTGATGGCATCGGCTCCGACGGTCGCCACCAGATCCGTTGCGGCGTCGAGGAGCAACCGACGGTTGCGCGCTGCGTCGCACCGTTCGGATTCCTCGCCCGCTATGGGCAGCATCGGACCGGTCACAGCCGAAGCCTACCTTGCCGGGAACATAAATGGACCACGGTCCGTTTGGATGGTAGGAATTGACACGACGATCACGTCATCCGAACTTGCGAAGGAATAACCTCATGTCAGACGCTCATGTACTCGTTCTCGTCGGAAGCTTGCGCGCCGAGTCGGTGAACAAGCGGATCGCCGAGACTGCTGTCACCGTGGCTCCGGCCGGTGCCGAGGTAGTGGTGTACGACGGACTCGGAGATGTCCCCTTCTACAACGAGGACATCGACGTCGAGGGATCGGTGCCCGCGGCCGCGCTCGCTCTGCGGGCCGCTGCCGAAAAAGCCTCGGCGTTGTTGCTGGTCACGCCTGAATACAACGGCACCATCCCGGCCGTACTGAAGAACGCCATCGACTGGCTCTCGCGCCCGTACGGTGCGGGTGCCATGGTGGGCAAGCCGGTCGTCGTCATCAGCGCGTCGCCCAGTGGCAACGGGGCCAAGTGGGCAAACGAGGACACCAGCAAGGCCGTGCGCATCGCAGGCGGAACCGTCCTCGAGGATGTTCAGCTCTTCATCGGCGGCACCTTCGACAAGTTCGGTTCGGCCCACCCGCGTGAGAACGCCGAGGTTTCCGGCGAGATCGGCCACGTCGTCGCCGAGCTGGTGAAGGCCGCCGACGAACTCGTGAGTGCATGACCCTGTCTCGGTTATGGGAATCGTTTTCATGTAGGCTGGTCGCATGAAGGTGAGAAACTCAGTGAAATCGCTCAAGAACAAGCCCGGCGCGCAGGTGGTTCGACGCCGCGGCACGGTGTTCGTTATCAACAAGAAGGAACCGCGGTTCAAGGTGCGCCAGCGCTGACGACTGCGTGATCGCCGACGAAGGACCCTCGGAGAGATTCGAGGGTCCTTCGTCGTGTCGGGGGAGGGTCGGCGTACGTCGGCACACGTCACCGTCTCGGCCGAGTTTCGTTGTGATGGACAACACGCATTCGGTGTGACGTGCGACACGCCGATGCGGCTCGATATTTGCGGTCCGATAAAGCCGTGACCAGCGAATACCAAGCATGTTGTTCGCAACATCTCGTGTTGTAGGCAGATGTCGGACACTAGGTGTAGTGTTTGAGCGACCGAGAGGCCACAACTCGAAGAACGTGCACAAACGGGTTCGAGCAGGTCGAAGTCGCCCTGAGCGGGAGATGTTCTCGGTGCCACACGCAGAGCACATCGGTCGCGTCGGTGCACCCGATGGCGACAACGGAAAGAGGGACACCATGAGCATCACCGTTTACACCAAGCCCGCCTGCGTTCAGTGCAATGCCACCTACCGCGCCCTCGACAAAGCCGGCATCGAGTACTCCGTCATCGACATCTCGCAGGATCCCGAAGCACGTGACTACGTCATGGCCCTCGGTTACCTGCAGGCTCCGGTAGTCGTCGCGGGCGACGATCACTGGTCCGGCTTCCGTCCGGACCGCATCAAGACCCTCGCAGCGAACGCTGCTTGAACAGAACGAGAAAGTGAGTGAGCGGTGAGTTCGCAACCGCAGTCCTCCCACTCACTGGTCTATTTCTCCAGCGCGTCCGAGAACACCCATCGCTTCGTCTCGAAGCTGGACATTCCCGCGACTCGAATCCCTCTGCGTGATCCGGACGGCACCTTTCGTGTCGACACTCCCTACGTTCTCATCGTGCCGACGTACGGGGGAGGGACCACGTACTCCGGGCGCGACACCAACTACGTCCCCAAGCGAGTGATCAAGTTTCTCAACGACGAGCACAATCGTTCGTTGATCCGAGCTGTCATCGCTGCCGGAAACACGAACTTCGGTGACTCGTTCTGCTTTGCAGGAGATGTCATTTCGCAGAAGTGCGCAGTTCCGTATCTGTACCGATTCGAATTGATGGGCACCCCCGAGGACGTAGTGCGGGTCCGCGAGGGACTGGAGGACTTCTGGGAACGTGAAGTCCGACGCGCCGCCCACACGCACTAGAGCACCACACACCACATACCCAGTAGGAGCATCGCCGTGGCACCGACCATCACCGACGCAGCACCCGTACCCACCACCGTCCGCGGCGACGGCGACATGGATTACCACGCGCTCAACGCGATGCTCAATCTGTACGGCCCCAACGGTGAGATCCAGTTCGAGAAGGATCGCGAGGCTGCCAATCAGTACTTCCTGCAGCACGTCAATCAGAACACCGTGTTCTTCCACGATCTGGACGAGAAGTTGGACTACCTCGTCGAGGAGAACTACTACGAGCCCGAGGTTCTGGATCAGTACTCCCGCGAGTTCGTCAAGTTCCTGATCAACCACGCGTACTCGAAGAAGTTCCGGTTCCCCACGTTCCTCGGGGCGTTCAAGTACTACACCTCGTACACGCTCAAGACGTTCGACGGCAAGCGTTACCTCGAGCGTTTCGAGGACCGGGTGTGCATGGTTGCGCTGACGCTGGCCGCCGGCGACGAGGCTCTGGCCACCGATCTCGTGGACGAGATCATCGCCGGCCGCTTCCAGCCCGCGACGCCCACCTTCCTCAACTCCGGCAAGAAGCAGCGCGGCGAGCCCGTGTCCTGCTTCCTGCTGCGTATCGAGGACAACATGGAGTCCATCGGCCGCTCCATCAACTCTGCCCTGCAGCTGTCGAAGCGTGGTGGCGGAGTTGCGTTGCTGCTGAGCAATATTCGCGAGGCCGGCGCGCCCATCAAGCGCATCGAGAACCAGTCCTCGGGTGTCATCCCGATCATGAAGCTGCTCGAGGACTCGTTCTCGTACGCCAACCAGCTCGGTGCACGCCAGGGCGCAGGCGCGGTGTACCTGCACGCGCATCACCCCGACGTCTACAAATTCCTCGACACCAAGCGTGAGAACGCGGACGAGAAGATCAGGATCAAGACGCTCTCGCTCGGAATCGTCATCCCGGACATCACGTTCGAGCTCGCGAAGAAGAACGAAGACATGTACTTGTTCTCGCCGTACGACGTCGAGCGCATCTACGGCGTCCCGTTCGCAGACATCGACGTCTCCGAGAAGTACTACGAGATGGTCGACGACAAGCGGATTCGCAAGACCAAGATCAAGTCGCGTGAGTTCTTCCAGACGCTCGCCGAGTTGCAGTTCGAGTCCGGCTACCCATACATCATGTACGAGGACACCGTCAATCGCGCGAACCCGGTGAAGGGCAAGATCACTCACTCCAACCTGTGCTCGGAGATCCTGCAGGTCTCGACGCCGTCCACGTTCAACGACGACCTCTCGTACAGTCACGTCGGCAAGGACATCTCGTGCAACCTCGGTTCGCTGAACATCGCCAAGACGATGGACTCGCCCGATTTCGGCAAGACCATCGCAGTGGCCATTCGCGGCCTCACCGCAGTGTCGGACCAGACGCACATCTTCTCCGTGCCGTCGATCGAGCAGGGCAACAACGATTCTCATGCGATCGGCCTCGGGCAGATGAATCTGCACGGTTACCTCGCTCGAGAACGCATTCACTACGGTTCGACCGAGGGCATCGACTTCACCAACATCTACTTCTACACGGTGCTGTTCCATGCGCTCCAGGCATCGAATCAGCTGGCCAAGGCTCGCGGTCAGTACTTCAAGGGGTTCCCCGACTCCAAGTACGCGTCGGGTGAGTTCTTCGACAAGTACACCGACGAGGTCTGGGAGCCGGCCACACCCAAGGTTGCGAAGTTGTTCGCCGACTCGGGCGTATCCGTTCCCACTCAGGACGATTGGACGACGTTGAAGGCGTCGGTGCAGGAGCACGGGATCTACAACCAGAACCTGCAGGCCGTCCCGCCGACCGGTTCCATCTCGTACATCAACAACTCCACCTCGTCGATTCACCCGGTGGCGTCGAAGATCGAGATCCGCAAGGAAGGCAAGATCGGTCGCGTCTACTACCCGGCTCCGTATCTCGACAACGACAACCTGGACTTCTACCAGGATGCGTACGAGATCGGGTACGAGAAGATCATCGACACCTACGCTGCTGCAACGCAACACGTCGATCAGGGCCTGTCGTTGACGCTGTTCTTCAAGGACACCGCCACCACCCGCGACATCAACCGCGCGCAGATCTACGCATGGCGCAAGGGCATCAAGACGCTGTACTACATCCGCTTGCGTCAGTTGGCCCTCGAAGGCACCGAGGTGGAGGGTTGCGTGTCCTGCATGCTGTAGCTGACTCGGCCGGTCGACCTGGGGCGAATACCGCCATGTCGCGGTGCGCTGCGGAGCATGATCAGGCATGGACACCGAAGCGGGCGACGAGGTCGAATCCGATATCGATGTGAAGATTGCTCGGAAGGACGCACGTCCTTCCGAGCAATTTTCGCGTGGTCGACGCGCTCGCCGGCGCGTACCCCGCAGCGGGTTGGCCGTATGGGATCCGGTCTCGCGTGGTCACGATGCGCTCGCAACGGTGCTCGCGCAGAACACCATTCGGGTGCCGGAGCTGCTGCCGATCCGCTATGCCCGAATGTCTGCATCGCCGTGGACCTACTTCCGCGGCGCCGCGGCCGTGATGGCAGCCGACCTCGCATCGACTCCGCACACCGGCGTCGAGGTCCAGCTGTGTGGCGATGCCCACGTGCTGAACTTCGGACTGTGGGCCACTCCCGAACGAAACCTGTACTTCGACCTCCGGGACTTCGACGAAACTCTTCCCGGCCCGTTCGAGTGGGACCTCACACGGCTGGCGACGTCTCTCGTGGTCCTCGGGCGAGAGAACGGGGTCGATGCGCGGCGTTCCGATCGGGCGGTGTCGGCGATGACGGCGGCGTACTGCAGAAAGATGAGGGCGTACGCGAACACGCCGGAGATCGACATCTGGTACGACCGCATCGACGTTGCAGGTTTGCTCGGTCACTTCTCGTCGGGCATCGCTCGCCACGCAGAGAAACTCATCGAGACGAAAGCCGAGCGCCGCACCAGCCGTGGGGCGTCCCGCAAGTTCACCGAGACGAGGGACGGTCGTCGAAGAATTCGCGAGGACGCACCTTTTCGCACTCATGTGGGTGATTCCCAGATCGAGCTGGTGCAGGCGGTGATCGCCGGTTACAGCGAGTCGGTCGACGACCACATCTGGAGTCTGCTGTCCAGGTTCCGCGTTCTCGACGTCGTTCGGCAGGTGGTCGGCGTCGGGAGCGTAGGGATGCGGGTGTATCTGGCCTTGCTGGAAGAACGGCGGACGTGCGACCCGTTCTTCCTGCAGATCAAGCAGGCAGGGCCGTCGGTGTTCGAGCAGTTTCTCGAACCGAGCAGGTACGACAATCACGGTGCCCGCGTGGTCAACGGACAGCGAATGCTGCAGAGTGCGACCGACATGTTCGTGGGCTGGACGGCAGTGGGAGACATGAACTTCTACGTTCGGCAGTTCCGTGACATGAAGGTCATTCCCGACGGCGAGATCATCGGGCCGTACCTCACCGAGTTCGCTACCGCATGCGGTGAGGTTCTCGCGCGAGCGCACGCTCGTAGTGGTGACGCAGAGGCGATCGCCGACTACCTCGGCCGCGGAGACAATGTCGATCGGGCAATGGTGGCCTTCGGCCACGCCTACGCCGATCAGAACGAGCGTGATCACGCACAGTTGGTCGCTGCCATCGAGGCCGGAACCGTCCCGTGCTCGGTGGGGTGGTGACAGACCGAAGCAGGCCTGGGGGCCATCCCTGCGGGCAACACTCCGGGCACACTTTGTAGTGCCTACCGGACTTGTCGGACACAACGGGTAGTGTTCGTATCAGCGACTTTTCACGCAGTTCCGTCCCCGTTTTCGCTCATCGACCTGTAGGTAGGCACCCATGGTAAAGCTCATCGATCGCGTCTCCGCGATCAACTGGAATCGGGTCCAGGACGACAAGGACTCCGAAGTGTGGGAGCGCCTCACCAGCAACTTCTGGCTGCCCGAGAAGGTGCCGGTATCCAACGACATCCCATCGTGGGCAACGCTGACCGCCGTCGAGAAGCAGTTGACGATGCGTGTGTTCACCGGGTTGACACTGCTCGACACCATTCAGGGCACCGTCGGCGCTGTCAGCCTCATCCCGGATGCCATCACTCCCCACGAGGAAGCGGTGTACACCAACATCGCGTTCATGGAGTCGGTGCACGCCAAGAGCTACAGTTCCATCTTCTCCACCCTCAGCTCCACCCGCGACATCGACGATGCATTCCGCTGGTCCGAGGAGAACGTCAACCTCCAGCGCAAAGCCGAGATCGTCCTGAACTTCTACCACGGTGACGATCCGCTCAAGCGCAAGGTCGCGTCGACGCTGCTCGAGTCGTTCCTGTTCTACTCCGGCTTCTACCTGCCGATGTACTGGTCCTCGCGGGCCAAGCTCACCAACACCGCGGACCTGATCCGTCTGATCATCCGCGACGAGGCCGTGCACGGGTACTACATCGGCTACAAGTACCAGAAGGGTCTCGAGAAGGTCAGCGAGGCGCAGCGCGAGGAGCTCAAGAACTACACGTTCGAGTTGCTGTTCGAGCTGTACGACAACGAGGTCGAGTACACCCAGGACCTCTACGACGAGATCGGCCTGACCGAGGACGTCAAGAAGTTCCTGCGCTACAACGCCAACAAAGCACTGAACAATCTCGGCTACGAGGGCCTGTTCCCCAAGGACGAGACGGACGTCAACCCGGCGATCCTGTCGGCGCTCTCACCCAACGCCGACGAGAACCACGACTTCTTCTCCGGCTCGGGTTCCTCGTACGTCATCGGCAAGGCCGTCAACACCGAAGACGCGGACTGGGACTTCTGAGCCCACTCGCGTAGTTCCGGGACGCTCACGAATTCGGTGGGCGTCCCGGCGGGCGAATGTCCGCGGCGTCCTTGGGCATTCGGCCCTTCTCGCTCAGAGCACGGCGCAGTAGGAACTCGATCTGAGCGTTCGTGCTTCGCAATTCGTCGGAGGCCCAGCGGGCGAGGGCGTCGTGCACCGCTGGGTCCAACCGCAGCAGGATCTTCTTACGTTCGACGGCCATGGCTCACTGATACAGCGATCCCGTGTTGACGACAGGTTGCGTGTCGCGGTCGCTGCACAGCACCACGAGCAGATTCGACACCATCGTGGCCTTACGCTCTTCGTCGAGCTCGACGACGTGCTTCTCCTCGAGCTTCCCGAGCGCCATCTCCACCATTCCGACGGCACCTTCGACGATCTGCTGACGGGCGGCGATGACCGCCCCGGCCTGCTGACGCCGCAACATGGCCTGGGCGATCTCCGGGGCATAGGCCAACCGGTTGATTCGGGTTTCGATCACCTCGACACCGGCCGAACGTACCCGTGCGTGCACCTCCTCCGACATGGCGGCGGTGATCTCGTCGGCGTTCTCCCGCAACGACATTCGCCCTTCGGCGTCGTACGGGTAGCTCCCGGCGATGTGCCGGACGGCTGACTCGGTCTGGACGGCGACGAACTCCTCGTAGTCGTCGACCTGAAAGGACGCCAGCGCGGTATCGGCAACCTGCCAGACGACTATGGCGGAGATCTCGATCGGGTTGCCGTCGGCGTCGTTGACCTTCGATTGGCCGGTCTCGTGGTTGCGGATTCGCGTCGAGATGGCCCGGCGGTACGTCAACGGATTGGTCCAGCGCAGCCCCGGTGTCCGCAGGGTGCCGCTGTACGAACTCCCGAGAAGCTGAAGAACGCGAGCCTGATTCGGTTGCACCAGCGTCAGACCCATGAGTGCCGGCAGTGAGAGGACGAAGAGGACGACCCCGGTCACGATGAGCAAGACGACGGTGAACACGAGTCCGAACGCGAATGCGGCGATTCCGCCGAGGAACAGCGCCAGGCCGACACCGAGCATCGACCAGCCGGGCAGATCCCATCCCGGGCGCTCGGCGATAGTGGTGGTCGGGGTACCCGTCGGCTTCTCGGCGACGGTTGCAGGTGCGGACATGAGAACCTCCCTCTCGATGGTGATACTAAAATGATATCACATTTAGGGGCGACGAGCGGCGTGTCGGTGACATCGGGTACTCGTGTGCGGCGGGTGAGTCAGCGCCGGAACCACGCCGACGGTTCGCCGGCGATGGCCTTCTCGATTCGCAATCGCGAAGTGGCCGTGAGGTTTTCCGGGAGTGCGTCGAGTGCGAACCAGGCGAAGTCGAGATTCTCGTCGTCGGCCACATGAGGGGTGCCGCCGGTGTACCGAGCGAGAAACGTGATGTCGAGATACTGCGCGACGTCGCCGTTGGGGTACGTGATCGGCTCCGTCACGTCGACGCTCGTCAGACGCACGATCGAGGCGTCGACTCCGGTTTCCTCGCCGATCTCGCGCAGGGCGGCCGGGGCGGGTTCCTCGCCCGGTTCGAGAATTCCGGAGACCACGGCCCAGGTGTTGTTGTCCGCTCGCAGGGTCAGCAGCACACGCCGGTCGTCGTCGAGAACGACAGCGCTGACACCGGACAACCACAGCGGCGACGTACCGACGACACTGCGCAGGGCGCGGACGAACTCGGGAATCGGCATCGCGTCAGGAGACGTAGGCGTTCAGGGAAGCGGACAGATCGTCCAGAACGGCCCGTGCGGCGACGACGCCGCTGCCGGACCACACCGTGTCGTTCACGGCGAACACCCGACCGTCGGTGACCGAACCGAGGCCGTGCCACGTGTCACTGTCCATCACCTCGCGCCCGAACGTCTCGCCATCGGGGCCGGCGAATCGCACGTAGACGATGTCTCCCTCGACCGGCGAGAGGTCGTCCGACTCGACCGAGAATGCGGCGTCGCGCTGGCTCTGAGGCCGGCCGACTCCGACCTCGGCGAGTATCTGTCCCGCGAACGAGCTCGTTCCGTCCACCTCGATGGAGTCCGCATCGAATCGAACGACGGACGCCTGGGTCTGGGTGGCATCGATCTCGCGACCGACCCGTTCGGCATCCGCGGAGAACGATGCGAGTGCCTCGAATCCCGCTTGTCCGCGACCGAGCGCCGCCGCGGACTGCAGGAAGGTGTCCTTCCAGCCCTGCCCGGTTGCGGTGAAGACGGTCGGGGCGATGGCCGTCAGCTCGTCGTAAGTGTTCGATCCGAGAGAATCGGCACCCAGGATCAGATCGGGGTCGAGGGCGGCGATGGCATCGATGTCGGGTGCGCCCTCCGGGCCGACGGACGGGACGGACGCCAATCCGGTGCCCAGGTAGAGCGGTTGATCGCCGTCACCGCGGAAATCGGGGTCGATCGTGGCCGCCCCGACGACACGCTCCCAGATCCCGACCGCGCAGCTCGCGTCCAGGCCTGCGGCATCGAGCACGACGATGCGCTGGGGATCGGCCGGAAGGGTGCTGATCCCCTCGGCATGCCCCACGGGTCGGGTGTCACCTTCGATGCCGGTCGGGTCGAGTGGTGCGAGTGCGGGGCACAGTCCCGCGGTGTCCCGGTTGTTTCCGACCACTCCGGCACCGGCGATGTTCGTGGTGGTGCGGACAATGGAGGATGCGTCGTCCTGCGCCTCGGAGTCGGAGCAGCCGACCAGCGCAATGGCTGCGGCGAGGCACACGGCGGCGACGGTGCCGATCCTGCGCGGCGCACACGAACGGGGGACTCGCGGGTGGAGTGGCAACGCGGGACTTCCTTCGACGGGTCGGGTGGTCTCACACAGTATCGGAAGGCGGCCGTCGCAGAACACCCGAACGGACGCCGTCGAGCGTCCGGAATCGGCGCCGGTCGCGGCGTTCCCCGCTGCGTCGGAAAGGCCGACAGCGCAGGCGGATCGCGCGATCCGGGCATGCTCGATTCGGCCCAATACGACACACGGTAGGACCGGTTCGGCAAGCGTCGGTCCGACGGTCTACGATTCGAGTAGCGCACGACTAGATGACGTCGCCTCGTGGTTCGAGGTCCGACGCGCAATCAGGAGGATCTGTGACTGCCCTAGCGCCTAGACCCGCTCCCGCGGTGGATGCTGCTCGGCCGTTCCCGCCGCGGACGGGACCGAAGGGGTCGTTCCTGCACAAAGCGGTGACGACCACCGATCCCAAGGTGTTGGGAATCATGTACATCGCGACATCGTTCGCGTTCTTCCTGGTCGGTGGACTCATGGCGCTGCTGATGCGCGCCGAGTTGGCCATTCCGGGAATGCAGTTCCTGTCCAACGAGCAGTACAACCAGCTGTTCACCATGCACGGCACCATCATGTTGCTGCTGTACGCGACGCCGATCGTGTTCGGATTCGCGAACTACATCCTTCCGCTGCAGATCGGTGCTCCCGACGTTGCGTTTCCGCGGTTGAACGCGTTCTCGTACTGGCTCTACCTGTTCGGTGCCTTGATCACCACGGCCGGATTCATCACCCCCGGCGGTGCCGCCGACTTCGGGTGGACCGCGTACACCCCGCTCACCTCGGCGCTGCACTCGCCCGGTGTCGGTGCTGACCTCTGGATCATGGGCCTCGCCGTTGCCGGTCTCGGCACCATCCTCGGTGGCGTCAACATGATCACCACCGTGATCTGCCTGCGCGCTCCCGGCATGACGATGTTCCGCATGCCGATCTTCACCTGGAACATCCTGGTGACGTCGATTCTGATCCTGCTGGCGTTCCCGCTGCTGACGGCGGCGTTGCTCGGTTTGGCGGCCGACCGACATCTGGGGGCGCACCTGTTCGATCCGGCGACCGGTGGAGTGCTGTTGTGGCAGCACCTGTTCTGGTTCTTCGGTCACCCCGAGGTGTACATCATCGCGCTGCCGTTCTTCGGAATCGTCTCCGAGGTGTTCCCCGTCTTCTCGCGTAAGCCGATCTTCGGTTACTCGGGTCTGATCTACGCGACGATCGCGATCGCCGCCCTCTCCATCGCAGTGTGGGCGCACCACATGTACGCCACGGGCGCTGTGTTGCTGCCGTTCTTCTCCTTCATGACGTTCTTGATCGCGGTGCCGACGGGCGTGAAGATCTTCAACTGGGTCGGCACGATGTGGCGAGGTCAGGTGACACTGGAAACGCCGATGCTGTTCTCGATCGGGTTCCTGATCACCTTCGTCTTCGGCGGACTGACCGGTGTTCTGCTGGCATCGCCGCCCATCGACTTCCAGGTCACCGACACCTACTTCGTGGTCGCCCACTTCCACTACGTGGTGTTCGGCACCGTGGTGTTCGCGACGTACGCCGGTATCTACTTCTGGTTCCCGAAGATGACGGGCCGGATGATGGACGAGGCTCTGGGCAAGTGGCACTTCTGGCTGACGTTCTTCGGATTCCACGCCACGTTCCTGGTGCAGCACTGGCTCGGAAACGAGGGCATGCCGCGTCGCTACGCCGATTACCTTCCCTCGGACGGCTTCACCGAGTTGAACATCATCTCCACGATCGGTGCCTTCATTCTCGGTGCCTCGACACTGCCGTTCGTGTGGAACGTGTTCAAGTCCTACCGCTACGGCGAGGTCGTCACCGTCGACGATCCGTGGGGCTACGGTAACTCGTTGGAGTGGGCCACCTCCTGCCCGCCGCCGCGACACAACTTCACCGAACTGCCTCGGATCCGTTCCGAGCGTCCGGCGTTCGAGTTGCACTACCCGCACATGGTCGAACGGATGCGCGCGGAAGCGCACGTCGGGCCGGGAGCGCACGGCGGTAAGACCACCGCAGTCCTCGAACAGGCCCGCCGGGCTCCGATCGCCACCAGCGATCACGAAGGGTCCGGAGACCCGGACCCCAAGTAGTCCACAGCAGCAGCGAGAGCCCCTCCCGGCTACCGGGTGGGGCTCTTCGCTTGCGACAATCTCGTGGCGTGTTCGGGCTCGCTCGTCCACGACAGGTGACACGAAGACCTATCCGGCCGCTGGCCGTGCGCGAAAGGGAGATTCGGTGACTTCGAGCGACACCGCAGTGCTGGTGACGGTGACGGGACCCGACAAGCCGGGCGTCACATCGGTGCTGTTCGCAGCCCTGTCACGGCACAACGTCAGCCTTCTCGACGTCGAGCAGGTGGTCATTCGCGGCAGATTGACGCTGGGGGTTCTCCTGTCCTGTCCCCGCGATCCCGAAGCACTCCAGGAAGAGCTCGAGGACGCGATGGCGACGGTCGGCGTTCACGTCGACGTCGAGATCGACACTGCGCGGGGCGGTGGCCAGAGCTTGGCCACCCACGTCGTCGTCGTTCTGGGCCGACCCGTGACAGCGCGCGCCTTCAGCACCATCTCCCGTGAACTCGCCCGACAGGGCGCGAACATCGATTCGATTCGCGGTATTGCCGACTATCCCGTCACGGGCCTCGAACTGCAGGTGACCGCAACCGACACCTCGCCGGATGCCGACCTGCAACTGCGTACCGGTCTTGCGGCCATCGCAGCCGGAATCGGCGTCGACATCGCCGTGCAGCGCGGCGGAATCGCACGGCGATCCAAGCGACTGATCGTGTTCGACGTCGACTCCACGCTCGTCCAGGGGGAGGTCATCGAAATGTTGGCTGCCCGCGCTGGGCGCGAGGACGAGGTACGCGCGGTCACCGAAGCTGCCATGCGCGGAGAGATCGACTTCGCGGAGTCGCTCGAACAGCGGGTCGCCGTGTTGGCCGGACTCGACGAATCCGTCATCGACGAAGTGGGCGAAAGCCTGGAACTGACGGCAGGGGCCAGGACCACCATCCGCACCCTCCGACGTCTCGGGTTCGCCTGCGGCGTCGTATCCGGTGGATTCCGACAGGTCATCGAGGGACTCGCTCACGAGCTCGAACTCGACTACGTCAAGGCGAACACCCTCGAGATCGTCGACGGCAAGCTCACCGGCCGGGTGATCGGAGAAGTGGTCGATCGTGCTGCGAAAGCGACCGCACTGCGTGAGTTCGCTGCCCAGTCGGGAGTGCCGATGGAGCAGACCGTCGCCGTCGGCGACGGAGCGAACGACATCGACATGCTGACGGCCGCGGGCCTCGGGGTCGCCTTCAACGCCAAGCCTGCGTTGCGAGAGATCGCCGACACGGCCATCTCGCATCCGTATCTGGATGCGGTTCTGTTCATCCTCGGCGTCACCCGCAACGAGATCGAAGCTGCGGACGCGGTCGACGGGGGAGTCCGCCGCGTCCCGATCCCATGACCGGCGATCCCATGACCGGTGATCCCGTGGCCGGCGATGCACCGGATGACGTTGCCGCCGAAGCTCCGGCCGAGGAATTCTCACCGGACAACACGTTCGTCTCGCGCCACGCCGAGCTCGCTCGTGGGTACGGCGGAGCCGAGGACCCGGAAGATCCGTCGCAAGTCCTGGCCATGCCGTTGGTGCTGCATATCCCCAAACCTGATCCGCCTCTGCGTGGCGAGTTGCTCGAGGCAGCTGCCAGAGCAACCGTCGCGCTGTGCCTGGACCCACGGGTGGGCGTGGGTGCGTCGTGGAACGAGGCCTTCACCGAGTGGACGTCGGCTCGCATCCGAAAAGTTGCCCGACGTGCCCGCGGTGCACAGTGGCGTGCGGCGCAGGATGTTCCTGGTGTCACGGTCGACGTCGGGGGAGCGTCGGCACGCGCTTTCGTGCCCGGTCGGGTCGGAGATCTGGATCCGCGGATCAAGCGGCTGCAGATCGGTGGGACCGACGTGGCGGCCGAAGACGAACCTTCGGTCTCGCCCGGCCCTGTGCTGTGGATCGACGCCTCCCTGTCGATGACGGTGGGCAAGGCGGCCGCTCAGGTGGGGCACGCGTCGATGCTGTTGGCGGGTGCGATGAGCATGGAGGAATGCCGTGAGTGGGCTGCGTCGGGTTTCGCATGTTCGGTCCGATCCGCGAACCCGGACCAATGGACGCGTGCGCTGGGCGAGGTTCGCGCCGGACGTGCTGTCGCGGTGCGGGATGCAGGCTTCACCGAAGTGGCACCCGGTTCGACGACCGTGATTGCCGTTCTCTAGAGCTGGGGTCCACTGTCGCATAAGTGGCTATGCCGAACGTATCCAGTAGCCCCGAGACTGGAAGCATGTTCACCTCACCACGTCGTGTCGTCGCCGGTCGCCGGCTTCCTTCTCGGTTGGCCGCCCTCTACGTGGGTCTGTGGCTGTACGGGGCGTCGATGTCGTTGATGATCGCCGGTGGACTGGGCGTCAACCCATGGGACGTCTTCCACCAGGGTCTCGAGAGTCACCTGTCGCTCAGCTTCGGAACCATCACCGCGATCACCGGTGTGGCCGTACTGCTGATGTGGATCCCGCTGCGGCAACGTCCTGGCCTGGGCACCGTGAGCAACGTGGTGGTGATCGCCGTTGCGGTGGACGCCACGTCGGCGGTGTTGCCGCATCTCGACGGGCTCCCGATCAGGACCCTGGCCATGGTGTCGGGCATCGTGGTCAACGCGTTCGCAACCGCGCTGTACATCGGTGCCGGGATGGGTCCGGGGCCACGAGACGGACTGATGACCGGACTGGTGGCCAGGACCGGATGGTCGATTCGCCTCACCCGCACCGGAATCGAGTTGACGGTGGTGCTCACCGGTTGGTTGCTCGGCGGGACGCTCGGCGTCGGGACGGTTCTCTATGCGCTCGGAGTCGGTCCGCTCGTGCAATTGTTCATGACTCACCTGCCTGCGCTGCGCAGTACCAGGACTGTCGATCCAGTCACCGATATCGTCGAACCCGGTTCCAGTGCAGTGGTATCCGCGGGTACTCCGTCGACACAAGAGGAATCGAGGACCGGAACGAACCGCGACGACGACCAACTCGGGCACGCCAGAGTGATGTCGGCGGGGCCGCCGGAATGGAGGACGAGGAGCGAGCTGGCGTCGTCGACCTGCCCGCCGTCGGAGGAGTAGGAGCGGACGTCGGAACCGTCCACCCAGGCCTGAATGGTGCGCACCGAGTCGTCGTTCCAGCGGTCCGTGTCGAATTCGACTCCGGCGGAATCGAACCACACCAGATCGGGTCGGCCGGTCGGTGTCGCGCGGCCGGTGAAGAACTCCTGCTGACGTAGCGTGGGAGCGCTCGCTCGGACGCGGAGCAGTCGACCCACGAAGCGAATCATGTTCTGATCCGCACGGTCCCAGTCGATGGCCCAGGCATCTGCCGCCGGTGCATCCTCGGCAATGCAGTACGCGTTGTTGTTGCCTCCCTGGGTGTGTCCCAGTTCGTCGCCGGCAAGCAGCATCGGTGTACCGGTGGAGAGCGTCAGGGTTGCCAGTAGTGCCCGGACATGGCGTCCCCGAGCCTCGACGATGGACGGGTCGTCGGTCGGCCCCTCGACGCCGTGGTTGACCGACGAGTTGTTGTCGGTACCGTCCCTGTTCTCTTCGCCGTTGGCCTCGTTGTGCTTTCGGTCGTACGACACCAGATCGCGGGCGGTGAATCCGTCGTGCGCGGTGACGAAGTTGATCGACGCCCACGGCAGGCGGCCGCCGCCCGCGAAGAGGTCTTCCGAACCGGCCAGGCGCGAGGCCAATTCGCGGACGCCGTGCTGGCCCGCCCAGAAGCATCGCACCGTGTCGCGGTAGCGATCGTTCCATTCCGACCAGGCCACTCCGAAGTTGCCGACCTGATAACCGGCACCGGTGGCATCCCACGGCTCGGCGATCAATTTGACCCGAGCCAGGACCGGGTCGGTGGCAATGGCGGTCAACAACGGTGCGCGAGAATCGAATCGCCAACCGCCGGGCCGGCCGAGAGTGCTGGCGAGGTCGAATCGGAACCCGTCCACACCCATGTCCTCGACCCAGTACCGAAGGCTGTCGCACACCATCCGCACGACCGCGGGCGACGCGGAATCTAGGGTGTTGCCGCAACCGGTCAGATCGACATCCGACCCGCGTCCGTCCAGCAGGTAGTAGCCGGGCGCATCGAGCCCACGCCAGCTGATCGAGGGGCCGTCGACCGCGGATTCGCACGTGTGGTTGTAGACGACGTCGAGGATCACCTCGATCCCGGCAGCGTGCAGCGCGTCGACCATGGTGCGAAATTCATCCACCTCGGCACCGGGAACGGCGGCGAAGCGCGGATCCGGTGCGAAGTACGCACCCGTCGAGTACCCCCAGTGGTTTCGCATACCCCGGGCGCGGACGCCGGGTTCGGTGAATGTGGTGTGCACGGGCAGCAATTCGACCGACGTGATGCCGATGCGCGCCAGATGTTCGAGGACCGCCGGCTCGGCGAGCCCCAGGTAGGTCCCGCGAAGATGCTGGGGCACAGCAGGATTGCGGGCCGTGAACGATCCCACGTGCAGCTCGTAGAGGACGGTTCGGTCCCAGGGGACCTCAGGGCGCGCGGGACGGCCGACGTGATCGGCAGCTGCGCGGACGACGCCGAGCGGGAGGTGCCCGAGCGAGTCGCGAGAACTGGGCGCGCCGAACGGGTCGTCCTCGTAGGCGAGCAATGCCGACGGGTCTCCGAATGCTCCGGTCACCTGGCGCGCTGCGGGATCGAGCAGAATTTTCGCGCCGTTGAACCGGCGGCCGGAGTGCGGATCCCACTTCCCGTGGGCGCGGAAGCCGTATCGGTCACCGGGCCGCACTCCCGGGACGAAGGCATGTCGAACTCCGAATGTGCGGGTGGTCAGTTCCATCCGTCGTTCACCGCCGTCCGGATCGATCAGACACACCTCGACTCCATCGGCCTCGGGTGCATGGACTGCAAATTGCGTGCCAGTCTGCAGTGCAGTGGCACCCAGCGGGAACGGTGATCCGGGCGGGTTCGAGGCGGACTCGCCGCCGGCGGTCCGGTGGGAGCTACGAGGCAGATCGTCAGTGGGCGACACGCGTGCACATCCTGCCGTGAATGCACGGTCTATGTGCGGGAAGATAGGCGTCGTGTCTGAACCGGATCCCGACCTGCTCGTAGATTTCACCGACGTAGTCGTCCGCCGCGGTGGTGCGACCCTGGTGGGACCCGTCACCTGGAAGGTGGAACTGGACGAACGGTGGGTCGTCCTCGGCCCGAACGGCGCCGGAAAGACGTCCCTACTGCGTATCGCTGCGGCCGAGATCCATCCCACGTCCGGTGTCGCCCACGTTCTCGGCGAGGTCATGGGCAAGGCCGACGTCTCCGAACTCCGACCGCGGATCGGCTTGTCGTCCTCCTCGCTGGCGCAGCGCATTCCGGCCGACGAACTCGTGTCCGATCTGGTGGTGTCCGCCGGCTACTCGGTACTGGGGCGTTGGCGCGAGAAATACGACGCGGTCGACACCGAGCGCGCAGTCGAAATGCTCGAGAGCCTCGGTGCCGAACATCTCGCCACCCGCGCCTACGGCACGCTGTCCGAAGGCGAACGAAAGCGTGTTCTCATCGCTCGCGCCCTGATGACCGATCCCGAACTTCTCTTGCTGGACGAGCCGGCGGCAGGCCTCGACCTCGGTGGACGCGAGGAACTGGTGGCACGCCTGACCGACCTCGCGGCCGATCCCGACGCCCCCGCCACCGTGCTGATCACCCATCACGTGGAAGAGATTCCGCCGGGCTTCAGTCACGCGCTGTTGCTCAAGGAAGGCGGGGTGGTGGCACAGGGACTGGTGGACGACGTCATCACCGCAGAGAACCTGACCGAGGCGTTCAGTCAGTCGATCGCACTCGATCGCGTCGACGGTCGGTACTTCGCGCGGCGGACCCGCGCTGCCGGGGCGCACCGCCGATAGAGCGGACCGAGCGACTGCGCTGCGCTGCACAGCGGTACGTTGCCTTTCATGAGCTCGAACAGTGCTGCCGGTCACGTGCAGGCGCGGGACGCCTCGACGGTCATCTTGATTCGTGACGGTCAGTTGCGGCCCGACATCGAGGTGTTCCTGCTCGAACGCGTCGGTGGCATGGCGTTCGCAGGTGGCATGACGGTGTTTCCCGGTGGCGGCGTCGACCCCTCGGACGCGGCAGCGGATGTCCGCTGGGCAGGTCCGCCGCCGTCGTGGTGGGCCGAGCGCTTCGGAACCGACGAGGGCAAGGCGCAGGCCCTGGTGTGTGCTGCGGCGCGCGAGACGTTCGAGGAGTGCGGCGTGCTGTTGGCCGGTTCGACACCGGATTCGATCGTTGCCGATACCGCTCCGTTCGCGGCGGAGCGGGGTCGGCTCGAGCGCCGTGAGGTGTCATTTGCCGAATTCCTCACCGCCCACGACCTCGTGCTGCGATCGGATCTGCTCCGGCCGTGGTCGCACTGGATCACCCCGGTGGGCGAAGCGCGACGGTACGACACCCGCTTTTTCGTCGCAGTGCTGCCCGAGGGGCAAAATGCCGACGGCGAGACCAGCGAGGCAGCGTCGGTGAGCTGGCGTTCGACCGGTGACGCACTGGCGGACTGGCGGTCGGGAAACACCATCCTTCTTCCGCCGACCTGGAGCCAACTGGACGCACTGTCTCGGTTCGACACCGTCGCCCAGGTCGTCGATCACGACCGCGAGATCGCCCCGGTCCTACCGATTCTCACCCGCGACGACGGGACGGTCCGGGTGCTCTTCGAGGGCGACGATGCGTACTACGCCGGAACGCGACATCCCTGGTCGGATCGATAGTCCTCGGCCCGGTAGCCTTTCGGCCCATGGCTGAGTTCGTGAATCTCGAAGTATCCGACGGTATCGGCACCATCCGCCTGGATCGTCCGCCGATGAATGCGCTCGATCGGCAGATGCAGGAGGAAATCCGAGCGGCGGCCCGCGAGGCCACGGTCGACTCGGACGTCAAGGCTGTCGTCGTCTACGGCGGCGAGAAGGTCTTCGCCGCCGGTGCCGACATCAAGGAGATGGTGGCGTTGTCCGCGGCCGAGATGGCCGATATCGCCGGAGATCTGCAGTCCGCCCTCGGCTCGCTCAGTACCATTCCCAAGCCCGTGGTTGCGGCCGTGACCGGATACGCACTCGGTGGTGGGCTCGAAGTCGCACTGGGCGCGGACCGCCGGATCGCCGGTGACAACGCGAAGTTCGGTGTCCCGGAGGTGCTGCTCGGTGTCATCCCCGGCGGCGGCGGAACGCAGCGGCTGGCTCGGCTGATCGGCCCGAGCCGTGCTAAGGACATGGTCTTCACCGGCCGCTTCGTCGGTGCCGAGGAAGCGTTACGCATCGGATTGGTGGACGAGGTGGTGGCACCGGACGAGGTGTACAACGCCGCCCGCGCCTGGGCCATGCAGTTCACCACGGGTGCATCGCGAGCGCTCGCAGCGGCCAAGGCGTCGATCGACCAGGGGCTCGACGTCGATCTCACCACCGGTCTGCGGATCGAGGCGCAGCAGTTCGCGGCCCTGTTCGCCACCGAGGACCGAACGATCGGCATGACGTCGTTCGTGGCCGACGGCCCTGGAAAAGCGACCTTCACCGGACGGTGAAGCTACGGCCCCGCAGAGAAGAGTTGTTCCACAGCTACCGGATAGTAGGCTCGCCTGATGACTGCAAGCCCCCACGACGGTGTCAATCGATCGATCTCGAACGTGATGCCTTCGGCCTCGTCCGAGACCGATGACCGCCAGGTCGATCCAGCCCCGAATCCGCACGCCACTGCCGAGCAGGTCGAGGCCGCACGGACGGACACCAAACTGGCGCAGGTGCTCTATCACGACTGGGAAGCCGAGACCTACGACGACAAGTGGTCGATTTCCTACGACGAGCGATGCATCGACTACGCGCGCGGGCGGTTCGATCAGGCGGTCTCCGGTGACGCGTCGGCGCAATCCGCACTGCCGTACGGCCGCGCGCTCGAACTGGGCTGCGGTACCGGGTTCTTCCTGCTCAACCTGATGCAGGCCGGCATCGCAGACAAGGGCTCGGTCACCGACCTCTCGCCCGGCATGGTCAAGGTCGCTCTCCGCAACGCCGAGCACCTCGGTCTGGACGTCGACGGCCGCGTCGCCGACGCGGAGACGATTCCGTACGACGACAACACGTTCGATCTCGTCGTCGGGCATGCCGTCCTGCACCACATCCCGGACGTCGAACAGTCCCTGCGCGAGGTGCTGCGGGTGCTCAAACCGGGCGGCCGCTTCGTTTTCGCGGGCGAACCCACCACGGTCGGCAACTTCTACGCACGCTGGCTCGGACGCATCACGTGGGAGGCGACGACCCGCGCAACCAAGCTCCCGTTCCTGGCGAGCTGGCGCAAGCCGCAGGAAGAGCTCGACGAGTCCTCGCGAGCAGCGGCACTCGAGGCCGTCGTCGACCTGCACACGTTCGATCCGACCGATCTCGAGCACATCGCGCTCTCGGCCGGTGCGGAGTCCGTGCAGGCGAACACCGAGGAGTTCGCCGCCGCTCTGCTCGGCTGGCCGGTGCGGACCTTCGAGGCCGCAGTACCCGCGGGCAAGCTGGGATGGAACTGGGCGAAATTCGCCTTCGGTGGATGGAAGACACTGAGTTGGGTCGACGAGAACGTGCTGCAGCACGTGGTACCGCGCGGGCTGTTCTACAACGTGATGATCACCGGCACCAAGCCTGCACCTCGCGATTGACAGGCAGATACGCCGCAGGTCTCGATTCCGGGGCCTGCCGTGGGGTATGACTTCACCGGTGCCGACCTCGATTTCCTGCACAGCGAGGTCGGCATCGAGGCGCTCGACTCCGCAGACAGGCTAGAGCTCAGTGCGAGAACAACGGTGCGAGATATCTCCTCGATGCGCGAGCGTTTTCCCGCCCACTCGGGTGCACTGATCGAAACCGTCACCGTCCGCCGCAAAGCGCGGGTGAAGCTGCTCGACTCCGACCGATGGTGGGTCACCGACGAGGCGGTACAGCAGGCCACGCCGACGCTCGTCGCGCGCAGGCGGGCCGCTCGACTTGCCGGACGACGGGTGCACGATGTCACGTGTTCGATCGGCAGTGAACTGTCCGTCCTGATCGGCACGGCGGAGTTGGCGGTGGGCAGCGATCTCGACCCGATTCGGCTACGGATGGCCGCACACAACGTCCCGGACGCCACCGTGCTGCGCGCCGACGCGCTGACCCCGACGACGCGTGACACCGTCGTCGTCGCCGATCCCGGTCGCCGAGCAGGTGGGCGGCGACGCCACGACCCGGCAGCGCTGCAACCACCGCTACCGGACCTGTTCGACGCCTATCGAGGCCGAGACCTGGTGGTCAAGTGCGCGCCCGGCCTGGATTTCGACGCTGTCGACTGGGCCGGCGAGATCGAGGTGGTCTCGCTCGACGGGGGAGTGCGGGAGGCGTGCCTCTGGTCGGAAGGGTTGAGTGAGAACGGTGTTCGGCGTCGCGCAGCTGTTCTTCGATCCGACGGCAGTGTTCTGGAATTCACCGATGCAGAATCCGACGACATTCCGGTTCGACCTCCTGGCGGCTACATCGTCGATCCCGACGGTGCGGTGGTCAGGGCCGGTTTGGTTCGGCACTACGGTGCCAGATTCGGTCTGTGGCAACTCGATCCGAGAATCGCGTATCTGACCGGCGACACGGTCCCGGCCGGGGTGCGCGGCTTTCGGATTCTGGATCAGTCCAAGTTCTCGGAGAAAGTGCTTCGGCAACAACTGAATCGGATGGACTGCGGCTCCGTGGAAATTCTCGTCCGCGGAGTCGACGTGGATCCGGCGATACTGCGGCCCAGGCTCAAACTTCGCGGATCCGTGGCGCTGTCGGTGGTGATCGCCCGAGTCGATCGGTCCGCGGTGGCGTTCGTCTGCGCTCCAGGATCTATCGGTCAGCCCGTGTAGGTGAAGATCTCGCCGAGGTAGCTCGCGGTGACGACCTGGCCGTCCGGGCCGATCGACGTACCGACGGTGGTGCCGACGACGTCGGCAACGGGCTGTACATCCACCGTCTCACCGGTGGCTGCGTCGAACGTGAGCAGCGCCAGTCCGTCGTCCTCACGAACGACGGTATGGCCGCGTCCGTCTGCGGATTGGGCTGCGCTGCCTGCCTGTTCGATGTCGTCGCGAACCCAGACTCGCTCGGCCGAGTCTCCGTTGTCGCGCACGCCGACGAGGGTGCCGTCGCCGCCCGACGGCACGATCGTGCCGTCCGAGGCGATCGAGGGACTGGCACCGATTCCGAGCCCGGTGCCCTCGGTCCACTTCTGTCGCCCGTCGGCGGTGTCGAACGCGGTCAGCCTGCCGTCGACATCGGCCAGGTAGACCGTCGACCCGTCCTCGGACAGCACCGGACTCGACGCGACTCCGGCGGGCAGCAGGTCCGAGGACCAACGTTCGACGAGACCGGGAGAACCGTCTCGGTTGTACTGCAGGGAAACGAGCTGTGGTGCAATGGAACCGGGACGCCACAGTGTCAAGTAGATCGTTCCGGTCGCACTGTCGACTGCGGGCGCTGCGGGCACGGGGCATTCGGATCCACCCGAGCTGCACTGGGCGAGTCCGGTATCGACCGGTAGGAAATCGGAATTCGGGTCGGTCAGGAAATTCGGCGTCGGAACCAGATCCAGAATCGGTACTCGAAGTTGCCCGTTCTGCGAGTCCAGAACGCTGACCTGGCCCATCTGGGTGACCGAGAGCACGCTGCCGTCCCCGAGGAACTGGGCGGACTTGGGCACTCCGTACACCGGTGTGCGCCAGCGCAGTTGGCCGTGGTCGTTGTACGAGTTCATGCCGCCGTCGTCGCCGATGTAGACGTTGATCGCCGAATCGACGGTCGGCGTTGCAGTGACGACGGACGGCCCGACGCGGTTGCACCAGCGCTTGCGTGCGGAGTCGATCTCGAACGAGAAGAGGTTGCAGCCGGATTCGGTGGCGGCAGTGACGAACATCTGACCGGTCGATCCGATGGACACCGGGGAGGTCACCGTGCCGCCGGTGGGTCGCGTCCAGTCCAGGGACAGAGGGTTCGACACCGACACTGCGGTGGCGCCGCTGTTGTGGGAGTTCGCGTGCGCGGCAGGCCACGAATCGGGAGAGAGTGGTTCTATGGCCGACGTGTCGGTGCCACAGCCGCTCACGGTCACCAGCGCCAGCGCTGCTGCGACCGCAGTGACCCTTCTGCCGGTCCTGCCCTTGGCCCTGACGCCGCGCATCGATCGCTCCCCATGACTCGAATCCGTGCCCGACGTGGTGCCGGGGCGTCTGTGTTGGTCCTGCCGACGAGCAACAGTCGACAGGCAACCCTAGCCCGCGCAAGGGTGGCGGCAGAGAGCGGGCGAACGAGAAACTAGGGTGAACGTCCATGACGAGTATGTGGAACGCGCCGCTGCGGACACGTTGGCGCGGGTCGAGACGACGCGACGCCGAACAGGCGCGGTTCCTCACGCGTGCGTCCCTCGACTGGGTGCTCGCCAACAAGGCGTACACGCCGTGGTACCTGGTGCGCTACTACCGCCTCGCGAAGTTCAAGCTGGCCAACCCGCACGTGATCCTGAAGGGCATGGTGTTTCTCGGCAAGAACGTCGAGATTCATTCCACTCCCGAGCTCTCGCGCCTCGAGATCGGGCGCTGGGTACACATCGGCGACGGCAATGCCATTCGCTGCCACGAAGGTTCGCTGCGGATCGGCGACAAGGTGGTGTTCGGCAAGGACAACGTCGTCAACACCTACCTCGACATCGAGATCGGCGCGTCGACGCTGGTGGCCGACTGGTGCTACATCTGCGATTTCGATCATCGGATGGACGATGTCAACATGCCCATCAAGGATCAGGGAATCGTGAAGGGGCCCGTGAGAATCGGTCCGGACACGTGGATCGCGGCCAAGGTGACGATCCTGCGCGAGACCCGCATCGGCCGGGGTTGCGTGCTCGGGGCCCACGCCGTCGTCAAGGGTGAGATCCCGGACTACAGCATCGCGGTCGGTGCCCCGGCCAAGGTCGTCCGCAATCGCAAGGTCGCCTGGGAGGCCGGTGCCGCCGAACGCGCGAAGTACATTGCTGCGCTGGAGGATATCGCCCGCAAGAAGGCTCTCGGACAGGCAGAGGCGGCGCGGGAGAACTGACGACCCGATGACAGTCGGTAGTGGACTACGAGTTTTCGCTCACGTGCGGCCGGGCAGAGCGCGCTCGACGATGTGCGGGCGGGCCAGCGGATGCCGAACTTTGCGTTTGGCTTCCAGATAGACCTGGGCCGTCGATTCGGCGACGTGTTTCCAGTCGAAATCCACAGTCAGGCGCTCGCGGGCGGCGACGGCACGTTCCTGCGCGGCGTCCGCGTTGTCGAGAACGCGGCGCACTGCGGCGGCCAGCCCGCCGACGTCGCCGGGTTCGAAGGACAGACCGGTCACACCGTCGACGATGGCCTCACCCAGACCGCCTGCGGTGGACGCGACCAGCGGGGTGCCCGCAGCCGCGGCCTCGAGCGCGATGATGCCGAAAGGTTCGTACCGACTGGGCAGGACGATGGCGTCGGCCCCGTGCAGCCAGCCGAGTAGTTCGGTGTGGTCGAGATTGCCCAGAAACGACACTGCGCGGGCAACCCGGTGCGTGCGCGTCAGCCCTGCCAACCAGGCGAACTGTGTTCCTTCGCCGGCGATGTGCAGGGTGGTACCCGGGTGGCTTCGTCGGATGCGGGGCAGAGCTGCGATGGCATCCTGGATGCCCTTCTCGTACTCGAGTCGGCCGACGTAGAGCAATGTGGCCGGCTCCGATCGAGGCTCTCGTCGCCGAAAGTGCCAGGTGGATCGGTCGATTCCGTTGCGAATCACCTGCACCGCCGACTCCGACACTCCGAACAGGGTGGTGACCTCGTCCTTCATCGACGCCGAGCAGGTGATCACCGCATCGGAATCGTTGGCGAGCCACCACTCCACGGAGTGCACCTGGCGGTTGACGGGGCCCGAGATCCAGCCGCTGTGGCGTCCGGCCTCGGTGGCGTGAATGGTCGAGACGAGCGGTACGTCGTAGAACTCGGCGAGTGCGATCGCCGGGTGTGCGACGAGCCAGTCGTGAGCATGAACGACGTCGGGTTGCCAGCCATCGCCCAGACCCGGCTTTCCCAGCGCGACGCCGGCACGGACCATCGCGTGCCCCATCGCGAGGGTCCACGCGAGCATGTCCTCCCCGAAGACGAAGTGAGCCGGGTCCTCGGCGACGGCGACGACGAGCACCCCGTCCTCGATGTGGTGAGACGTCGGGTGGGTGGCGGCGTCGGTTCCGGTGGGTCGACGCGACAGAACCACGACCTCGTGCCCGCATCGAACCAGTTCGGTTGCCAGGTGATGCACGTGCCGACCGAGCCCGCCGACCACCACGGGTGGGTACTCCCACGACACCATCAGAATCTTCATCGACGCCCCCCTGCACCTTCTCGCTCGCCGCCACCGTGTGCATCGGGCAGCCGGCGCGCATCCAACGCAGGAAACAGTCCGTCCGCGCGGTTCCATTGCCGAGCCAACTCCTTTGCCCGGACAGGTGACCCACCTGCGGCCGCGGCCGCGATCTCACGCAGCGCATGTGCATGGACGTGCGCCCGCTCCCGTGCGTAGCCTGCGGCGGAATCCTTGCTGACCATGAATGCCCAGTCGCTGGCCACGGCCATCAGTGTCTCACGCAGTATCTGATCGTTGACCCGATTGCGTAGTTCGGGGCCACCGGCGTGACGCTGTACATCTCGGGCGGTGTCGACGGCGTCGAGAGCGGTCCGAGATACCTCGGAGTTGAGCGCGACCAGGTCGGCGACGTCGTCGCCCGCCCACACGCGCCAGTCCTTGCCCGATCCCCACGACGAATCCTGCAGTTCTAGTGGCGCTCCGACGTAACCCTGCTCGCGGGCGTCGTTGAGCGTGCCGACGGTGATGCCTGCGGCGGGAAGCGCGCGCATGAGCTTGCCGAGCCACTGTGGGCCCTCGTGCCACCAGTGTCCGAACAGCTCGGTGTCGAATGCCGCGACGACCAGGGCGTCGCGACCGATCCGCTCGGATTCGGAGATCAGGCGCCTGCGAACCACATCGACGAAGTCGGCGACGTGACGGTCCACCGTCGCCGCGGCCCGCTCGGGATCGTAGGGAGCCTTGTCGTTCGACGCGACCGAGCGGCCGGTGACCCGGGCCGGTTTGAGACCGGTGGCGTGATCGTAGGTGTGGAAATCCCGATAGGAACCGTGGCCGGGATAGCCGGACTTCGGTGACCAGACGCGGTAGCTGACCGGCAGATCGCGTCCGAACGCGACGACATCGGAGTCCCACACCGGCCTGCCGAGGGAGGTGTCTCCGCGCATCGCGGGCCCGTCGACCATGAAGTGCGAGACCCCCGCCGCGGCGTATTCGGTTTCCATGCCGGGGGTGAATCCGCATTCGGGCGCCCAGATGCCTCGGGGCGTGGTGCCCCACCGGGCGCGGGCGTCGAGTAGACCTTCCCGGAGCGAGAATGCGCGTAGTCGGGGATCGAGCAGCGGCTGGAACGGGTGCGCCAACGGTCCACCCAGCAGTTCGACGGTTCCGGTTTCGACCAGCGGCCGGAGTACCGCGGACCCGCCGTGTCGCCACCGGGACTCGAATAGATCGAGCGCAGCGGCAGAACCTCGGTGTTCACGAACGGACAGGTCGCGCTCGGTCGCCTCATGGGCTCTGAGCTGCCAGTTCCCGAGCCAGTGGTGCATTCCGGACAGGCAGTGTGGATCGTCGAGTTGAGCGGCAAGCACCGGGGTGATTCCCAGCGACAGCACGTCGGTGTGGCCGTCGTCGGCCAGCTGCTCGAGTGCCGCGGTGAGCGGTAGATAGCAGTCGGCCCAGGACTGGTACAGCCATTCCTCGCCTACCGGCCAGCGTCCGTGATTGGCCAACCACGGCAGGTGGGAGTGCAGAACGAGAGAGAACATGCCCGGCACGGTGGCACCGGATGTCACCCGATCACCGTGCTCGAGCTCTTGCGGGCAACGGCGACCAGGTCGAGGCTCTCGTCGATGCGGTCGGCGGTGATGTCGAAGTCCTCGATCGAGATGGCCGCGACGTCCTCGGTGAGTTCGGCAGGCCAGGGTTCACCGGCCAGGGCTCGTTCGATCTGCGCGTCGATGAACGAACCGCCGTGCTTGGCGTCGAGGGCGGCCAGAGTGCGTCCGTGCCGGACTCCGGTGAGTTCGTCGACCTCGAGCCGAGCGTCCACGAGAAGCTCGGTGAGCTCGGCCGCATCGAGTTCGCGGGTGTGGAAGGGGTTGAGCGGGGTGTCGCGGCCGGGCGAGAACGTGATGCGGTTGGGCGTGCTGATCAACAGAATGCCCCCGGGCGCCAGTACCCGGTGCACTTCGGCGAGGAACGCACCTTGATCCCAGAGGTGCTCGATCACCTGGAAATTGACGACCACGTCGATCGAGGAATCGGCGACGGGAAGGCGGTCGAGGTTGCCACGCAGCATCGTCACCCTCGGGTAGCGGGCATGCACGTGTGCGGCGGCCGACGCGTCGTAGTCGAGGCCGAGAACGTTCGTCGCGACATCGGCAATCATGTTGGCTCCGTAGCCTTCTCCCGATCCTGCCTCGAGTACCGTTCGGTCGCGGCAGCGCTCGACGAGTGCGCGGTAGACCACCTCGTGGCGGCGGAACCAGTAGTTCTCCTCGGCGATGCCGGGCACGGTGCGCTCTCCGGTGAGGGGGAGTGGTTCCGGTGCCGGTGCCTGAGCCGATGAATCGTTCACCGACGGAAGGTTAGTGCCACCGCCTGGAACGTTTACCAACGTGGTCTCCATAACAGCCGGGCACAGATGTATGG
This sequence comes from Rhodococcus sp. IEGM 1330, assembly GCF_033142445.1. NCBI lineage: Bacteria > Bacillati > Actinomycetota > Actinomycetes > Mycobacteriales > Nocardiaceae > Rhodococcus > Rhodococcus sp. IEGM 1330. The sequence goes on from NZ_JAWLSB010000001.1 coordinate 672,321, forward strand.
TCGGACAGGCAGGGAGGTAAGTTACCCACCAGTAACTACGGTGAGGTAACCTCGACCCAGACCGTATAACTGCACGAACCGTTAGAACACTCACGATCAGCAGAACATGACCAGGAGGTCGACGCAGACCCATGACGAACATCGTTGTTTTGATCAAGCAGGTTCCAGACACGTGGTCCGAGCGCAAGCTCACCGACGGTGACTACACCCTCGATCGCGAGGCTGCCGACGCCGTCCTCGACGAGATCAACGAGCGGGCCGTCGAAGAAGCACTGCTCATCAAGGAAGCCCAGGGCGGTGAGGTCAAGGTTCTGTCCGCAGGCCCCGATCGCGCCACCGATGCCATTCGCAAGGCCTTGTCGATGGGTGCAGACAGCGCAGTGCACCTCAACGACCCGACCCTGCACGGCTCCGACGCGATCCAGACCGGATACGCGCTGGCCGCAGCGCTCGGCAACGTCGCATTCGAGAACGACGAGCCGGCCGATCTCATCATCGCCGGCAACGAGGCCACCGACGGCCGCACCGGTGCCGTTCCCGCGATCATCGCCGAATACCTGCAGATCCCGGCCCTGACGCAGATGCGCAAGCTCACCGTCGCCGACGGCAAGGTCACCGGCGAGCGGGAAACCGACGAAGGCATCTTCGGCCTCGAAGCCGCGTTGCCCGCCATCGTGAGCGTCACCGAGAAGATCAACGAACCGCGCTTCCCGTCGTTCAAGGGCATCATGGCCGCCAAGAAGAAGACGGTGCAGACCATCACGCTCGCCGACATCGGTGTCGAGGACGGCATCGTCGGCGTCGACAACGCGGGAACGACCGTCACGTCGTCCACCCCCAAGCCTCCCAAGACTGCAGGCGAGCGGCTCACCGACGAGGGCGACGGCGGCGACAAGATCGCCACCTACCTCGTCGGCCAGAAGATCATCTGATCCCGCCCCACCGAGCAATCGAAGACAAACGAGGAGCAAGTCATGGCAGAAGTACTCGTGCTCGTGGAGCACGTCGAGGGAACTCTGAAGAAGGTCAGCACCGAGTTGATCACCGCCGCTCGCGCGCTGGGTGAGCCGTCCGCGGTCGTCACCGGCCCGGTCGGTACCACCGACAAGGTCGCCGACGCGCTGACCGAAGCCGGTGCCGAGAAGATCTACGCCGCCGAATCCGACGCAGTCGACGGATTCCTCGTCACCCCGAAGGTCGACGTGCTGTCGGCACTCGCGGAGTCGGTCTCGCCGGCAGCGATCATCACCGCAGCCACGATCGAGGGCAAGGAAGTTGCGGGACGACTCGCAGCACGCCTCGGCTCGGGCTACCACAACGACGTCGTCGCACTGAACGGCGACGGCAGTGCCGTCTACTCCATCTTCGGTGGCGCATTCACCGTCGAGGCCAAGGCCAACGGCGACGTTCCGGTCATCTCGCTGCGCCCCGGTGCAGTCGAGGCCGAGCCGAAGGCCGGAGCGGGTACCCGCGAAACCGTCGAGGTCCCCGCACAGGAAGAAGGGGCCGTCAAGGTCACCTCGCGTGACCCGATCGTCGGCGGCGACCGTCCGGAGCTCACCGAGGCATCGGTCGTCGTCTCCGGTGGACGTGGTGTCGGCAGTGCCGACAAGTTCTCCGTCGTCGAGGAGCTCGCCGACTCGCTCGGTGCCGCAGTCGGTGCCTCGCGCGCCGCTGTCGACTCGGGCTACTACCCCGGCCAGTTCCAGGTGGGTCAGACGGGCAAGACCGTCTCCCCGCAGCTGTACGTCGCACTGGGTATCTCCGGAGCCATCCAGCACCGTGCAGGCATGCAGACCTCGAAGACGATCGTCGCGGTCAACAAGGACGAGGAAGCGCCCATCTTCGAGATCGCCGACTACGGCATCGTCGGTGACCTCTTCAACGTCGCACCGCAGCTGACCGAGGCAGTCAAGAAGCACAAGGGATAACTCCCGGCGCTGTTCCCGACAGGCCCTCACCGCCCGCGCGGTGGGGGCCTGTCGTGTCGAGCAGCGCCACCTTGTTCACGCAAACTCTTCCGACACGTTTCCCCGACGATGCCCGGTAGCCTTCCTCGCTCGTTAGACACACCTCATGACCACTTCCGTCATGAGCTCGACTGCATCGATCGTCCCGGCCACCGACCGCTATTCGCTGGTGTTGTCCACCGACCCGGAGCACCGGCTCGCGGCGCAGCGTCTGCGCTACGAGGTGTTCGCTTCCGAGCCGGGGTTTTCCATTCCCACCGACACCGACGGCCTCGACGCCGATCGGTTCGACGAATTCTGTGATCACCTGCTCGTTCGTGACCAGTGGACCGATACGTTCGTCGGCTGCTACCGCATGTTGCCGCCGCAGGCCGCCGTGTCTGCCGGCGGGTATTACACGGCAACCGAATTCGATATCTCCGCACTCGATCCCGTCGGCATGAATATCGTCGAAATGGGAAGGGCTGCAGTTCATCCCGATCATCGGTCCGGATCCGTGCTCGGGCTGATGTGGGCCGGAATCCTGCACTACCTCGATGTGACGGGATACGAGTGGGTGATGGGCTGCGTGTCGGTGCCCATGCAATCGGCACCCGGGGACCCCATCGGGGCCAACGTTCGCAGTGTTCGAGACCGCCTGTTGGGCAAGCACGCTACGCCGCTCGACCGTCGGGTCCGGCCGTACTCTCCGGTCGTCGTCGACGGGGTGGATCTGATCGACATCGAACCGTCGAAGCGAACGTCGATGCCGCCGTTGATGAACGGCTACCTCCGACTCGGTGCCTCCATCTGCGGTGAGCCGGCGCACGATCCCGAATTCGGTGTCGCCGATTTCGTCGCGCTGCTCGGCCTGCACGAGGCCAACACTCGCTATCTCGACCGCTTGCGTTCGGCAGCAACGACGTTCGAGTCGGGTGTCCGGTGACACAACCGATCGTGCACGCGCACGCGTGGATGCCGTCGTCGCCGTGCAGTGACGGATGTCTGCCGAAGAGCCCACCGACGGTGGGACGGATCGTCCTCGCGCTCCGAATCGTGCTGGCGTTGGCGGCGTTCGGGTTGCTGCCGGTGTTGGTCGTCCTCGGGGTTCCGTTCCCGCGGGTCCGCCGTTCGCTGACGCGGATCGGTGCTCGCACCCTGCTGTTCGCCATCGGGATCGACCTGACCGTGCTCGACGCACGCTCGGAGCGGGAACGCTCCCGAACCGCCGCAGGTGCACTGCACGTCGCCGGTCACATCTCCTGGACCGACGTCGTTGTGCTCACTGCGGTACAGCCGTCGACCTTCGTCGCGCGTGCCGACCTGATCGACTGGCCGGTGCTCGGTCGTCTCGCGCGGGCCATGAAGGTACTTCCGATCGATCGAGCTCGACTGCATCAGCTCCCCGGCGTCGTCGATCAGGTGGCCGATCGTGTCCGCGCCGGCGGATCGGTCGTCGTCTTCCCGGAGGCCACCACCTGGTGTGGTCGCGCATACGGCTCGCTACGGCCGGCGCTGCTTCAGGCCGCGATCGATTCGGAGACCTGGGTGCAGCCGATTCGGCTGCGCTACCTCGACCGGACCGACGAGCAGACCACGGCCACGTGCTTCGTCGGAGACGAGACGATCGGCGCATCCATCGGCCGGATCTTCCGACTGCGTGGACTGCGTGCCGAGGTCGAGTTCACGGCCCCGGAGGCACCCGGTGGTGATCGACGCGACCTCGCTCGACGGTGCGAGGTGGCGATTCGACGCGACGGAGTGGAGCCTGCGGAACGACCCAGGAAGGACGTCTACGACCCCACCGTGCACGAGGTGATGGCCGAGGCCGAACGCAGCCCGATGCCGCCGACGGTTGCGGCCGCCTGACCGAGCATCGATCGCCGTGACCGCGGACCCACCTCGCGCAGGTAGGTCCGCGGTCACGGCAGCGGGTATCGTCTAGCCTGTTATGCCTTCTGTGCGCAGTACGACTGCTCCCGTCCCGTCGCGGCCACCGGTGTACCTCGATCACGCAGCGACGACCCCGATGCTGCCGAGCGCGATCGAGGCGATGACCTCTGTGTTCGCCACGGTGGGCAACGCGTCCTCGCTGCACACCTCCGGTCGATCCGCTCGGCGTCGAGTGGAGGAATCTCGCGAGTCGATCGCCGCGGACCTGGGCGCGCGCCCGTCCGAGGTGATCTTCACCTCCGGCGGTACCGAGAGTGACAACCTCGCCGTCAAGGGCATCTTCGCGGCCCGTCGAGACTCCGATGCCGCACTGACCAGGATCATCGCCAGCTCGGTAGAGCATCACGCGGTGCTCGACGCAGTGGAGTGGCTCGTCGCACACGACGGAGCGAGTGTCACCTGGCTCCCGGTCGACACCGAGGGGCGGGTCACCCCGGATGCGCTGCGCGCCGAGCTGGCCCTGCATGCCGACGAGACTGCGCTCGTCACCGTGATGTGGGCCAACAACGAGATCGGCACCGTCATGCCGATCGCCGAGCTCGCAGCCGTGGCCGCCGAATACGGGGTCCCGATGCACAGCGATGCGGTCCAGGCGGTGCCGCATCTGCCCGTCGGATTCTCCGAGAGCGGTCTGTCCGCCCTCAGCATCGCCGCACACAAGTTCGGTGGACCGCAGGGCGTCGGAGCGCTGCTCCTCGGCCGCCAGGTCCCGTGTGTTCCGCTCTTCCACGGCGGGGGCCACGAGCGAGACGTTCGATCGGGCACCCCGGACACTGCAGGCGTCGTCGCGATGGCGGCGGCGCTGCGGTCGACCGTCGAGAACTCGGCGCGGCACCGCGCAGAACTGAGAGCACTGCGCGATCGGTTGATCGTCGGAATCAGGGATGCCGTTCCCGACGCCATCCTCAACGGGCCGGAAGGCGACGACCGGCTCGCCGGGAACGTGCACTTCACCTTTCCCGGGTGCGAGGGTGATTCGCTGTTGATGCTGCTCGACGCGGCAGGCATAGAATGCTCTACGGGCTCGGCGTGCACTGCAGGCGTGGCCAGCGCCAGTCATGTACTGATAGCGCTCGGGTGCGATCCGGCCGTCGCCCGTGGATCACTGCGGTTCTCGCTGGGAACCGGCTCGTCCGAATCGGACGTCACCACTGTGCTTGCGGCTCTGCCGCAGGTCGTCGAACGCGCTCGTGCCGCCGGACTGGCCGGCGTCGGAGCTCGAGGAGGAAATCGCTGATGCGTGTTCTGGCTGCTATGAGCGGGGGAGTCGACTCGGCTGTTGCCGCGGCCCGTGCCGTGGACGAGGGCCACGACGTCGTCGGCGTGCACCTGGCTCTGTCGACCGCTCCGGGCGCTCTGCGTACCGGTTCGCGTGGTTGCTGCTCCAAGGAAGACGCGGGTGACGCTCGTCGAGCTGCCGACGTACTCGGAATCCCCTTCTACGTATGGGATTTCGCCGATCGTTTCAAAGAGGACGTCATCGACGATTTCGTCGCGTCCTATGCCGCCGGTGAGACCCCGAATCCGTGCCTGCGCTGCAACGAGAAGATCAAGTTCTCCGCTCTGGCGGACCGCGCTCTCGCACTGGGCTTCGATGCCGTGGCGACCGGGCACTACGCGCAACTGCACGACGGGGTGCTGCGACGTGCCGTGGACGCGGACAAGGACCAGTCGTACGTGTTGGCGGTACTGAACCAGGCGCAGCTCTCGCGTGCGATGTTCCCCATCGGAGACACCCCGAAGTCCGAGATTCGTGAGGAGGCAGCCGAGCGTGGTTTGGCCGTTGCCGACAAGCCCGACAGTCACGACATCTGCTTCATACCCTCGGGCGACACTCGCGCATTCCTCGGCGCGCGTATCGGCGTGCGCCCGGGCAAGGTCGTCGACTCGGAGACCGGAGCCGAACTCGCCGATCACGAAGGCGTGCACGGGTTCACCATCGGGCAACGCAAGGGTCTCGGCGTGGAAGGACCGGCCGCGGACGGCCGTCCCCGCTACGTGACGTCGATCGAACCCGACAGTGGCACGGTCATGGTCGGCTCTGTGCAGAAGCTCGACGTGTGGGCGATCAGCGGAGACCGCGCGGTATGGACCGAAGGTACCGCCCCGACCGGCCCCATCGAATGCGTCGTCCAGGTCCGCGCGCACGGCGGACTGACCGAGGCCGTCGCCGAGGCAGCGGGCGACGGTATGGAGATCCAACTGCGGGCTCCACTGACCGGTGTGGCCAAGGGGCAGGCAGCGGTGCTGTACCGCAAGGACATTCACGGAGACATCGTCATCGGCAGCTCGACTATCTCGGGCACTCGATCCGAGCGCGAGTGACCCCGAGCGTCTTCGCTGGATTGGCGACCGGCATCGGTTCGTGGCCGGGCACCGACATCCGTGAGGCCGCAGCGGTCGTCGTCGGGGAGTTCACCGAGCTTCCACACATCGTCGAACTTCCGGCTCGCGGCCTGGGTGCGGACATGATCGGACGCACCGGTGCCATCATGGTCGACGTCGAACTCGACGTGCGCACCTCCGGCTATCGCGTCGTGCCACGTCCGATGCTCGCCGGCCGCCGGGCAACCGATTTCCTGGCCGAGGACCTCGACGTGCTCGAGGAACTGTGGGAGGTGTCAGGGCTTCGCGGCAGCGGCCGCACCATCAAGGTCCAGGCCGCCGGTCCGTTCACGATGGCAGCCCAGGTCGAACTTCGGCACGGCCATCGGGCCCTGACCGATCGCGGCGCGCTGCGGCATTTCGCCGAATCCCTCGGCGAAGGACTGCGCCTGCATTGCGCCGAGTTGACGCGTCGGCTCGGAGTCGAGGTTCTCGTTCAGCTCGACGAACCCAGTCTCGCAGCCGTTCTGGCCGGCAGCCTGACGGGCATCACCGGGCTCGATTCGGTGCGGGCAGTCCCGGAACCGGATGCTCTCGACCTGCTCGATTCGCTGATCGAGACGATCGATCTTCCCGTTGCGGTGCATTGCTGCGCCGGCGACGTTCCGTTCGATCTGCTTCGCCGTTCGCGTGCCGTTGCGGTCGCCGTCGACGCGACTGCGCTGCGCCGCAGCGACTTCGACGGAGTCGGCGAGTTGCTGCAATCCGGCAAGACGCTGATGCTCGGGTTGATTCCGTCCGAAGCCCCCGTGCGGCCACCCCATTGGCGCGAACTGGCCGAGCCGGGTGTCACGTTGATGGACCGACTCGGTTTCGACAGATCGGTTCTCGCCTCTCGGATCTCCGTGACGCCTGTATGTGGATTGGCCGGCAGCACACCGGAGTGGGCCCGGCGCGCAACAGGATTCGCCCACGACGTGGCTGCCGCGTTCGGAGATGCACCCGATTCGTTGTGAAATCACACAGCCCGTCGGAGTTGACACCGCAGACTTCGGGCCGATCGAGCCCACGACTATTAGGACGCCGAACAGGTGTGACACTATTCACATGGCCGTTGGGGGTCTGTTGAATACGTGGGAGTTCGGAAATGGCATCAGGTGGTCGCGACTTCGATGAGGTTGCCTCCCTCCGGCGTTCCGGCAGGCACCGCCGAGGTCTCGTAGCGAAACTGGCCGCGGCCACCTCCGACTGGTATCGAGCTCCGCACGATTTCGAGTGGATCCTCAATCACAGATCGACCCGTCCGCTGACCGGGATAATCCGTGCCGTGTTCGGCACCGCCACCTTGATGTACGCCGTCACCTCGATCCTGATGCTGTTCAGCGACCTCGGTCCTCAGGGCAGTGTGGCGATCGGCTGGGTTTTCCTGGTTCTCGTCATTCAGGTGTTCGTCGCCGCACGGTGCGTGCTCGGGCCGCTTCCGGGGAAGAAGTTCTTCGTCGTGTTTCTGGCCTTCGGGGACATTCTCACGACCTCGGTGTTGATTCTGTACGCACCTGTCGCGTCGCTGATCGGAACGGTGCTGTTCGCAGTCACCGGAGCGTTCTGCACCTACTTCCTCAGTCCGCGACTGCTGGTGGCCCACCTGGTGTGGACCGGGACGTTCATCATCGGGTTCGGCGTTCGTACCTTCCTGTCGGTGATGGACGGCGAGGTGGGCTACATCGACGGACCCGCTGTCGCGACCGCGACGGTGGTTCTCCTTCTGGCGACGGTGGCAGTACCGGTGTTCGCTCAGGTGGCGTGGACGACGCTGTCCAATGACGCCAAGCGGTCGGTTCTCGATCCTCTGACCGGGGTGTACAACCGGCGCGGCATCGACAGCGAACTGCTGGACCTGTGGCACCAGGCCAGCAAGCGGGGCATGTCGATGGCCTTCCTCGTTGTCGACATCGACAAGTTCAAGTCCGTCAACGACCGATTCGGGCACAGCCGCGGCGACGAAGTGATCGTGCGGGTCGCCGATCGGCTGCGCCGCTTGGTCCGGCATCAGGGCGGAGTGCTCGCCCGAACCGGTGGCGAAGAGTTCCTCGTCGCCCTGGTCGGTGATGCGCGGGGGATGGTCGATCTCGGCTTCGACGTCGTTCGGGTGCTCTGTGACCGGCGCGACGACATCCCCGTCACCGTCAGTGTGGGAATGGCGTTGTTGCGCGAGGACTCGGCTCTGTGGGACGTGGGTAAGTCCGTGGTCGGCAGAGCAGCCCGTACGGCGGACGCGGCGATGTACCGGTCCAAGCAGTCCGGTGGAAACAGTGTGGTCATCGACGAGATCTGAGGCCTCGAACCGACGTCGCTCGATGCGCCGGTGTGCTCGGGTTCGACCTCTGCGATGATCGTGCGATGTATCGGCTATCGGACGCCCAGCGACGTGGACTACCTGCCGGAGTGCTGTTGTCGGTGATGGCCTCCGTGCTCGGCGGCATCTATGCCGACTCCTTCGTGACCGGCTTCGCGTTGACCGCCGGTATCTGCGCGGTGGCGATCGTCGCCGCGACGCTGTTGCTGGGTCTGATGGGGCGGTAGTCGCTGCGCCGCAGCGGGTGCTTCTCTGTCGGTGGGTTCGGATAATCTTCGACACGTGCCCGAATCGACCGAACCGCCCGCAGGAAACGACGAGACCGCAGGGACCGTCGGTGTCGAACTCGACGCCGCGTCGTCGGCCGATCGCGAGCGATGGCAGATGCTGGCCGAAGAAGTTCGCGGTCATCAGTTCCGCTACTACGTGCGCGATGCGCCACTCGTGTCCGACGGCGAGTTCGATGCGTTGCTGCGTGAGCTGAACGATCTGGAAGAGGCGCACCCGGATCTGCGCACGGCGGATTCACCGACGCAACTCGTCGGGGGAGGCTTCGCGACGGAATTCACCGCCGTGGACCATCTGGAACGAATGTTGAGCTTGGACAACGTGTTCGATCACGACGAGCTTCGTGCCTGGGCCAAACGGGTCGAGACCGAGGCAGGGCCGGGTCTGGAGTATCTGTGCGAGGTCAAGATCGACGGCGTTGCACTGAATCTGGTGTACGAGAACGGCACGCTCGTGCGCGGTGCCACCCGAGGTGACGGACGTACCGGTGAGGACGTGACGCTCAACGCACGCACGATCGACGACATCCCGGACACTCTGACGGGTAGTGAGCAGTACCCCGTGCCGGAGTTGTTGGAAGTGCGCGGCGAGGTCTTCTTCCGGCTGGAGGACTTCCAAGCGCTCAACGCCTCACTCGTGGCGGAGGGTAAGCCCCCGTTCGCGAATCCGCGGAATTCGGCGGCGGGGTCGCTGCGACAGAAGAATCCGGCGGTCACCTCCAAGCGACGTCTGGGAATGATCTGCCACGGCTTCGGTCGCATGGTGGGTTTCACCCCCGAGTCACAGTGGCACGCCTACGAGGCGCTCCGCGCCTGGGGTCTGCCCATTTCCACCCACACGACCCGCGTGCAGGGCGTCGACGCCGTCATCGAGAAAGTCGTCTACTGGGACCAGCACCGACACGACGTCGAACACGAAATCGACGGCCTGGTCGTCAAGATCGACGACATGTCGCTGCATCGTCGACTCGGGACGACGTCTCGCGCGCCGCGGTGGGCCATCGCGTACAAGTACCCACCCGAGGAAGTCACCACGACGCTGCTCGACATCCGCGTCAGCGTGGGCCGGACGGGCAGAGTGACGCCGTTCGCGTACATGACGCCGGTTCTCGTGGCCGGCTCCACGGTGTCGCTCGCGACGCTGCACAACGGCTCGGAGGTCAAGCGCAAGGGCGTTCTGATCGGCGACACCGTGACCATTCGCAAAGCGGGAGAGGTCATTCCGGAGGTTCTCGGCCCCGTCGTCGACGCCAGAACCGGTGACGAGACCGAGTTCGTCATGCCCACCGAGTGCCCGGAGTGCTCGACGCCCCTGGCTCCGGCCAAGGAGGGTGACGCCGACCTGCGCTGCCCCAACTCGCAGTTCTGCCCGGCGCAACGTCGCGAGCGGGTGTTCTTCGTTGCCGAGCGGCAGCGATTCGACATCGAGGGCCTCGGCTACGAGGCCGCATCCGATCTGTTGGCCACCGGGGCCATCGAGGACGAAGGCGATCTGTTCTCGCTCACCGAGGACGACCTGATGAAGACGGCGATCTTTCGTACCAAGTCCGGGGCGTTGTCTGCCACCGGTCGAAAGTTGCTCGACAACCTGGCCACCGCACGGAACCAGCCGCTGTGGCGGGTGCTGGTCAGTCTGTCCATTCGGCACGTGGGGCCGTCGGCAGCCCGCGCGTTGGCAGGGGAGTTCGGCAGCCTGGAGCGTATCCGGGCGGCGTCGGTCGACGAACTCTCGGCGGTCGACGGGGTGGGCGGCACCATCGCGGCCGCAGTCTCCGAGTGGTTCGAGGTCGACTGGCACCGCGCCATCGTCGACAAGTGGCGGGCCGCGGGCGTGCGGATGGAAGACGAGCGCGATGCGTCGATCGAGCGCAATCTCGAAGGGCTGTCGATCGTGGTCACCGGGTCTCTGACGTCGTACTCACGTGACGAGGCCAAGGAAGCGATTCTGCTGCGAGGTGGCAAGGCTGCAGGTTCGGTGTCCAAGAAGACGGCGTTCGTGGTCGTCGGCGACGCTCCGGGGTCCAAGCACGACAAGGCAATCGAGCTCGGCGTGCCTGTGCTCGACGAAGCAGGATTCACCCTGCTGTTGACCGAGGGGCCCGATGCGGTGGCTCCGACCGAGGCGGAACCCGAATCGTCGGACTGATCGGGCCGGCACGCGTAGGTCCGGATGCGTCAGTTCAATACCGTCGCGACGATGCCGGCGAGATAGCCGAGTCGGGCAACCTCCGAGGGCCTGAACTCCGGGCCCCCCGGCCTGCCCAGCATCAGCACTGTGCCGGTGGTGCCGAGGGGGGCAGCGGCGATCTTGGTGTCCATGTCGCGCCATACCTGGGGCACCCACTCGGCGTCGGAATCCAGAGCGGCGGGGGCGCTCAGCGGGAACCACGGCAGCTCGGCGGCGTGGGTCTCTGGAGCTCCCGAGCTGCCCACCAGACGGAACGGGCCGTGCGCGTTCGTGGCGACGACGGTGCTCCACCCCACTCGAAGGACGCGGGGGGCTCCGTCGACGAGCACCTGAAGTCGATCGTCGGACGCCGCGGCGACACGATCGATCAATTCCAGTTCGCGGTGCGTGTCGAGAACGCCGGTGTACGGGCGGATGGAATCGACCCGGACATCGGTGAGGTTCTCGGCAGCAGTGATCAGCGTGTCGGGAAGCGAACCCGGAGCAACGTCGACCACCAGATCGTCGACCGCGTAACCGTCACCGCGTTCGATGACGTCGAGGGAGAGGATGTCCGCCCCGACCGAGCCGAGCGCGACGGCCAACGATCCGAGGCTGCCCGGCCGGTCCGGCAGTTGGACGCGGAGCAGGTAGGACATGTCACGCTCCCTTTCGACTTCTGGCGTACTTCGGCCACCCCAGCGTCATCGGTCGTTGCTGGCGAGTGGAATGTCGCTCTGGGGTCGTTTCACAGGCTCCACTCCTGAAAACACGATGCACCCCGGCGCGAGCAATCCTTGCATCTTCGACCTGTCCGGTACGTCGCGCAACGCGGGCCGTGACAATTCCGACACTCGACGCAGCCACGAGGCGTGAGTGAAGCCTGCGTAATGCTGCGCACTAGGCTGGACCGCGTTCGCGAACCCGTGAGGTTCGCTCTGTACGAATACGGGGCCGCTTCTGCAGGCTCCGCTCCTACTGTCTGAAAGGGGTCTACGCGGTGCCAGACATCTCCCGCGACGAGGTCGCTCACCTCGCCCGGCTGTCGCGCTTGGCTCTCAGCGACGCCGAACTCGAAGAGTTCGCCGGCCAGTTGGATTCGATTCTTCATCACGTCAAGGCAGTGGCGGAGGTGGCGACGGACGACGTCCCGCCGACGGCCAACCCCAGTGACATCGTGAATGTGACGCGTCCCGACGTGATCGTTCCCGGCCTGACGCCGGAGCAATCGCTGTCCGGTGCACCGAACGCCGAGGAGGGCCGTTTCGCGGTGCCGCAGATTCTGGGGGAGAGCGAATGACCGACCTCACGAAGCTCGACGCGTCCGAGCTCGCCACCCGTATCCACGCGCGCGAGATCAGCGCCGTCGAGGTGACCCAGGCGCATCTCGACCGGATCTCCGAGGTCGACGGAGACCTGCACGCATTTCTGCATGTCGCAGGAGCCGAGGCACTCGCAGCGGCGACCGACGTCGATGCGGGATTGTCTGCGGGACACGCACCTGCCTCGGCTCTGGCCGGCGTGCCGCTGGCCCTCAAGGACGTGTTCACCACGACCGACATGCCGACGACGGCCGGATCGAAAATTCTCGACGGGTGGATGTCGCCGTACGACGCGACGCTGACCACGAAGCTGCGGGCCGCGGGCATTCCGGTGCTGGGCAAGACCAACATGGACGAGTTCGCGATGGGTTCGTCCACCGAGAACTCGGCCTACGGACCGACCAAGAACCCCTGGGACACCACCCGCATCCCCGGCGGCTCGGGCGGCGGCAGTGCTGCGGCGCTCGCGTCGTACCAGGCCCCGCTGGCCATCGGCACCGATACCGGTGGATCGATCCGTCAGCCGGCGGCACTGACCGGCACCGTGGGAACCAAGCCGACCTACGGCAGCGTCTCGCGCTACGGACTGATCGCCTGTGCTTCCTCACTCGATCAGGGCGGCCCGTGTGGTCGGACCGTGCTCGATACCGCGTTGCTGCACGAGGTCATCGCCGGATACGACGCACGGGACTCCACGTCCGTGGAGACGGCAGTTCGACCGGTGGTCGCAGCGGCACGAGAGGGTGCTCGCGGTGACCTGACGGGCGTGCGCGTCGGTGTCGTCAAGGAATTGCACTCGGACAAGTACCAGCCCGGTGTGATCTCGTCCTTCGATGCCGCGGTGGCGACTCTCACCGAACTCGGTGCCGAGGTGGTCGAGGTGTCGTGCCCCAACTTCGTGCACGCGTTGGCCGCCTACTACCTGATTCTTCCGTCGGAGGTGTCGTCCAACCTGGCTCGGTTCGACGGCATGCGGTACGGATTGCGGGCGGGTGACGACGGCAATCACAGCGCGGAGCAGGTCATGGCCGCCACCCGCGCGCAGGGGTTCGGACCGGAAGTCAAGCGTCGCATCATGATCGGGACGTACGCCCTGTCCGCGGGATACTACGACGCCTACTACGGCTCTGCCCTGAAGGTGCGCACGTTGATCGCCCGTGACTTCGATGCCGCATACGAGAAGGTCGACGTGCTGGTGTCGCCGACGACCCCGACGACGGCATTCCCGTTGGGGGACAAGGTCGACGATCCGATGGCGATGTACCTCAACGACCTGTGCACGCTGCCGACGAACCTCGCGGGTCACTGCGCGATGTCGGTACCGTCGGGCCTTGCCTCCGAGGACGGACTGCCCGTGGGTCTGCAGATCATGGCTCCGGCGTTCGCGGACGAGCGGCTCTACCGCGTCGGTGCCGCATACGAGGCCGCTCGCGGCGATCTGAGGTAGTTCGAGGTGCTGCATCGGTGGGCTGCCGATCTGGCTCATCTGCCCCTGCTGTCCGGTGCAGTGCCCGCGGTCGCGTTGACTGCGGCCGCTGTCGTGACGGCGGTCCTGGTCGTCGCTGTCGTCCACAGGGTCCGGCGGGGCCGAGCACTGGGAACGGTGTTCGGCCCGCTGAGCGCTCTCGGTCTTGTGGCGTCGCTTCTGGTGGCGGCGACAGTGCTCACCAATCTGACCGTCACTCGATACCCGACGGTGGCCGTGGCGCTCGGCCACCGACCGGCCGTTCAGACCGAGGGCGCCGGCAGGTTGATCGATGTCGACGTGCCCGGCACGGTGTCGCAGTTCGCCGCGCGGCCCGCAACGGTCTATCTTCCGGCGTCGTACGACGCCGGAGAGAGCGACCTACCGGTGCTGGTGCTGCTCACCGGCCAACCCGGCCATGTCGTCGACTGGATCGAGGGTGGTCGTCTGGCACAGACGATGGACGCCTTCGCAGCACGTCACGGCGGCGCGGCCCCGATCGTCGTCGTGGCCGACGGCCTTGGTGACACCGAGGCCAATCCGATGTGCATGGATTCGGACCTCGGAAATGCCGCGACGTACCTGTCCGTCGATGTGCCGCACTGGATTCGGTCGAATTTTCGGGTGTCCTCGGACCCGAGGGCCTGGGCGGTGGGCGGTTATTCCTACGGGGGAACGTGCGCGCTGCAGCTGGCGGTGACGGCACCGTCTGTGTACCCCACCTTTCTCGACATCTCCGGTGAGGACGAGCAACGCCGGGGCACGAGAAGCGAATCCGTTGCGGCGGCATACGGAACGGACACCCCGGCGAACGAGGCGCGTTTCGAGCGCAGGACGCCGCTGAACATACTCTCGCGCACCAGCTTTCCCGATTCGGCCGGTGCCTTCGTCGTTGGCGCCGACGACGAAGAATTCCGGCCGCAAACCGAGCGGACTTACAGGGCTGCAGAGGCTGCGGGTCTCGACGTGCACTACAGCGAGCTGCCCGGTGGCCACTCGATGCAGGTCTGGGCTCCGGCGCTGGAACAGGAGATGGACTGGCTCGGTGGGCGTGTGGGTCTGCTCGACTGACGCCCGGCCTCGCCTCGGAGGACCACCATCACCTGCACCGGTGCATGGCGGTGCCCTGGTCGGTTCCGTACCGATGGCCGTGACCGGCATCGACATCGAGCGCGGCCACAAGATCGACGGACGTCTGGACGAAGCCGACGATCGGAAGCCACATCGGCATCGGTGCGTCGGGTCGGGTGGTCGACGTGCTCGGCGGTGACCACAGCAGGTCGGCCGACCACCGAACGACGGGGTCCGAGGAATTGGCCACTACCGTTGCGCCCTCGGTGTTCACGGTTCCGGCGGGCGGACCCGCCCACACGGCACCGCAGACACCTGGACTGCTCCGTCCGATGGAGAGATACGCGTCGCTTCCCGCCACCGCGCCCAAACTCTGGCCGTACACGATGATGTCGGGCGGTGCCGGTTCCGATGCCGCGCGCTCCGCCACCGCGCGAACCACCGCGTTCGCAGATCTGCGCGCGTCGTCCTCGGCGAACAATAATGTAGCCCAACTGGGCGCACTCGAGAACTGCACCGCCACTGTGGCGACATCACCGCCGAATCTGTTCTCGGCGCCGGTGACAGCATTTTCGTCCACCCACCCCGATCCGGTCGGTATCGCGACGACCACGACGCTGCGCTGGAAAGCGCCGGTTCGATCCAGGTCCGCGACGGCCAACGCGACCCGCCGATCGAGGGTCGGGGCCGAATCGAGCCCCACGTAGGCCCGCACGGTGCTGGGATCGAGACCGCCGGAGACGAACTTCCGACCCTCCCTGCCGAGCGTGCGCCACGGGACGAGCGAGGCCGGAGCTCCTGATCTCGTGTTCGAGCTGGGGGCGGACACCGCCTCGTCCACAACGGAGTTCGAGGCCGAGAACGAGTCCGACACGGCAGACCAGACCGTAGGCGCGACAACGACATACGACAGAAGACCGGCGATGGCAATCAGAATCATCGATCGACCACGGCCGAGTACGCCGCCGATTCCGGTGGCCGCACGGCCGAGTCCGCAGAGAACCGATGCAACACAGATTGCCCCTGCCGCCACCTCCGCTGCATAACGCCAGTCCACCGTCTCGACATCCATCGCGACCCGTAATCGGTTCTGCCACAGAACATTCGCACTCAGTAAACCGATCGACATCAGTGTCCCGACACTCGCTGACCAGGCCTGCAGGCGCACCCGAGCGGGCGTGCGTGATCCGAACGCCCGACGGGCAGACCATGCGGCCGCGAGCGCACTCGCCATCAGTACGCCGGTGAACAAGGCCTGGGTGACGGCCGGCCGTGGGAGCAACGAGGGAGCCGACGACACCATCACCGCAACGGTCAGCGCCACCGAGGTACCGATTCGGGGGAGTCGGACACTCGTCTCAGGCGGGGCAGACGGGCGAGACGTACCGGCAACTCCGGTGACTGCGACGATCGGCGCGATCATGCGGGTTCACTCGGCCGGGACACCAATTCGGTGGACAGCGCGCGTCGGCGCGCATATCGGCCGGTCGCGATGACCGACAGCGCAATCAGAGCGATGCCCGCGCCGACCGACGCGAAGGGCAACGCGGGCTCGGCCACCGGTGCGCCGAAGGACTGTCGCCAGGAATTGACGTCGACGGCCGTGGCAGCCACCGATGCGGCGGCGTCGCAGACCTGGCGGGGCCCGTCGTCCGCCCGGTCCGTGCAGGCGGCATGCATACGCCCTTCCAGCTGGGCATCGATCGACCTGCGCCACTGCGGGTCCACTGTCGTTCCTGTCGCAGCGGCGTACCGAATCAGGTCGTAGCCCAGATCGTGGGCCTTGCATGCGGAATCGAAGTCGGACGGCAGCGGAACGGGCGACGAACAGTCACCATGTGGGTTCTCCGCCATGTCGTCCTGCACCCGAGGCCGGTACCCCATCACCGACCCGAAGTCGTCGGGGATGGTCAGGGCGGCGGCGTCTGCCGACTCGGTGACCAGTGCATGCACCGAGACCGCGACAGGTGAAGAAGAGTCGGCACCCGGCGGTGTCGATGCTGCGCCGGTCGTTGCCGTCACCGCTACGATCGCTGCAACCGTACACATCACTGCGCGAGAAGTGTTCCTGTTCATGGCTTTCGACGCTAGGGAGCGACGTACCCGTCGAACATCGGACCGAAGTCTCGTTCTGCAGCGCCCGTAGAGGGTGTTCGGCGCGCGACCCGGTACCTCGGTAGTGGACCGAACTGATACTCAGGTATGACGACCTGGTCGGTTCACACTCCCTAAGCTCGGTCCGTGCGTATGAACAGAGCGACCGAACCCGGCACCGGAGTAGTTCGGCGTCGAGTGCCGACTCGTATTGCCGGCTTCCGCTCGATCGACGTACTGATCGTGGCCGTCACGGCGGTGCTGTATTCGATCTCGTGGCCGACATTGCCGTTGACACACGATGTTTCGGGACCGTTGCTGCCGATCGTCGGCGCGCTCGCCGCGTTTCCGTTCGCGTTGATCCGCATCAATCCCGCACTGGGGTGGGCGGTCTCGGCGCTGTCCGCACTGGTGATTCCGGTGGCGTTCGATCGCGTTCCGGGCTACGACTATCCCTGGCAGGTAGTGCACATTCTCGTTCTGCTGTCGTTGTTGTTCGCCGTCGCTCTGAGGTCGCCTGCGTCGCTGCTCCTCGTGGCCTGGTTGGCCAGCATGCTCGTGTTCTTCGCCTACATGCCGGGCACAGACGGCGTCGGCTGGTCGGTGGGTCTGACTGCGGTCGTGGTGTTCGGACTGTTGATCCGCTGGCTCGTTCTCTCCCGCAGGCAGCTCGCGCAGCAAGAGGAAGTCAGTGAACTCGAGCGCACCCGACGCACTGTTCTCGAGGAGAAGGCCAAGATCGCCCGCGATCTGCACGACGTCGTGGCGCACCACATGTCGATGGTCGTCGTGCAGGCGCAGAGTGCGCCGTATCGGCTCGATGACGTATCGGTCGCCGCAGCAAAGGAATTCGAGTCGATCGGAGCTACCGCACGGGAAGCGCTCAACGAGATCCGGGGAATGCTGGGGGTGCTGCGCAGCGACGGACAGCAGTGGCAGGACGCACCGGCACCGAATGCACTCGATCTCGAACGTACCCTGCACGCGAGCCGCAAGGCCGGTATGGAGGTGCGGTGGACTGTCACCGGACAGGTCGAATCAATCGCCGACACAACAGGTTTGGCCCTGTATCGAATTCTGCAGGAGTCGCTGTCCAATGCTGCCCGGCACGCCCCCGAGGCCGCGGTGACCGTCGACATCACGGTCGGGCCGAGCACGGTCGTCATGACCGTGGTCAATGCGCCGTCACCGAGCACGAGTGTCGGACGCACCGCTGGAGCCGATACCGGTGGGCACGGGATAGCGGGTATGCGCGATCGTGCGCACGCGGCGCACGGCTGGCTGCATGCCACCGCTCTGCCCGACGGCGGATTCGAGGTCGCGGTGCACGTTCCGAACGGCATGCCGATCTCGCCGGCATCGGTTGTCCGCAACGATCTCGCCTAGGCTGTTACGCGTGGCTACAACGGTGTTCATCGCCGACGACCAAGCAATGGTGCGGCAGGGGTTCGGTGCACTTCTCGGTGCTCAGGCCGACATCTCGGTGGTCGGAGACGCCGACAACGGCAGGACCGCGGTCAGTGAGGTCGCCCGGCTGTTGCCCGACGTGGTGCTGATGGACGTCCGGATGCCCGAGATGAACGGTCTCGATGCCGCTCGCGCGATTCTCTCCGCGTCACTTCCGTCGCCGGTACGCATTCTGATGCTGACGACGTTCGACATCGACGACTACGTCTACGAGGCCCTGGCTCTCGGTGCGAGTGGCTTTCTGCTCAAGGATGCGCCGGCCGAGGAGTTGATCAGGGGTGTTCGGGTCGTCGCCGCCGGCGACGCATTGTTGGCACCGTCGGTGACGAGACGGCTCATCGCCGACGTCACCTCCCGGCGGGGAGCGCGGCGCCACACGTCTCCGCGTCTGAGCGATCTGACTCCGCGGGAACGCGAGGTTCTCGAACTCATCGCCACCGGCATGTCCAACTCGGAGATAGCGGGTTCACTGTTCCTGGCCGAGCAGACCGTGAAAACGCACGTCGGCAAGGTTCTCGCGAAGCTCGGACTGCGCGATCGCGCGCAGGCGGTCGTACTGGCCTACGAGACCGGCGTCGTCACGCCGAAGTGAGGACGGAACGATACCGACGCGCGCAGCACCCCACGCCCGATTAGGCTGACGTCCGTCACCGGGTCCGCTTCACGGACCTGCGAGCAGAGAGGCGAAAATCGATGCGCATCGGAGTTCTGACCGGAGGCGGCGATTGCCCAGGGCTCAATGCGGTGATTCGCGCAGTCGTCCGCACCGCGGACGCGCGGTACGGCTCCACTGTCGTCGGTTTCCAGGACGGGTGGCGCGGGCTCCTCGAAGACCGTCGGGTGCAACTGCGCAACGACGACCGCAACGACCGGTTGCTCACCAAGGGCGGCACGATGCTCGGCACCGCGCGCACCAATCCGGATGTGTTGCGCGCCGGACTCGATCGGGTCAAGCAGACCCTCGAGGACAACGGCATCGACGTGTTGATCCCGATCGGTGGCGAAGGGACCCTCACCGCTGCCGCGTGGTTGTCGGAAGAGGGTGTGCCTGTGGTCGGTGTGCCCAAGACGATCGACAACGACATCGACTGCACCGACGTCACATTCGGCTTCGACACGGCGCTGACGATCGCCACCGATGCGATCGACCGTCTGCACAGCACCGCAGAATCCCATCAGCGCGTGATGCTCGTCGAGGTGATGGGTCGGCACGCGGGGTGGATCGCTCTGCACGCCGGCCTGGCGTCCGGTTCGCACATGACGCTCATCCCCGAGCAGCCTTTCGACGTCGAAGAAGTGTGCACGTTGGTGCGCAAGCGTTTTCAACGTGGAGACTCGCACTTCATCTGTGTCGTCGCCGAAGGGGCCAAGCCGATGGAGGGCTCGATGAAGCTTCTCGACGGCGGTATCGACGAGTTCGGCCACGTTCGATTCACCGGAGTCGCCCACCAGCTCGGTGTCGAGATCGAGCGCCGTATCAACAAGGAAGTACGCACCACGGTGCTCGGCCACGTTCAGCGCGGTGGAACTCCGACGCCGTACGACCGCGTTCTCGCAACACGATTCGGCGTCAATGCGACCGATGCGGCCCATTCGGGAGACTTCGGCAAGATGGTCTCGTTGCGCGGCACCGAGATCGGCCTGGTGTCTCTGGCCGAGGCCACCAAGCAACTCAAGCGGGTACCGCAGACCCGATACGACGACGCCGCCGCGTTCTTCGGCTGATCGGGCTGCGGCCCGAGCCGTCAGATGCGACCGGCGGCCTCCTGGATCTCGGCCTCACGTTCCTCGGTCTCGCGGCGTAGTTCGCGCCGTCGCCGCGCTGCCTCGAAACGCTGAGCACCGACGTCGGTGGTCGGCGTCAACTGGGGCAGTGTCTTCGGCTTGCCGTCGTCGCCGATCGCGACCATGGTGAAGTAGCAACTGTTGGTGTGGCGTAATTCACCGCGCTGAATGTTCTCGGTTTCCACTCGGATGCCGACCTCCATCGAGGTGCGACCGGTGTAGTTGACCGACGCAGAGAACGTGACCAGTTCTCCGACGTGGATGGGTTCGCGAAACACGACGCGATCGACCGACAGAGTGACCACGTACGCCCCCGCGTAGCGACTGGCGCAGGCGTACGCCACCTGGTCCAGGAACTTCAGAATCGTGCCGCCGTGGACATTGCCGGAGAAGTTGGCCATGTCGGGTGTCATCAGCACGGTCATGGCCAGTGTCTGTTTCTCTGGGGGAGTCACCCGTGCACGGTAACGAGTGCACGTGGTTACTCGCGCGTCGTATGCAATGCATAAACTACTGACCATGACTGCTGCAACCGTCGATTTGATCGATTACGACGATGTGCTCGCCAAGTTCGACCCTGTGTTGGGCATGGAGGTCCATGTGGAGTTGGGCACGGCGACCAAGATGTTCTGCGGCTGCCCCACCGAGTTCGGTGCCGAGCCGAACACGCAGGTGTGCCCGGTGTGCCTGAGCCTTCCCGGCGCGCTTCCGGTGGTGAACTCTGCTGCGGTGGAGTCGGCGATTCGGATCGGGCTCGCGCTCAATTGCTCGATCACCCCGTGGGGACGGTTCGCACGCAAGAACTACTTCTACCCGGATCAGCCGAAGAACTATCAGATCTCGCAGTACGACGAGCCCATCGCGACCGAGGGCTACCTCGATGTGCTGCTCGACGACGGCAGTACGTTCCGAGTCGAGATCGAGCGCGCGCACATGGAGGAGGACACCGGTAAGTCGACGCACGTCGGCGGGGCGACCGGCCGCATCGAGGGGGCGTCGCATTCGCTGCTCGATTACAACCGTGCCGGTGTGCCGTTGGTGGAGATCGTGACCAAGACCATCACGGGAACCGGTGCGCGTGCACCCGAGGTCGCACGGGCGTACGTCACCGCGCTGCGTGACCTGTTGAAGTCGCTGAACGTGTCCGATGTGCGGATGGATCAGGGCTCGTTGCGCTGCGATGCCAACGTGTCTCTGATGGAGAAGACGGCAACCGAATTCGGCACGCGCACCGAGACGAAGAACGTCAACTCGCTCAAGAGCGTCGAGGTTGCCGTTCGGTACGAGATGCGGCGTCAGGCAGCGGTTCTCGAATCGGGTGGAGAGGTGACGCAGGAGACTCGGCACTTCCAGGAGTCGGACGGCACCACCACCGCCGGCCGCAAGAAGGAGACCGCCGAGGACTACCGCTACTTCCCCGAGCCCGATCTCGCGCCCGTCGCTCCTGACGCGGCCTGGATCGAGGAGCTTCGGACGACGTTGCCCGAGCTGCCGTGGTTGCGCCGCGGTCGGATTCAGAAGGACTGGGGTGTCTCCGACGAGGAGATGCGCGATCTGGTGAACTCGGGTGCCCTCGAAATCGTCGCGGCGACGGTCGAGGCGGGCGCGTCGGCGCAGGCGGCGCGGTCGTGGTGGGTGTCGTACCTGGCGCAGCAGGCCAACATCGCCGGCGTCGAACTGACCGATCTGTCCATCACCCCGGCTCAGGTTGCCGAGGTGGCTGGGTTGGTCGCGGACGGCAAGCTCAACAACAACGGTGCCCGCCAGGTAGTGGATGGGGTACTGGCGGGTGAGGGTGAGCCTGCGCAGGTCATGGCTGCGCGCAATCTCGTACTGGAGAAGGACGACACCAAGTTGCAGGCCGCCGTGGACGAGGCGCTCGCAGCGAATCCCGGTGTGGTCGAGAAGATCCGCAGCGGCAAGGTTCAGGCTGCCGGGGCCATCGTCGGTGCCGTGATGAAGGCGACACGCGGCCAAGCCGATGCTGCGCGCGTCAAGGAACTCGTACTCGAGGCCTGCGGCCAGCCCTGATTACGACGGAGAACGACTGCGGCCGAGCGCGATACACGCGCTCGGCCGCAGCCGTTTCTCGTTCAGTCGAAGCCGCCTCCGCCGCCGCCGGGGAACGGCACTTTGACGACGCGGTCGTCGGTGGGTCCGGCGGTGGGTCCGTTCTTGTTGACGGTGCCCACCAGAATCTGTCCATCGGCTGAGCTCGTCGCGCCGTTCAACTGGCCGTACTCGTCTTGGATCAGCAGTGTCGGTTCGGCCGAGACAGCTCCGGTGTTCGGGTCCGTGGTCAGTGCTGCAACAGCTTTGGCCGTTGTGAGTGCAACGGCCACTCCGCCTGCGCCCGCTGCGCATCCGGCAACACCTGGACGGTCCGGCCACGTCCACACAGGGTTGAACACTGCGCCGAGTGTGTCGATGCGCTGCAGACGATCCTCGAGCGCGGTGCGGTCGGTGACGTAGATGTTTCCGGTGCCGTCGGTGCAGACGTCGCCCGCCGTACCGATGCCGCTGAGTGCGATCTGCGGCCGCGGGGGGTTCGTCGTCGGAGACAGTGAGGTCACCCGCAACAACTTGCCGGACAGGGAGTTCGGGCTCGCAGCCGCAGCTGGATCGCCGTTGTCGCCGGTGAGGACGAGTAGTTCGTTCGGCGTGTAGAAGTCGATCGCCCCGCGATTGCCCGTCGCGCCGCGGGGGATGCCGGTCAGGATGTCCTTCGGTACATCGCCCTGAGCGAGTCGGACCACCCTGGTGTCCGCGGATGTGGTGATCAGGGCGTAGAGCAACCCGTCCTCGATGTACGTCGGAGACAGCGCGATGTCGAGAAGGCCGCCGTCGCCGGTGCCGTCGACGTCGATTCGAGCCATCTCGACCGGCGTCCGGCCTGCAGCGACCTGCATGATGCGACCGGTGCGACGCTCGGCAACCAGTGCCGACTGTCCGTCGGGGAGCGCGACGAGCCCGCCCGTGGTGTCCAGACACGTCGCGATCACCGCCGAATCCGGGTCGACACACGGGCCGGACGGTGGGGGCGGTGCGCCCGGATCGGACGGCGGCGTCGTCTCGCTGGGGGTCGTCGGCTCCAGCTCGGCCGCACCCACCTCCGGCGCAGGAGTGAACGGCGACGCATTCGAGTCGTCGAACCGGGCGCACCCGGCGAGCAGGGCAGCGGTCATCGACAGAGCGACGACGGCAGCGGTTGCAGTTCGTGGCGACGCTCCGACCGGCTTCATGCTTCGAACGTTACGGAACGTCGGGGGAGACTCGCCACGCGGCCGTGAGCGTCAACGTCGGTGAGGTGCGCACATCGGCTCTACTGTGGACAGGTGACCGATACACCGCGCGACCCCAACCGGCCGGATCCGTCGTACGAACCGGCCGAGAGCCCGTACGACAATCCCACGGAGAAGATTCCACCCTCGCGCTCCACCGCCGAGACTTCAGCGTCCGAGCGCACCGACGCCTCGGGTACGCCGACCACGGCGTTCGGCGCTCAGCGCTCGGACCGACTGCCGCGAACCGACGACGAACTGGACTTTCCGTACTCGTCGTCGTCCGACGCACGCACGGCCGATGCGCAGCCCACGGAGAAGATGCAGACCTATCGACCGTCGGCCTTCGCCGATTCGCCGACCGATCGCCCGTCGACCTCCGACAGCACGTCGTCGAGTGCGTACTCCGATCGCTCCACCGAGTACCTCGGGACCACCGCGGCCGCAGCGCCTGCGGCGGCCGTCGCCTCGGAGCCCGAGATTCGTACAGAGACCGTCGAGGTTCCCGCACGCCGCGGCAGCACCGACCTGGGTCTGTTCGTCCTGCGCGTCACCATCGGAGCGGTGTTTCTCGGTCATGGGCTGCAGAAGCTCGTCGGACTGTGGAACGGCCCCGGCCTCGACGGATTTCAGAACCTGCTGGAGAGTTCGGGATTCCGCTACTCGGAAATCCTCGCGATCGCGGCCGCGGCGGGCGAAACCCTCGGTGGGGCGCTGCTGATCCTGGGTCTGGCAACACCACTGGCAGGCGCGGCCGTACTGGCCACGATCATCAACGCCTGGTGCTTCAAGCAAGCCGTCGAGCCCGGATTGCAATTCTCCGGCACCGGCGGCGTCGAGTACGAGACGGTCCTCGGCTTCGCTGCAGCGGCGATCATCCTCACCGGCCCGGGACGCATCGCGTTCGACGGCCGACGCGGATGGGCCACCCGCCCGCGGATCGGTTCGTTCCTCGCACTCGTCGTCGGCATCGCCGCAGGCGTGTGCATCTGGATCTTCCTGAACGGGGCCAACCCCGTCGTCCGCTGACCTCGAACACGGACCAGACCACGTGAGCGGAACTTCGTAGCGTGCTACGAAGTTCCGCTCACGTGGTTTTCACCCTCAGGGGACGTAGCGAACGGCACCCTTGTCCGCTGATGTCGCCAACGCGGCGTACGCGCGCAGAGCGGTGGTGACCGTGCGCTGGCGGTCGACCGGCTGCCACGGCCGCTCGGACGCGTTCATCTTTGCGCGTCGCGTCTCCAGGGTTTCGTCGTCGACGAGGATCTCGAGGGTGCGGGTGGCGACGTCGATCCGGACCTGGTCGCCGTTCTCGACGAGCCCGATCACACCGCCGGCAGCGGCCTCGGGGGAAATGTGTCCGATGGACAGTCCCGAGGTTCCGCCGGAGAAGCGGCCATCGGTGATCAGTGCGCAGACCTTGCCCAGTCCGGCACCCTTGAGGAAGGCCGTCGGGTGCAGCATTTCCTGCATGCCGGGACCGCCCTTGGGTCCCTCGTAGCGAACGACCAGCACGTCACCGGACTGAATCTTCTTCTGCAGGATGGCCGAGACGGCTTCTTCCTGTGACTCGACGACCAGTGCCGGTCCCTGGAACGAGAACAGGTCCTCGTCGATGCCTGCGGTTTTGAGGATCGCACCGTCGACGGCGATGTTGCCGCGGAGTACCACCAGGCCACCCTCGACCGTGTAGGCATGTTCGAGATCGCGGATGCAGCCGCCTGCGGCGTCCGTGTCGAGCGAGGACCAGCGATTGCCCGTGGAGAACGGTTCGACGGTGCGGACACCGCCCGGAGCAGCGTGGAACAACTCGACGGCCTCGGCGGACGCCTTGCCGGATCGGATGTCCCAGGTGTCGAGCCATTCGTCGAAGCTCTTCGTGTGCACGGTCGAGACGTCGGTCTCGAGCAGGTTCGCGCGCCGCAGTTCGCCGAGGAGAGCCGGGATTCCGCCGGCGCGGTGCACGTCTTCCATGTGGTAATCGGAATTGGGGGAGACCTTCGCCAGGCACGGGACCTTGCGGCTGATGGCGTCGATGGTGTCGAGGTCGAAGTCGACCTCGCCCTCCTGTGCGGCAGCGAGGGTGTGCAGCACCGTATTGGTGGATCCGCCCATCGCCACGTCGAGAGCCATGGCATTGCGGAACGCGGCCGGAGTGGCGATGTTGCGGGGGAGTACGGATTCGTCCTCGTCGCGGTAGTACTTCAGCGCAGCCTCGACGATGGTGGTTCCGGCACGCGTGAACAGCGCTCGGCGGGCCTCGTGCGTGGCCAGGGTGGAGCCATTGCCGGGCAATGCCAGGCCGAGCGCCTCGGTGAGGCAGTTCATCGAGTTCGCCGTGAACATGCCCGAACACGACCCGCACGTGGGGCACGCACTGCGCTCGACCTCGTCGAGGCCCGCCTCGGACACCGCGTCGTTGGCGCTGGCGGAGATCGCGGTGATCAGGTCGGTCGGGGCCTGCGCGACGCCGTCGACGACCACGGCCTTGCCTGCCTCCATCGGTCCACCGGAGACGAAGACGGCCGGGATGTTCAGGCGCATCGCGGCATTGAGCATGCCGGGAGTGATCTTGTCGCAGTTGGATATGCAGACGAGCGCGTCGGCGGTGTGGGCGTTGGCCATGTACTCGACGGAGTCGGCGATGATCTCGCGGCTGGGCAGCGAGTACAGCATCCCGCCGTGGCCCATGGCGATCCCGTCGTCGACGGCGATGGTGTGGAACTCCCGGGGTACGCCGCCTGCCGCTCGTACGGCGTCGGCGACGATCTCGCCGACGTTCTTCAGATGCACGTGGCCGGGTACGAACTGGGTGTACGAGTTCGCGATCGCGACAATGGGTTTTCCGAAATCCGAATCGGTCATTCCGGTGGCGCGCCACAGCGAGCGTGCGCCCGCGGCATTGCGTCCGACAGTGGTGACCCGTGAGCGTAGCGGCGTCATAGTGCGTTGTCCTCGTTCGTTGCAGCGGTTTCTCGCATCGACGAGATTACTCGCCGCCGCCTACTGCTCCTTCGGTGCCTGCTCGCCGTCGTCGGCGTCGTCGGCTTCCTCACGGTCTCGATCCTCGGCAGCGGCGGCCGCTGCGGCGTAGGGGTCGGTGATGCGGCCGCCGCTGGCCGCGGCGAGT
Source organism: Rhodococcus sp. IEGM 1330 (assembly GCF_033142445.1). Taxonomy (NCBI): domain Bacteria; kingdom Bacillati; phylum Actinomycetota; class Actinomycetes; order Mycobacteriales; family Nocardiaceae; genus Rhodococcus; species Rhodococcus sp. IEGM 1330. The sequence goes on from NZ_JAWLSB010000001.1 coordinate 698,976, forward strand.
TGGGGGAGTAGATCGAAACGCACCAGCGGCAGCGACTTCTCGCTCTTGTCGGTCAGGACCACCCGCGCCCACCGGCGATCCGGGAAGTGCAGACCCGCCACCGATTCCCACGCGATCACATCCGAACCGACGAACCGTCGAGCCGTGATCGCCTCGGGAGAGATGACCGTGCGCACTCGAAACACCCAGATGCACGCGACGATCGGCAAGATCAGCAGCCATCCCATGGCCAACGGCCAGCTGGCGGCACTCAGTCCCGTGCCGAACAGCAACAGTCCCACGCCGATGAGCGCGAGGCGCGGGACTCGAATGACCTGCGTTCTCGATGGTTGCGGTCCCTCGGCACCGTTCGGTGACTCGGGTGCGGTGTGGGATGATGGCGGAGGTGGTTCGGACTGCTGCGAAGACGACACCCATTCATCTTCGCATTGCATCTACGCGATCTCACATAATGGGATTGCGTCGTGACGAGTTTGACTCTTCCCTGTGCGCGCGCCTACCGTCGAGCGCGTGAAGCGGAATTGGATACTCGTAATCGGCCGGCGCGTCAACGCCTGAGCCGGTTGTTCAAACTCGCATCGACGCGCCACCCTCGTACAGCTCACGCTGACGGGGGTTTTTTCTTGCCCAGAGATCGCCCAGCAATTTCACATTCCTGAGGAAGCAATCAGTGAGCGCACCAACCGCACGCCCAGGGCCCACGACCCGTAAGTCGGGGACAGCCGCCAGCCCGTCGACCAGCCCGGCCGCAGAAGCGGCGACCAACGGATCGCGACGCCACGTCGCACCGGAGAAGGTCACCGGCGCACAGTCGGTTGTTCGGGCCCTCGAAGAACTCGACGTCGACACCGTATTCGGCATACCCGGTGGCGCGGTTCTTCCGGTCTACGATCCGCTCTTCGACTCGAAGAAGGTCCGGCACATCCTCGTTCGTCACGAGCAGGGCGCGGGCCACGCTGCCACCGGATACGCCCAGGCCACCGGCCGCGTCGGCGTCTGCATGGCAACGTCGGGTCCCGGCGCGACGAACCTCGTCACCCCGCTCGCCGATGCCCAGATGGATTCGGTCCCGATCGTTGCCATCACCGGTCAGGTCGCCCGCAGTCTCATCGGAACCGACGGCTTCCAGGAAGCCGACATCTCGGGCATCACGATGCCCGTCACCAAGCACAACTTCCTCATCACCGACGGTGCCGACATCCCGCGCATCATGGCCGAGGCGTTCTACATCGCGTCCTCCGGTCGACCCGGCGCCGTGCTCGTCGACATCCCCAAGGATGTGCTGCAGGCACCGACGACGTTCTCGTGGCCGCCGGAGATGCGTCTGCCGGGCTATCGGCCGGTGACCAAGCCGCACGGCAAGCAGGTTCGTGAGGCGGCGCGCTACATCGCCGACGCCGCGCAGCCGGTGCTCTACGTGGGTGGTGGCGTCATCAAGGCCAACGCCTCGGCAGAGCTGCTCGAGCTCGCCGAACTGACCGGAATTCCCGTCGTCACCACTCTGATGGCTCGCGGTGTGTTCCCCGACTCTCATCAGCTCAATCTGGGAATGCCGGGAATGCACGGCACCGTCGCTGCAGTCGCCGCGCTGCAGCGCAGCGACCTGCTGATCACGCTCGGGGCCCGGTTCGACGACCGCGTCACCGGCCAGCTCTCGTCGTTCGCGCCGAACGCCAAGGTCATCCACGCCGATATCGACCCGGCCGAGATCGGCAAGAACCGGTACGCGGACGTGCCGATCGTCGGTGATTGTCGAGAGGTCATCACCGAGCTCATCGAAGCGCTACGCGCAGATCGTGCGACCGGAACCACGCTCGACCTCGAGCAGTGGTGGGTGTACCTCGACGGCATCCGCAAGACCTATCCGCTGAGCTACGACCGCCCGTCCGACGGTTCCATGTCGCCCGAGTTCGTCATCTCCTCGGTCGGCAAGTTCGCCGGACCCGACGCGATCTACTGCGCCGGAGTCGGCCAGCACCAGATGTGGGCCGCGCAGTTCATCAGCTACGAGAAGCCGCGTACGTGGCTCAACTCGGGCGGCCTCGGCACGATGGGGTACGCGGTCCCGGCCGCCATGGGGGCCAAGATGGGCCTCCCCGACGCCGAGGTGTGGGCCATCGACGGCGACGGCTGCTTCCAGATGACAAACCAGGAACTCGCGACGTGCGCGGTCGAGGGCATCCCCATCAAGGTCGCGGTCATCAACAACGGCAACCTCGGCATGGTTCGCCAGTGGCAGACCCTGTTCTACGAGGAGCGTTACTCCAACACCAACCTCGGTACCCACGGTGCCGTCCGTATCCCCGATTTCTTGAAGCTCGCCGAGGCATTGGGTTGCGTCGGCCTGCGGTGCGAGCGGGAAGAGGACGTGGACGCGGTGATAGCCCAGGCCCGTGCGATCAACGATCGTCCGGTCGTCATCGACTTCATCGTCGGAGCAGACGCTCAGGTGTGGCCGATGGTCGCAGCCGGAACCGGTAACGACGAGATCATGGCCGCCCGCGGCATTCGTCCGCTGTTCGACGAGGACGAGACCGTGGGTAGCGAGCCCGGCATCGACGAGGCCATGGAACGCGAGCAGGCGCCACACCCACAGAACAACGACGTGAAAGGCACCGACCAGTGAGCACGAGCCATACCCTCAGCGTCCTCGTCGAGGACAAGCCAGGTGTGCTGGCTCGCGTCGCTGCACTGTTCTCGCGGCGCGGCTTCAACATCTCGTCACTCGCCGTCGGCGGCACCGAGATCCCCGAGATCTCGCGCATGACGATCGTGGTGACCGTCGACGAGTTTCCGCTCGAGCAGGTCACCAAGCAGCTCAACAAGCTCATCAACGTCATCAAGATCGTCGAGCAGGACGACGACTCCTCGGTGGCGCGTGAGCTGCTGCTGATCAAGGTGCGTGCCGACGCCAGCGTCCGTAGCGAGGTCATCGAAACGGTGAACCTGTTCCGCGCCAAGGTGATCGACGTATCACCCGAGGCCGTCACGGTCGAGGCGACGGGCACCCGCTCGAAGCTCGATGCGTTGCTCAAGATGTTGGACCCCTATGGAATTCGAGAAATAGTCCAGTCGGGAGTCGTTGCCGTCGGACGTGGACCGAAATCGATCACAGCGTCGCGCTGAGCGGCGGACGTGATATTCAGCGAAATCGAAGAGGAAAGGTTACAAACAGTGGCAGTCGAGATGTTCTACGACGACGATGCTGATCTGTCGATCATCCAGGGCCGCAAGGTCGCTGTGATCGGTTACGGAAGCCAGGGCCACGCGCACTCGCTGAGCCTGCGCGACTCCGGTGTCGATGTGCGCATCGGCCTGGCAGCGGGCTCGAAGTCCCGCGCCAAGGCGGAGGAGCAGGGTCTGAAGGTCGGCACTCCCGCCGAGGTGTCCGAATGGGCCGACGTGATCATGGTGCTCGCACCCGACACCGCGCAGGCCAAGATCTTCTCCGAGGAGATCGAGCCCAACCTGAAGGACGGCGACGCGCTGTTCTTCGGCCACGGACTCAACATCCACTTCGACCTGATCAAGGCTCCGGAGTTCGTCACCGTCGGCATGGTCGCACCCAAGGGCCCCGGCCACCTCGTGCGTCGCCAGTTCGTCGACGGCAAGGGTGTTCCCGCGCTCATCGCCATCGACCAGGACCCCAAGGGCGAAGGCCAGGCACTTGCCCTGTCCTGGGCCAAGGGCATCGGTGGAACGCGCGCAGGCGTCATCAAGACCACGTTCAAGGAAGAGACCGAGACCGACCTCTTCGGCGAGCAGGCCGTGCTGTGCGGTGGCACCGAGGAGCTCGTCAAGACGGGCTTCGAGGTCATGGTCGAGGCCGGATACGCGCCCGAGATGGCGTACTTCGAGGTGCTGCACGAGCTCAAGCTCATCGTCGACCTCATGTACGAGGGCGGCATCGCTCGGATGAACTACTCGGTGTCCGACACCGCGGAGTTCGGTGGCTACCTCTCGGGCCCGCGCGTGATCGACGCAGGCACCAAGGAGCGCATGAAGGCCATCCTGGCCGACATCCAGTCGGGTGAGTTCACCCGTCGCCTGGTCGCCAACGTCGAGAACGGCAACACCGAGCTCGAAGGCCTGCGCAAGGCCAACGCCGAGCACCCCATCGAGGTCACCGGCAAGAAGCTGCGCGACCTGATGAGCTGGGTCGATCGCCCGATCACCGAAACGGCCTGATTCTCATCGAATCACGTTCTCACGCATGCTGATCGAAGGGCACTCCTGCATCCGTAGGGGTGCCCTTCGGTGCGTGAGCCAGGTGGCGTCACAGTTCGACGTCTCCGGCCTCTAAACTGTTTCTGCTGCACCAGCTCCGAATTTTCACCGACAACAGTCTCGAACCGACATAGGGAGTTTTTCACGTGAGCCAGCCAGGCCGTCCTGTCGTTCTGATCGCCGACAAACTTGCGCCGTCCACCGTCGAGGCATTGGGCGACGGCGTCGAGGTCCGTTGGGTCGACGGCCCGGATCGCCCCGCGCTGCTCGCCGCGGTTCCCGAGGCCGACGCGATCCTGGTGCGCTCCGCGACTACGGTCGACGCAGAGGTTCTCGCCGCCGGAACCAAACTCAAGATCGTCGCCCGCGCCGGTGTCGGCCTGGACAACGTCGACGTACCTGCAGCCACCGAGCGCGGTGTCCTCGTCGTCAACGCACCGACGTCCAACATCCACACGGCGGCCGAGCATGCGGTGACGCTGCTGCTGTCGGCCGCGCGCCAGATTCCCGCTGCCGACGCCACTCTGCGTCAGCACGAGTGGAAGCGCAGCAAGTTCAACGGTGTCGAGATCTTCGGCAAGACCGTCGGTGTCGTCGGACTCGGCCGCATCGGTCAGCTGTTCGCACAGCGTTTGGCTGCATTCGAGACGCACATCATCGCCTACGACCCCTACGTCTCGGCCGCGCGTGCCGCCCAGCTCGGCATCGAACTGGTGAGCCTGGACGAGCTGCTCGAGCGCGCCGACATGTTCTCGGTTCACCTGCCGAAGACCCCGGAGACCAAGGGAATCATCGGTAAGGAAGCGCTGGCCAAGACCAAGCCCGGTGTGATCGTCGTCAACGCCGCTCGCGGTGGACTGGTCGACGAGCAGGCCCTGGCCGACGCCATCACCAGCGGCCACGTCTTCGCCGCCGGAATCGACGTCTACGCCTCCGAGCCGTGCACCGACAGCCCCCTGTTCGAGCTGCCTCAGGTCGTCGTCACCCCGCACCTCGGTGCGTCTACGACCGAGGCCCAGGACCGCGCGGGCACCGACGTGGCCAAGTCGGTATTGCTTGCTCTCGCAGGCGAATTCGTGCCCGACGCCGTCAACGTCAAGGGTGGTGCCGTGGGCGAAGAGGTGTCGCCGTGGCTCGAGATCGTGCGTAAGCAGGGTGTGCTGCTCGGCGCGCTGTCCAACGAACTTCCCACCTCGCTGTCGGTCGACGTGCGCGGCGAACTCGCGGGCGAGGACGTGCAGATCCTCAAGCTCTCGGCGCTGCGCGGACTGTTCTCCGCCGTCATCGAGGACTCGGTCACGTTCGTCAACGCCCCGTCGCTCGCCGAGGAGCGCGGCGTCACCGCCGAGGTCACCACGGCCTCCGAGAGCGAGAACCACCGCAGTGTCGTCGACATCCGCGCCGTCTACGGCGACGGTTCGGTGCTCAACGTCGCGGGCACTCTGACCGGCACCACGCAGGTCGAGAAGATCGTCAACATCAACGGTCGCAACTTCGACCTCCGTGCCGAGGGCAAGAACCTCATCGTCAACTACGCGGATCAGCCCGGCAGCCTCGGCCGGATCGGCACCCTGCTCGGCGATGCCGGCATCGACATCCAGGCCGCCGCGCTGAGCCAGGACTCCGAGGGCGACGGTGCAACAATTCTGCTGCGCGTCGACAAGGACGTTCCGGCGGAGTTGAGCGCGAGCATCGCCACCGCGGTCGGCGCGTCCACCATCGAACTGGTCGACCTGTCCTGAGCATCGCTCGCAGTCGATCGAACGACGTCGAAGAATCACGAGGAGTGAGATGAAGCTGGCCGTCATCGCCGGGGACGGAATCGGACCCGAGGTCGTCACCGAGGCGCTCGCCGTGCTCGATGTGGTTGCACCCGGTGCCGAGAAGACCGAGTACGACCTGGGTGCGCGTCGCTACAACGCCACCGGAGAACTGCTGCCGGACTCGGTATTGGCTGAACTGCGTGAGCACGACGCAATTCTGTTGGGAGCCATCGGAGATCCGTCGGTGCCGAGCGGCGTGCTCGAGCGCGGACTGCTGTTGCGAGCTCGGTTCGAGCTCGATCACCACATCAATCTGCGCCCGGCCAAGCTGTACCCCGGAGTGGTCGGTCCGCTGGCCGGTGACAAGCAGATCGACGTCGTGGTCGTGCGTGAGGGCACCGAGGGTCCGTACACCGGAAACGGTGGAGCGCTTCGCGTCGGCACGCCGCACGAGGTGGCCACCGAGGTCAGTGTCAACACCCGCTACGGCGTCGAACGGGTGGTGCGCAACGGTTTCGAGCGGGCTCTGACTCGGCGCAAGCATCTGACGCTGCTGCACAAGACCAATGTGCTCACGTTCGCCGGCAGCCTCTGGGCTCGCACGGTGGACGAGGTCGCGGCCGAGTTCCCGGACGTCGAGGTCGCGTACCAGCACATCGATGCCGCGATGATTCACCTCGTGACCGACCCGGGCCGGTTCGATGTCATCGTCACCGACAATCTGTTCGGAGACATCGTGACAGACCTGTCGGCGGCGGTGACCGGTGGAATCGGTTTGGCCGCAAGCGGAAACATCGATGCGACCGGTACCAATCCGAGCATGTTCGAGCCCGTGCACGGCAGCGCTCCCGACATCGCAGGGCAGCAGAAGGCCGATCCGACGGCCGCCATCCTGTCGGTGTCGTTGTTGCTCGATCATCTCGGCGATGCGGCAGGAGCGGCGCGAGTGGAAGCCGCTGTCGCAGCGGACCTCGCCGAGCGAGGAACCACCACCGCGTCGACGAAGGACATAGGCGCGAGAATCGCAGCGCGCCTGTAGGTTCCTCCACCGCGGACTCTTTTGCAGGCGACGATGCCACGCTCGGCTACTGCCGGACGTGGCATCGTCGCCTGCGTCAGGTGTCGGGGTCGTCAGGTGCCGGGGTCGTCCGGAATCACCGGGGTGGAGAGGGCCGGAAATATCGCCGAGATCAGAAAGGCGAGCGGGAAACTCACTGCCGCGAGCGCTCCGAATGCAGGCGGCACTGCCGCGGCGAAGATGTACTGGCCGGTGTTCTGAACTCCGAGGGCGCGCCCGCTCCAGAACGGTCCGGAGATCTCGGCGACGGCGGTGAACGCGAGGCCGTTCGGAGCGACGGTGGTGATCGACGCGATGACCAGTGCAACGACGGCGACGGGGGAGTCGAACCAGTCTGCGATGCCCAGCGCGAGCATGCTGGCCGTGGTGGCGACGGCCACCCATCGCAGCGGTCGCATCCGGCTTCCGACGCGGTCGGACAGGGCCCCTACGCCCATTCGGCCGAGCGCGCCGAGGATCTGGCTGACGGTGACGAGGATGCCTGCCGACGCCGCACTCCACTCTCGGTCGGTCATCAGCCAGACGAGCGCGTAGGTCCACACGACGTACTGCGGTATCACCAGCAATATCGAGGTGGCATGAATCCGCCACAGGCGTGATCCGGCGCGGTAGGGATTGTCCAACAGTCCTTGCGCCGCGGCGTCGGCGCGGTGAGGACGTGGAGGGTCGATCACGGCCAGGCACAGCACCGCTCCCACGGCGCAGACGAGTGCGGGCACCCACAGTGCGGAACCGACACCGTGATCTCGCGCGATCGAGGGAACGGTCAGGGCTGCGATGGCAACGCCCAGTGGGACCGACATCTGTCTGATTCCCATGGCCAATCCACGACGCTGCGGCGGGAACCACCCGACCACGACGCGTCCGCTGGCGCTGTTGGCGCTCGCCGCGGCCATACCGCCCAGCAGGAGCAGGATTGCCAGCAGGGGAATGGAGGTGGTGAACACGGCGGCTACACCGGCGAGCGCAGTCAGACCGAGCCCGACTGCGAGAACGAGCCGCTCGCCGATCCGATCGACCAGCACACCCCAGGCGATCAGGGTGAACATGATGCCCACGGTCGGCATGGCGACGACGAGTCCGGCGGCGGGCAGGCTCAGGCCACGGTCGTCGTGCAACGCGGGGATGAGAAACGCTGCGCCGTTGATGAACACCGCGCCTGCGGTCTGCGCGAGCATGCCGAGGGCAAGCATGAACCATCGCCTGAACTCGCCGATGTCGGACAGCTGCGCGGTGGCGTCCATTTGATCTCCGTCTCAATATATGGACATTGTTTCTTGAGATGTGGAACTCGTTGTCGACCCTACACCGGCCCGAACCGCGCGGAACGGACGGTGGCGGAGTGCACACCGCGCATGTCGATAGACTTCCGACATGCGTCTCGGTCGAATTGCAAGTCCTGATGGTGTGGCATTCGTGAGTATCGAAGGTGAGGGTGACTCGCAGACTGCGAAAGAAATCGCCGAACATCCCTTCGGCACACCCACGTTCACGGGTCGGTCGTGGCCTCTGGCCGATGTGCGACTGCTCGCGCCCATCCTCGCCAGCAAGGTCATCGCCATCGGTAAGAACTACGCCGCGCACGTGGCCGAGATGGGCGGTGAGGCTCCGAAGGACCCCGTGATCTTCATCAAGCCGAACACCTCCATCGTCGGGCCCGGTGCGGCCATCGTGCTGCCACCGTCCTCGAACGAAGTGCACTTCGAGGGCGAACTGGCGATCGTCATCGGCCGTCCGTGCAAGGACGTCCCCGCCTCCAAGGCGTACGAGGTGGTGCTCGGATACACCGTCGCCAACGACGTCTCGGCCCGCGACCACCAGAAGCACGACGGACAGTGGACTCGCGCCAAGGGACACGACACCTTCTGCCCACTCGGGCCGTGGATCGAGACCTCGCTCGACCCGACCGATCTCGAGATCAAGACCGAGGTCGACGGCGTGGTCAAGCAGCAGAGTCGCACTTCGCTTCTGCTGCACGACATTCCGAAGATCATCGAGTGGGTGTCCGCGGTGATGACACTGCTCCCCGGAGACGTCATTCTCACCGGAACCCCCGAGGGAGTCGGACCCATCACCGACGGAGACAGTGTGTCGATCACCGTCGAGGGAATCGGTACCCTGACCAACCCCGTCGCAGCGAAGAAGTAGGGCCGGTATGACCACAGCAACAGATGTCCGCGTTCGGTTCTGCCCGTCGCCCACCGGTACCCCGCACGTCGGTCTGGTCCGAACGGCATTGTTCAACTGGGCGTTCGCCAGGCATCACGGCGGCACCTTCGTCTTTCGTATCGAGGACACCGACGCCGCACGCGACTCCGAGGAGTCCTACGCCGCCCTGCTCGACGCGTTGCGCTGGCTCGGCCTCCAATGGGACGAGGGCCCCGAAGTGGGTGGCCCGTACGAGCCCTACCGTCAGTCGTTGCGTCGCGACCAGCACCTTGCCGTCGTGCAGCAGTTGCTCGACGCCGGCGAGGCCTACGAGTCCTTCTCCACGCCGGAGGAAGTGGAGGCCCGTCACAAGGCTGCCGGACGCGACCCCAAACTCGGCTACGACAACTTCGACCGCGACCTGACGCCGGAGCAGCGACAGGGATTCCTCGACGAGGGGCGCGGGGCCGTCGTGCGACTGCGGATGCCCGATCACGACCTGACGTGGAACGACCTCGTGCGCGGGGAGACCACGTTCAAGGCGGGGACCGTTCCGGACTTCGCCCTGACGCGCGGCAACGGAGTTCCGCTGTACACGTTGGTCAATCCGGTCGACGACGCACTGATGAAGATCACCCATGTCCTGCGCGGTGAGGACCTGCTGTCGTCGACGCCTCGTCAGCTCGCTCTCTACGAGGCGTTGATCCGGATCGGTGTCGCAGAACGCACCCCCGAGTTCGGGCACCTTCCGTTCGTCATGGGCCAGGGCAACAAGAAGCTGTCCAAGCGTGACCCCGAATCCAATCTGTTCATCCACCGTGATCGTGGGTTCGTGCCGGAAGGCCTGCTGAACTACCTCGCTCTTCTCGGGTGGGGCATCTCGGACGATCACGACGTCTTCTCGCTCGACGAGATGGTGGCGGCGTTCGAGATCTCGTCGGTCAATTCCAATCCGGCACGCTTCGATCAGAAGAAGGCCGACGCGATCAACGCCGAGCACATCAGGATGCTGGCGGCAGACGATTTCGCGGCGCGATTGCGCGAATACCTCGTCGCACAGGGCCATCTCACCGAGCCGGTCGACGAAAAGATCTTCGCCGTGGCGGCCGATCTGGTGCAGACCCGCATCGTCGTCCTGTCGGACGCCTGGGGACTGCTCGAGTTCCTGTTCGTCGACGAGGCGGACTTCGTGATCGACCCTGCAGCCGCGGCGAAGAACCTCGGTCCCGATGCCGCACCCGTTCTCGACGCCACAGTCGAGGCGCTGACGGCGTTGCAGACCTGGACCACGGCCGACCTGGAGGCGACCCTCAAGGAGGCGTTGATCGAGAAGCTGGAGCTCAAGCCGCGCAAGGCTTTTGCCCCGATACGGGTGGGAGTGACCGGGTCGCACATCAGCCCGCCGCTGTACGAGTCCATGGAATTGCTCGGGCGCGAGAAGACCTTGGCGCGTCTGGCTGCGGCACGGGCCCAGGTGGCGTGACGGCGCACGGCCGCCGGCGCACCCCGGTCCTCGGAGACAGCCTCGAATGAGTGTCTCCGATCGACTGGATCGACTCCAGCGCAGGCGTCCGGTTCTCGGATATCCCATTGCGGTGGTGTACAAGTTCGTCGACGATCAGGGCGGCTACCTCGCTGCCCTGATCACCTACTACGCCTTCGTCTCGCTGTTTCCTGCACTGTTGCTGTTCTCGACGGTTCTGGGCACCGTGTTGGCCGGTAGTCCGGAACTGCAGCAACAGATCCTCAGCTCTGCTCTCGGTCAGATCCCGGTGATCGGAGACGAACTGGGCCGGCCCGAACGCATCGGTGGCGGCACCGTCGGTCTCGTGGTGGGTGTCCTCGGCTCCCTGTACGGCGGACTCGGAGTGGCCGTGGCGCTGCAGAACGCAATGAACACTGCGTGGACGGTGCCGAAGAACCTACGGCCCGACCCCATCCGGGCCCGGGTGCGCGGACTGGGTCTGCTGAGCACGGTCGGTCTGGCGGTCCTGGCCATCACAGCACTCAATGTGCTCAGTGCCGCAGGGTATTTCGGTCCGGAATCCGGCCTCGTGGTGTTCGTGGTCGGCACGCTCTTCTACGTCGGCGTGTTCGTTGTCGCGTTCAGGCTCGCCACGGCGAGACCGGTGTCCATCCCACAGGTTCTTCCCGGAGCTGTCGTTGCCGGTCTGATCTGGCAGCTGCTGCAGACCTTCGGCAGTGTCTACGTGAAGTACGTCGTCAGCAACGCGACCGTCACCAACGGTGTGTTCGCCGTCGTACTGGGACTGCTGGCGTTTCTGTACGTGACGTCGGTGTCGATCGTGATGTGCATCGAGATCAACGTGGTCCGCGTCGATCGGCTCTTTCCGCGAGCCCTGCTGGCCCCGTTCACCGACGACGTCGAACTGACCGAGGGCGACAAGCTCACCTACACCGGACAGGCAGAAGCGCAACGCAGCAAGCCGTTCGAGGACATCGACGTGACGTTCGTCGACCCGCCGCGAGCTCAGTCGGAATCCGGCTCCGAACCGGCAGCCGAAGCGCCGTAGAAGCGGTCGATTCTCGTCTCCATCGGAAACCGGACGGCCGTGTCGCCGAACATCAGCCGAGTCGCCGACAACGCCGATCCTGCAATCGCTTCGGCGGCACGATCCGAATCGGCGACGGGACAATGCACCACCACTTCGTCGTGCTGAAAGAACACCAATCTGCTGCTGCTCCCGGCCAACCGACCACGCAGATCGGCCAGCAAGCACAGCGCCCACTCGGCTGCGGTGGCCTGCACGACGAAATTGCGAGTGAACCGGCCCCGCGCGTGGGCATCACCGGCGGACCACCACTGCGCCGAGGGCGGTGGGCAGGCCCGTCCCAGCCACGAACGAACGACCTCGCCCCGTTCACCGGCGCGGGCGGCCTCCTCCACCAATGCGACGGCACCGGGGAACGAGGCGCGTAGTCGCGTCAGCAGAGCGCGTGCCTCACCGGACGTCGCGCCGTACAGCACCCCGAGAACGGCGACCTTGGCGTGGCTGCGATCGCCGCCGAACGATTCCGCCGCCACCGGTGCATACAGATCTTCGGTGCCTGCAGCGGCGACCATGCGGGGATCGCCGGACATCGCAGCGAGGATGCGTGGTTCGAGCTGACCGGCGTCGGCGGCCACGAAGGTGTAGCCGGGATCGGCGATCACACTGGCGCGCAGGGGTTTCGGAATCTGAAGGCCGCCTCCGCCGCGACTGGCCCACCGACCTGACACCACAGCGCCGGGAACATAGACCGGACGGAAACGATCGTCGCGAACCCACGCGTCGAGCCATGCCCACCCGTTCGCAGCGTGCAGCTTCGAGAGATCACGGTGGCGCAACAGCAGCGGAACCGCCGGGTGGTCAATGTCGCGGATGACGTGCGCGCGAGTCGATGTCAGTTCGATACCGACGCGCGCGAACGCGGCCACCAGCTCCACCGGCGAGGCGGGGTTGACTCGCCGGCCGAACGCCGAGGTGATCTGGTTCTCGAGCTCGACGAGAGCCGGGGGAAGAGAACCGTCGAGCGGCCGCGTACCGAGCATCGTGTCGAGATGACGGCGATGCGCCGACGCCGAGAACGGCAACCCGTCGAAGGTCATCTCCGCTGCGGCCAAGCCTCCGGCCGACTCGGCCGCTGCCAGCAGGTGCAGTGCTCGGTCGTCACCGATGTCCCGAAGCTGACGTCGGTACTCGGCGAGCACCCCGTTCGGATCGGAGTTCGGGTTCGCGTCGAACAGGCCCGGTCGCAGGTCGGCGGGAGCCGACGGGACACTCGCGACGCCGGCCCGCATCGCCAGAATGGCACCGACCAGTGCGAGATCGTGACAGCGGCGTACGCGTACCCCTCGTTCGAGCAACCGAGGGTAGATCCGGCTCGTGTCTTCCCACACCCACCTCGGCCGTTCGTCTCGTTCGAGCTCGGCCACGGCCGCGACCGGATCCTCGGCCACTGTGGGATCGCTCTGCGTCGAGCCGTCGTCGGCGAGGTACGTCAGCACGGCCTGCTCGCCCTGAGGAACGAGCAGAACCTTCATCGGACTCTGCGGGGTCTGCGATCGGTCACGGAGAACGAGTCTGCTCCACTCGTCGGCCGGGGCGTAGAGGGGGCTCTCGGGTCCCCACTCGACGGTGCCCCTGGCCGATCCTGACGCGTCCATGGCGCGGTTTCGGTGGCTCTGAGCAGCCGATTTGGAGAATGGGTAGTCACCTTTGATAGTCTCTATCCCGGCTCGAAACGCAGTGCACATCGATCAGATGAGCAATTCGATTCAAGTCCATTGGGGTATGGTGTAATTGGCAACACAGCGGTTTCTGGTACCGCCATTCTAGGTTCGAGTCCTGGTACCCCAGCGAGCAGGTGAAGGCGATTTTGTCGCCGAGGCCGAGGCAGTTAAGCTGGCTCAGCACGTACAAGCTCGAACACAATGCAGGTGAAGTTCCTGGCCCCGTCGTCTAGCGGCCTAGGACGCCGCCCTCTCAAGGCGGTAGCGCGGGTTCGAATCCCGTCGGGGCTACAACAGACAACACCCTCTCGATCCGCGGATCGGGAGGGTGTTGTCGTTTCGGTGTGTACGTCTCAGACGCTCTTGCGGCGGAACATCTTCTGATGGTCGGCCGGACCGTGGGCGTTGTTGACCTTCGGTCCGCCGTCCTTGTGGTCGACGGAATTGTGGGACTTGCTGTTCTTCTGTTCCAGAACCTCGCGGAACTTCTTCTTCAGTTCTTCACTGCCGGATTCGGGCATGGGTGACTCCTCGCAGTCGACGACCGGCCGGGTAGGCCGCTCGAGACGAAGGTACCCCACTCTCGCAGCTCGATCAGCTCGTTTTCCTCGTGCCGACAGGTCTGTGGGTTTCCCTCAGAGCCGCTTGTGCAGTGCGTCCGCGGCCGCCAGGAGATCCGCGGCCCAGCGCGCTCCTGGCTTGCGTCCGATTCGATCGATCGGCCCGGACACCGAGATTGCCGCCACCACAGTGTCGTTGCTGTCGCGCACCGGCGCGGCGACGCTCGCGACGCCCGGTTCCCGCTCGCCCGCACTCTGTGCCCAACCGCGCCGCCGAACTTCGAGGAGAACACGCTCACTGAATTCTGCATCGGGCAGAACTGTTCGTTGAGTCTGCGAATCGGCCCATGCGAGAAGGACTTTGGCACCCGATCCTGCCGTCATCGGCAGACGTGCGCCGACGAGCACGGTGTCTCGAAGTCCGGTCGGTGGCTCCATGGACGCCACGCACACCCGCACCGTCCCTTCGCGCCGATAGATCTGCACACTCTCGCCGGTGATTTCGCGCAGGCGTGGGAGTACCGAGGCGGCAGCATCGAGCAGGGTGTCCGATGCACTCGCCGCAAGCTCTCCCAGTCCCGGCCCGGTCCGCCACAGGCCGTCGGCGTCTCGTACGAGAAGTCGGTGGGTCTCCAGGCCGACCGCGAGGCGGTGGGCCGTGGCACGGGGCAGGCTCGTTCGAGCGCACAGATCATTGAGATTGCAGGGCTTCTCGGCCACTGCGTGCAGCACCGTCATCGCCTTGTCGAGGACACCGATACCGCTCGATTTGTCGACGAGGCCATTGGGGCTATGCTGTCTCATAGAACGATATTAGCCTCCCGAATGCTGAGATTGCACAACTACGAGATCTTCAGTGCGCGCCAGGGGCATGATGTCGAGACGATCACGCGAGGTGGACCAGCCCGTTCACCGGCGCGACGACGACAGGGAAGACGAGGTCCGCGACAGCGATGTCCGAAACACCGAAGACTTTGGCGGAGAAGGTATGGGACCAGCACGTGGTGGTCCGAGGCGGCGGAGAAGGCGGAGCGCGTGAGCCGGATCTGATCTACATCGACCTCCATCTGGTGCACGAGGTGACGAGCCCGCAGGCGTTCGACGGACTTCGGTTGGCCGGCCGCGGACTCCGGCGTCCCGATCTGACGATCGCGACCGAGGACCACAACGTCCCGACGGCCGACATCTTCGCGCCCATCGCCGATCTGGTCTCGCGCACACAGGTCGACACCCTTCGACGTAACTGCGAGGAATTCGGTGTTCGGCTCTACCCGATGGGCGATCTCGATCAGGGCATCGTGCACATCATCGGCCCACAGTTGGGTCTCACTCAGCCCGGCATGACCGTGGTGTGCGGAGACAGTCACACCTCGACGCACGGAGCCTTCGGCTCGATCGCAATGGGCATCGGTACCAGCGAGGTCGAGCACGTCATGGCCACGCAGACCTTGTCGCTGCGTCCGTTCAAGACGATGGCGATCACCGTCGACGGTGAGCTCGCCCCCGGCGTGACGAGCAAGGACCTGATTCTTGCCGTCATTGCCAAGATCGGTACCGGTGGCGGGCAGGGTTACGTCCTCGAGTACCGCGGTGAGGCCATCCGAAAGCTGTCGATGGAAGCGCGAATGACCATCTGCAACATGTCGATCGAAG
The DNA here is from genome assembly GCF_033142445.1 of Rhodococcus sp. IEGM 1330. NCBI lineage: Bacteria > Bacillati > Actinomycetota > Actinomycetes > Mycobacteriales > Nocardiaceae > Rhodococcus > Rhodococcus sp. IEGM 1330. The sequence continues at coordinate 714,639 of NZ_JAWLSB010000001.1, forward strand.
CCGGTGCGAGGGCAGGCATGATCGCACCCGACGAGATCACCTACGAGTACCTGAAGGGGCGCCCACACGCTCCGCAGGGAGCCGACTGGGACGCAGCAGTGGCGTCGTGGAACGAGCTGGCGACAGATCCGGATGCGGTGTTCGACAACGAGGTCCACATCGATGCCGATACGTTGACGCCGTTCGTCACGTGGGGCACGAATCCGGGTCAGGGTGCGCCGCTGGGAAGTACGGTGCCCGATCCGGAGGCGATGACCGACGAGGGCGAGCGGTTGTCGGCGCAGAAGGCCTTGCAGTACATGGGCCTCGAGGCCGGCACGCCGATCCGTGAGATCGCCGTCGACACCGTGTTCGTCGGTTCGTGCACCAACGGTCGAATCGAGGATCTGCGGGCCGTTGCGTCCGTTCTCGAGGGACACCGGGTTGCCGAGGGAGTGCGAATGCTGGTGGTACCCGGCTCCATGCGGGTACGAGCGCAGGCCGAGGAGGAAGGCCTGGGCGAGATCTTCACGGCCGCAGGAGCGGAGTGGCGTCAGGCCGGTTGCTCGATGTGCCTGGGAATGAATCCGGACCAACTGGTGGCGGGCGAGCGATCGGCGTCGACCTCGAACCGCAATTTCGAGGGCAGGCAGGGCAAAGGCGGTCGTACTCATCTCGTCTCGCCTCTGGTTGCAGCTGCTACCGCAATCCGCGGAACCCTGTCCTCTCCGGCTGATCTCGCGTAGAACGCGTCCTCGCTCGGATCGATCGAACCCATAGGAGAACATTCGATGGAAGCTTTCACCCGGCACACCGGTATCGGAGTTCCGCTTCGGCGGTCCAACGTCGACACCGATCAGATAATCCCCGCCGTCTACCTCAAGCGCGTCACGCGCACCGGATTCGAGGACGGGTTGTTCGCCGCGTGGCGCTCGGATCCGAACTTCATCCTGAATCTCGAGCCGTACAACCGAGGCTCGGTGCTCGTAGCCGGGCCCGATTTCGGTACGGGATCGTCACGCGAGCATGCCGTCTGGGCACTCTCGGACTTCGGATTTCGGGTTGTGATCGCCTCCCGTTTCGCCGATATCTTTCGCGGAAACTCGGGCAAAGCCGGGCTGCTGGCCGCCGAAGTGGATCAGTCGGACGTCGAATTGCTGTGGAAAGCCTTAGAAGAACAGCCCGGTCTGGAAATAATTGTCGACCTCGTCGACAAGACCGTAACGGCTGGAACGTTGGTGGTGCGCTTCGCGATTGACGACTACACGCGGTGGCGTCTGTTGGAGGGGCTGGACGACATCGGATTGACATTACGCCAGGTAGAGGCCATTACGGAGTACGAAAAGTCAAGGCCTTCATACAAACCCCTGACCCTTCCGGCGCGGATCGAGGCACCCACCGAAAGCTGACCGGGCAGCGGTCCGACACGCTTTGCGGCCGTGAATCATTCCGCGACACCAGAATGAAAATTGGCGTGGCGCATAGACTCTTGACGACTTGGGGTTTACCGTTGTAGTAGTCGGTCCGACGATGGGCCACCATATAGCGGAGGAAATCCATGAACAAGGCAGAGCTGATTGACGCCCTGACCGAGAAGTTGGGGTCTGATAGGCGGAGCGCCACAGAGGCTGTCGAGAACATCGTCGACACCATCGTGCGCGCAGTACACCGCGGCGAGAGTGTCACGATCACGGGCTTCGGCGTGTTCGAGCAGCGTCGTCGCGCAGCGCGCGTCGCCCGTAACCCCCGCACCGGTGAGACCGTTCGCGTGAAGCCGACCAACGTTCCGGCATTCCGTCCGGGTGCACAGTTCAAGGCCGTCATCGCGGGCGGACAGAAGTTGCCCGCCACCGGTCCTGCCGTCAAGCGCGGTGCGGCCGCGGCTCCGGCCAAGAAGACTGCGGCTGCGAAGAAGACGGCTGCGAAGAAGGCGGCCGTGAAGACGACCGCCCGCAAGGCAACCACCGCTGCCGCCAAGAAGGCAGCACCGGCCAAGACCACGGCTCGTAAGGCAGCGGCTCCCGCAAAGACCGCCGCCAAGAAGGCAGCTCCCGCGAAGACCACCGCGCGCAAGACCGTTGCGAAGAAGGCTCCGGCCAAGACGACTGCGCGCAAGGCCGCAACGACTGCTGCTCCCGCCAAGAAGGCTCCGGCCAAGACAGCGGCCAAGAAGACCGTTGCCAAGAAGGCTCCGGCCAAGAAGGCTCCGGCCAAGAAGGCACCCGCGAAGCGCGCAGCGAAGAAGTAGAGCCTGCAGGCTCCACTTGTGAGGCGCAGCCGCAGATGCGGCAGCGCACGTGTGACAGCGTGGATACGGCAGAAGGCCCCCGACTCGAAGATCGAGTCGGGGGCCTTCTGCCGTTCGTGGTGCGCCGCTCAGCCGTCGGCGGTGAGGGTGGGCAATGGACTGGCGATGTGGTCGGCAGAGATGAGTCTGCCGTCACGGCGCGAGAGTACCCATACGCTGCCCTTGCGGTTTCTGTTGGCAGGCAACGTGATTCCGTCTTTCTCGGCCCACCAGCGCATCAAGTCGGGGATCACTTTTCCCTGGCTGCAGACAACGGGGGTGCCGGGCAGTTCGGCGATGTCGCGAGCGCGATGGCGTCCCTTGCGCGGGTCGTCGGCGTACCCTTCCTCGGACAGGAGGTGCTCGGGAGTGATGTCCACCCCCAACGATTCCGCGAATGGAGCGACTGTCTGGACGCATCGAGCGCGGTCGGCTGCATACACGGCATCACCGCCGAAGGCCCGAAGCAACGAGACCAAGGATTCGGCCTGGCGTCGTCCGCTCCTGTCGAGTGGGCGGTCGACGTCGTTGCCCTTGAACCGCGAGCGCGACCCGGCACTGCCGTGCCGAACCAACAGCACCGTGGAGGTGTCGGCAGGCTTGGCCACGAACCGGCGAAGGATCTTGTGGTCCATGGGATACGAGAGTTCACGGCCGACGTCCTGGGGCGCCACCCAGCGCAGTTCGTCCACCTCGACATTGGGGACGAACTCGCCCCCGGTGACCTCTGCCGCCCAGTACAGCACCTTCTTGACCCGCCGGTGCCCCGGAATCGGGTAGGTGACGTAGGACAGCGACCGTCCCAGTCGTGAGTCGAATCCGGTCTCCTCCTTGACCTCTCGGACCGCTGCATCGACCGCTGTTTCACCGGGATCGAGCTTTCCCTTGGGGAACGACCAGTCGTCGTACTTGGGCCTGTGCACCAAAGCGACCTCGACGCCCGAATCGCCGCTCGGTGAACGTCGCCACAGGATCGAGCCCGCCGCAAAGATGTTGGCGCGGGGAGAGCCGTCGGAAGTGCCCATCAGGACGCCTGATTCCTCCGGTTGCGCATCAACTCCACCTGATGCTCACGAACTTTCTCACCCCGAGCCGGTGAGGCGACCCAACCACCGTCCGGCCCTAGTTCCCAGCACCGAGTAGTGGGGTCGAGGGCCGAATCGAAGATATCGCCGAGCTGGTTGGCCAGCCGTGGGTCCTTGACCTGAGCCATCACCTCGACTCGGCGATCGAGGTTGCGGTGCATCATGTCTGCGCTGCCGATCCAGACTTCGTCGGCGCCCTGGAAATGCAGAACTCGTGAATGCTCGAGGAATCTGCCGAGGATGGAACGAACTTCGATGTTCTCCGACAGACCGGGAACTCCTGGCTTGAGTGCACAGATTCCGCGCACCACCACCTTCACCGGGACTCCTGCCATCGATGCTCGGTAGAGCGCGTCGATGACCTGCTCGTCGACCAAGGCGTTGGCCTTGAGGCGAATTCCGGCGGGACGACCCGCCTTGAGGTGCTCGACCTCCGCCTCGATGCGCTCGACGATGCCGCGCCGTACCCCGTAGGGAGCGACAAGCAGATTGCGGTACTTGGACTTTCGTGAGTAGCCGGTGAGCGAGTTGAACAGATCGGTGAGGTCGGCTCCGATTTCGGGAGATGACGTGAACAAACCGACGTCCTCGTAGATGCGCGCGGTCTTGGGGTTGTAGTTGCCTGTGCCGATATGGCAGTAGCGGCGAATGACCGACCCTTCACGGCGCACGACGAGGCAGGTCTTGCAGTGCGTCTTGAGTCCGACGAGCCCGTACACGACATGGACGCCGGCCTTTTCCAGCTTGCGTGCCCACTCGATGTTCGCCTGCTCGTCGAAGCGGGCCTTGATCTCGACCAGTGCTACGACCTGCTTTCCGGCACCGGCGGCATCGACCAGAGCATTGACGATCGGTGAGTCGCCCGAGGTGCGGTACAGCGTCTGTTTGATGGCCAGCACCTGCGGATCTGCTGCAGCTTGCTCGATGAAGCGTTGCACGCTGGTGGAGAACGAGTCGTAGGGGTGGTGCACCAGTACGTCGCCGTCGCGCAGCGTGGAGAAGACACTTTTGGGGGTCTCCCGCTCACCGAACGCCGGGTGGGTAGCCGGGACGAAGGGAGCGTCCTTGAGGTTGGGGCGGTCGACGCCGTAGACCTGCCACAGGCACGACAGGTCGAGCAGACCGGGGACCTGAATGACATCGCCGGGATCGACGTCGAGTTCGCGCAGCAGTAACTCGAGCATGTGCTCGGTCATGTCGTCGGCGATCTCGAGTCGCACCGGCGAGCCGAATCGCCTACGCGCGAGCTCTCTTTCGAGCGCCTGAAGCAGGTCCTCGTCGCGGTCTTCCTCGACCTCGAAATCGGCGTTGCGAGTGATGCGGAACGCGTGGCTCTCGACGACCTCCATACCGGGAAAGAGCACGTCGAGGTGAGCCGAGATGAGTTCTTCCATCGACAGGAAGGCGTCGATGCGGTGGCTGCCCTCGCCACGCTTGACGCGCACGAATCGATCGACGTTGTCGGGGACTTTCACGCGGGCGAAGTGCTCGCCGGTGGTTGCGTAATCCTTCACTGTCACAGCAAGGTTGAGACTCAGGCCGCTGATGTACGGGAACGGGTGCGCTGGGTCGACGGCCAGAGGTGTGAGAACCGGGAATACCTGCTCGGTGAAGTACTCGGACAATCGCGCCCGTTCCTCGCTGTCCAGATCCGACCACCGGATGATCGCAATACCCTCGGCGGTGAGCTCGGGCAGGATCGAATCGAGAAGCACTCGGGCGTGTTTGAGTGCCAGTTCCTGGGTGCGTTGACCGATCACTGCGAGTTGTTCGCGCGGCGTCATGCCGTCCGCCGATCGAACCGACAGACCGGTTTCGTCTCGCCGTTTGAGTCCGGCGACCCGAACCATGTAGAACTCGTCGAGATTGGACGCGTAGATCGCCAGAAATTTGGCGCGTTCGAGCAAGGGCAGCGACGAGTCCTCAGCGAGCGCGAGTACTCGCGAGTTGAAGTCGAGCCAGCTCAATTCCCGGTTCAGATAGCGATTTTCGGGAAGTACCGTGGCCGCATCAACGGATTCCGGTGTCGCGGCCGGCAATGCGGAGGGAATGCTGGGCATCGTCGCAGTGACCGGGGCACTCCATACCGGCTCCGAACCACTGCCATCATCTGTCTCGATTGCCGGGTCTTCGTTCTCTGGTAGCGCGTCGTCTGTGCTCACCGCACGATCATCCCCCATACCCGGCCCCGGTGAAACTCCGAACGGCCAAACTCGTTCACGAGCGCATCGACCCCGCCGCGGTCCAGATTTGTCAGGCCGTCGTCGCGGACGCGTTGTCGCTCCAACCGAGGGCTCGAAGGGTTGCGGCAGTAGCCGGTCCGACCCCGAGTCGGTGTGCTCTGCGTACGTCGTCGACGGTGTCGACGTCCAGGCGAAGGCCAGGCCAGGTGCCGTCGAGTCGATGCGCGCCCGACTCGGTGTGGCGGCGTGCGGAATCCGGTCCGAAGAGCGGAGCCAGTTCGTCGGCAGAGTCCTTCAGAATCAACGCGGCGGTTCCGGTTCCGTGATGGTCGACGACGACCGATCTGCCTCCGCGTCGAGCACCGGCATAGGCCTGCGCGAGTTCGTCGGTATGCATCGCCGGTAGGTCCGCTTGCAGTGCAACGATGTCGACTTGGTCGGCGGTGGAGATCTCACTCCCGCGGGGCGCGCGGATCGTGCGATCGCGCCGCAGGACTCGCGCAGCCGAGGAGAAGGCGTGATTGAGACGTTCGTCCGCTCGCTGAGCCGGATCGCCGATCGGTTCGTCGAACACCTGAGCACCGATTTTTCGTGCAGTCTCGGCGACGAGCGAATCGGGTGTGACCACCGTGACCGAATCGACGGCCGCTACGGCGGCAGCGGCGGCGACGGTATCGCTGAGCATGGCCAACACCAACCGGGTTCGATCGGGTGCCGAGAACTCCGCAGCCAAGCGCGACTTCGCCGCGGTGAGATCCTTCACCGCGATGAGAACCCTGACGACGCGGCGGGCAGGGTCGGACGACGCGCCCGCCCGGTCGCCGTCGTCGTCTGGTGATGCACCCATGGTGCTCGATCCTGCCAGCGTCACGGATCTGTGCCGACTCCGACCGCCCGAGTAGGTCTGCGAGTTAGGGTGATGCGCGCGTGGACAGGGCATCGGCGAAGTAGGCGAGGGGTTGGCGGAATGAGCAGAGCAGCGGTACTGGGGTCGGGTTCGTGGGGGACCGCATTCGCCAAGGTGTTGGCCGATGCCGGAACGGACGTCACCATGTGGGCCCGCCGCGAGGAACTCGCCGCATCCATCACCGACGACCACGAGAACAAGGACTACCTTTCGGGAATCGAGCTGCCGTCGTCGATCCGCGCGACGAGTGATCCCGTCCGTGCACTCGACGGAGCCGACATCGTGGTGCTGGCCGTGCCGTCGCAGAGTCTGCGGGCCAATCTGGGGGCATGGACCGACTCCATCCCGCCGCACGCGACGCTGCTCTCCCTGGCGAAGGGAATCGAGACCGGAACGCTCATGCGGATGAGCCAGGTGATCTCTCAGGTCACCGGTGCCGATCCCAGCCGGGTCGCGTGCCTGTCCGGGCCGAACCTTGCGCGCCCGATAGCCGAGGGGCAGCCCGCCGCAACCGTCATCGCGTGCTCCGACTCCCAGCGTGCCCTCGAGATTCAGAAATCCTGCGCCACCGGATATTTCAGGCCCTACACCAACAGTGATGTCATCGGTGCCGAGATCGGTGGTGCCTGCAAGAACGTCATCGCCCTCGCCTGCGGGATGGCCGCAGGCGTCGGATACGGCGAGAACACCCTCGCGTCGATCATGACCAGGGGTCTGGCCGAGATCATCCGCCTCGGAGTAGCACTCGGTGCCAAGCCGTCGACGCTGTCGGGCCTGGCCGGGGTGGGCGACCTGGTCGCCACCTGCTCGTCACCCCTCTCGCGTAATCGCACGTTCGGAGAACGACTGGGTTCGGGTGGCTCCCTCGAGAGTGCGCAGGAAGCAGCGCACGGGCAGGTTGCCGAGGGCGTCAAGTCCTGTACCTCGGTCCGTGCCCTCGCCGAGAGTTACGACGTCGAGATGCCGCTGACCGACGCCGTGCATCGGGTCTGTCACGGCGGCATGTCCGTTCCGGATGCGGTCGGGCACCTGCTGGGACGTCGTATCAAGCCCGAGTGAGGCAGTGATCGCGGTCTCCCGACGAACAGGGCGAATCCGCGTTCGATGAGCCGCGGCGGTACGGTTTCTCATCGTGAGTACTCCCCGCATCAAAGTTGCCGTCGTCTTCGGTGGCCGCAGCAGCGAGCACGCTGTGTCCTGTGTATCGGCAGGTAGCGTGCTGCAGAACCTCGATCCGGCCAAGTACGAGGTGGTTCCCGTGGGTATCACCGCGGACGGTGCCTGGGTACTCGGCTCCTCCGACATCGATGCGCTGTCGATTCACGACCGGGTACTGCCGACCGTGGACAAGACGGGAACAGCGCTTGCTCTCAGTACGGACCCGGGTCACGCCGGCGCTTTGCTCGCCCTCGGCGAGGGGAAAGGCGGGACGGTGCTCGCATCCGTCGACGTCGTGTTCCCGGTTCTGCACGGACCGTACGGCGAGGACGGCACCCTGCAGGGTCTGCTCGAGTTGGCCGGCGTTCCCTATGTCGGGCCGGGCGTGCTGGCCAGCGCTGCGGGGATGGACAAGGAATTCACCAAGAAGCTGCTCGGTGCCGAGGGACTGCCGATCGGTCGTCAGGTCGTACTCCGGCGCGCGGTCGACGACCTGACGGCCGCCGAGCGTGACCGAATCGGCCTGCCTGCATTCGTCAAACCGGCCCGAGGCGGATCGTCCATCGGAATCTCGCGCATCACCGCCTGGGACGAACTCCCCACCGCGATCGCCGTTGCGCGCGAACACGACCCCAAGGTGATCGTCGAAGGCATGATTCACGGCCGCGAGGTCGAGTGCGGGGTGCTGGAATTTCCCGACGGCACCGTGCGTGCGAGCGCCGTCGCCGAGATCCGAATTCCCGACGCGGACATCGACGATCATGCTTTCTACGACTTCGACACCAAGTACCTCGACGATGTCAGTGAGTTCGACATCCCGGCTGCCCTCGACGACGCCACGAGCGACCGCATTCGTGAACTCGCCGTCGCCGCCTTCCGGGCGTTGGACTGCCAGGGACTGGCGCGAGTGGATTTCTTCGTCACCGAGAACGGTCCGGTCATCAACGAGATCAACACGATGCCCGGGTTCACCTCGATCTCGATGTACCCCAAGATGTGGGCGGAATCCGGCGTCGACTACCCGACGCTCATCGCCACCCTGATCGACACCGCTCTCGCCCGCGGTACCGGTTTGCGTTAGAGCTGTTGCGGCCCAGCGCTACTGCAACGGAGCCGGGTCGAGAGGTTGTTGGGGCAGCGCGTCCGACACGGCCGAGGACGCGTCCTGCAACGGGGTGGGGCCCGAGTCGCCGGGAATTGTCAGGGCAACGTACACGCCGCGATCGACGACGAACCATGTGCTGGCGTCGATCCCGTCGTCTTCCCCGGACACCTCGAACCACTGAACGCCGTTGATCACCTGCAGCGGTGCAGCCACATCGAACCCGGTCGGCCGGGGCAGGCCGCAGCGCAACACGACCGGCTCGGCGTTCTCCTCGGCCGAGACCCACGCGCGGACTCCGACCGGGGACGGGTCGGCCAGCTCGGCTCTCGTGTAGTCGCCGAGGTTCTCGGGCACGGCGTCGAGCAGGGACGTGCACTGCGCACTCGCGGCATCGGGTGAGTCGACCGGGCCCAGAGCGACCGGATCGCGAACGGGTGAGCGATTGACCGCGATCGCGGCAACCAGAACTCCGACCACCAGCGCGACCGGCAACGCGATCGCGGTGGCGATGACTGCGGGATGGCGCTGTTCGCGAGTGCCCTCGATCTCGGCCGAGCTGTCTTCGGTGCCGGCGTCGTTGCCGGTGTCTGGTGAACTCACGAGCTATCCGACGGACGTCGTCGACTGCGGGGCCACGGGGCAGGTGAGGGTGCGAGTGATGGCATCGACCTTCTGGATACGGGAGACGATCTCGGCGATCTCGGTGTCGGAGGCACCGTCGGCGCGCGCGATCACGTCGTAGGGTCCGACCACTGCCTCCGCCGACACGACACCGTCGACGGCCTCGATCTGCTGTGCGACGGCCGTCGCACGGCCGACCTCGGTCTGAACGAGAACGAATGCTTGCACCATCGGTGGTCCCTTTCCCCTGCCGGACTTCTCGACTGTAGGTTGAGTCGACTACGTTCTCTTCGCACGTAACCTGCTGCATCGGTACTGTCCCGACCGCCGCTAAAAGGTACCGCAGGCGCGGCGCGCACTCCGCGTGAGACCGTCGCGCACGCATCGCGTTCTCAGGGAGGAACATCATCGACGACACCGTCATCGACTCGGCCACCGGCAGCGAGCGCACCGTCGCGCAGGTCGGCGAATTCGACGTGATCGCCCGTGCCATCGCAGATCGTGTGCAGCCACCGTCGACCATCGTCGGGCCGGGTGACGACGCAGCCGTTGTCGCCGCGTCCGACGGTCGGATCGCGGCGTCCACCGATATGTTGGTGCACGGCAGGCACTTTCGGCTCGACTGGTCGAGTCCGATACAGATCGGCCGCAAAGCGATCGCGCAGAACGGCGCGGACATCGCCGCAATGGGCGCGCAGTGCTCGGGTTTCCTCGTCTCTCTCGGATGCCCGGCCGACACGCCGGTGAGCGTGACCGATGGTCTCAACGAGGGCATGTGGCTCGAGGCAGTTGCTGCGGGATCGGCCGTCGTCGGTGGCGATGTGGTGCAGTCGTCGCAGCTGGTGATCTCGATCACCGCGCTCGGCGATCTTCAGGGCCGGGCCCCGGTTCTTCGATCGGGGGCGAGTGCCGGTGATGTGATCGCGTACGCGGGACGGCTCGGCTGGTCGGCGGCCGGACTTGCCCTACTGCTCGGAGACAGGGACGGAACCGGCCACGACGCGGTGTTGGACGCGCACCGAGTGCCCGTCCCTCCGTATCGCGCCGGAATCGACGCGGCAGAAGCGGGAGCGACCTCGCTCACCGACGTCTCCGACGGGCTCTTGGCCGATCTCGGCCACATCGCCGACGCGTCGGGCGTTGTACTGGACGTCGATCCCGACCTGCTGGACATCCCCCTCGAAGTGCAGTCGGCAGCAACGCTGATGAGGCACGATCCGCTGGACTGGGTGCTCACGGGAGGCGAGGATCACGCTCTTGTCGGCACCTTCCCCGACGCCGCCGCCGTTCCCCAGGGATGGACGGTGATCGGCCGCGTCGAGCACGGAGACGGTGAGCCGGCGGGTCGAGTGACGGTGGGCGGACGCGTCCATGCGGGTAGATCGGGATGGTCGAGTTTCGAGGGCGAGTGAACGCGGGTCGGGTCCATCGAGTCGGCTAAGTTGCAGAGATGGCTATCTATGCGCTCGGTGATCGCGAACCCGACATCCACCCCGACGCCTACGTCCATCCCGACGCCGTCGTCATCGGAGCGGTGACCTTGGCTGCCGGATCGTCGGTGTGGCCCACTGCAGTTCTGCGGGCCGACTACGGCACCATTTCGATCGGCGAGGGCACCAACGTGCAGGACGGGACCGTGGTGCACTGCACCCCGATCGACGCAACGGTCATCGGTTCCGGGTGCGTACTGGGCCACAATGCGCACGTCGAGGGTGCGACCATCGGGGACAACTGCCTCATCGCGTCGGGCTCGGTTGTACTGAACGGTTCGAAGATCGGTGCAGGCTCGATCGTCGGTGCAGGCGCGGTGGTGCCGTTCAAGTTCGTTGTGCCCGAACGTTCCATGGCGCTCGGTGTGCCCGCCAAGATCCGCGAGGGCTACCAGGTTCCCGACGGCCACGTCGACATCAACGTGCAGATGTACTCGGCCAACGCCGCGTACTACCGCGACGCACTGCGCCGGATCGACCGGTGACGCCTCCGCCACTCGCCGATACCGTCGAATCGGGATGGGCACGCGCCCTCGCTCCGGTGGAGACGAATGTCGCTGCGATGGGCGACTTTCTGCGAGCCGAGCTCGACGCCGGACGGCATTACCTGCCCGCGGGCGAGAACGTGCTGCGCGCGTTTCGCTACCCCTTCGATCGGGTCCGCGTGCTCATCGTCGGTCAGGATCCGTATCCGACGCCGGGACATGCAGTGGGGCTGAGCTTCTCGGTCGCGCCCGACGTGCGACCCGTACCGCGGAGTCTGAACAACATCTTCAAGGAGTACTCGGACGATCTGGGTTTGCCCACGCCCAGCAACGGTGACCTCACGCCCTGGGCGGACCGAGGCGTGATGTTGCTCAACCGCGTGCTCACCGTCGAACCGTCACAGGCGGCGTCGCACCGGAAGAAAGGGTGGGAAGCGGTGACGGAGCAGGCTATCCGCGCACTCGTCGCCCGCGCCGAGAATCCGGACGCGCCCGGGCTGGTCGCAGTATTGTGGGGCCGCGACGCGTCGACTCTCAAGCCGATGCTCGGATCGGTGCCCTTCATCGAATCGGCGCACCCGTCACCGCTGTCCGCCTCACGCGGGTTCTTCGGATCCAAGCCCTTCAGTCGCGTGAACGAATTGTTGGTCGAGGGCGGAGACGAACCGATCGACTGGACGCTGCCGTGACCGGTTCAGGAGAAGTCGGGACGACGCTTCTCGACGAACGCGTCGACGCCTTCACGTCCGGCAGGTGACGACGCAGCTGCTGATATCGAGGCAGCTTCGGCGTCCAACTGCTCTGTCAGAGTTGTCGATTCGGAGGTTGCGAGCAGTCTCTTGATTCCCTGGTACGCCGATGTCGGCCCGTTCGCGAGGGTTCGAGCGAGGCGCTCGGCCTCAGTGTCGACGATATCGTCGCCCACCAGCCGGCTGAGGATCCCGAGCCGAACTGCGTCCTCGCCGTTGATGATCGAGTCATTGAGGAGAATGTCCATCGCGCGGCCCGAACCGACGATGCGGGGGAGCGTCCAGGACATTCCTCCGTCCGGAGTGAATCCGATCGAGGGGTACGCGGGCCGCAGCTTGGTCGACGGCCCGCCGATGGCGATGTCGGTGAGACACACCAGGCTCATGCCTGCCCCGGCCGCCCACCCGTGGACACCGGCGACGACAGGGACGGTGACGGCGGCGAGTTCACGAACGAACGCATGGAACGTGTCGGCGACCGATCCGACGAATGTGCCGCGATCGTCGGCACCGGCGAAATCGCGCACATTGCCGCCTGCACAGAAATTGGGTCCCCGCCCGATGAGAAGGACGCTGCCGATCGCAGTCGCGCCCGCGTTGACGGAGCGGAGGGTCGAGGTGCCGTCGTCGATGCCCTCGAGATCGAGCGAGGAACCGCCGGCCTCGGTGGCTACGACGATGCGCAGTACACCGTCCTCGATGCTGACCTTGCTGGAAATGTCGGCGTCCGTATACGTCACGGTCGGACTCTAACCGACGCAGTGACTGCACTGTTCGGCTGCGTGCTTCGGCAGCGACGTCGACACCGACAGCCACGGCCGTCAGTGGGATCGACGGTGGGGCAGTCGGACATCGAACACCGTGCTCGAATCGATTCGGTCGACGGTGATGGTGCCGCCGTGCAGGCGCACGTTCTCGGCGGCGAGGGACAGTCCGAGTCCGCTGCCTTCGCTGCGTCCACGAGCGGTGTCCACCTTGTAGAACCGTCGGAAGATCGCGTGGCTGTCCTCCGGCGAGATCCCTGGCCCGTGGTCCACCACTGTCAAGTCCACCCACTCGGGACGAGCGTTCATCTCCACGCGTACCGGGGGCTCGCCGTGACGAAGTGCATTACCCACGAGGTTGGCGACCACCACGTCGATGCGTCGCGGATCCACGGTCGCGTCGATACTGTCCGGCCCCCGCAGTTCGACGCTCTCTGCCCATCCGCGGCGGGTCAGTGAGTGTCGGACGAGCTCGACGAGGTCGACATCGTCGAGAACGAGGCGCGCCTGTTGTGCGTCGTGACGAGACATCTCGATGAGATCCTCGACGAGCCGAGCGAGTTTCCCGATCTCACCGCTGAGGATCCGAGCGGCCGCTCCCGCATCGGGTGGCAGGTGGGGGATTTCTTCCTGGAGAATCTCGGCGACCGGAACCAATGCTGCCAGTGGTGTCCTCAGCTCGTGGGAGACGTCGGCGACGAACCGACGCGCCTGTTCTTCCGATTCCTCCAGTCCCTGGATGACCGTCTGGTTGCGGGCGATCAAGGTGTTGAAGGTCGTCGTCAGCTCGGCGAGTTCGGTCACGCCCTCTTCCGAGAGCCGAACGCTCAGATCACCGTCGGCCGCGCGGGCAGCTGCTCGGTCCAGGTGTCTGAGCGGACGTACCAGGGTCGACGCGATCCAGAGTCCGAGCAGTCCACTGACCAGTACGCCCGCCGCCAGGGTGAGGCCGACCGCACGAAGGAGGTTGTCGAACTTGTCCTGTACACCCTCGAGCGGCCGAATGGTGACGGCCTTGACGAGGGTGTCGTCGCCGTCCAGTGCAGTCGGATCGATGACAGTGACGGACATCGCCAGCATGATGCGTTGGGAATCGAGTCGCTCGAAGCTGATGATTCCGGGACTGTTCACCCTGGCGAGGAATTCGGGGGAAATCGTTGCCGGGTCCACGGATCCGCGTCGGATCTCGTCGTCGCCGACGATGAGCGTCGAATCGGACGGGAACAGCTGTCCCAGTTCGGCTGCTGACCGACTGCTCACCTGCGCACCGGCGATCTCCTGCAGATCGTCGCGAAACTGGGCAGTCGCGACTTCCTGGGCGTTGGAGTAGATCCACGATCGCGCCATCAAGGACACGACACCTGCTGTGGCACCGGCGATGATCACGACGATGGTGATGAACACGAGGACCAGTCGAGTGCGCAGTCCGTCGATACGCAGCCAGGACGGCATCAACGAGCCAGGCCTGGGGCGAACCGATAGCCGAACCCTCGCACCGTCTCGATGACGGTCGGCGTGGCGGGATCGTCCTCTATCTTTCCGCGCAACCGCTGGATCGCCGCGTCCACTATTCGGGAGTCGCCCAGATAATCCTGATCCCATGCCGCCGACAACAACTGGCCTCGGCTCAGTACGTGTCCCGCGTTATCGGTCAGGGCGAGCAACAATCGAAGCTCCGTCGGCGTCAGTGTCAGCAGAGTTCCGGCCTTCCGAGCCTGCATCGCCGAACGGTCGACAGTGAGATCGCCGAACTGCTCGACGTTCGCTGCGACCGACCTCGGCGGCGAGGTGGTCGACCGTCTGACGACCGCCTTGATGCGTGCGTCCAGGACGCGAGGGCTGGCGGGTTTGACGACGTAGTCGTCGGCTCCGGCTTCCAATCCCGCAACGGTGTCGATGTCGTCCGAGCGAGCGGTGAGAATGATGATCGGAATCGAACTTTGTGCTCGGATGCGTCTACAGATCTCGTAACCGTCGGCTCCGGGAAGCCCGAGGTCGAGCAGCACGATTTCGGACGCGGCAAGTGCGGTGTCGAGATCGCCGTTGCCGTCGCAGCGATGGTCGACTCGGTGACCGAGTCTGTTGAGTCCCAACGTTATTGCTTCGGCCACAGCTGAATCGTCTTCCACGAAGAGAATGTTCACCATGTAGGGGCCTTGTGCGGTCGAAGGAACTGCGGTCGGCCCAGGGTACAGGCGTCACAAGTGAGCAAGGCGCTCGTTGTCGGGGTCGGCCAGCGCCGAGTGACGGGTCGCGGCGGTGTTCATCGGAAACGCGGAGACTGCCAGTGCGTAACACCCGGCGAGCAGTAGCGCGCCGATCGCATCGCTGGGGCGGTGCCACTTCAGAACGACGACGGACAACGCTGTTCCGATGATCGACAGTACCCCGACGAATCCGACGAGGATTCGCCAGCGCCGAGCAGTGACGAGGTAGATCTCACACACCACAGCTGCGACGCAGGTGAGCGTGCCGCTGGGAAACGAGTTGTGCATAGCGAGACCGTCCAGGACCGGCCGATCGAGCGAGTTCTTGAGAATCCAGGCCGTCGCGATAGGCCCGAGCGCCACGATCAGCACGCGCACAATCACGCCAGTCGAATTGCCGCCCAACATGATCAGAAGCACCACGAGTACTCCTGCTGCGGCCGAGATCGGGGCGACGAAGCCGACGAATTCCGAGCAGAAGACCACGAGGGCATCGGACAGCGCTGCTGCGCTCACCATGAGCTGTTGATCGACCGTTTGACCCACGGCCGTGAGCACGGATACGGCGAAGACGGCGATTCCGAGAATCAGCAGTGTCAGTGCGGCCGCCAGTTTCCTGGGTTCGACTCGTGTCACCGTGAGCTCTCCGCCCGGTCGCTGGACGCGTCGCTCGATGGCACCGGGCATCCGCCACCGGTGGTGTCCGCCATCTCGAAGTGCCACATCTCGTTCGCGTATGTCTGGCACAGCCCGTACTCGCCACCGTGCTGGATCAACCAGTCGTCGGCATCCGTAGGTCCGATATCGACTGCCCATCCGGTGACGTGCTTGGACCGATCGGGCGATTGGACCCACCGCCGGGCCTCGTCGGCGCTGCCGTACCGGACTACCGCATCGTCGAACAAGCGTTGTTGGTATGCGGCGGAACGCCATCCAGAGGTGAGGTACATATCCACTCCCGACGCTTCCGCTTCGGCCGCAGCGGCCTGCAATGCCGTGCGCAGAGGAAGGTGGAGGCGGGCCAACGCGGGGAGGTGGACATCATCGAGGCTGATGCGGCCTTCTATCTCACCGCCGTACGGGCCCGAATCGAACTGTCGCTCGACATAGCTCCCCGTCGCGAACGGGCCGGATTCTCGGAAAGAGCACGAGGACAGTGTCAGCGCTGCGAGCGCCGCCACGACGATGAGTGTGCGGGTGGTTGGCATGTGTTCGAGACTGCTCGGCCGGTGTAACCGGCCGATGCCCGTTCTTCGCCGAGACCGTCACGGTGTGCATCGGCTGTGTAACAGAACGGAACGGGAGCAGAAACGACTGTGCCCCGCCACCGGAATCCGGGGGCGGGGCACAGTTCTCGCACGCGAGGAACGCCGTGGAGGAAAACGAAGAGCGAGGCCGAAATCAGCCCCGGACCACCTTGCCTGCCTTCAAGCAGGAGGTGCACACGTTCATGCGCTTGGAATTACCAGGCGCAACCTGAGCGTGAACGGTCTGAATATTCGGGTTCCAACGACGGTTGGTCCGTCGGTGCGAGTGCGAGACCGACTTACCGAAGCCGGGCCCCTTGGCGCATACGTCGCAGACGGCAGCCATAGTCGCGAACTCCTTGATAGATGTTGATCGATACATGTGGTCGAAGACATCGAAACGAACTACGAGCAGATGCAAGGATTGCAATGCGTGAAGATCGCCTCGAGGCAACCCTGCAAGAATAGCGGCGTCACACGCAATCACCAAACCGCCACGGCAGACGCTGCGCGAGGGCTCACGTACGGCGCGCCACCGATCATGCCCGACTAAGCTTCGGGCACTGTCCGCGAGGGAGTTCGGACGAGGTAACGGACGTGACGCGGGGGGAGGCTGCTCGAGGTGGTCGACGTTCTCGAATCGATCGATGCCGCGGCCCTGCGACGGTGGGCCTACCGCTGCGTCGATTCCCTCACCGCGCGGTGCGACGAGATCAATGCGCTCAACGTGTTCCCCATCCCCGACTCGGACACCGGCACCAATCTCATGTTCACCTTCCGCGCCGCGGTGGAGTCGATGCGCGCAGCCGGGCCCACTGCGGACGCCCGCGCCATCGGGCGGGCACTGGCCGTGGGGGCAGTCGCGGGTGCGCGGGGCAACTCGGGAGTGATCGTGTCTCAGCTGTTGCGCGCTGTTGCCGAGGCCGCAGCGGACGGCCCGCTGGACACGGTGTCGATCCAGGCGATGTTGCGACGCGCGAAAGTCCTGGTCGCGGGCGCGGTCAGCGTTCCCGTCGAGGGTACGATGCTCACCGTTCTGGCCGCCGCCGATCGCGAAGCCTCCGCCCACGATGCCAATGTCAGCCTCTCCACGCTGGTGGTCGACATCGCCGAGGCCACCGCTCGCGCTGTCGACAGCACGACGGACCAACTCGCCGAACTCCGGGAGGCGGGGGTCGTGGACGCCGGCGCTCTCGGTCTTTCGGTGATCGTCGATGCGCTCGTGGAGGTGGTGATCGGCCGCAGCCCGCCGCGCCGGCGATACCGTCGCCCACACGAGCACGAACGCGAGACGGTCGGCGATGCGTCCACCGTCTCGTCGGACTGTGGCGGTGCACCCGAGGCGGTGTCGAGGTACGGGTCGAGTCGCCCCCTCGGATACGAGGTGGTCTACGTCGTACACGGCCCGGAGGACGCGGGGGCGGCGGAACTTCGCCGGGCTCTGGCCGACATCGGAGATTCTGTCGTGGTCGCCGGTGACGGTTCCGGGGCCTGGTCCGCGCATGTACACACCACCGACCCCGGTGGTGCCGTCGATCGCGGAATCGCTGCCGGAGATGTTCGCGGAGTGCGTATCTCGTGTTTCGGTCTCGCCGAGATCGCCGGAGCGGTGAGCCCCGAAGTGCACGACGGAGCAGCGTTGTCGGTAGGTCGCGATATTTTGGCGCTGGTGGCCGGTGACGGTGCCGCGGAACTCTACGTTCAGGAAGGCGCGACGGTGGTTCGGTGCGACGAGGCGATCGACTCCTCGGTGCTGCATCGAGCGATCGTCGGGATGAAGCATCGCGAGGTGTTGGTGTTGCCGAACGGCGAGTTGTCCGCGCAGGAACTCGTTGCCGTCGGCGCAGCTGCCCGAGCGGACGGCAAAGACGTGGTGATGTTGCCGTGCTCGGCGATGGTGCAGGGTTTGGCCGCGCTCGCGGTGCACGATGCCGCCCGGGCCGCAGTCGACGACGCGTTCACGATGTCCGAGGCGGCGGCGGGCACGAGGTGGGGTTCTCTGCGTATCGCACAGGAGCGATCGCTGACGTGGGTCGGCACGTGCGAGCCGGGAGACTGCATCGGGCTCGCAGGGCAGGAGGTGGTGATCGTCGCCGCTCGTCCGCTCGATGCAGGGTGTCGGTTGCTCGATCAGCTCCTGGCCACAGGAGGGGAGCTGGTGACAGTGCTCGTCGGGGCCCAGGTATCGGATGACTTCGGTGATCGGCTGGCCGAGTACGTGGCGGGCGCACATCCCGGAGTCGACGTGGTGGTCTACACAGGTGGGCAGCCGGGGGATCTCGTGCAATTCGGAGTGGAATAGGGAATCTCGGACAATGGCAACGCTGGTGGACCGGCTCGATCACATCCTCGGAGCCGCGGCGGCGACGCCGCTGGCAGACGTCTTCGGTATTCACACCGTCGAGGACCTGCTTCGGCACTATCCGCACCGGTACATGACGCACGGTTCGGAGCTGGGGGAGAAGGAGCCGCCCGAAGGCGAGCACATCACCATCGTCGCCACGGTCGAGTCCGCGACGCTGCGTTCGATGAAGAACCGCAACGGTCAGTTCCTCGCAGTGACACTCGCCGCCGATGGACAGCGGATCGACGCCACCTTCTTCAGTCCGCACAAGCTCAAGCACGTTCTGGTACCCGGTCGCCGGGGAATGTTCTCGGGCAAGGTCAAGTACTTCGGCAAGCGGTGGAATCTCACGCACCCCAGCTACGTGATTCTCGGCGGAGACGACAACGACGGTGCCATCGTGCCCGCAGGACGAATCGTCGGCGGCGGCACCCTGGCCGGACTCGCTCGTGGCTCGGTCGATTCCTCCGGAGCCGTCGACATGTCGGTGTTCGATCGAGCATTCGTGCCCATCTACCCGGCCGCGAAGGACGTCGAGAGCTGGACCTTCATGCGCTGCGTTCGGCAGGTGCTCGATCAACTCGACGACGTGGTCGATCCGCTGCCCGAGTCGGTACGTGCGCAACGCGGTCTCGTCGACATCGACACCGCTCTGCGGTCGGTCCATTTCCCGGATACCGCACAGGACAAAGACTCTGCGCGCGAGCGGTTGAAGTTCGACGAGGCGCTCGCTGTGCAACTCGTCCTCGCCGACCGCAGACGCAACGCATCCACCCGGGTGGCAGCGCGATGCCCACCCATCACCGACGGTATCGCCGCGGAGTTCGATCGGCGTCTGCCGTTCGAGTTGACGGCCGGCCAGCACCAGGTTGCAGCCGAGATCGCCCACGATCTGTCGGCACCGCATCCGATGTCGCGGCTGTTGCAGGGCGAGGTCGGCTCGGGCAAGACGATCGTTGCGCTGCGCGCGATGCTGCAGGTGATCGATGCCGGGCATCAATGTGCGCTGCTGGCACCGACGGAGGTTCTCGCCTCCCAACACGCACGCTCGATTCGGTCGATGCTCGGGAGCCTCGCGGCCGGTGGCGAACTCGGATCGCACGAGCTGGCGACCAAGGTCGCCTTGTTGACCGGCTCGATGTCCACCGCCGCCAAGCGGTCCGCGCTGCTCGATGCCGTCACAGGTGACGCGGGCATCGTGATCGGTACCCACGCCCTGATCGAGGACCGAGTCGAGTTCCTCGATCTCGCGATGGTCGTCGTCGACGAACAACACAGGTTCGGCGTCGAGCAACGAGATGCGTTGCGCGCGAAAGCTCGTGACAACACCAGTCCGCACTTGCTGGTGATGACCGCGACCCCCATCCCGCGGACCATCGCGATGTCGACGCTGGGCGACCTCGAGACGTCGGTGCTGACCGAACTGCCGCGCGGCCGATCTCCCATCGTCAGCAACGTGGTGCCCGCCAGGAGCAAACCGGGCTGGGTGGAAAGAGCGTGGCAGCGTATTCACGAGGAAGTGGCAGCCGGCCGCCAGGCCTACGTGGTGTGCTCCCGCATCGGTGACGACGAGGACGCGGAGACCGGGAAGAAGGGGAGTGCGGCGAAGAAAAAGGCGACATCGGAGGACGGCCCCGAGACGACGGCTGCGGTTGACCTGTACGAGACGCTCTCCACCGGACCGATGCACGATCTGCGAGTGGGGCTGCTGCACGGACGACTGTCGGGAGACGACAAGGACATCACCATGTCCGAGTTCAACTCCGGCGAGATCGACGTCCTGGTCTGCACCACGGTGGTCGAAGTGGGAGTGGACGTTCCCAACGCGACGGTCATGGTCATCATGGATGCGGACCGATTCGGCGTGAGCCAATTGCATCAGTTGCGAGGCCGAATCGGCCGAGGCGGGCACCAGGGTCTGTGCATCATGATCAGCTATCTCAGCCCCGCGGGCGGCTCCTTCGCCCGGCTCGAGGCGGTGGCAGCGACCAACGACGGCTTCGAGTTGGCCAAGCTGGATCTGGCCACTCGTCGCGAGGGTGACGTTCTCGGTGCTGCACAGTCGGGCACGGTCAGCGGATTGCGGCTGCTCTCGTTCATCGACGACGAGGACATCATCGCCGACGCACAGGACTGTGCGCGATCCCTGTTCGCGCGGGACCCGTCGCTGGCGAACGATCCCGGCATAGCGTCGATGATGCGGTCGGCCTGGCGATCGGATCGCGTGGACTACCTGCAGAAGTCCTGACGGGCAGGAGTGGAGCCTGCGGAACGACCGGGGTGGGCAGGAGTGGAGCCTGCGGAACGACCGGGGAAGGCAGTTGGTACTACTGCACCGTTTCAGTGGAGAAAATCGAGCACATCGTCCCGCATGGTGAGATCAGTACACCTCGGTGACTGACGCTGCCGGGTAAGTTGAGCCAATGTTCTCCAAAGTTTTGGTTGCCAACCGCGGTGAAATTGCTATCCGCGCCTTCCGTGCCTCCTATGAACTCGGGGCCTCGACCGTTGCGGTGTTCCCGTTCGAGGACCGGAACTCGGTACACCGGACGAAGGCCGACGAGGCGTACCAGATCGGGGAGAAGGGGCATCCCGTTCGCGCTTATCTCTCGGTCGACGAGATCGTCGCCGCTGCCAAGCGCAGCGGTGCGGACGCGGTGTATCCCGGGTACGGATTCCTTTCCGAGAACCCGGATCTGGCCGCAGCATGCGCCGAGGCAGGCATCACCTTCGTCGGCCCGTCCGCCGACGTGCTCGAACTGACCGGCAACAAGGCGCGGGCCATCGCGGCAGCCAAGGCCGCAGGACTTCCGGTGCTGGCGTCGTCGGAACCGTCGTCCGACGTGGACGAGCTGGTCGCGGCGTCCGAGACGATGACGTTCCCGTTGTTCGTCAAGGCGGTCGCCGGCGGTGGCGGCCGCGGTATGCGCCGAGTGGCCGAGCCCGAGCAGCTGCGCGAATCCATCGAAGCTGCTGCGCGCGAGGCGGAATCGGCCTTCGGCGATGCGACGGTGTTCCTCGAGCAGGCCGTGATCGATCCCCGGCACATCGAGGTTCAGATCCTCGCCGACGGCCAGGGCAACGTGGTGCACCTGTTCGAGCGCGACTGCAGCGTGCAGCGTCGGCATCAGAAGGTCATCGAGCTCGCTCCGGCTCCGAATCTGCCCGAAGGATTGCGTGAGAAGATCTGCGCCGACGCCGTCGCATTCGCGAAGCAGATCAACTACTCGTGCGCCGGTACCGTCGAGTTCCTGCTCGATACCCGTGGCAATCACGTCTTCATCGAGATGAATCCGCGAATCCAGGTGGAGCACACCGTTACCGAAGAGGTGACCGATGTCGATCTGGTGCAGTCTCAGCTGCGGATCGCCTCGGGAGAGACGCTCGCGGATCTGGGTCTGCAGCAGGAGAACATCGTGCTGCGCGGTGCGGCCCTGCAGTGCCGCATCACCACCGAGGATCCGGCGAACGGATTCCGGCCGGATGTCGGGCGCATCACTGCCTACCGCACGCCGGGCGGTGCCGGAGTACGCCTCGACGGCGGAACCACGCTGGGTGCCGAGGTCGGTGCCTACTTCGACTCCATGCTCGTCAAGCTCACCTGCCGCGGCCGTGACTTCGACACCGCCGTGGCTCGTGCCCGACGAGCGTTGGCGGAGTTCAGAATTCGCGGTGTCGCCACGAATATTCCGTTCCTGCAAGCGGTTCTGGTCGACCCCGACTTCACCGCCGGTCGCGTCACCACCTCGTTCATCGAGGAGCGCCCCGAACTGCTCACGTCGCGATCCTCGGGCGACCGTGGCACGAAGATTCTCGCCTATCTGGCCGATGTGACGGTCAACAAGCCGCACGGCGAGCGTCCGTCCCCGGTGTACCCGCACGACAAGCTCCCCGCGGTCGACTTCTCGGCTCCGATTCCCGATGGTTCCAGGCAGCGTCTGCTCGCGCTCGGACCCGAAGGCTTCGCTCGCGATCTGCGCAACCAGAAGGCCCTCGGCGTCACCGACACCACTTTCCGTGACGCGCATCAGTCGTTGCTGGCGACGCGGGTGAGGACGAGCGGACTGCTCGGTGTCGCCCCGTACGTGGCACGCACGACGCCGCAGTTGCTCTCCATCGAGGCGTGGGGCGGTGCCACCTACGACGTGGCACTGCGATTCCTGCACGAGGATCCGTGGGAGCGACTGGCGAGCCTGCGAGAAGCCGTGCCGAACATCGCAATTCAGATGTTGCTGCGCGGCAGAAACACCGTCGGCTACACCCCGTATCCGGAGAAGGTGACCCGCAGCTTCGTTGCCGAGGCCACCGACACGGGCATCGACATCTTCCGTATCTTCGACGCGCTCAACAATGTCGATCAGATGCGTCCGGCCATCGATGCCGTACGCGAGACCGGCACGGCGCTCGCCGAGGTGGCCCTGAGTTACACGGGTGATCTGTCGAACCCGAACGAGAACCTCTACACCCTCGACTACTACCTGAAGTTGGCCGAGCAGATCGTCGACGCAGGCGCGCACGTGCTCGCCATCAAGGACATGGCAGGACTGCTCCGTGCACCCGCAGCCAAGACGCTGGTGACGGCATTGCGCTCGAACTTCGATCTGCCCGTGCACGTACACACGCACGACACACCCGGTGGACAGCTCGCGACGTACCTCGCGGCCTGGGAGGCCGGGGCGGACGCCGTCGACGGTGCCAGCGCGGCGATGGCAGGCACCACCAGCCAGCCTGCGTTGTCCGCGATCGTCGCGGCGGCGGCACATACCGAGCGCGACACCGGTCTGGATCTGCAGGCAGTCTGCGACCTCGAGCCGTACTGGGAAGCCGTGCGAAAGGTGTACGCGCCGTTCGAGACCGGGCTACCGGCACCGACGGGTCGCGTCTACACCCACGAGATCCCCGGTGGACAGCTCTCGAACCTGCGGCAGCAGGCGATTTCGCTCGGGCTCGGTGATCGGTTCGAGACCGTCGAGGCCAATTATGCTGCAGCCGACCGCATGTTGGGCCGCTTGACCAAGGTGACCCCGAGCTCGAAGGTCGTCGGCGACCTGGCTCTGGCTCTGGTCGGTGCAGGCGCGTCCGCGGAGGAGTTCGCCGAGAATCCCGGCCGCTACGACATCCCCGATTCGGTGATCGGATTCCTGCGCGGCGATCTCGGTACGCCTGCGGGTGGATGGCCGGAACCCTTGCGTACGAAGGCGCTCGAGGGTCGTGGCTTGGGCAAGCCGGTGACACCGTTGACCGACGAGGACGAGAAGAACCTCGACGGCACCTCGGATCAGCGACGTCGGACTCTCAACCATCTACTGTTCCCCGGTCCCACTGCCGAACTCGCTGCTCATCGCGAGAAGTACGGCGATACGACGCGGCTGTCGGCCAATCAGTTCTTCTACGGCCTGCGGCAGGGCGAGGAGCATCGGGTGGCACTGGAGAAGGGCGTCGAACTGCTGATCGGGCTCGAGGCCATCTCCGACCCCGACGAGCGTGGCATGCGCACCGTGATGTGCATTCTCAACGGACAGTTGCGGCCGGTGTCGGTACGCGACCGATCGATCTCGAGCGAGGCCCCCACGGTCGAGAAGGCGGACCGATCGAATTCCGGGCACATCCCGGCACCGTTCGCAGGCGTCGTCACACTGTCCGTCGAAGAGGGACAGAAGATCTCGGCCGGAGACACCATCGCCACGATCGAGGCGATGAAGATGGAGGCTGCTATCACCGCTCCTCGCGGCGGCTCGGTGACCCGTCTGGCGATCTCGGGTGTGCAGCAGGTCGAAGGCGGCGATCTGCTCGTCGTCATCGGTGGGGGGTCGACGGGCGAAGAGGCCGGCAGCGAATGACGCGGATCGTGGCGGGTGTCGCGGGCGGTCGACGATTGTCGGTCCCCGGCCAGGGCACCCGCCCCACCTCCGAGCGAGTTCGCGAAGCGCTGTTCAGCTCGCTGGAGAGTCGGATGGAACTCGACGGTGCCGCGGTGCTGGATCTGTTCGCGGGATCGGGAGCTCTGGGGCTCGAGGCGCTCTCGCGAGGAGCGTCGTCGGCGGTGCTCGTCGAATCGGACGCCCGAGCGGCGGCGGTGGTGCGAAAGAACATCGAATCGGTGGGGTTGCCCGGCGCATCGGTCCGGTGCGCCCCGGTGGCCTCCGTGCTGGCGGGGGCTGCGGACGCGGCGTACGACCTGGTGTTGGCCGACCCGCCGTATGCCGTCACCGACACTGCCGTCGCCGGTCTGTTGGACAGACTCGTCACCGGGGGATGGCTCACACCTGACGCGGTCGTCGTCCTCGAACGGTCGTCGCGCTCGCCGGAGACCCGATGGCCGACCGGACTGGTTCCGGAGAAGTCGAAGAAGTACGGCGAGAGTCGAATCGAGATCGCGGCACGCGCGTGACGAGCGAGCCCGGGATCGGCTGATAGGTTCGCGGACATGACTGGCGCACTCTGCCCTGGATCCTTCGACCCGGTGACCAACGGTCACCTCGACATCTTCGAGCGGGCGTCCGCCGCCTTCGACGAGGTGGTGGTCACGGTGATGGTGAACAAGAGCAAGAAGGGCATGTTCAGCATCGACGAGCGGATCGAGATGCTCGAGGTCGCCACGGAGCATCTGCCCAACGTCAGAATCGGTTCGTGGTACGGGCTGTTGGTCGATTACGCTCGGCAAGAGGGCTTTTCGGCGATCGTCAAAGGTCTGCGCAGTGCCAACGACTTCGATTACGAGTTGCAGATGGCGCAGATGAACAGAACGTTGGCCGGTGTGGACACGCTGTTTCTCCCGGCGAATCCTGCGCACAGCTTCCTGTCGAGTTCGTTGATCAAGGAGGTCGCGACCTTCGGAGGAGACGTCACCGGCATGCTGCCGCCCTTCGTTCAGGACCGACTGTCGGCCCGTATCGCCGAGCGGGCAGCAGAGTAGCTCGAAGAGCGACACACCGGGCCGGTATAGCGCAAACGCGCGCGCCGGCGGGCAGACTGAGCAGCGCAGCACTGCGAGTGAAGACCGCGCAGTGGCAGATTCGACGATTGGGGTAACCGGTGTACCGCGTATTCGAGGCGCTCGACGAGCTCGTCGCCATTGTCGAGGAGGCGCGCGGCGTTCCGATGACCGCCGGGTGCGTCGTCCCTCGCGGCGATGTCCTGGAACTGCTCGACGACGTCCGAGACGCCATCCCCGGCGAGCTGGACGACGCCCAGGACGTTCTGGATCATCGCGACAAGCTCGTCGGTGATGCCAGGGCCTCTGCGGAGAAGACGGTCAGCACCGCCAATGCCGAGGCTCAGGACACGGTCGAGAACGCCCGGGATTCGGCCGATCGCATTCTTGCGGACGCCAAGGCTCAGGCGGATCGCATGGTGTCCGAGGCGTCGGCGCACGCCGACCAGCTCGTGGCCGATGCCGAGGTGGAGGCCGAGCGAACGGTGCTCGAAGGCCAGCGTGAGTACGAGGCTCTGACCGTTCGCGCCCGCACCGAGGCCGATCGGATGATCGAGTCCGGAACGGCGTCGTACGAGCGGTCGGTTGCAGACGGTACCGCCGAACAGAACCGTCTCGTGTCGGAAACCGAGGTCGTTCAGGCGGCCCACGCCGAGTCGGCTCGGGTGATCGACAGCGCTCATGCCGAATCCGATCGGATGCGCAGCGAGTGCGACGTCTACGTCGACACCAAGCTTGCAGAGTTCGAGGAGTTCCTCAGCGGCACCATTCGCTCGGTCGGCCGTGGGCGTCAGCAGCTGCGAACCGGTTCGGGTGTACCGGAATACGGTAGCGAGCCGTACGGTGAATCCCCGTACGGGAGCCCGGAGCAGGGGCGTCGCAGCCGCCACTGAACGGCAGCGATTTGCCCTCGTATGCGCGTATGCGTATCGTTGTGGGGTTGCTTACCGACAGTAGGCATACCGACAGTAAGGAAAAACAGCCGTGCCCCCGCCCAAGAGAACGACCCGTCCGGAATTGGACAACGGATTCGTTCTGGACATTCTCAACCTCGGTCGTCGACCCGGGTCGACGAACGCCATCGAGCGGACGGTTCCGGCTCCTTCCCGAATCGGCCTCGATGCCATTGCCATCGAAGCCGGTGTTCCGGTCTCGCTCGATCTGCAGTTGCAGGCGGTCTCGGAGGGCGTTCTCGTCACCGGCTCCGTACGAGCCGTCACGGCCGGGGAGTGCACACGGTGCCTCGATCCGGTGAGTGGCAACGTCGACGTCTACTTGACCGAGTTGTTCGCTTACCCGAACAGCATCACCGAGGAGACCACCGATGCGGACGAGATTCATCGCATCGTCGACGACCTGATAGATCTCGAACCCGTCATCGTCGACGCGGTCGGTCTGGAGCTTCCACTCCACCCCGTCTGCAGTGACGAGTGCGAGGGATTGTGCTCAGAATGCGGCGTTCGCCTGGCGATTGCTGAATCCGGCCACAGTCACGATACAATTGATCCTCGCTGGGCTGGTCTTGCAGCCAAATTTGGCGTGGGTCCAGAACCGAGCACAGAACTTGTCAACAACGAAGCCGAGGAGAAGTAAGTGGCTGTCCCGAAGCGCAAGATGTCGCGTTCCAACACGAGGTCGCGTCGTGCACAGTGGAAGGCCACTGCGCCCACCCTTGTGACGTGCCCCAACCGTGGTTGCGGCGAGAAGACGTTGCCCCACATCGCGTGCCCCTCGTGCGGCACCTACAAGGGCCGCCAGGTCGTCGCAGCGGTCTGATTTCCGCTCACGTGACAAACGAAGTAGTGGACCGACACAACAGCGGTTCGCAGAAGAATAGCTCCATCGCCGTCAGCGGCGGGGACGACCGAGAGTCGCTCCTCGCCGCTATCGGTGTTTCCCTGGCCGAACCTCTGTTGACGTTGGCTCTGACGCACCGGTCGTTCGCGTACGAGCACGGTGGTCTGCCGACCAACGAGCGCCTCGAGTTCCTGGGCGATTCCGTCCTCGGCCTTGCGGTGACCGAGCACCTCTACGCGGTGCACCCCACCAAGTCCGAGGGGCAGCTGGCCAAGATCAGGGCCAGCGTGGTCAATATGCATGCCCTGGCCGAGGTCGCGCGTGGACTCGGTGACGGGGGACTGGGTCGGCATCTGCTGCTGGGTAAGGGCGAGGAACAGACTGGCGGACGTGACAAGCCGAGCATCCTTGCCGACGGCATGGAGTCGATGCTGGGTGCGATCCACCTCCAGCACGGCATCGACGTCGCGCGCACCGTTGTTCTGACACTGTTCGCGGGCCTCCTCGATCGAGCACCCAAGCTCGGTGCAGGGCTGGACTGGAAAACGAGCCTGCAGGAATTGACCGCCGAACGTGCACTCGGCGTTCCCGCGTACGAGATCTCGTCCACCGGGCCCGATCACGACAAGGAATTCACCGCGACCGTATTGGTCGGCGGGTTCCCACGCGGCGTCGGTATGGGTCGGTCGAAGAAGGAAGCAGAACAGAAGGCTGCCAGTCTGGCGTGGAATGCGCTGTCGAACAACGACACTGCGATTCCGGCCGAGTCGGCAACCGACGAATCCTGATGCCGGAACTGCCCGAAGTCGAGGTCGTCAGGCTCGGTCTGGAATCTCATGTCGTCGGCAGGACGATGCGGTCGGTGGAGGTGCTGCACCCCCGCGCCGTGCGGCGTCACGATCTCGGTGGCCTCGACCTGATCGGCCAGCTACGCGGTCAGCGCGTCTCCTCCGCTCGGCGGCGCGGTAAGTACCTGTGGCTGGTGATGGAACCCGGCGATTTCGCCACCGTCGTGCACCTGGGTATGAGCGGACAGATGCTGGTGCAGCCGCCGTCCGCCCCTGACGAGAAGCACCTGCGGATCCGTGCTCGACTCGACGACGGCACCGATCTGCGCTTCGTCGATCAGCGCACGTTCGGCGGCTGGGCGCTCGCCCCGATCGTCACCGTGGACGGCACAGAGGTACCCGAACCGGTCGCACACATCGCCCGTGACCCGATCGATCCACTGTTCGACGCCGAATCGGTGGTGAACGTGTTGCGCGGCAAGCACACCGAGATCAAGCGGGCACTGCTCGATCAGACCGTGCTCTCGGGCGTGGGCAACATCTATGCCGACGAGGCTCTGTGGCGCGCGAAGATCCACGGCAATCGAATCGCGGAGACTCTGACGCGGCCGGCGCTGAGGCGCCTTCTCACCGCGGTGCACGCGGTGATGGGCGAAGCCCTGGCGCAGGGCGGAACCTCGTTCGACGCGCTGTACGTGAACGTCAACGGACAATCCGGCTACTTCGATCGTTCCCTCGACGCATACGGTCAGGAGGGCCTGCCCTGCTCGCGGTGCGGAGCCCCGATCAGACGCGAGAAGTTCATGAATCGCTCGTCGTTCAGCTGCCCCACCTGCCAGCCGCGACCCCGACACGTGCGGACTTGACAGCGACAGGTCATTCCGCAGGCTCCACTCCTGTGTGAATAGGTCATTCCGCAGGCTCCACTCCTGAGCGGCCCGCCTAGAATTTGCGTCCATGGCAGAACAGAGCACGCCGACCAACCTTTGGGTCGAGCGCACAGGCACCCGTCGCTACACCGGCCGCAGCTCCCGAGGAGCCGAAGTACTCATCGGGTCCGAGTCGGTGGAGGGCGTCTTCACCCCCGGTGAGCTGCTGAAAATCGCACTCGCCGCATGCACCGGCATGAGCTCGGACCTACCGCTCTCGCGTCGACTGGGCGATGACTACTCCGCCACCGTCGAGGTGTCCGGGGCCGCCGATCGCGAGAACGAGCGGTATCCGGAACTGAACGAGATTCTCCGAGTCGACCTCAGCGCGATGGACCCCGAGGCGCAGGAGCGTCTGCTCACGGTCGTCGAGCGCGCCATCGACAAGGTGTGCACCGTCGGGCGGACCCTGAAGGCCGGTACGACAATCACCCTGGACATCGACGTGGACGCCTGATGAAAGCCAGGGCAGCCGTGATCGTCACGGGTCTGCTCCTCGGCTCGGCGACCGCCCTGGCTCCCGCCGCGGACGCGTCGAGCAGCTGCACTCCGTGGTCGGTGAGCACGGTGGCGTCGGGATTCGGGATGCTCGAGAATCTCGAGTTCGACGGCCGCGGTTCGATGATCGTGTCCGAGACATCTCCTGTCGGACCCGGCGCTCTGCGTACCGTGGCTCCGAACGGTGACCGGGGCACACTCGTTGCCGACGTCGAGTCGCCGGGCGGGCTGGTCACCGATGGTGACACGGTGTATTTCACGACCGGAAACAGCGCTGCCGCAGGGCTTCTCGATACCCGAACCGGCACCGTCGACACGATCGATCTCGGTACGGGGGTTCGGTCGACGTACGCGTCGGGCCTGGCGATGCCCAACGGGCTGGCGCGATCGGAGTCGGGTGATCTGTTCACCACCCGCAATCTGGGTGTCGCTGCAGGTCTGAGCCGGATCGCGACCGATCGGACCGTGTCGACGGTACGCACGGACGTGGGAACGGCGAACGGAATCGGCATCGGCGAGGGAAAGATGTACGTGGCCAACACGTTCGATCTCGAGACGACGCTCACCGTGCTCGACGAGAAGAATCCGTCCGGACCGTCCGCGCGCATTCGCATCGACGGTGTCGGACCACTGGCGATGTCGGACGACCTGACCGTCGGCGACGACGGAACGGTCTATCTCGCACAGAATCTCGCCGGCAGGGTGGTTCGTATCGACCCGGAATCCGGCGCGACCTGCGTGATAGCCACCGGTGTTCCGCTGACCTCGTCGGTCGCCTTCGGCGGGGTCGGATTCGACGAGACGGCGTTGTACGCCACCAGTTTCGACGGATCCGTCAAGAAACTCGAGCCAGGAGTGGAGCCTGCGGAACGACCCGGGTGGACGGCATGAACGACGAACGGCTGACGGCGTGGGTGCACGGGCTCGTTCAGGGCGTCGGGTTCCGATGGTGGACTCGCTCGCGCGCACTCGAACTCGGACTCGTCGGTCACGCGACCAATCACGCGGACGGACGAGTCCTGGTGATAGCGGAGGGCCCACGTGAGCGTCTCGAGGCACTTCTCGACTTGCTCCGAGGTGATCGGACCCCGGGCACGGTCACGCTCGTCGTAGAGAGTTGGGACGCGGCCCGCGGAGATCTGACGGGCTTCGTCGAACGCTGATCGTCCGTTGCGGACGGCTCGGCGCACATCGCTGCGTACTACCGGTAAAGTACGGACGCTATGTATCTCAAGAGTCTGACGCTGAAGGGCTTCAAGTCCTTTGCTTCGGCGACGACTCTTCGTTTCGAGCCCGGAATCACCTGTGTCGTCGGCCCCAACGGCTCCGGCAAATCCAATGTCGTGGATGCCCTGACCTGGGTGATGGGTGAACAGGGTGCCAAGGCGTTGCGCGGCGGGAAGATGGAAGACGTCATCTTCGCGGGCACGTCGGGTCGAGCCCCGCTCGGCCGTGCCGAGGTGACCCTGACGATCGACAATTCCGACGGTGCACTGCCGATCGACTACTCCGAGGTCTCGATCACCCGGCGTATGTTCCGCGACGGCGCGGGTGAGTACGAGATCAACGGCAGTTCGTGCCGATTGATGGACGTCCAGGAACTGCTCAGCGACTCCGGTATCGGCCGCGAGATGCACGTGATCGTGGGGCAGGGCCGGCTCGCAGCGATCCTGGAATCGCGGCCCGAGGACCGGCGAGCCTTCATCGAGGAAGCAGCCGGGGTGCTCAAGCACCGCAAGCGCAAGGAAAAGGCCGTCCGCAAGCTCGACGCGATGCAGGCCAATCTGGCGCGGTTGACCGACCTGACGACCGAATTGCGCCGCCAACTCAAGCCTCTCGGTAGGCAGGCCGAGGTTGCGCGTCGCGCGCAGACCGTCCAGGCCGACCTCCGCGATGCCCGGTTGCGACTGGTGGCCGACGATCTGGTGGCCAGGCGCGAGGAGTTCGCGAACCAGACCCAGGACGAGGAAGCGGCGCGTGAGCAGTACGCGATGGTGCAGGACGCCCTCGAAGCGGGCTCGGTGGCACTCGCCGAACACGAGCAGGCCGTCGCCCGGTTGACCCCGAGCGCCGAGGCAGCCGGGCAGACGTGGTTCCGTCTGTCGGCCCTGGCCGAGCGTGTCAACGCGACGGTTCGAATCGCACACGAACGGGCTCGGCATCTCGACGCCGTGCAATCCACCGGTCGGGGACAGGACCCGGACGAGCTCGAAGCGCAGGCCGAGCGGGTCGCCGAAGAAGAGATGGAACTCGTCGAAGCAGTCGAGATGGCACGCGAAACCCTCGAGGCTGCACGAGAGCAGTTGGCCGAGCGCGAGGCTGCGGCATCGGCCGCCGAGCGTGCCCACCTCGCGGCGGTGCGCGCCGTGGCCGACCGGCGCGAAGGGTTTGCGCGCCTGTCCGGCCGAGTCGACACCTTCCGAACCAAGGTCGAGTCGATCGACGCGGAGGTGGCGCGCTTGTCGGTGGCCATCGACGAGGCCCGCGAGCGCGGCGAATCGGCTCAGCGTGAGTTCGAGAGCGTGCAGGATCAGATCGGCACCCTCGACGCGAGTGAACTGAGCCTCGACACCCACTACGAGCGAGCCGTCGCCGCGCTGCGGCATGCCGACGCACGAGTCACGGAGCTGCAGGCAGAAGAACGCATCGCGGGTAAGAGGGTGGCGTCGTTCGAAGCCAGGATCGAGGCACTCACGATGGGCCTCGAACGCAAGGACGGTGCCGGGTGGCTGGTGGAGAATCAGCAGGACGGTCTGTCAGGGCTGCTCGCCGGCCATCTCACGGTCGAGCCGGGATACGAGATCGCGGTGGCAGTGGCCATGGGTCCGGCCGCCGATGCCGCACACGCCGAATCGTTCGATGCCGCGCGTGATGCCGTGCTGGCACTGCGTGCGGCCGACGGCGGCCGCGCGTCCATCGTGCACGGCAGTGTCGTTGCAGCACAATCGATTCGACGCCCTGACCTTCCGAGCGGCGCGCGATGGGTGCTGGACCTGATCAAGTATCCGGACCGGTTGGCCGGGGCCATGGCGGCCCTGCTCGACGGTGTGGTCGCCGTCGATTCGCTCGACGCTGCCCACCGTCTCGTCTCCGATTCCGGTGAGCTGCGGGCGGTGACCAAGGACGGCGACGTCGTCGAAGCAGGCTGGGTCACCGGCGGCTCGGACCGTCGCCCGAGCACCCTCGAGGTGCAGTCGGCAATCGACACGTCGACAGTGGAGTTGGCCGCGGCAGTCCGCCGCGCGGAGGAGCTCGACGCAGCGCTGTCGGGAGCGTTGGAAGAACAACGGGACCGCCGTGAATCGGCCGAGCAAGCGCTCGCAGCACTGAACGAATCCGACGCTGCGATGGCCGCGGTATACGAGCAGTTGGGCCGATTGGGTCAACTGGCGCGTTCGGCGCACGCGGAGTCGGCGCGATTGACGACGCAGCGTAGCTCTGCCGAGGCCAGTCGAGAAGAAGCGATTGCGCGGCTGGCCGAGCTCGAGGAAAACCTGCGGACGGCCGAGGACGAGCAATCCGGCTTCGCAGGAGACGGCGCGAGCGGTGACGCGGCCACCACCATGGAACGGGAGATGGCGGCGGCGGCACTGACCGAAGTGCGTGCCGTGGAGGTCGAAGCTCGGTTGAACGTGCGGACCGCCGAAGAGCGCGCTCAGTCCGTGCGAGGCCGGGCAGATTCGCTTCGACGAGCGGCGCGAGCCGAGCGTGAGGCCAGGGCGCGAGCCGAACGCGAGAGCGCAGCGCGTCGGCACGCGGCCGCAGTGGCTGCGGCGGTCGGAGAATCGGGCGAGGAGGTCGCCGCGCGGTTGGCCACGGTCGTTGCAGCCGCTGCACGTCGGCGCGACGAGCTGTCCGCCGAACGAGCAACGCGCACAATCGAACTCGACAAGGTGAAAGAACAGGTTCGAGCCCTGCAGGGTCAGCTTGCGTCGATCACCGACGCCGTGCACCGGGACGAAGTAGCCCGCGCACAGGCCGCGCTGCGGATCGAACAACTCGAGACGACGATTCTCGAACAGCACGGCATCGGCCTCGACGATCTGGTGGCCGAGTACGGGCCCGATGTGGCCCTGCCCCCCACCGAACTAGAGATGGCCGAGTACGAGGCGGCCAAGGAGCGGGGCGAGCAGGTGGTGGCACCGGCCCCGATGCCGTTCGATCGCGCCACTCAGGAGCAGCGCGCCAAACGCGCCGAGCGTGACCTCGCCACACTCGGCAAGGTGAACCCGCTCGCCCTCGAAGAGTTCGCGGCCCTCGAGGAGCGCTACAACTTCCTGTCCACACAGCTCGAGGACGTCAAGTCCGCGCGCAAGGACCTGCTCGGCGTGGTCGCCGACGTCGACGAACGGATTCTGCAGGTCTTCACGGAGGCCTGGCTCGACGTCGAACGAGAATTCACCGGGGTATTCGCCAAGCTCTTCCCCGGCGGCGAAGGACGACTGATCCTGACCGACCCGTCGGACATGCTCACCACCGGAATCGAAGTCGAGGCACGCCCGCCCGGTAAGAAGGTCAAGCGGCTCTCGCTGCTCTCCGGTGGCGAGAAATCGCTGACCGCGGTGGCCATGCTGGTAGCCATCTTCCGCGCCCGACCGTCACCGTTCTACGTCATGGACGAGGTCGAGGCTGCATTGGACGACACCAACCTGCGTCGACTGATCGGACTGTTCGAGCAGCTCCGCGAGAAATCGCAGTTGATCGTCATCACCCACCAGAAGCCGACGATGGAAGTGGCCGACGCGCTGTACGGCGTCAGCATGCGCGGCGACGGCATCACCACGGTCATCTCGCAGCGGTTGAACCGAGAACGCGTCGCAGTGGACGCACCGCAGCCGGACACAGCCGAGCCGGAGGCAACCGAGTCGGATGCGGTACCTGTCGTCGCCGAACCCGACACCGTCTCCTGAGGTTCGTCCTCCGGAGCTACTGCTTCGGGTAGAGCTGTTCGGCGTAGGACGGGCCGTAGTACTCGCGCAGTTCCTCCACCGTCTCGGGAGCCTGCGGAATCAACGCTTTCGTCAGCGTGGCGACGTCGGGAATGGCGTCTGCATCCCAGGTCTCGGGCTGCCACAGCTTGGATCGCATGAACGCCTTCGCGCAGTGGTGGAACACCTGCTCGATGTCGACGACCAGGCACATGATCGGGCGATGACCCTTGACCTGAAGATCGTCGAAGAACGGGGCGTCGGTGACCAGGGAGGCGCGACCGTTGATGCGGAGGGTGTCGCCACGGCCGGGGACGAAGAAGTTCAGCCCGACGAACGGGTTCTCTAGAATGTTGCGATAGCCGTCCATCCGGCGATTGCCCGGCCGTTCGGCGAGAGCGATCGTGGCGTAGTCGAGGACGTGCACCAGACTGCCGGGCGGATCGCCCTTGGGCGAGACGTCGCATCGCCCGCTCGCGTCGGAGGTCCCGAGGAGGCAGAACGGTGAGGCAGCGAGCCACTGCACGTCCAGAGGGTGCAGCGTGCGTCGGTCCTTGTTGGCGGCTCGGAAGCTCGGCTCTCCGAACATCTCGGTCAGTTCGTCGGCGTCGCGCACCGTGGTCCACTCCATGACCGTGAATGCTATCGACACGGACTTGCGGGCGGGAAGCGCATTTTCACGGTCGGTGCACCACCGGTGACGAACGGCCGCGATCGCCTGAGAGGATGTTCTACGTGAGTAACCAAGCGTGGATCATCGTCGCGGCGATCGCTGCCGTCCTGCTCGTCGTCCTCGTCGTCGGGCTGGTCCTCTCCCGTCGTCGGAGAGTGTCCCTCAAGTCGGACGAGGCAGCGCGAATCGAGGACGCGGCCACCAAGGACAGATCCGGTGGCTACACCGCGGGCAGCGGTTTCTCGTTCAGTCAGGGAACGGCGACAGCCGAGCCTGTAGTCCCGAAGGCCCCCAAGCCTGCCGAGTCGAAGCCGGTCGAGCCGAAGCCGGTCGAGCCGAAGCCGGTCGAGAACATCCCCGTCGAGTCCACGCCGGTCGAGCCTCCGCCGCTGGTACCCACCCCTGAACCGGTCGAATCTGAGACCGTCTGGATCGAGCCGGAGGTGCTCGAACCAGAGGCCCCGGCGACCGATGTCACCGTCGCCGAGCCTGTTGCGCCCGAGCCCCCGGTGGCCGACACCGTCGCCTCTGCGCCTCGCCGCTTGGACACCATCGACCCGACCGAGGGGCGGCTCGACCGTCTCCGTGGCCGGCTGGCGCGATCTCAGTCCGCGGTGGGCAAGAGCCTGCTCGGCCTCCTCGGCGGTGGCGACCTGGACGAGGACTCGTGGGAAGAGGTCGAGGACACCCTGCTGATCGCCGATATCGGTTCGGCCACCACCGCGGAGATCATGCGCACGCTGCGTGAGCAGATGGCGGCGCGCAGTATTCGCACCGAAGCCGATGCCAGGGCCCTGCTGCGCGAGATTCTCGTCGCGCAGCTGCACCCCGAGTTCGATCGGTCGATTCGTGCTCTGCCACACGACGGCGCGCCCGCTGTGTTGCTGGTGGTCGGAGTCAACGGCACCGGCAAGACCACGACCACGGGCAAACTCGCTCGCGTGCTTGTCGCGGACGGGCGGCGGGTGCTGCTCGGTGCCGCCGACACGTTCCGCGCAGCTGCGGCCGATCAGCTGCAGACCTGGGCCGAGCGAGTGGGTGCCGAGGTGGTTCGTGGCAAGGAGGCCGCGGATCCGGCCGCTGTCGCCTTCGACGCGGTGAGCAAGGGGATCGAGAACGGTGTCGATGTGGTTCTGATCGACACCGCGGGACGGTTGCACACCAAGTCGGGTCTGATGGACGAGCTGAGCAAGGTCAAGCGAGTCATCGAGAAGCGTGCCCACGTCGACGACGTACTTCTCGTTCTCGACGCAACTGTGGGCCAGAACGGACTGACACAGGCCCGCGTCTTCGCCGAAATCGTGAACATCACGGGAGTCGTGCTGACCAAGCTCGACGGAACCGCGAAGGGTGGCATCGTTTTTCAGGTGCAGCGTGAGCTCGGAGTGCCCGTCAAGCTCGTCGGTCTCGGTGAAGGTGCCGACGATCTTGCTCCGTTCGAGCCGGGGGCGTTCGTCGACGCACTGCTGGGCTGATGGCGACTCCCGGGTAGTTCGCAAACCGGGGCAAAAGCACAAACGCCAGCACGAAACCTTTTTGCAACAGAATTCGGTCATGCGTTCACATATCCGAAACACCAGAGTGTCACGGATGAAACTTCGTGAAACCACTCTTCTTGCGTAACGGCGCGCCAACCGGTGTGCAGGAGAATGGAGGGTGTACGTGAGTCCCGAGGATATGTTGGCCAACTCCGGCAACGCCGCGTGGATGCTGATGGCAGCATCGCTGGTACTGCTGATGACGCCGGGCTTGGCGTTCTTCTACGGCGGTATGTCGCAGTCGAAGTCCGTGTTGAACATGATGATGATGTCGTTCGGAGCTATGGCCGTCGTCTCGATCATCTATTTCCTGTGGGGTTGGTCGATGTCCTACGGCACCCAGGACATCGGCGGAGTCTTCGCCAACCCGTTCGAGTTCTTCGGACTCAAGGATTCGATCACCGATGCGGACGGCAACTACATCGCCGGCGCATGGGGTTACGCCAACGTCATCGACGTGGCATTCCAGGTCACCTTCGCCATCATCACGGTGGCACTGATCAGCGGCTCGATCGCCGGTCGCGTCAAGTACGGCACCTGGCTCGCCTTCTCCGGCATCTGGGTCACTCTGGCCTACTTCCCGTTGGCGCACATGGTCTGGGGTGGCGGACTGCTCTCCGGATCCGAGAACGGTCTTGCCGCAATGATCTTCGGCACCACCGACGACGGTGAAGGTGGACTCGTCGCCAACGTCGCTCCGATCGACTTCGCCGGTGGCACCGTCGTGCACATCAACGCCGGTATCGCGGGCCTGATTCTGGCGATCATCATCGGCAAGCGCGCCGGCTTCGGCAAGGTCGCCTACCGCCCGCACAACCTTCCGTTCGTCATGCTCGGCGCAGCGCTGCTGTGGTTCGGCTGGTTCGGGTTCAACGCCGGTTCCGCCTTCGCAGCCGACGGCATCGCAGGCGTGGCCTGGGTCAACACCACTGCGGCTACCGCAGCTGCCATCGCGGGCTGGCTCATCACCGAGCGCATTCGTGACGGCCACGCCACCAGCCTCGGCGCTGCCTCGGGCATCGTCGCAGGTCTCGTCGCCATCACCCCGGCCGCAGGCGCACTCACACCGGTCGGCGCAATGATCCTCGGCGTCATCGCCGGCGTGCTCTCCGCGCTGGCTGTCGGCCTGAAGTTCAAGTTCGGCTACGACGACTCGCTCGACGTCGTGGGCGTTCACCTGGTCGCAGGCCTGTGGGGAACGATCGGAATCGGCTTCCTCGCATCCGAGACCGGCCTGTTCTACGGCGGCGATTACAAGCAGCTCGTCGTGCAGATCGTCATCGCACTGTTCGCGCTGATCTTCACCGCAATCGTCACCGCGGTCATCGCGCTCGCGCTCAAGCCTCTCGGCTGGCGTGTGTCGGACGAGGAGGAGGCGAACGGCATCGACGAAGCCGAGCACGCCGAGACTGCATATGATTTCGCCTGACAAGGTAGAGATAGACGTGAACGCTGCACCGTACGACAACGGGCACTCGAGGTCTTGTGAAGGGAAGCAAAAATGAAGCTGATCACGGCAATCGTCAAACCGTTCACCCTGGAGGACGTCAAGACGGGGCTGGAGCAGGCCGGCGTACTCGGAATGACAGTCAGTGAAGTTCAGGGTTACGGCCGCCAGAAGGGGCACACCGAGGTCTACCGAGGTGCGGAGTACTCGGTCGACTTCGTGCCCAAGGTGCGGGTCGAGGTAGTCGTCGACGACGCCGCAGTGGAGAAGGTCGTCGAGGTCATCGTCGAGGCTGCGCGCACCGGCAAGATCGGTGACGGCAAGGTCTGGGTTTCCCCGGTCGATTCGGTCATCCGAGTCCGCACCGGAGAACGTGGCGCTGATGCACTCTGACCCCAAAGGGTCTCGGGCCGTGGGCCCCGGTTCTGGCGCGAAAGCGTCAGGATCGGGGCCTTCGGTCTCCACGGGCTCCGCATCGAAGGGCACGAGCGATGCTGCAGCAGATCTCGCTCGGGCCAGAAAACAACTACTCGACGGCGGAACACGCAATCGTCGTCTCGATGCACCCTCGCTCCGGCAGGCTCTGGTCGATCTCCACGAGTTCTGGCTGACCACCAAAGGTGCCGAGCTCGGGATCAAACCGGACTCCGGTTTCGCGATCGTCGCCGTCGGCGGTCTTGCTCGTCGTGAACTGCTGCCGTATTCGGATCTGGACCTGATACTGCTGCACGACGATCTCGAACCACGCATCGTCTCCGATGTCGCCGACAAGCTCTGGTACCCACTGTGGGACGCGCACATCAAGCTCGACCACAGCGTGCGAACGGTGCCGCAGGCTCTGCAGGTCGCTGCAGCCGACATGACGGCATCGCTCGGTATGCTCGAGGCGCGTCACATCGCCGGTGACGTCGAATTGAGCAATCTTCTCATCGGCGGCGTACGTCGCCAGTGGCGCAACGGTATTCGAGGGCGTTTCGACGAGCTGATCGAGCAGACCCGCGGGCGGTGGTCGCGCAGCGGAGAGATCGCACACCGCGCCGAACCCGATCTCAAGAGCGGCCGCGGGGGACTGCGCGACGTCCAGTTGCTCGACGCCCTCTCCATCGCGCAGTTGACCGACGGTATGCCCGGGCTCGGACCCGAATCACCCGGTGGCGGTTTGGCGTTCGCGCACGGACGCCTGTTGGACGTGCGCACCGAACTGCACCGCGTCGCCGGTCGAGCACGGGATCAACTGCGGGCCCAGGACGCCGACGAGATCGGTGCCGCGCTGCGAATCGGTGACCGCTTCGATCTCGCTCGCGTACTGAGCGATTCGGCTCGCACCATCAGCTACTCGGTCGACGTCGGACTGCGTACCGCCGGCAATTCGCTTCCTCGAAAGGGCCTTTCGCGCCTTCGTCGAGTTCCGGTCCGTCGTCCACTGGACGAGGGAGTCGTCGAACATGCCGGTGAGGTGGTTCTCGCCCGCGACGCTCGACCGAACAAGGACCCCGGCCTGATCATGCGCGTCGCCGCCGCCTCGGCACAGACCGGAATGCCGATGTCTGCCTCGACCCTGAACCGGCTGTCCGACAGCGCCCCCGAACTCCGTGAGCCCTGGCCCAAGGAAGCTCTGAACGATCTGCTCGTGTTGCTCGGATCGGGTCGCAAAGCCATCGCGGCCATCGAAGCGCTCGACCGAACCGGACTGTGGGGCAGGCTCATTCCGGAGTGGGGCGCGGTACGCGATCTTCCGCCGCGAGATGCCGTGCACACGTGGACGGTCGATCGGCACCTGGTTGAAACTGCTTCCTACGCAAGCGCATTGACCACTCGCGTCGCACGGCCGGATCTGCTGGTGCTCGGCGCGTTGATTCACGACATCGGCAAGGGGCGCGGCGGCGACCACAGCGTCGTCGGTGCCGACCTGGCCATCCAGATCGGCAACAGGCTCGGACTGTGGCCGTCCGACGTGGCACTGCTGACGGCGATGGTGCGATACCACCTGCTGCTGCCGGAGACCGCCACCAGACGCGACCTCGACGACCCCGCAACCGTGCAAACCGTCGTCGACGCACTCGGTGCCGACACCATTCTGCTCGAGCTGCTTCACGCACTGGCAGAGGCGGATTCGCTCGCCACCGGCCCCGGGGTGTGGGGAGACTGGAAGGCCTCGCTCATCCGCGAGCTCGTGCGTC
Source organism: Rhodococcus sp. IEGM 1330 (assembly GCF_033142445.1). Taxonomy (NCBI): domain Bacteria; kingdom Bacillati; phylum Actinomycetota; class Actinomycetes; order Mycobacteriales; family Nocardiaceae; genus Rhodococcus; species Rhodococcus sp. IEGM 1330. The sequence goes on from NZ_JAWLSB010000001.1 coordinate 754,962, forward strand.
GCTGCCGATTGGTGATGGCGGGGGAGAGTCTGCCCTCCCCGGATCCACTCGACCCGGCGCACATCGAACTTGCAGCGCGGGGAGGCGTCCACGTCGACATCGCGCCGACCGACGGGCTGCACACCTTCGTCGTCACCGTCATCGCGCCCGACACGCCCGGGCTGCTCTCCGACGCCGCGGGAGTCCTCGCACTGCATTCGCTACGCGTGCTCTCGGCCTCCCTCGGGAGTCACGAGGGGTCGGCGATCAACTCGTTCGACGTCGCGCCGCTCTTCGGATCCCCGCCGCAGGCCGGTCTACTGCGGCAGGAAATCATCCGCGCCCAGGCCGGCGAACTCGACCTCGTCGCCGTGCTGGACGCCAAGGAACGCGACGCCAGAGCCGAAACCGTCGAGGACGACGCCGAGGATTCGGCCGTCCCGGTTCTCTACGCTCAAGCGCCGCCTCGGGTGCTCTGGTTCGACGACAACGAACCAGGTCAGGTGGTGCTCGAGCTACGAGCAGAGGACCGGCTCGGTCTGCTCTGCCGATTGGCCAGTGCAATCGAACAGCAGGGATCGGACATCCGGTGGGCCCGCGTCTCGACTCTGGGCAGCTCGGTGGTCGACTCCTTCTGCATCGACCTGGCGGGAGCAGACAGCAGGGCGGTCCGCGAAGACCTCGAGCGAGCGATCCTCGCAGTCGTACCTGCCCCGGAACCGCCCAAGCCCCCGGAGAAGCCGGAAGGCACCTGACCGCGGGTCGGAATGCGAAAGCAGACCGACTCGCGCTGGTGACTTTTCACGAACTTCCGGCCGACGGGCCTGCCGCCGATGCCGATTTGTTACATTCGTCGCCAACGCAGAAACGACACTCTCATCCGTTCCTGCAGGCTCCACACTGCTCGAACCACGTTCCAGCAGGCTCCACTCCTGATCATTCGAGAGGCACGAACTGTGGGATCCCACCGACGGTCGACCGTCCATACATCGACCGACATCGCCGCGCGTCCGACGCGCGGCAGACACCGCGCCGTGCAGGACACCCCCGACCTCGGTCGACGGGCGGCAACCATCGTCGCAGCGACCGGCGCGATCGTCGTCGGCGCGACGACGATGGGTGCCGGTACCGCCGCGGCCGCGCCGATCCCGGAGGCACCCGCAGCCGGACTCCCGTTCGCCGTACCGGAGGGTCTACTGCCCGCCGGATTCGAGCTGCCCCAGTTCGAGCTCCCGCAGCTCCTACCCCCACAGTTCGCGCCCCCGCCTGCACCCTCACAGCCCGCACCGCCGGCGGCCGCGCCTACCGAAGCCGCACCTGCTGCGGAATCCGCACCGGCGCCGGCCACCGACCCACTTGCCGCGTTCGGAGTCACCGATCCCGGTGCCGCCGCCCAACAGTGGCTCGACGATGTCGGCCTGGGGCAGTTGGGTGCGGAGTCCCCCCTGGAGAGCCTGCGCTCGCTGAAGAAGGGCACAGTGCAGCCCGTGGCAGGGGTGTTGACGTCCAACTTCGGCTCGCGATGGGGCACTCAGCACACCGGCCTCGACATCGCGGCACCCATCGGGACGCCCATTTACGCCGCCGCCGACGGCACCGTGTCCGACGCAGGACCGGCCTCCGGCTTCGGTCTCTGGGTCAAGGTGCGGCACGACGACGGCACCGAGACGGTCTACGGACACGTCAACGACTTCTCCGTTCATCCCGGCCAGCGCGTGTCGGCCGGCGAGCAGATTGCCACCGTGGGCAACCGTGGCCAGTCGACAGGCCCACATCTGCACTTCGAGGTGCACGATCCTTCCGGCGTCAAGGTCGACCCCTCGCTGTGGCTCGCGACGCGGGGTGTGGCAGTGACGTGGAGTGATTCCGCGCGCAAAGCCTGACCGGTCGGCATCGGCACGTTCGACACGACAGTCGAACGCCCCAGCGACGACGCGGCGTGCTGCCGCTAGTCTGGAGACCGTGCCGGATTCGGCTCGTTTTCGGTGATCGGCTAGCTCAGGAGTGCAATCGGTGTTCGAATCCCTTTCAGACAGGTTGACCGGGACTCTCAAGGACCTGCGTGGCAAAGGTCGACTGTCCGGCGCGGATATCGACGCCACGGCCCGTGAGATCCGTCTGGCCCTGCTCGAAGCGGACGTGGCACTGCCCGTCGTACGTGAGTTCATCAACCGCATCAAGGTCCGGGCCAAGGGTGCCGAGGTTTCGGGCGCGCTCAACCCCGCCCAGCAGGTAGTCAAGATCGTCAACGAGGAATTGGTCGGCATCCTCGGCGGCGAGACCCGCAGGCTCGTCTTCGCCAAGAACCCGCCCACAGTGATCATGCTCGCCGGTCTGCAGGGTTCGGGTAAGACGACGCTGGCGGGCAAGCTCGCGAAATGGCTCAAGGGCCAGGGCCACACCCCACTGCTCGTCGCGTGCGACCTTCAGCGTCCCGGTGCCGTGAGCCAGCTGCAGATCGTGGGCGAGCGCGCCGGTGCCGCCGTCTTCGCGCCGCATCCGGGCACGTCCATCGGCGGCGGGGACAATGCACTCGGAGTCTCGGCAGCGGATCCCGTCGAGGTTGCCCGGGCCGGCATCGCCGAGGCTCGTAGCAAGCAGTACGACGTGGTCATCGTCGACACTGCAGGCCGCCTCGGCATCGACACCGAGCTGATGAGTCAGGCCGCGGGAATTCGTGACGCGGTCCAGCCGGACGAGACACTGTTCGTTCTCGACGCGATGGTCGGTCAGGATGCCGTCAGCACCGCCGAGGCGTTCCGTGACGGCGTCGGCTTCACCGGTGTCGTTCTCACCAAGCTCGACGGCGATGCTCGCGGCGGTGCCGCGCTGAGCGTCCGCGAGGTCACCGGCCAGCCGATCATGTTCGCGTCGACCGGTGAGAAGCTCGAGGACTTCGACGTCTTCCACCCCGATCGCATGGCCAGCCGCATCCTTGGCATGGGTGACGTGCTGAGCCTCATCGAGCAGGCCGAACAGCACTTCGACGCCGAGCAGGCCGAGGCCACCGCCAACAAGATCGGCTCGGGGCAGCTCACCCTCGACGACTTCCTCGAACAGATGATGGCCGTCCGCAAGATGGGTCCCATCGGAAACCTGCTGGGCATGCTGCCCGGTGCCGGTCAGATGAAAGAGCTGGCCAACGTCGACGAGAAGCAACTCGATCGAGTGCAGGCGATCATCCGTGGCATGACGCCGCAGGAGCGTACCGATCCCAAGATCATCAACGCCTCCAGGCGATTGCGTATCGCGAACGGTTCGGGAGTCAAGGTCTCCGACGTCAATCAGCTGGTCGATCGGTTCTTCGAGGCACGCAAGATGATGTCTGCGATGGCTGGTCGAATGGGCATGTCGGGCGCGCGCAAGCAGGTGCGGAACAACAGCAAGAAGGGCAAGAAAGGCAAGAAGGGTGCTCGCGGCCCGACCCAGCCGAAGATCCGCGGCGGATTCCCCGGCATGCCGGGCGGCATGCCCGCGGGAATGCCCGACCTGTCGTCGATGCCCAAGGGTCTCGATCAGTTGCCGCCAGGGCTCGAGGGAATCGACCTCTCTCAGCTGAAACTGCCGAAGAAGTAAGCGCGCGCACGTGTCGGCCATGCGGGTGCGGGGCCGCGGACTGCCGGACGGGACGGAGATCGACCTCTGGATCGACGGCGGCGTTCTGTCGACCGAGCCGATTGCGGACGTGGATTTCGTCCACGACGGCGGCTGGATTCTGCCCGGTCTGGTCGACGCCCACTGCCATGTCGGGATCGAATACGGCGGGGGACACACCGACCTGATGGGGTCGATCCGGCAGGCCGAGACCGAGCGAGGCGTCGGCGCGCTGCTGCTGCGCGACGCCGGGTCCCCGGTCGACACGCGAGCGCTGGACGAGCGCGAGGACCTTCCTCGGATCATCCGAGCGGGCCGCCACATCGCATCACCCAAGCGATACATCCCGGGTCTGGCGATCGACATCGAGGACGAATCGCAACTGCCTGAGGCGGTGGCTCAGCAGGCTCGGTTCGGCGACGGCTGGGTCAAGCTCGTCGGCGACTGGATCGACCGCTCGGTGGGAGATCTCCGACCGCTGTGGAACGACTCGATCCTCGTCGACGCCATCGCCGCTGCTCACGCTGAGGGCGCGCGGGTGACCGCCCACGTGTTCGGCGAGGATGCCCTGCCCGGACTCATCGCGGCGGGAATCGACTGCATAGAACACGGCACCGGCCTGACCGACGAAACGGTCGAGATGATGGTCGATCACGGCACCGCTCTGGTACCGACGCTGATCAACATCGAGACGTTCCCCGGTATCGCCGATTCCGCCACCCGGTATCCGGTCTACGCCCGGCACATGCGGGCGCTGCACGAACGCGTCGCCGATACCGTCGGACGAGCTCACGACGCAGGCATTCCCATCTACGCAGGTACCGACGCCGGTGGTTCGATCGCGCACGGCCGCATCGCCGACGAGGTCGCCGCACTCGCTGCCGTCGGACTCTCACCGACCGACGCGCTCGGTGCTGCCTGCTGGGACGCCCGCTCATGGCTGGGTCGGCAGGGGCTCGAGCACGGCGCGCCCGCTGATCTCGTCCTCTATTACGAAGATCCTCGAGGGGGACCGGATGTGCTGTCCAACCCGGATCTGGTGATCCTGCGCGGACGCGTGACCGACCGGCGCGGCCGCACGACGAGTGGATCGACGGCCCGAGGGTGACCAATCCGAGAAGCTTTGCAGGACAATCTGATCCGGACCGCCCCAGCTGGGCTGGAATGGCACCGATGAATCATGTTCAGCAGCAAGGATCGGGATTGTCCGAAACCTACTGGCGAGCCGAGCAGGCCGCGCTCGAACGTAGAAGCGGTCAGCGGTGGGGACTACCGGCCGCGGCGCTGGTGCTGGGGCTCAATCTGGCGGGATTCCTGATGCTCGGGCTCGTCGTGACGTCGGACGCCTCGGCCGTCTTCGTGGTGGGCATCATGATTCCGAGCCTGCTCGCTGCGGGACTGGCGGTGGCGATCTCGATGTCGCGGGGCAACGGACCCGTCGTCGACTTCGGCCTCCCCAGATCCATCCCCGAATTCCTCGGTCACCTCCGATCCGGGTTGGCGTGGGGTGGCGTTGCGGTGGTCGGTGGCCTCCTGCTGGCGCTGATTCTGTTGTCCGGTATCGAGTTGGACGACCCGACGCCGCTGGGCAACGTCACCGATGCGGCCGTCGGCTGGAAAATCGCTCTGGCCGTGTGGATCTGGATCGGTGCACCGATCTGCGAGGAAACGATGTTCCGCGGCATGTTGTGGGGGGCACTCGAGAAACGCACCCGCCCGATGCCCATGGCCTGGTTGGGCAATCGATGGGTCGTGCTGGTGATCACCGCGGTGTTGTTCGCGATCTGGCACCGCGAGTGGTGGCGCTTCGTGGTGCTGCTGTGGGGAGGATTCGCGATCGGTATCGCACGAATGCGCTCCGGTTCGATCGTCGCGTCGACCACGGCACACTCGGTGAACAACACCCTCCCTGCGCTGGTGATCCTGCTGGCGTGACGGGAGTGGTTCGGCAGGCCCGATTCACCGATCGTGCTGCCTGTCTGGCACAATGAACAGCTGTTCGCCCGTCATCCGGTTACGTACCGCGCGGCGGTCACGACAAACCTCAACGCAAAACCGGGTTCGCATGCCGTGCGAACCGCTGAATTGCGCCGTGACCAACTTTCGAAAGGCTCCACCAGAACATGGCTGTCAAGATCAAGCTCATGCGTATCGGCAAGATCCGCACCCCGCACTACCGCGTCGTCATCTCCGATGCCCGCACCCGTCGTAACGGCCGTGCGATCGAGACCATCGGCACGTACGAGCCCAAGCAGGACCCCAGCATCATCGAGATCAACTCCGAGCGGGCTCAGTACTGGTTGGGCGTCGGCGCACAGCCGACCGAGCCTGTCGAGGTACTGCTCAAGATCACCGGTGACTGGCAGAAGTTCAAGGGCCTCCCCGGCGCCGAGGGAACCCTCCGCCTCGCCGAGCCCAAGCCGTCCAAGCTCGACGTGTTCAACGCCGCTCTGGCGCAGGCAGACTCCGAGCCCCAGGGCGAGGCCACCACCGCCAAGAAGAAGAAGGCCCCGAAGGCCGACGACGCCGCTGCGGAGACCACCGACGCTGCAGCAACCGAGACGGCAGACGCGCCGGCCGCCGAGGCTGCTGAGAAGTGAGTGCCGTTGTCGCCGATGCTGTCGAACACCTCGTTCGCGGCATCGTCGCCAATCCCGATGACGTTCGCGTCGAGATGATCACCGGCCGTCGTGGCCGCACCGTGGAAGTCCACGTGCACCCCGACGATCTGGGCAAGGTCATCGGACGTGGCGGTCGTACCGCCACGGCGCTGCGCACGCTCGTCTCGGGAATCGGTGGTCGCGGCATCCGTGTCGACGTGGTCGACACGGACCAGTAGGTCACGCACCCATCATGGAGCTGGTCATCGGCCGTGTTGCAAAGTCGCACGGCATCAAAGGCGAAGTCGTCGTCGAGGTTCGCACCGACAACCCCGACGATCGCTTCGCCGAAGGAACCGTTCTCTCGGGCCGCAAGCCTCGATCGAATGCCGAACCAGCCTCGTACACAGTGGACGCCGTCCGGGAACACTCCGGGCGGCTTCTGCTGCGTCTGAACGGTATCGACGACAAGACGGCCGCAGACCAACTTCGTGGCGTTTTGTTCTTCGTCGAATCCACCGACCTTCCTCCCTCCGACGACCCGGACGAGTACTACGACCACGAACTCGAAGGCCTCACGGTGATCCTGACCGATGGCACCGTCGTGGGAACGGTCCGCGAAGTCCTCCACTCTGCAGCTGGGGAGCTGCTCTCCATCACGCCGAGTCCAGGTTTCGGCGAAGCGACCCGCGCCGAAATTCTCGTGCCGTTCGTGGCGGCCATCGTGACGTCGGTGTCGTTGGCCGACAAGACGATCGAGATCGATCCGCCCGAGGGTCTGCTGGATCCGGAGTAGATCGTGCGCCTCGACGTCGTCACCATCTTTCCCGAATACCTCACGCCGCTCCGAACTGCCCTGCTGGGCAAAGCAATCGACCGCGGCCTCGTCTCGGTCGAGGTTCATGATCTGCGATCGTGGACTCACGATGTGCACAAGGCCGTCGACGATTCGCCCTACGGCGGTGGGCCGGGAATGGTCATGAAGCCGACAGTGTGGGGAGACGCACTCGACGACGTGCTGACCGACGATTCTCTCCTCGTCGTTCCGACTCCGGCCGGTGTGCCGTTCACACAGCGGACAGCCGAGCGATGGTCCTCCGAACAGCATCTCGTATTCGCCTGCGGCCGATACGAAGGCATCGATCAACGCGTGTTCGACGACGCCGCACGTCGCGTCCGGGTCGAGGAAGTCAGCATCGGCGATTACGTGCTCATCGGCGGCGAAGCGGCCGTCCTGGTCATGGCCGAGGCCGTGGTGCGACTGATGCCAGGGGTCCTGGGCAATCAGCAGTCGCACCAGGAGGATTCGTTCTCCGACGGTCTGCTCGAAGGACCCAGTTACACGCGCCCCGCACAGTGGCGCGATCTCGACGTTCCGTCGGTGCTTCTCTCGGGTGATCACGCGAAGATCGCTGCGTGGCGTCGAGAGCAATCACTGGACAGGACCGCCGAGCGTCGTCCGGACCTGCTGCAGGACTGACGAATTCAGCTGACGGTGCCCTCGGGGAAGAGCATCGAGACGAAGCCGGTGAGAGTTTCCCTGGCATGCAGTGCGCTGGCGTCGTCGCTGACGTCGACGACGGCGGTGTCAGGATAGCGTTCCATGTCGTCTGCGTAGAAGATGTCCTCGCGTGACGACAGAGCCAGAACGTAGCGGTTGTCGACACCGATCGTGCCTGTCGACAGGTGTACCCACCGATCGGACACGCAGCACATCCAGCCCTGTTTCACAGCGTGCACGCTCTCGCCCGGCAAACCGTCGACGATCCCGAAATGTTGCTTGTAGCCGTCCGCGGCAATCGGTGCCGAACGCCGCAGCATTCCGATCACCACGTCTGTCGAGGCAGTCGTCAGACCGCCGCTGCCGCCCAGCAACCCAGCGTAGTAACCGACCAGGTCGCTGGGAGTGGTCTCGGTGTTGTACCACTGGTCGTCGCCGGGAGCTGTGGTGCTCGTCAAGCCGTAGCGAGCTGCAACCGTGCGCACGATCTCGGACGAGCCGTAGCGGTACCAGAGCGTGTACGCGGCGTTGTCGTCGGACAACTCGAGCATGCTGCTCATGGTGGCCAGGTCGTCGTCAGACACCGGACGGTTCTCCGACTGCGCCCGGAACAACACCTCGTCGGCTATGAAGAGTTTGGACACCGACGCGGTTTCGACCTGAACATCGGCATTGCTGCTGTAGAACGAGCCTGTCCGACGATCCAGCAGCGCGAAATCGACATCGGCACCACGGGCCTGCGCCGACGCGATCGCCATCGGGATACGAGCTTCGAGGGCTACGCCGTCGACCTTCTTCATATCGGGAAAGGGCGATGCCGACGTCTCGGCGGTTTCCTTCGAGACGGAGTCACCGATCTGATCGTCGGGAGGAACCGAGCACCCGGCCAACAACAGGGAGGCGCAGGCTGCAGCCAGGAATCGAGACCCCCTGACCATCCGCGTATCTCTCCCACACGTTGAACCGCTGACCGACTTGTCCCACAGTAGCGGTAGGGTCCATCGCCGTGACCACTGCTCTGAAATCTGTGAACAAGCGCATAGCCGAAGAACTCGACGTTCGTGAAGAACAGGTTCGTGCCGCCGTGGAACTGCTCGACGGCGGGTCGACGGTCCCGTTCATCGCGCGCTACCGCAAGGAAGTCACCGGCACCCTCGACGACACGCAGCTGCGTCACCTCGACGAGCGGCTGCGGTACCTGCGCGAGCTCGACGAGCGCCGAGACGCCGTCATCGAGTCCATCCGCTCGCAGGGCAAGCTCGACGACGCGCTCGAGCAGTCGTTGATGGCGGCCGACACCAAGGCGCGCGTCGAGGACATCTACCTGCCGTTCAAGCCCAAGCGTCGAACCAAGGCTCAGATCGCGCGTGAGGCCGGGCACGAGCCCGTCGCCGACGCCCTGTTCTCCGATCCCACCACCGACCCGGCGCAGTTCGATCAGGAGCAACTCGACGGCGCGCGGGCGATTCTCGTCGAGCGTTTCGCCGAGGACGCGGACCTGGTGGGTGAACTGCGTGAACTGATGTGGACGTCCGGCAAGCTCGTCGCGTCGGTTCGCAAGGGCAAGGAGGAGGAGGGTGCCAAGTTCTCCGATTACTTCGAGTTCTCGGAACCGTTCACGAGCCTGCCCTCGCACCGCATCCTCGCCACGCTCAGAGGCGAGAAGGAAGAAGTACTCTCGCTCGGCTTCGAGCCCGAGCGTGACGAACCGACCCCCGGGGTGCCGAGCGTCTACGAGGGTCGGATCGCCACCAAGTTCGGGATCGCGAATCGAGGACGGCCAGCCGACAAGTGGCTGCTCGATACCGTCCGATGGGCGTGGCGCACCAAGATGCTGGTGACCGTCTCCCTCGATACTCGTATGCGACTGCGCCAATCCGCCGAGAAGGATGCCGTCGACGTGTTCGCGAGCAACCTCAAGGACCTGTTGCTCGCCGCGCCGGCGGGCAACCGCACCACGATGGGCCTGGACCCGGGCTTCCGTACCGGCACCAAGGTCGCCATCGTCGACGCCACCGGAAAGGTCGTCGACTTCGACACCATCTACCCGCACAAGCCGCAGGGCAAGTGGGATCAGGCGGTGGCCACCCTCGCCGGCCTGGCCGCCAAGCACAAGGTCGAACTGATCGCCATCGGCAACGGCACCGCATCGCGTGAAACCGACTCGCTGGCAGCAGAATTGATCGCCAAGTTCCCTGCCGCCAACCTGACCAAGGTGGTGGTGTCCGAGGCCGGAGCGTCGGTGTACTCCGCCTCCGCGTACGCCTCGAGCGAGCTGCCCGAACTGGATGTGTCGATACGCGGTGCCGTCTCGATTGCCCGCAGGTTGCAGGATCCGCTGGCCGAGCTGGTCAAGATCGATCCCAAGTCCATCGGCGTCGGGCAGTACCAGCACGATATTTCCGAAACCCTGCTGGCCCGATCACTCGGTGCCGTCGTGGAGGACGCGGTGAACGCCGTCGGTGTCGACGTCAACACCGCGTCGGTACCGTTGCTCTCGCGGGTCTCCGGAATCGCCGGCTCTCTTGCCGAGAGCATCGTGGCGCACCGCGACCAGAACGGTCCGTTCTCCACCCGCAGCACACTCAAGGACGTACCGCGCCTGGGCCCCAAGGCTTTCGAGCAGTGCGCCGGATTCCTCCGCATCTCCGGGGGAGAGGATCCGCTGGACCGCTCGAGTGTTCACCCTGAGGCATATCCCGTCGTGCGGCGCATCGTCGGCAAGGCCGGCGTCGGAGTGCGGGAGGTCATCGGCAACACGGCACTGTTGCGCGGACTCGACCCTGCCGAACTCGCCGACGAGCGATTCGGTCTGCCCACCGTCACGGACATCATTTCCGAACTCGAGAAGCCGGGACGCGACCCTCGTCCCGAGTTCAAGACCGCGACCTTCGCCGCCGGTATCGAGAAGGTCGCAGACCTGAAGCCGGGCATGACGCTCGAGGGAATCGTGACCAACGTGGCGGCGTTCGGGGCATTCGTCGACGTCGGTGTGCATCAGGACGGGCTCGTGCACGTCTCGGCGATGTCGCACAACTTCGTCAAGGACCCGCGCGAGGTCGTCAAGTCCGGCGACGTCGTGCGCGTCAAGGTCATGGAGGTCGACATCCCCCGTCAGCGCATCGGTCTGAGTCTGCGGCTGGACGACGAACCCGGAGTGACCGGCGGCAAGGACGCCGCCCGCGGGCAGCAGGGCGACCGGCCTCGAGGCCAGGGACGGGCCGCGGGCGCGAATCAGACCGGTCGCGGGCGAGACGCACGCCCGCAACGGGATCGCCGAACGGCCGGGGGCGCAGGCGCGGCGACACCGGCTGCCGGTTCGATGGCCGAAGCGCTTCGGAAGGCGGGATTCGGAAAGTAGCGAGCGGTTCCTCGGTCGATGCTGCCCTGGGCGGTCCCGCACGCGAATAGTGTGAAACGCGATCACCGGTCGTTCGGCGGTTCGGCAGGAAGGACGTGAGGCACACGTGAGGTGGTTGCAACACGGGGTCATCGATCACGGCCGCCTGCCTCTGCTGTGTTTTCTGCTGGGACTGTTGGTGGGGTTCCTGCTGATCCGACTCAGCGTCAGGATGATTCGCGCAGACGTGAAGTGGTGGCCGGGAAACATCACGCCCGGCGGGCAGCACATCCACCATGTCGTGTTCGGAATCGTGCTGATGCTGCTGGCGGGAATCGGCTTGATCGCGGTGTACGTCGACGGTTCCGAGTCGGTCGGGGCGGTGCTGGCGGCCATCTTCGGTATCGGCGCTGCTCTCGTCCTCGACGAGTTCGCGTTGATCTTCTATCTCCGTGATGTCTACTGGTCCGAACAAGGCCGCACGTCGGTGGACGCCGTGTTCGCGGCAGTGGCGTTCACCGGCCTGCTGCTGCTCGGCTTCCACCCTCTCGAGTTGTTGAGCCCGGCCGATTTCCGGGCCGATCCTGATCCGTGGGTTCGCGGAGCGTTGGCCGCGTTGGCGCTGGCCAATCTGGCGCTCGGCGTCGTCGTCCTGCTCAAGGGCAAGATCTGGACCGGACTGCTCGGGCTGTTCGTGCTGCCGATTCTGGTTCTGGCCGCAGTGCGGTTGAGCAGGCCGAGCGCACCGTGGGCGAGGTGGCGCTACACCACCAGGCCGAAGAAGATGGAACGCGCTCTGCGCCGGGAGAAGCGGTGGCGGCGTCCGATCATCCGGGCCAAGATCTATCTCCAGGACGCGATCGCCGGCAAGCCGAGCATCGTGCATGCACGTGAGGCCACCGAGCACGAATTGGCGCGGACGGTATTACCTGCGCCGATGGCGAGCGGGACGGCTGCAAGCCGAGAAGCGCCGATTTCGTCGAACGCCTGATGGTCTGGCACAATGGTCGGGTTGCCTCTAGCAGGCACGGACCTCACTCGGAGTACGAACCAGTCGAGCCGTTGTATCAGCGAGCCGCTCGGTTCCTCTACTCATGCGCAGAACGCAAGGATGGCACAACCGATGAACACTCTGGACTTTCTCGACAATCAGTCGCTGCGTAGCGACATCCCCGATTTCCGCCCCGGCGACACACTGAACGTGCACGTCAAGGTCATCGAAGGCTCGAAGGAGCGCATTCAGATTTTCAAGGGCGTCGTCATCCGACGTCAGGGCGGTGGCGTTCGCGAAACGTTCACGGTCCGCAAGGTCTCGTTCGGCGTCGGCGTCGAGCGCACCTTCCCGGTGCACAGCCCCAACATCGCGCAGTTCGAGGTCCTCACCCGTGGTGACGTCCGTCGCGCCAAGCTCTACTACCTCCGCGATCTGCGTGGCAAGGCCGCCAAGATCAAGGAAAAGCGCTGACCGGTTCTCCCGGACACATCAGTTCACACCATGCCGCGTCGCCCGTCAGGGCGACGCGGCATGGTGCTTTCTCCCCACTGTCGTCCCGCGTTTCACCCGGCCGACGAGCGGATCGACAGCCGCGAACCGCCCATGCGTAGACCGTCCGGCCGTGCGGGCGACTGTTCCGGCTAACCTGATCACGTGACGCAGTCCCCACAGGATCCAACCGACGAGCCCGACGACGAGTCTTCACGGAAAAAGCGTCGGGAACGCAAGCCCCGATCGTTCTGGCGTGAGCTTCCCATTCTCATTCTGGTAGCGCTGGTACTGAGTTTCCTGCTCCAGACATTCGTTGCCCGGGTCTATCTGATCCCGTCCGAATCGATGGAGCCGACCTTGCACGGCTGCACCGGCTGCACCGGTGACCGCATCGTGGTGGAGAAGATCGGATACCGGTTCGGCGATCCGAAGCCCGGTGACATCGTCGTCTTCCGTGGACCAGATTCGTGGAACGACGAATTCGTGTCACAGCGGTCCGACAATTCGGTGATTCGTGGGGCACAGGAAGTCGGTTCGTTGATCGGCGTTGTCGCTCCCGACGAGAACGATCTGGTCAAGCGTGTCATCGCCACCGGCGGACAGACCGTCGAATGCTGCGACGACCAGGGTCGAGTTCTCGTCGACGGACAGCCGTTGGACGAGCCGTACATCCAGATGGATTTTCCGTTCACCCCGGGGACGATGACGTGCGACACCGAGTTGAAGTCCGGACGATGCTTCGACCCCGTCACCGTGCCGGAAGGCAACATCTGGGTCATGGGTGACAACCGGAGCAACTCGCGAGATTCCCGGTATCACGTCACCGACGAGTTCACCGGCACCGTTCCCCTCGACAACGTGATCGGTAAGGCCGTGTTCATCGCGCTGCCGCCGTCACGAACCGGCATCCTGGATTCTCCCGACATCCAGGGTCGATGACGGCAACCCCCCGACGTGCGCCGCGTGCGCGCGCAACTCTGACTCGGTCGTCGTGGCCGCCGCGTCCGATCATCCGACGAGCGGCCGGCCTACGGACGATGGAATCGGCGCTGGAGCGGGGTGGTCTCGGACCGGTCGCGGGAGTCGACGAAGCGGGAAGAGGAGCATGCGCCGGTCCGCTGACGGTTGCGGCGTGTGTTCTCGGTGCGCGGGCTCATGCAGCTCTCGTGGACCTGGACGACTCGAAGAAGCTGACCGAGCGACGACGCGAGGAGCTCTTCCCCAAGATCCAGAGGCTGGCGCTGGCGTGGTGCGTGGTGTCGATCGATGCGGCCGAGGTCGACCGCATCGGAGTCCACGTGGCGAACATCGAAGGAATGCGACGTGCGGTTGCCGGGCTCGGCATGACCCCGGGCTACGTACTCACCGACGGCTTTCGAGTACCCGGTCTTCCGGTTCCGTCCTTACCGGTGATCGGCGGCGACGCCACCGCAGCGTGCATCGCCGCGGCGAGCGTGCTGGCGAAGGTCTCCAGGGACCGATTGATGGTGCAGCTGGACGAGACGATTCCCGGCTACGGATTTGCCGTGCACAAGGGGTACAGCACGCGCGCGCATTCCGCCGCGATGACGGCACTCGGCCCGAGCAGGGAACATCGCATGTCGTACGCCAACGTCGCCGCGGCGGCCGCAGGAATGTCACGCGAGAGAGTCGACGCCCTGGGGCGAATGGACTGCCCAGACGCACGTGCGCGATGATTGCTTCTCACGCCCGACTGGAGGATGAAAGAGACCGATGAGTGCCGAAGATCTCGAAAAGTACGAAACCGAGATGGAGCTCTCGCTGTATCGCGAGTACCGGGACATCGTGGGTCAGTTCAACTACGTCGTCGAAACCGAGCGTCGGTTCTATCTGGCGAACTCCGTCGAACTCATTCCGCACAACGCCGACGGTGAAATCTACTTCGAATTGCGAATGTCCGACTCGTGGGTGTGGGACATGTATCGCCCCGCCCGTTTCGTCAAGCATGTCCGGGTGATCACCTTCAAGGACGTCAACATCGAAGAGTTGGACAAACCAGATCTTCGTCTGCCGGAATAGCCCACCTGGTCCGACGGTGCGGCGTGACGGAGTCGCCCGAGCGTCGGACACGAGTGAACGTGCCCCACATCCGGCGTCGAAGCTGCGTGCTGCGAACCGCCTGATTCGATGTGATCGCTGCTGTTCCGATTGTATTGCCACACGAAAAACTGGACAGCCGGCCAAATCGGTCCTCATGTCCTGTTTTCGTGTTCGGTGTCACGGAAAGTTGTTCACGGTCGAATGGTGCACGTGGGTTGCGCGTGTGAAACCGATTGCGCAACAGTGTTATTCGATTCCAACGATTACTCACTCGAAAAGCTGATCAATTTCTGCACCGATATTCGTCGATTCGACACGTCGCGAAACGCCTGCAGTTCTTTGCGTGGATACGAGAATGGGTGGTAGAACTTGAATATCACATCCCCCAGACGTGTAAGAGGTACGAGATGGCACGCAAGACACTTGTGCAGATGATCGACGATGTAGACGGATCGGTCATCAAAGACGGCCAAGGTGAATCCATCGAATTCGGCATCGGTGGAAACCAGTACCGCATCGATTTGAATCTCAAACATGCCAACGAATTGCACGAACAGTTGGCATTCTGGATCGAGCATGCCGAGAAGATTTCCGGACGCCGCACCCGTAAGGGCGGCGCTGCAGCAGCACCGGTTCGCGGCAAGGTCGATCTGCAGGACATTCGAGCGTGGGCACGCGAGAACGGCCACGAGGTCAGTGCCCGTGGCCGCATCAGTCAGGATGTGCAGGCGGCCTACGAGGCTGCTCACTGACCGTCCTTCCGAACCGAGGCTTGACGTCTCGGCAGCACGTTTTACGTAACGGTACTTTCGTTGTCGGTACCGATACATCGCATCAGCTCCGTCCGATTTTTTATCCGGGCGGGGCTTTTTGCATATCGAGTCTGCTCTCACCCGGCAACTCGGACACGCTCGTGCCCTAGCACGCCAGTCCGACACAGCGGACGAACCGCCGCCGACAATCGGACCGTTGGTCCACAGTCGAGTAGTTGTCCACAGGGCAATTCCCCACCTGCGCTTTCTTCGCTTCTCCTCTTTCGGTCGTGCCACCGTCGAGACGACCGAATCGGCCGCAAATGCACGGTCGGAGAGTGGAGGAATGGCGGACATGGCAACCAACCAAGAACTCGGTGCGCGCGGTGAGGAACTCGCGGTGCGCCATCTCGAGGACATCGGCCTGGATGTGATCGAGCGGAACTGGCGACACCGATCCGGAGAACTCGACATCATCGCGCGCGACGGCGACACCATGGTTTTCGTCGAGGTGAAGACGCGCTCGGGAATCGGCTACGGAACGCCGGCCGAGGCGGTGACGTACACCAAGCAGGTGCGGATCAGAGGACTCGCACTGTCTTGGCTCGCCCTGCAACAGGGTCCGTGGGTGCAGATCAGATTCGACGTGATTGCGATCGTGGTCGGGCGAGACGACAATCCGGTGATCACTCACATCCGGGCTGCGTTCTGATGCCACTCGGGAGAGCGCATTCGGTTGCAGTCAACGGGGTCGACGGTGTGCTGGTGGAAATCGAAGCAGACATCGGGCAGGGCCTGCCCGGTACGCATCTGGTCGGGTTGCCCGACACTGCTCTCAACGAATCGCGAGATCGCGTCAAAGCCGCGGTGAAGAACTCGGGCGGCACGTGGCCGGACAGCCGGGTGATTCTCGCGCTGTCGCCCGCGACCCTGCCGAAGGGCGGATCGGTGTACGACCTTGCACTCGCCTTGTCGGTTCTCGATGCCGCGAAGGCGATTCCGCGCGGATGCCTTTCCGACACCGTGTTTCTGGGTGAGTTGGCACTCGATGGCAGGCTGCGCGCAGTTCGTGGGGTCCTACCCGGGGTGCTCGCGGTCAAGAGTGCGGGCTGGCAGCGGGTGGTCGTTCCGCTGCAGTGCCTACCCGAAGCGGGGCTGGTGGACGGAATCGAGGTGCTGGGTGCGGGTTCGCTCGGGGACGTGGTGGCCTGGCTTCGTGGTGAGCATGCCCTCGAATCACCCATCCCGACCGAATGGCACGAGGAGATCTACCCGGACCTCAGTGATGTCGCCGGACAGGCGGATGCGCGATGGGCCCTGGAGGTCGCCGCCGCAGGCGCACATCACATCATGCTGACCGGGCCACCGGGAATCGGAAAAACGATGCTCGCGCAACGTCTTCCGGGAATTCTGCCGCCGCTGACCGAATCGGAAGCCCTCGAGGTGACAGCGATCCATTCGGTGGCGGGCCTGTTGACCACGGCGCGGCCTCTCATCACGTCGCCGCCGTTCATCGCACCACACCATTCGACCTCGGTGAGCGCCTTGGTCGGGGGCGGAACGGGAATGGCCAAACCGGGAGCGGTCAGCCGAGCCCATCGCGGAGTCCTGTTTCTGGACGAGTGCGCCGAGATGAGCGTTCGGGTGCTCGAGGCGTTGCGTACTCCGTTGGAGGACGGCGAGATTCGCATTGCTCGACGCGACGGTGTGGCCAGGTATCCGGCCAGATTTCAGTTGGTTCTCGCAGCCAATCCGTGCCCGTGTGCGCCCTCGCGGCAAGTCGACTGCGTCTGCCCGCCCACCGCGCGACGCAAATATCTCGGCAAGCTGTCCGGGCCGTTGCTGGACCGCGTCGATCTGCGCATTCAGATGATGGGTGTCGCAACAGGTGCACTGGTAGACGAGGTGGGCGAGGGTACGAGCGAGATTCGCGCACGCGTGACCGGGGCCAGAGACGCCGCGGCGCAGCGGTGGCGGGAGTTCGGCTGGAGGACCAATGCGGAGGTTCCAGGACCCGCTCTGCGCCAACGATTTCGATTGGCACGCTCGACGCTCGCTCCGGTCGAGCGCGCGTTGCGCAACGGATCGTTGACCGCGCGCGGCGCAGACCGCGCCATTCGGGTGGCGTGGACGCTGAACGATCTCGCCGGTGGCTCGGTCCCCGGTGCCGAAGAGGTCGGAGCCGCCTTGGACTTCCGTGACAGGGGAGTGGCATGACGCACGACACACGCCGACTCGCCTGGGCGTATCTTTCTCGCGTGGCGCAGGGCCCGCATCGACCGATGGTCGATCATGCTGCAGCTCACGGTCCCGAATCGACGGCAGAAGCAGTGCGGGCGGGTGGGTTGGGGGAGCGGCTGGCGGTTCGCGCCCACATCGACACCGCGGCAGCAGATCTCGATCACATCGCTGCGCTCGGTGGCCGGTTGATCACCCCGGACGACGACGAGTGGCCGGCGTGGCGCTTCCTCGGATTCGACGGACCGGGTATGACCGCAGGGGTGGACACCTGTCCACCGATTGCGTTGTGGGCGCTGGGAACTCGGCCGGTGGCAACGATCACCGAGCGGTCGGTGTCCATCGTCGGGACACGGGCATCGAGTCCCTACGGTGATCATGTGACGGCGGAGATATCCTCCGATCTGGCGCTCGATGGCTGGACCATCATCTCGGGAGCGGCGTTCGGCATCGACGCCGCGGCACATCGGGCTGCTCTCGGAGTCGAGGGGACGACGATGGCGGTACTCGCCTGTGGCGTCGATCGTGCGTATCCCGCGGGCCATTCGCGGCTACTGCGGCAGATCGCTGCTCGCGGTTTGGTTCTCAGTGAATACGCGCCGGGCACGACCCCGGCGAAGCATCGTTTCCTCGCTCGCAACAGGCTCGTCGCGGCACTCGGATCGGCCGTGGTGGTCGTCGAGGCCGGGTGGCGCAGCGGTGCTCGGAACACGGCGGCATGGGCAGCGAAACTGGGTCGGCCGGTGCTGGCGGTCCCTGGGCCGGTCACGTCGCCCACGTCCACAGGTTGTCACCGCATGATCCGGGACGGGGAGGCCGTGCTGGTGTCGAGCTCTCACGACGTGGTCGCCGAGGCGGGCGCTCTCGGGTCTCCGGAGGAGTCTCGGCCCGACCTCTTTCGCGAGACCGATGCGCTCTCGGACACTGCCTTGTTGATCTACGACGCGTTGCCGGCGACCGGATCACTGTCGAGTCGAGAGTTGTCCGAGCACTCCGGCGTGCCGCTGAGGAAGGTGCGCGCATCCCTGCCGGTTCTGGAGATGGACGGATTCGTGGCCAGCGACGAGACCGGATGGTTCCGCGTGGTGCGTGGGTGAGCGCACCATGATGCACGAGCCCGACCGGTAGGGTGTTAGGTAATGCTTAGTCGATGCACCGGGTATCGGCGTCGTTCGCTCGAAGAGGGGTTCCGAAGTGCCACGCAAGAAAACCACCCTGTCCGTCCTGCGCACCGAAGCGCTCACCCCGCACATGCACCGGGTCTACCTGGGTGGGGCCAACTTCGACGACTTCGATGCGATCGACGAGACCGACGCCTACGTCAAGTTGTTCCTCGGAACCGATGAAGAACCGATCATGCGCACGTACACCGTTCGCTCGGTGGACACACGCGCGCGGGAGATAGCCATCGACTTCGTGGTGCACGGCGACGAAGGAGTTGCCGGGCCGTGGGCTACCCGGGCGAAGCCGGGGGACGAGATGTCCTTCTTCGGCCCGTCCGGTGGGTACGCCCCGCGACCCGACGCGGACTGGCATCTGTTCGCAGGGGACGAATCGGCGATTCCCGCGATTTCGGCCGCCGTAGAGGCGCTGCCGGAAGACGCCGTCGCCAAGGTTTTCATCGAAGTTGCCGATCGGCACGACGAGATCTACATGGAAACGCTCGCCGTCGTCGATGTGACCTGGGTTCACCGCGGTGCATCCTCGAACGAGGTCGGAGACGACCGGGCCGGGGACAACGCGCCGTTGATCGCAGCGGTGAAGGAGACGGAATGGCTGCCGGGGCAAGCGCAGGTCTTCGTGCACGGAGAAGCGCAGGCCGTCATGCACAACATCCGGCCCTACATCCGCAAGGAGCGGGGGGTCGGTGCCGAGTGGGCCTCGATCTCGGGCTACTGGCGTCGCGGCCGAACCGAGGAGACCTTCCGGGTGTGGAAGCGCGAACTCGCACAGGCCGAATCCGGAGTCGACGCCTGATCCGGCGACAACCCGCCTCGGACGGCGTGTCCGGTTGTCGCGGGGCCTGCCAGCGCTCAAGCTGAGCCGATGACCGATTCGCTGCCGCCTCACCTCGGCATTCACGTCGAGGAGTTCGCCGAGCACCTTCGACTCGGTCGAGAGCGATCCGAGCACACCATCCGGGCCTACGTCTCCGATGCTCGTTCGTTGCTCGCGCACTTCGCGGAGTCCTCGCCGGATGCGACCATCGCCGACCTCGATCTCCGCGCGGTGCGTTCGTGGTTGGCCACGCACTCGGCCGCCGGATCGGCCAGAACGTCGATGGCGAGGCGAACCTCGTCGGCGAGGACCTTCGGGAAGTGGCTCGAACGGGTAGGAGCTGTGACGGCGGCACCGGCGGAACGCCTGGCCGGTCCGGCCGGCCACCGCACGCTGCCCGGTGTTCTTCGACACAGCCAGGCGGCGCACGCGTTGGCCGCTGCCGAATCGGGTGCCGCCGAGCTCGACCCCATCGCGCTGCGGGACAGGCTCATCGTCGAGTTGCTGTACGCGACCGGGGTGCGCGTCGGGGAGCTGTGCGGACTCGACGTCGACGACGTGGACACCGATCGCCGCCTGATCCGCGTGATCGGCAAGGGCAACAAGGAACGCTCGGCTCCGTACGGTGCACCGGCAGCGCATGCGGTCGAGAACTGGCTGGTCAGCGGTAGGCCCGAACTGGCCTCCGATCGGTCCGGTGCGGCATTGCTGCTGGGACGTCGAGGTGGACGGCTCGATCAACGGCAGGCCAGAACGGCGGTGCACGCGGTACTCGACACCGTCCCCGGTGGTCCCAGCCTCGGCCCGCACGGCCTGCGTCATACAGCGGCAACTCACCTGCTCGAAGGAGGAGCCGATCTGAGGGTGGTGCAGGAGCTGCTCGGCCACGCCTCGCTGGCGACCACTCAGATCTATACACACGTGTCGGTGGAACGGCTGCGGGCCGTGCACGATCAGGCTCATCCCCGAGCGTGACCTGAGCGTCGGCGCTACAACGTTTGATAGCGTCGTGTCCGACTGACTACACCGAATACGGGGGACCGTGGACCGCGACCGACCGCAAGGTACTTCGGAGACGTGGTCCATGCATGTCCCTAACGGCTCTGCCGCTGACCATCAGAGTCCCCCAGGTCGATCGGACAGCTCACGCGACATCGGCAGCGGGCCCGTATCGTCGGACTCGATGTCCACTCCCCGCTCGACACCTCGGCAGCCGCCACCCTGGCAGACACCCGACTCGGGCGACCGGCAGCCTCTGCCGCCGCGGTACAACCCGCCGGTGCCGCTCGAGCCCGGGCCGCCGGCCGTGCAGCCGGACCGATACCTGCCGGTGCCGCCGCACACCGAGGATTCTTCGACTCAGCGCGATCGATGGTCGCCGCAACCGTGGTCGGGGGCACCCAACGCCTATCGACCCAACAGCCAGGATCTGGGCGCGGATTCGTTGCTCAAGCGCCCCAAGCGAGCGTCGAACTCGGGCTGGCGGCGAGGGGTGCACCGGCTCACCGGCGGTGTCATCAACCCTGGCGAGTCGACGGCGGAAGAGCGGTACCGAAACCAGGTCGAACGTATTCGGCAGCCGGTGCTCGGCGACTACCGGATCGCGTTTCTGTCACTCAAGGGTGGCGTCGGCAAGACGACGACCACTCTCGGCCTCGGCTCGACTTTCGCGTCGCTGCGCGGAGATTGCGTCATCGCCGTGGACGCGAACCCCGACTTCGGCACCCTGGGGGAGCGAGTTCCGCGTCAGACGTCGTCGACCGTGCGTGATCTGCTGGCCGCCGCACCGCACATTCGTCGCTACTCCGACATCCGCGAGCACACCTCGCAGGCGCCGAGTCGACTCGAAGTGTTGGCCGGCGAGCGCGACCCCGCCGCGTCGGAGATGTTCGGTGAGGAGGACTACCGCGCCGTCATCGACATGTTGCAGGTGTACTACAACCTGATCCTGACCGACTGCGGTACCGGGATCATGCACTCGGCGATGAACGGGGTGCTGCAACTGGCGAATGCGCTGGTTCTGGTCAGCTCGCCGGCGGTCGACGGTGCGCGCAGTGCTGCGGCGACGCTGGATTGGCTGGAGCTGCACGGCTACGGCCATTTGGTCGAGCGGACCGTAGTGGTGATCAGTTCGGTTCGCCCGGGTTCGT
Organism: Rhodococcus sp. IEGM 1330; assembly: GCF_033142445.1. Classification (NCBI taxonomy): domain Bacteria; kingdom Bacillati; phylum Actinomycetota; class Actinomycetes; order Mycobacteriales; family Nocardiaceae; genus Rhodococcus; species Rhodococcus sp. IEGM 1330. The sequence goes on from NZ_JAWLSB010000001.1 coordinate 776,661, forward strand.
CGGCGGTGGACATGAACTTGCTCCAGCAGCATTTCCTCGAGCGCTGTCGCGCCGTGCTGGTGGTTCCGTTCGACGAGCACCTGGCCGAGGGTGCCGTGGTCGATCTCGACCTGTTGCGTCCCCAGACTCGAAGCGCCTTCGTCGAACTCGCCGCGATGGTGGCCGACGATTTTCCCGCGGCGTCCGGCAGACACTCCGGCCCACAGCGCTGACGATCATCTGCCTTCCTCGTCGAGGGGCTTCAACCTGATCGGACTTGCGCGCACCAACGCCGTGGGTTCGAGATAGTCGCGGCCACGTCTGATGCCCCAATGAAGGCACGTCGACGAGCAGCTCTCGTGCCCCGATGTCAACGAACCCACTACCGCCCCTCGTCGAACCCGCGCGCCGGTGGCAACGGAGGCCAGCACCGGTTCGTACGTCGATCTCAGTCCGCCCGGATGATCCACCGATACGACGGGCTTTCCCGCGACCGACCCGGCGAACACCACGGTGCCGTCGGCGACGGCCAGAACCGACTGGCCTTCCTGTGCGGCGAGGTCGACACCACGGTGACCGGGTAGCCAATTCTGCTCGGGACGGTCGAACGGGGTGACGACCTGCGGCCTCGGCTGCAGCGGCCAGGCGAATGTGCCTGTCTGCGCCGATGCGACCGGCGTCGAGAGCGCTACCGCGGTCGCGAGGCACATCGCGAGTGTGCGGCGCGGGAGAGAGATGTTCACCCGTCGACCATCTCCTGGATCGGAGCGACCGAACGAACCCGGAGGTGATTTGTGGACAAGGAATTTCTTTGTCCACAGGCCCCGGAAACTCTTGACAGTCGGGCCTGGTTATGACGGGGGCGGTGGCAGGTCTACACTCGTCACTTGCGGCCTGTGCGTGCACGGGTCGACTTCGCGCGTCCGCGTCATCGTGTCGTCTGCTTCGAGCAGAATCACCGATACGAGAACCGGTTGTCGGCGGTCCTGAGATCTTCGTGATGTCGGGTCCGGCAACTTCAGCGGCCGCCAGGGCAGAGGTCACCGACACTCTGCGTCAACCGCACCATCGAAAGAGAGTTCTTCAGCCATGGCTGTAGTAACAATGAAGCAGCTGCTCGACAGCGGCACACACTTCGGACACCAGACCCGTCGCTGGAACCCGAAGATGAAGCGATTCATCTTCACCGACCGCAACGGCATCTACATCATCGACTTGCAGCAGACTCTGACCTTCATCGACAAGGCCTACGAGTTCGTCAAAGAGACCGTTGCCCACAATGGCACGGTTCTGTTCGTCGGCACCAAGAAGCAGGCGCAGGAGTCCATCGCCGCTGAGGCAACCCGCGTGGGCATGCCCTACGTGAACCAGCGCTGGCTCGGTGGCATGCTCACCAACTTCCAGACGGTGCACAAGCGTCTGCTCCGCCTCAAGGAGCTCGAGGCCATGGAGCAGACCGGTGGCTTCGAGGGACGCACCAAGAAGGAAATCCTCATGCTCACGCGTGAGATGACCAAGCTCGACCGCACCCTCGGTGGCATCCGGGACATGTCCAAGGTTCCGTCGGCCATCTGGATCGTCGACACCAACAAGGAGCATCTCGCGGTTGCCGAGGCTCGTAAGTTGAACATCCCGGTCATCGCGATCCTCGACACCAACTGCGATCCCGACGTGGTCGACTACCCGATCCCGGGTAACGACGACGCGATCCGTTCCGCTGCGCTGCTGACCAAGGTCGTCGCATCCGCAGTCGCCGAGGGCGTGCAGGCGCGAGCAGGTCAGAACACTGCATCCGACGCCAAGCCCGAGGTCGGCGCAGGCGAGCCCCTCGCCGAGTGGGAGCTCGAGCAGCTCGCTCAGGCTTCACCGGCAGCAGAGGCTCCCGCAGCGGACGCTCCGGCAGCAGAGGCTCCCGCAGCCGATGCCCCCGCAGCAGAGGCTCCCGCAGCCGATGCCCCGGCAGCAGAAGAAGCACCGGCCGCTCAGGCTTGATCGAATTCGGTCCCGGTTCACCCTCAGGGGTGGGCCGGGGCCGCTTCGGTATGTCAGGGTTGTGGTCGTTACGGCTCCGCAGTGAGCCCGTCGATCACGCCCTGAGAACAGCATTTCTCGTCAACGCCCGTACCCAGACTTTTGAGGAGGCTCGCCCACGATGGCGAACTACACTGCCGCCGACGTCAAGCGGCTCCGTGAGCTCACCGGCTCCGGAATGATGGACTGCAAGAACGCGCTCGCCGAGAACGACGGCGATTACGACAAGGCCGTCGAGTACCTGCGTATCAAGGGTGCCAAGGACGTCGGCAAGCGCGCCGAGCGCAACACCGCCGAGGGCCTCGTCGTCGCCGAGGGTGGAGTGCTCGTGGAGATCAACTCCGAAACCGACTTCGTGGCCAAGAACGACGAGTTCCAGACGTTCGCCGCGTCCGTTGCGGCGACGGCTGCAGCAGGCAAGCCGGCCGACGTCGATGCCCTCAAGGCGCTCGACCTGAACGGCAAGACTGTCGAAACGGCTCTGAACGAGTTGTCGGCGAAGATCGGCGAGAAGCTCGAGCTGCGCCGCGTTGTGTCCTACGACGGCAACACCGCAACGTACCTGCACAAGCGCAGCGCGGACCTGCCGCCTGCCGTCGGCGTACTCGTCGAGTACACCGGTGACGGCGACGCCGCAGGCGACGCCGCGCGCGCAGCTGCGATGCAGATCGCAGCCCTCAAGGCCAAGTACGTCACGCGCGACGAGGTCCCCGAGGACCTCGTGGCCGCCGAGCGTCGCATCGCCGAGGAGACCGCTCGCGAAGAAGGCAAGCCGGAGCAGGCACTGCCGAAGATCGTCGAAGGTCGCGTCAACGGATTCTTCAAGGACGTCGTTCTCACCGAACAGAAGTCGGTGCAGGACGGCAACAAGACCGTCAAGGCCATTCTCGACGAGGCCGGCGTGACCATCACTCGCTTCTCTCGATTCGAGGTCGGCGCCAGCTAGTCTGCGCACCTGTCGGTCGAGGCGATGCCGTTCATTCGATTCCATCGAGTGGGCGGCATCGTTCGTGCGCAGGGCAGGTGGGTGTGCAGGCCGGAGCCGTGTCCACCGATCGGGTGCCGATAGGGCAGGATGATCGGTGAGTAAACCGTAGTGTTCGACGAGTACCGAGGAGAGCTATGACCGATCCGGCCCCTGACCGTCCCGGGTTCCGACGCGTGATGCTCAAACTGGGTGGGGAGATGTTCGGTGGCGGCCAAGTGGGGCTCGATCCGGATGTCGTGAACAACGTTGCCGAACAGATCGCCGAGGTAGTGGCCACCGGAGTTCAGGTCGCCGTGGTGATCGGCGGCGGAAACTTCTTCCGTGGTGCCGAGCTCCAGCAGCGCGGGATGGACCGATCGCGTTCCGACTACATGGGCATGCTCGGTACCGTCATGAATTGCCTTGCGCTGCAGGATTTCCTGGAGAAGCAGGGAGTGGCAACCAGAGTGCAGACGGCAATCACGATGGGCCAGGTCGCTGAGCCGTACTTACCACTACGCGCGCGACGGCACCTGGAGAAGGGTCGCGTGGTGATCTTCGGAGCCGGCATGGGCATGCCGTACTTCTCCACAGACACCACGGCTGCGCAGCGCGCGCTGGAAATCGGTGCCGAGGTGTTGTTGATGGCCAAGGCAGTCGACGGCGTGTATTCGGCCGATCCGCGCCTCGACCCCGATGCGACGATGTTCGACACCATCACGCACCGCGAGGCCATCGAACAGGGACTCAAGGTTGCCGACGCGACGGCCTTCAGCCTTTGCATGGACAATCAGATGCCGATGCTGGTGTTCAATTTGCTGATTCAGGGAAATATTGCTCGCGCTGTGTCCGGTGAGAAGATCGGCACGCTGGTCACGTCGTGATCGTCGCCGACAGTGACGTGAGCGAATCGAAGACGAAGACGATGGAGGACAGATCGTGATTGACGAAGCTCTCTTCGATGCCGAAGAGAAGATGGAAAAGGCCGTATCGGTTGCACGTGACGACCTGTCCTCGATTCGCACCGGACGTGCCAACCCCGGAATGTTCTCCCGCATCGTCATCGAGTACTACGGTGCTCTGACGCCGATCACCCAGCTGGCCAGTATCAGCGTCCCCGAAGCGCGCCTCGTGGTCATCAAGCCGTACGAGGCCAGTCAGCTCGGACCGATCGAAACCGCCATTCGTAACTCCGACCTCGGTGTCAATCCCACCAACGACGGCAACCTCATTCGAATCGGTGTTCCGCAGCTCACCGAGGAACGTCGCCGGGAATTCGTCAAGCAGGCCAAGGGCAAGGGTGAGGATGCGAAGGTGTCGATTCGCAACGTCCGCCGAAAGACGATGGAAGAGCTCAAGCGAATCCAGAAGGACGGCGAAGCAGGCGAGGACGAGGTCGTCCGCGCGGAGAACGATCTGGACAAGACCACTGCGAAGTACACCGCCTCCGTGGACGAACTCGTCAAGCGCAAAGAGGGCGAGCTGATGGAGGTCTGACCCGACCTCGACAGCTGCTTTTCACGACGGACGACGATGAATTTCGAGGAGATGACGACAGTGGTGGGACCGGATCGGCAGGAGGGCAGCGGTACGCCCGCTGCCTCGTCCGGGGTCGCCGCAGCGAAGTCGACAGGCAAGGCAGGCCGCAATCTGCCCGCCGCGATCGGAGTCGGCGGGTCGTTGGGAATCGGTCTGATTCTCGTCCTCGTCTTCGTGCCGCTGGTGTGGATCGGGGTGGTGGCCGTCGCGTTGGCCGTCGCCACCTACGAGGTGTCGAAGCGCCTGCGCGAGGGCGGCGTACTCGTGCCCCGCATTCCCCTGATCATCGGTGGTCAGGCGATGATCTGGCTCGGCTGGCCGTTCGGGGCAGTCGGCGTACTCAGTGCAGCGGTCGGCACCATCGTGGTCTGCATGGTGTGGCTGCTGCTGCGGCAGGGATTCGGCACCGCTCCGAAGAATTACCTCGAAGAACTCTCCGTGACCGTCCTGGTGGCATGTTGGCTACCTCTGCTGGCCTCGTTCACCGTGCTGATGGTGCTGCAGGACAACGGCGCGGGCCGCATCCTGGTGTTCGTCATCGGCGTCGTGTGCTCGGACATCGGCGGCTACATCGCGGGTGTGTTGTTCGGAAAGCACCCGATGGCCCCTGCCATCAGCCCGAAGAAGTCCTGGGAGGGGCTCGTCGGGTCGCTCATCTTCTGCATCATCGGGTGTCTACTGACGGTGACGCTGATCCTCGAGGCCAACTCGCTGATCGGCATCCTTCTCGGTGTGGTGCTGGTGGTGACCGGCACGTTGGGCGATCTGATCGAGTCGCAGGTCAAGCGTGATCTCCGCATCAAGGACATGGGCACCCTGTTGCCCGGGCACGGCGGCATCATGGACAGGCTCGATTCGCTGTTGCCCTCGGCTTTCGTGGCATGGCTCGTCTTCACCGTGCTTCTCTGAGCAGACGGCTCTCGGGCGTGCGCAGTGATCTCACCGGGGTGATCCCCAGCCCGAACATCTGGAACTGGCCGCACCTGTACGAGGCGGAGAACCGCGCTCAGGACGTCGACGGTGCTCTGTTCGATGCGATCCGGTCGGTGGCGGACTGGACGGCGAAGACGGTCGTCGACGTCGGCTGCGGAAGCGGCTTTCATCTTCCGATATTTGCGGCCGACGCCGACCGGGTTCTGGGCATCGAGCCGCACGAACCACTCGCTGCGGCGGCGAGAATGCGAGTCGCGGACCTGCCGAACGTCGAGGTGAAAGCTGCGCAGGCGGATTCTCTCCCGATCGGCGACGGCACCGTGGACGTCGTCCACGCGCGCACCGCGTACTTCTTCGGACCGGGCTGCGGGCCGGGAATCGTCGACGCCATGCGAGTGCTCGGGCCGGGAGGAGCGTTGGTCGTCGTGGATCTGGACGCGACCGCGTCGCCGTACGGGGATTGGATGCGGGCCGATCTACCGCACTACGACCCGTCGACGGTCGAGGCGTTCTTCGATGCACAGGGTTTTGCACTCACTCGCGTCGACACGCGGTGGACGTTTCCGAATCGACGCATACTGCGCGACGTGCTGGGAATCGAGTTCGGACCGCGCGTTGCGCGCAATGCCATGAAGTCGGTGGACGGTGTCTCGTTCGACGTGCGGTACCGAGTCCACGTCCGATACAAGCCGACCGGAATCGAGCTGCGTTAGCGAGCCGGTGGGACTCGGCGGGCGCACCTCGACTGCGGGCGGTGTCAGGAGGCGGCGGAGATCCCGAAGATCTCGGCCAGTTCGTTGATCTTGAGTGCTTTCGCCAGACGAGGCAGGTCGCTTCCGTCCTTGACGTGCGCTCCGTCGGCACCGAGGGCATCGATGACGTCTCGGGCCCACGACACATCCGTGGGCGACGGAGCGAGCTCGCGGTTGACGATGGCAGCCTGCTCCGAATGCATGCACAACTTGCCCGTCATGCCCATCGACAGGGTCAGAGCTGCATCGCGTCCGAGGATGCTGTCGTTGGCTGTCAGCGTCGGTCCGTCGATCGGACCTGGAATGCGCGCTGCGCGTGAGGAGACGACGAGGCGCGAACGGGGGTACGCCATCGCCAGGGGGTCGTCACTCATGCCCGTGTCGCGGCGGAAGTCGCCACTGCCGAAGGCGAGACGGAACGTCGAATCTGCGCGGGCGATTTCCGTTGCGGCTTCGAGGCCCATCGCCGACTCCACCAGTGCCAGGATCGGGGTGCCGGGTACCAGGCGAGCAGCTGTGGCCTCGACCTGGCCGCCACTCTCGGTCTTGGCGAGCATGACACCGACCAGTCCGGGCAGGCCGGACAACGCGGCGAGGTCATCGGCCCAGTACGGGGTCGTTGCATCGTTGATGCGGACCCACGCAGAGTTTCCTTCGCCGAGCCACCGCACGACGGCGTCGCGCGCGGCCGGCTTCTTGGCCGGAGCGACTGCGTCTTCGATGTCGAGGATGACGGCATCGACTCCCGACGCAACGGCGTCGCCGAAGGTTTCGGGCTTGGTGGCCGGTACCAGCAGCCACGACCGTGCGCGGTCGGGGGCAACGCCGGATGCCACGGGTGTCTCCATGAAAGTTGTCACGTCATGCTCCTCGAGTGAAGTGGGGCACCCCAAGCCTGATCGATTCAGTCGCTCAGCGCCACCTTCTGTACATAGTGTTCACGATGTGTGCCGCTACTTCTTCTTCGCTGCGCGTCGGACCTGAAGGATTCGAGCCCCGCCGACCATCGCCATCACCAGTGCGCCTGCGATCGCTGCCAGCAGCATGCTGATGCCCAGTGGCAGATCGAGCTGCCAGGCGAAGATCTGTACGGTGACGGAGTCGAGATTCTGCACGATGAATACGAGCAGAACGACCAGGACCACGGCTCCGACCACCAGGCCGGTCCACAGCGCAGCGGTGCGGGTGTGGGCGATGTCGGTCGAGCTGCTTGCCTGGGGCCCCGGGACGAATTCGGGATCAGGCGCGGAATGACCGTCCGAATCCGGAGTCGTGATGGGAGCGAGGTCACCCGAGGCGCTGTGTTCGCCGGGGTGAACCGCACCTGATGTGTCCAGCGATGTCTCGTGACTGTCGTCAGCTCTGGTGGCCATGTCGATGATCCTTCCGCACGTGAAGGCCGAATGCACGCGCATCCGGCCACGGCCTCGATACCCATCGGGTAACGGACGGAAACCGGCGCGAATAGGACTGCAAGGCAATCGGGTGGACAATGGAAATATGCAGCGTCAGCGAAAGATGTGGGGTGGAGTATGAGTGAGTCCGCCGAGGCGACGAACACGTCGACCGAGCAGAAGAGGCCCAACCTTCCCCTGGTCTTCACTGCGCCGCGGCGCGGTATGCCGTCGCGTCACCTCGCCGACCTGGACAAAGAGGGTCTGCGCGAGGCAGTGAAGGCGCTCGGTCTGCCTGCGTTCCGCGCCGACCAGTTGGCCCGGCACTACTACGGCCGCCTCGAAGCCGACACCACGAAAATGACGGATCTTCCTGCCGAGGCACGCGAGAAGGTCGGAGCGGACCTGTTTCCCCCGCTACTGACGGCGATCAAACACCTGGCATGTGACGATGGTGACACCCGCAAGACGCTGTGGAAGGCCAACGACGGAACGCTGCTCGAGAGCGTTCTGATGCGATACCCGGACCGGGCGACGTTGTGCATTTCCAGCCAAGCCGGCTGTGGAATGGCCTGCCCCTTCTGCGCCACCGGTCAAGCCGGCCTGACGAGAAATCTGTCCACGGCCGAGATCGTCGATCAGGTCCGTTCGGCCGCAGCGGACATGCGCGACGGTGCTGTGCCCGGCGGCGAAGGCCGACTGTCCAACGTGGTCTTCATGGGCATGGGCGAGCCCCTCGCCAACTACAAGCGTGTCGTGGACGCGGTACGCAAGATCGTCTCGCCCGCACCCGACGGTCTGGGACTCTCTCAGCGTTCGGTCACCGTGTCGACGGTCGGTTTGGCTCCGGCCATTCGTAAGTTGGCCGACGAAGGATTGTCCGTGACGTTGGCGGTGTCGTTGCACACGCCCGACGACGAGCTCCGTGACACGTTGGTTCCGGTCAACAACCGGTGGTCGGTGGCGGAAGTTCTCTCGGCGGCCCGGTATTACGCCGATCAGACCGGTCGACGCGTCTCGATCGAGTACGCGATGATCAGGGACGTCAACGATCAGCCGTGGCGAGCGGACATGCTGGGCAAGAAGTTGCACAAGGCACTCGGATCACGGGTCCACGTGAACCTGATTCCACTCAATCCGACTCCGGGCAGCGAGTGGGACGCCAGCCCGAAGCCGGTGGAGCGAGAATTCGTTCGACGGGTGATCGCACAGGGTGTCTCGTGCACCGTCCGCGATACCCGCGGTCAGGAGATTGCCGCGGCGTGCGGTCAGCTGGCAGCCGAGAACTGAGTCGGTTGCTAGCGGGGCTTGCGGCGGACGATCACGTCACGCACGACCAGTCCGACCAGAGCGACGGCGAATCCGATCAGCCACAGATCCTCGACCTTGCCGGTGTGGTTGCCGATGATCATGAACAGCAGGAACGCGGCAACGACGATGGCGGCCACTCGCATCGCGCGGTTCGATTCGCCACTCCACCCCCACTCGGCGGACGGCACGTCCGGAACCTCGTGACGGGTATCGACGACCTGGTCGTACGAAGCGGTTTCCAGTTCGTTGTTTGCCACCGGGTCGGTCCTCTCGGGTGATGATTCACGTTGACGTGCGCACGAGGCGTCGAGGTTGCCGCGTGTGGACAATATTGGCATACGACCGCCCGTCGTAGCCATCAGGGTTGCGCTCACCCGGCGCGAGTGTCGACTTCGGTGAGAGACTGCCTCGGTGACGTCCGAGCGCCTTCCGCACCCGCTGACCCAGTTTCCGCTGAGCTACCCCCGTGACATGGTCGGGTACGGCCGAACACCACCGCACGCGCAGTGGCCGGGCGAGGCGAACATCGCCGTCCAGTTCGTCCTCAACTACGAGGAGGGCGCGGAGAACAATGTGCTCGACGGCGACACCAAGTCCGAAACCTTCCTGTCGGAAATGATCGGGGCACAAGCGTTTCCGAACCGCCACATGAGTATGGAGTCCCTGTACGAGTACGGATCGAGGGCCGGTGTGTGGCGAGTACTCCGGGCATTCGAGAAGCGAGATCTACCGCTGACGGTGTTCGCCGTCGCCAAAGCCATGGAGCGAAATCCGGAAGTGGTTGCCGCACTGGGAGAGCTGGGCCACGAGATCGCCTGCCACGGGCTGCGGTGGCTGTCCTATCAGCAAATCGACGAGAACGTCGAGCGTGAGCACATGGCCGAAGCGGTGGCGATCCTGACGGAGCTGACCGGCGCGGCCCCACTGGGCTGGTACACCGGCCGCGATTCACCGAACACGCGGTCACTCGTCGTCGAGCACGGTGGATTCGTCTACGACTCCGATTCCTACGCCGACGATCTGCCGTACTGGGAGAAGGTCACTCGTGGCTCCGAGGTGGTCGATCATCTGGTGGTGCCGTACACCCTCGACACCAACGACATGAGATTTGCCTCGCCGGGCGGCTTCTCGACCGGGGACGAGTTCTACGCGCATCTGCGGGACGCGTTCGACGTGCTCTACGCAGAGGGTGAGAACGGCAGCCCGAAGATGCTCTCGGTCGGACTGCACTGCAGGCTGGTCGGCAGGCCGGCCCGCATCGCCGCCCTCGAGCGTTTTCTCGATCACGTTCAGTCTCACGACAAAGTCTGGGTCGCAAAGCGAATCGACATCGCCGAGCACTGGCGCGCGGTGCACCCACCCGTCTCCTGAGCGGGGGAGTTCTCGCTCAGCGCGGCGACCGGCACGCTGTTTCCAACGCAGTCAGATAGCGGTCGGTGAACAGGGCCTGGACTCGCTTGCCCACCGGACCACCGAGCCTGGTGTACCAGCGGCCAGGGTTCGAGAACGCGGTGATGTGCGCGGAGACCGTCCCGTCTTCGGGGGAGTAGTCCACGTGGAACAGTTCCTCGCCGGATTCGGGATGGCCGTCGAGCGTGCCGTAGGCGAAGCCCTGTCGGTTGGCTTCGTCGATGACGTAGACGACCCGGCACGGGATGCGGACGGGCCCGAGCGTGAGAACGACCACGGCGTCGGGGACGGCGTGTTCGTCGCTGGAGTGGACCTTCAGTCCGGTGTCGCGATGCATGTCCCAGCGCATCAGCGCGTCGGCTGCGGCCACGAAGTCCTCGAGTCCGGATCCGATGACCCGCGACTTCTCGACGTGGTGGTAGCCGGCCGGGAGCCTGCCGCTCGTTGCCCCTACATCGGCGTAGTTGAGCGATGCCGCGTGATACTTCGAGACGTCCATGCCCTCCAGCGTGCCAGCTGCGGCGGCGCGCATAGGGGTTTCTCAGGCTCGGTAGGCAACAATGGACCTGTGCCAGACCATCGTGAGCGAACGACCTTCTCGGATCGTCCCGAGCCGATTCGCGTGTTGCTGTTGGGGAGCACCGGCTCGATCGGAACCCAAGCGCTCGACGTCATCGCCGCCGACCCCGACCGTTTCGTCGTCGTCGGTCTTGCGGCCGGCGGTAAGAACATCGACCTTCTTCGCCGTCAGATCGCCGAGACCGGTGTTCGGCGTGTCGCCGTGGCCGACCCCTCCGCTGCCGCCGAGCTCGGCTTTCCCGGTGTTCTCAGTGGGCCCCGTGCGGTGACCGAGCTCGTCGAGTCGACGCAGGCCGACGTAGTTCTCAATGCGCTGGTGGGCTCGCTCGGTCTCGAACCGACGTTGGCGGCGCTGAAAACCGGAGCCCGGCTGGCGTTGGCCAACAAGGAATCGCTGGTGGCAGGCGGCGAACTCGTGCTCGCTGCGGCCGCGCCAGGACAGATCGTTCCGGTGGACTCGGAGCATTCGGCGCTGGCGCAGTGCCTTCGCAGTGGCCACCGAAGCGAGGTGGATCGACTGATCCTGACCGCATCGGGTGGACCGTTCCGGGGCTGGAGCGAAGCGGAACTGAAGTCGGTGACCCCTGCCCAGGCCGCGGCTCATCCCACCTGGTCGATGGGTCCGATGAACACGCTGAACTCGGCAACCCTGGTCAACAAGGGCCTCGAGCTGATCGAAGCGCATCTGCTGTTCGGGGTGCCGTACGAGAAGATCGACGTCACCGTGCATCGGCAATCCATCGTCCATTCGATGGTCACGTTCGTGGACGGCTCCACCATTGCCCAGGCCAGCCCGCCGGACATGAAGCTGCCGATCGGGTTGGCGCTCGGGTGGCCGGATCGCGTGCCCGACGTTGCGCGCGCACTCGATTTCACTGCAGCGTTCTCCTGGGACTTCGAGCCGCTCGACGATCGAGTGTTCCCTGCCGTGCAGCTCGCCCGCGAGGCCGGAATCATGGGCGGGTGCATGACGGCGGTGTACAACGCCTCCAACGAGATCGCCGCCGACGCCTTCCTCGCCGGCCGCATCGAATTCCCCGAGATCGTGCACACGGTGCGGGCGGTTGTGAGCGACGGCGGCGCGGACTGGTCGGCGGTGCCGACTACCGTGGACGACGTCCTCGCGGCGGATTCCTGGGCTCGCGCACATGCGCGTGAGCTCCTGAAACAGAAGGGCCACTGACTCACATGCTGTTCGCTCTGGGTGTGGTGCTGTTCGCCGTCGGCATCGGTGTGTCGATCGCACTGCACGAGGCGGGACACATGTGGACCGCGAAAGCGCTCGGCATGAAGGTTCGCCGGTACTACATCGGGTTCGGCCCCAAGATATTCTCCTTCCGACGCGGCGAGACCGAATACGGGCTCAAGGCAATCCCGGCCGGCGGATTCTGCGACATCGCCGGAATGACGGCGATCGACGAACTCGCACCCGACGAGGTCGAACGAGCGATGTACCGCCAGAAGACGTGGAAGCGCATCGTCGTCATGGTCGGCGGTATCGCGATGAACTTCGTTCTGGGAATCGTTCTGATCTACGCGCTCGTCCTCGGGTGGGGTACACCCGATCGGGTGACGCCGACGACAACGGTCCAAGGCGTCGTCTGTGTCAGCACGACACAGACGCAGGACGGTGAACTTGCGCCGTGTTCGGGAGACGGTCCGGCTGCTGCGGCCGGCCTGCGCACGGGCGACATCATCACCGCGGTGAACGGTGAGCCGACAGAGGTCTGGTCCGACGTCGTTCTCGCCATCCGGGACTCGACCGGGTCGGTCGAGCTGACGGTCGATCGCGACGGTGCTTCGCAGACTCTCAGCGTTCCGATCCTCCAGGTTCAGCGCTACGTGGTCGATCCTGAAACCAATGCGAAGAATTCGACGACCGTGGGAGCAGTCGGCGTCACCGGCGGTCAACCGCCGAACATTCGGTACAACCCGATCGAGGCGGTACCCGAGATGTTTGCCTTCACCGGAGACATCTTCGTACAGACCGGCAAGGCTCTCGTCCAACTGCCGACGAAGGTGCAGGCGCTGTGGGAGTCGATCTTCGGCGGTGAGCGCGGTCTCGACACTCCGATGAGCGTCGTCGGTGCCAGTGTCATCGGCGGCCAGGCCGCGGAGAGCAACAACTGGCCGACATTCATCGGTCTGCTCGCGTCGTTGAACTTCTTCCTCGGCGCGTTCAACCTCGTGCCGCTGCTGCCGCTCGACGGTGGCCACATCGCGGTGACCATCTACGAGCGCATCCGCAACCTCTTCCGCAACCGCCGCGGCCTGCCCGACGGTGCACCGGTGGACTACATGAAACTGATGCCCGTCACCTACGTGGTCATCGTCGTTTTCATCGGGTTCTCCTTGTTGACGCTCACGGCGGACATCGTCAACCCGATTCAATTGTTCTAAGTAGACTCGTCAGTCGTAGCTAGGAAAGAAGGCCACTCGTGACCGTGTCAGTCGGATTGGGAATGCCGGCACCGCCGGTGCCCGTACTCGCGCCTCGCCGTAAGACGCGGCAACTCCAGGTCGGATCGGTGGGAGTGGGCAGCGACAGCCCCATTTCGGTGCAGTCGATGTGCACCACGAAAACCCACGACATCAATGCGACGCTGCAGCAGATCGCAGAGCTGACGGCGTCGGGCTGTGACATCGTGCGTGTGGCATGCCCCACACAGGATGACGCGGATGCGTTGTCGATCATCGCCAGGAAGAGCCAGATTCCGGTGATCGCCGACATCCACTTCCAGCCCAAGTACATTTTCGCTGCGATCGACGCCGGCTGCGCTGCGGTGCGCGTCAACCCCGGCAACATCAAGGAGTTCGACGGCCGCGTCAAGGAAGTTGCCAAGGCTGCCGGAGACGCGAACATACCGATCCGCATCGGCGTGAATGCCGGATCGCTCGACCCCCGCCTGATGAAGAAGTACGGCAAGGCCACGCCCGAGGCGCTCGTCGAATCCGCGCTGTGGGAGGCAGGCCTGTTCGAGGAACACGGTTTCGGCGACATCAAGATCTCGGTCAAGCACAACGACCCCGTGATCATGGTCGCCGCCTACGAGCAACTCGCTGCGCAGTGCGACTACCCGCTGCACCTCGGCGTCACCGAGGCCGGGCCCGCGTTCCAGGGGACCATCAAGTCCGCAGTCGCCTTCGGCGCGTTGCTGTCCAAGGGGATCGGCGACACCATTCGTGTCTCCTTGTCGGCACCGCCTGCGGAGGAGATCAAGGTGGGCAACCAGATTCTGCAGTCCTTCAATCTCCGGCCCCGCAAACTCGAAATCGTCTCCTGCCCGTCCTGTGGACGTGCGCAGGTCGACGTGTACACCCTCGCCGACGAGGTCACAGCGGGACTCGAGGGCATGGAGATTCCGCTTCGCGTCGCCGTCATGGGCTGCGTCGTCAACGGACCGGGCGAGGCGCGCGACGCCGACCTCGGCGTGGCGTCGGGCAACGGCAAGGGTCAGATCTTCGTCAAGGGCAAGGTCATCAAGACGGTGCCCGAGGCGCAGATCGTGGAGACCTTGATCGAGGAAGCAATGCGCATCGCCGAGGAATACGAGAAGGATGAGTCTGCAGACGGTGGCGCACCGGTCGTGACTGTCAGCTGAGCAGGTTCGACCGGTTCGGTGTCCGGTTTGCCGCTCTGCCACCGGCGGAAACAGGTTCTCTGGAATGATTCGGTACACGCTCGGTCGGTGTGTATGCGGTAGGTGGGTCAGGAGGTCGGTAGGTGCTCAAGCTCCTCGGTGCGAAGCCTCTCGGTAATCGGGACGTTGCGCATGTCCTGCGGGTCCTCGACTCCGACCCGGTTGCCACCTGCATGGTCGCCGCTCGGGTGCAGGAATCGGGACTGGATCCGAGGTCGTTTCACGGTGAGATGTGGAGCAGGGGCGGACCGGACGAGTCGTTGTGTTTCTACGGAGCCAACCTCGTCCCTCTGCTCGGATCGAGTGACGATCTGCGGTCGTTCGCCGATCGTGCGTGCCGCGGCCCACGGCTGTGTTCCTCACTGGTCGGTCGAGCCGAACTGACACTGCCGCTGTGGGAGATGCTCGAGACCGACTGGGGGCCTGCCCGCGAGGTTCGCGGTGAGCAGCCGCTGCTGGCCACGTCGGTTCGATCGTCCATCACGCCCGATCCACACGTACGGCTCGTTCGCCCCGAGGAACTGGACGTGTATCTGACTGCGGCAGTGGCGATGTTCATCGAGGAAGTCGGAGTCGACCCGAGACAGAACGACGGCGGCCGTGGATACCGGCGACGGATCTCGAGTCTGATTGCCGCGCAGCGTGCGTGGGCTCGATTCGAGGACGGTCGGGTGGTGTTCAAGGCCGAGATCGGATCGCAGTCGGCGACGGTGGGGCAGATCCAGGGAGTATGGGTTCATCCCGATCGACGCGGGCACGGTCTCGGCGCGTCCGGTACCGCGGCGGTGGTGAACTCGGTGGTCCGCCAGGGCCGCACCGCAAGTCTGTACGTCAACAGTTTCAACTACGTCGCCCGGCGCGCATACGCGAAGATCGGCCTGACCCAGGTGGCGACCTTCACGACGGTGCTCTTCGACTAGTTCGGACGTCGCTCGATCGGGTTGTGGCGAACCGCGATTCGTTGCCGCAGCCGGAGGCAGCGCCCTATTACGATGGGGCGCAATGAGATCACGTGGTGCAACCGAAGTGCGGTATCGAGTCGGAGCGGTATCGGTGGTCGCAGCCGTCATTGCTGCCGCCCTCACCGGATGTACCCCAAAGCCCGACGGCCCGGAGCCGGCCGCCCAGGCGTTTCTCGCCGCGTTCGAGTCCAACGACATCGCCGCCGCGTCTGCGGACACCGACAAGCCCGATGCGGCGGCCACGGCACTGACCGAGGCGTGGACCAATCTCCAGGCCGAGGCTCTGGATGCCGAGACGACGTCGGTGCAGGTCGAGGGGGACACGGCCACGGTCGGCTACACCTATCGGTGGCAGTTGCCGAAGGATCGGGTGTGGACGTACGACGGGCAACTGAACATGGGCCGCAGTGAGGGTGAGTGGGTGGTGCGCTGGACGGCGTCGGACATCCATCCGAAGCTCGGCGACACCCAGACGATGTCCTTGCGGTCCACGGCGGCTCCGCGCGCACGAGTCAACGAGCGCTCCGGGACCGACGTGTTGGTGCCCGGGGTGGTGCACCGAATCACGTTCGACGCGGCGAATGCGAACAACGTGGTGGCCTCGGCGACGGCGCTGTCGACGTTGCTGACGCCGTTCGATGCGTCCATCACCGCGCAGTCCATCGTCGAATCCGCCACCTCGGTCGACGGCGACTACCCGGTGGTGTTGCTTCGAGACAGCGATTACCAGCCGATCTCGGCCGCACTGACCGAGATCCCGGGGGTCACCGCGTCCGACGAGTCGGATCTGGTGTCCACCGACCCCACGTTCGCACCGGACCTGGTCGGCCAGGTCAAGAAGGCCGTCATCGACGAGGTCGACGGCGAGGCGGGGTGGAGCGTGGTGACCACGAACCGCAACGGCGTCGACATCGATGTCCTCACCGACACCCCGCCGGAGCCCTCTCCGTCGTTCTCGATCAGTCTCGATCGCAACATTCAGGTCGCCGCTCAGCGAGCGGTGAATGCGCGCACCGAACAGGCGATGACGGTGGTCATCCAGCCGTCCACCGGTGCCATCCTGGCGGTGGCACAGAACCCGGCCGCCGATCGGGACGGGCCGGTCGCGTCGGCCGGCCTGTACCCACCCGGATCGACGTTCAAGATCGTCACCGCCGGTGCCGCCATCTCCAGCGGACTCGCAACTCCGGGCAGCACGGTCCCGTGTCCGGGTCGCATCGTGATCGGTGAGCGCAGTGTGCCGAACTACAACGAGTTCGCACTGGGTGACGTGACGATGAGTACTGCGTTCACCCGTTCGTGCAACACCTCGTTCGCGAAGCTGGCCAGTGAGATGGCACCCGACGCATTGAACGTCGCGGCCTCTCAGTTCGGCGTCGGCCCGGATTACGACGTCGTCGGACTGCCGACCGACTCCGGTTCGGTGCCACCGGCCGACGAGCTCGTCCAGCGCACCGAGGACGGTTTCGGGCAGGGCCGAGTGGTCGTGTCGACGTTCGGTATGGCCCTGGCCGCCGCGACGGTGGCTCATGGCTCGACGCCGGTGCCGAACCTCCTTGTCGGACGCGACACCGTGATCACCGGAGAGCATCCGCCGATCGAGCCTGCGATGGTCGACGGACTGCGCGGGATGATGCGTTCGGTGGTCACCAGCGGTACGGCCGAACGCATCGCGGATCAGGGAGAGGTCTACGGCAAGACCGGCGAGGCAGAGGTCGACGGCGGCTCGCACTCGTGGTTCGTCGGTTATCGGGGCGACATCGCCTTCGCCACCCTCGTGGTGCGCGGCGGCAGCTCGGACAACGCGGTCGCGGTGACCCGAGAGATGTTCGAGCAACTGCCGCCCGGGTACTGACCGCGCTGCGGTATACCTGGTTCAGGAGGGCAGCACGCCGAGCCGACGGCATGCCACCACGGCTTCGTAGCGGGTGTGCGACTCGGTTTTGCGCATCACACTGCGCAGGTACGACTTGACAGTCTCGGCACCGATCGACAGGCGCGCCGCGACCTCGATGTTGGTGCAGCCCAAGGCAACCTGCGAGATGACGTCTATCTCGCGTGGTGTCAACGACTGCGACACGTCTCGGGCCGGTGGATCGTGGGGTATCTCCTGACCGAATGACGAGGCCACCCGCGCGGCGACTGCGTCGAGTCTGCGCCGGATCGCTGCGTCACCGATCGATCGGGCCAGATCGGACAGTTCCTCGTGGACGCTGCGCAACTCTGCCGTACGCGAGAGGTCCGAGTCGAGCATCGAACGGGTGGTCGCCAGCAGACGGACCCTGCGGTCGACCTCGTCACGCACGGAGATCTCCTGACCGAGACGTCTGGCGGCAGTCGTCATGATGTCGCCGACGCGATCTCCGAGGGGGCCGCGTTCGCGTAGCGCCGCGTACATCACTATTCGCGCGACACCGGCCACGACCACCGGAACCGCCAGTATCGATTTGAGACCCTCGCCGAGCACCGGTCTATCGAAGTGATGGGTGATCGACATCGATGCGCCGTAATCGCTCACGGCCGCGGGCCTGCGCTGTTCCATGACCCGCCCGCCGAGGCCGGATCTGGGTGGGATGGCGAGTCCGTCCAGGCCGCGGGTTCTGGTCCCGTGGAACTCACTCAGGTGCAGGGTCTCCGAGGAAACCTCACCGCCGAATACGACGGGCACGTCGGACATCGCTGCCACCTGGCGCAGTTCGGCGCGCAGAGCATCGCCGTCACGGGGCCGCAACAGACTCGAATGGACCACGGTGCTTCCTTTCTCGTGTCGGCTGCACCAGCGACGAACGTGATCCAGATCATATCCACAACCGCGTGCGCTGTTTCGACTGGTTCGGGCACTGCGCTGCGGTTCGGGGCCGAATACGAGCCGACTACTGTGGATGCCATGTCTGTGACCGCCGAGAGCAAGCCCCGTCAGCCAGTCGTACCAGGCGTCGTATCGCCCGTCCTCGCGGTGCCCACGTCGATCGAGCGCCCCGAATACGCATGGAAGTCGACCGTGGCCGAAGGTAGTGAGCCCTGGGTTCAGACCCCCGAGGTCATCGAGAAGATGAGGGTGGCGTCGAAGATCGCGGCCAGGGCGTTGCAGGAAGCGGGCCGGGCAGTTGCACCGGGAGTCACCACAGACGAGCTGGACCGAATTGCCCACGAGTACATGATCGATCACGGTGCGTACCCGTCCACGCTGGGCTACAAAGGGTTTCCGAAGTCCTGCTGCACCTCCCTCAACGAGGTCATCTGCCACGGCATCCCGGATTCCACGGTGATCCAGGACGGCGACATCGTCAACATCGACGTGACCGCGTACATCGACGGCGTCCACGGCGACACCAACGCAACCTTCTTGGCCGGCAACGTCTCCGAGGAAGCCCGCCTGTTGGTCGAGCGCACACACGAGGCCACCATGCGTGCCATCAAGGCGGTCAAGCCGGGTCGCGCACTGAACGTGGTGGGCCGCGTCATCGAGTCGTATGCGCATCGGTTCGGGTACGGCGTGGTGGAGGATTTCACCGGACACGGCATCGGTACCACCTTCCACAACGGTCTCGTCGTTCTGCACTACGACCAGCCGTCGGTGGACACCGTCATCGAGCCGGGAATGACGTTCACCATCGAACCGATGATCAACCTGGGCACGATCAACGCCGAGATGTGGGACGACGGCTGGACGGTGGTCACGCACGACAAGAAGTGGACCGCCCAGTTCGAGCACACCCTTGTGGTGACCGAGACGGGCAGCGAGATTCTGACCCTGCCGTGAGCGGAGCCTGCGGAGTGAACAGAAATATGATGCCGTGAGTCTGAAAGGTGCCCTGCTGGTTGCGGGGACGACGTCGGATGCGGGTAAGAGTGTGTTGGTTGCCGGTCTGTGTCGCATGTTGGCGAGACGAGGCGTCCGGGTGGCTCCGTTCAAGGCGCAGAACATGTCCAACAATTCTGTGGTCACGCTCGACGGCGGCGAGATCGGGCGGGCGCAGGCGATGCAGGCCGCAGCCTGTGGCCTCGAGCCGAGTGTGCGTTTCAATCCGGTGTTGCTGAAGCCGGGGAGTGATCGGACCTCGCAGTTGGTGGTGCGGGGGCGGGCCGTGGCGCAGGTGAGTGCGAGCAATTACATCGAGCACCGGCAGTCGTTGCGCGCCGTGGTGGCAGACGAATTGGCCTCTCTGCGTGCGGAATTCGATGTGGTGATCTGCGAGGGGGCGGGTTCGCCCGCCGAGATCAACCTGCGCGCCACCGACTTGGCCAACATGGGGTTGGCGACGGCGGCGTCTCTTCCGGTGATCGTGGTCGGGGATATCGATCGCGGGGGAGTGCTGGCTCATTTGTTCGGCACCGTGTCGGTGCTGTCTCCAGAGGATCAGGCGCTCGTTGCCGGTTTCGTGATCAACAAGTTCCGCGGTGATCCTTCTCTGCTGGCGCCCGGTCTCGATCAGTTGCGCGCATTGACGGGACGTCCGACCTACGGTGTCGTTCCGTTCGCCGACGGATTGTGGATGGACGCCGAGGATTCACTCGGAACCGTCCCCGATGCTCCGGTGGGACGGCCGCGTCCACCACACGGCTCGCAGTGGTTGCGCGTCGCGGCGGTGCGTTTGCCGAGAATCTCCAACACCACCGATGTCGAGGCATTGGCCTGCGAGCCCGGGGTGTCGGTGCACTGGGTCACCGAACCGTCCCGGCTCGAGGACGTGGATCTGGTGGTCGTCCCGGGCAGTAAGTCCACCGTGTCGGATCTGGAGTGGTTGCGGCGCACCGGTCTTGCCGATGCGATCGTGGCACGCGGGGCTGCGGGACTTCCGGTTCTGGGGATCTGCGGTGGGTATCAGATGTTGGGCCGAACGATCGACGACACCGTCGAATCCGGAGCCGGTTCGGTCCAGGGGCTCGGTCTGCTCGATCTTTCGGTCGAGTTCGCGGCCGACAAAGTGCTCGCGCAGGTGGCGGGTCGATCGATACAGTTCGGCTCGAATTCCCTGTTGGGCTACGAGATTCACCACGGGCGGGTTGTGCGGAACGGCGACGATGCGTTGTTGACTTCCGCGTCGGGCATGTCCGAAGGTAGCCTGCGCGGCAGCGTTCTGGGTACCCACTGGCACGGCCTGCTCGAGTCCGACGATTTCCGGCGTTCGTTTCTCACCTGGGTGGCGGAGAAATCGGGTCGTACGGGATTCGAGGTGGCATCCGATACGTCGGTTGCGGCGTTGCGAGAGCAACAGTTGGACTTGCTGGCGGATCTGGTGGAGCACAACGTGGACGTCGACGCCGTGCTCCACCTCATCGAGCACGGCGTCGATCCTGTGACGAAAAAGGTTGTCACGCAGTTGCTTTGAGAAGACCGAACCAGCTGGCCACGGACAGTGCGGCGGTGATGAGCAACGGGATCACCACGAGCAGAAGTATGCGCGGGGTGTCGGTGAAGAAGCTGCCGATGTTCGGCCACCACTGTTGCCAGGTCACGAGAATCGATCCGCCGCCGAAGAATGCGAGCGCACCGAGGCCTAGGGTGAACAGTCCGTTGATGCGATATCGCCGATACACGACGCCGATGAACGCCCCGATGCCGCCGAGGAGCAGCATGACGGCAACGAGTGCGGCCCACTGTACCAACGGATTGTCGGTCGCGTACCGAGCGATGCCGAACATTCTGAGTTTCAGGCCGAATCCATCCGTGGCCGCTTCGATCACGGACAGCGCGTAGATGATCGTGCCGAATGCAATCGACTGGCAAACACCTACCAACGCTGTGGCGGTGAGGAATTCGCGGCGGGTGACGCTCAGCCCCAGGGCATAGGGAAAGCACTGAGTGATCGCGGTGATGTAGAACGCCATGGCGAATCCATAGATCGAGAAGACGCTACCGGTGAAGTTGTATTCGGAGTCTGTGGTCGGGATGACCAGAAATATGCCGAAAGTGATCACGAAGGCGATCGCGAGAACCGCCATCGGCCATACGAATGTCGTTGCCCACGAGGTGTTGTGGATGCGAGCTACGTTCAGTATCCGTTTCATGACAACGCCTCCTCGGCGGTGGTGCGTTCGATGATCAACTGTTGCAGTGGAACGGCTTCGATGGTGAGTCCTGCGGCTGCGCCGTCGGATCTCTGCTGCTCGGTCAGACGGCCGTCGATCGTCGTGCGCGCGCTGGCACCGAGTGCGGTGCGGTGCAACGTACGATGTTCCGCCGCGAACGAGTCGACGGCGCCCGTCGGTCCGGTGATCTCGAATGCGCTCTCGCGCAGTGCATCCGATTCGTCGTCGAGCACAATCTTGCCCTTGTCGATGAGAATCACGTGTTCGATCAGATCGCTGACCTCGTCGATGAGGTGGGTGGACAGGATCACCGTCCTGGGGTTCTCGGAGTAGTCGGCCAGCAACCTGTCGTAGAACCGGTGCCGAGAGACTGCGTCCAGTCCGAGGTACGGCTCGTCGAAGAAGGTCAGTGGTGCCCGTGACGCGAGTCCGATGACGATGCCCAGAGCCGACGTCATTCCGCGGGAGAGCTTCTTGATCTTGCGGCCGAGGGGCAGGTCGAAGTCGCGCAGCAGATCGGCGGCGAAGGCACCGTCCCAGTGTGGAAGGATTTGCGAGGCATGCGAAACGGCGTGCTTGACCTTGAGGTCGTCGGGGTACTTCTGGCTTTCTTTGACGAAGCACACATGACTCAGCGCGAACGGGTTCTCCCACGGCCGCTGTCCGAACACCGAGATCTCGCCCGCGCTCTGGCGCATCTGGGCGGTCATCATCTGCATGACGGTGGTCTTGCCTGCGCCGTTGCGGCCGAGAAAGCCGTAGATCTTGTTCTGCTCGATCTCGAAGCTCACGTCGTCTACGGCGGTGAACGAGCCGAACTTCTTGGTCAGGTGGGTGGCCGACGCGATGACGCGGTCACCTTCGCCGGTCGGATCGAATTCATGGATGCTCATCGCGCTGCCTCCCAGTTGTCGAGCATTGTCTTGAGTTCGTCGACGGTCATGCCGAGCTTGCGTGCCTCGGTGACGAGCGGGTCGATGTACTGGCGAGCGAAGAGGTCGCGGCGACGGAATCGAAGAGCGTCGCGAGCCCCTGTGGTGACGAACATTCCGATTCCTCGTTTCTTGTAGACGACGCCGTCGGCGACGAGCTTGGCGAGTCCCTTGCCTGCGGTGGCCGGGTTGATTCGATGGAAGGCGGCCAGTTCGTTGGTCGAGGGAACCTGGTCTTCCTCTGCCAGGGAGCCGTCGATGATGGAGTTCTCGACCATCTCGGCAATCTGCAGGAAGATCGGCCTGCCCTCGTCCATCAGAACCACCGCCGGGGCGTCGAGGTTAGTTGCCTCGCTGGTTCATTACTCATGTAACTAACCATAGAACCGATGTGTGGTCGACGCAAGAGGCAGTACCGTCGTCCCCATGGAGTTCACGCATGTGAGTGCTGCGGGTGGGCAATGTTCGGTGCGAGTCGCAGGCCCGGACAGCAGGCACGCCGTTCTCTTGCTTCCCGATGCAGGCGATCCGGTGGATGTGTACGACGCCGTCAGTGAACGTCTGCACAATTCGGATCTCAAAACCGTTGCGCTGGACAGCATCGACGGCGTCAGCGACGACGCGATCCTGGCGGTTCTCGACGAGCTCAAATTGTCGTGGGTGCATCTCGTCGGCAGCGGCGCGGGAGCAGAGTCGGCGTGGACGTTGGCTGCCACGACCTTCGGGCGCTTCGCCAGTCTGATCGCGGTGAACCGTTGCCACCCCGCGATCGCGGACGAGCAGGGCACCGTGCGTGCCGCGGACTGCCCCCCGGTCGAGTTGCCGACGACACTGGTCGTCGGGTCCTCGCTGGGCCGCGCATCCGCCGACGCGAGCGGCAGGTTCGTCTACTCGGACTTCCGCGTGGTCCAACTCGACAGTAGCGCGAATGTCGTCGCCGACGAGCCGGCGGCGCTGGCCACGGAAATCGTCCTCCGCACCAGCCCCTGGTAACCAGAACTACAGTTCGAGTCCCAACAGGGCGTTTTCGACAACCTCGGGCAAGCCGGGGTGAATCCAGTACTGGCCACGGGCCATGTCCTGGGCGGACAGGCCGAAGCTCATTGCCTGAATGAGGGGCTGGATCAGGGTCGGGGCCTGAGCGCCGATGATGTGCGCGCCGAGGATCTTTCCGGTGCCCTTCTCGGCGATGATCTTGCACAGCCCTTCGCTGTCCTCCATCGCCCAGCCGTAGGCGACATCTCCGTAGTTCTGGACCTTGACGGTGATGTCCAACCCGGCGTCGCGGGCCTGCTTCTCGGTCATGCCCACCTCGGCGATCTGGGGATCGGTGAACACCGCCGCGGGAACGAATCGGTGATCGTTGGCCCGGAGTGTCGAGGTATCGCCGTGCCACGCGTCCTGCAGCAGGTTGTACTGGACGACCCGAGCTTCCTGGTTGGCCACGTGCTTGAGCTGGTACGGAGACGAGACGTCGCCGAGCGCGAACACACCCTCGGCCGTGGTGCGTCCGAATTCGTCCACCACGATGCGGCCGTCGTCGTCGAGCTCGATGCCTGCCGTGTCCAGATCCAGACGGTCACCGTTCGGCTCGCGGCCCACTGCGACGAGGAAGGCGTCGCCGAGAACCTTGGTGCCGTCGGCCAGTTCGACGCCGTGCAGCGCGCCCTCGGACACGCCGCGGGTATCACCGGAGTCGATATGGACGTCCCACTTGGCGCGGGCGAGATCGGTGAACCGTTTCGAGATGTCGGCGTCCAGTGCGCGGAGCAAGGTGTCCTTGCGTGCGACGATCGACACCTTCGAACCGAGTGCGGAGAACACGTGCGCGAATTCTGCTGCGATGTAACCGGATCCGAGAATCACCAGGTGCTCGGGCAGCTCGCGCAGACGCATCACATCGCTGTTGGTGTGGTACCTAACTCCCGAATCGGCGATCGACTGCGGCACCACCGGCCGGGATCCGGCAGCGATGACGATCTGGTCGGCGGTGATGACGGTGCCCGTGCCGGTATCGATGGTGCGCGGGCCGACGAAGCGTGCGTGACCCTCGAACAGGGTGACGTTGGGGCTGCCCTCGGCGCGATAGCGCTTGCCGCCCTCCGAGATGGGGTCGATGCGGCCGAAGACGCGGTCGACGATGTCCGGCCAGCGCACGCCGTCCACGTGGGCGTCGACACCGTATTTTGCGGAATCGCGCACCGTCCGAGCAACTTCGGCGGCATAGACGAACATCTTCGTGGGAATGCAGCCGACGTTGAGGCAGGTACCTCCGAAGGTGGAGTTCTCTTCGAGCAGAGCGATCTTCTTGTCCTCGAAGCGCGAATCGGCGATGGAGTTGCCGGATCCGGAGCCGATGATCGCGACGTCGAAATGCTCGGTCATGAAATGTGCCCGCTCTCGGTGTGGTCCTTGCCCGACGCGTGGTCGGTGCCCTCGCTTCGATGCAACCACTCGATCCACTCGTCCATTTCCTCGAAGGCCCGCGCGCGCGGAGCCTCGGTGGACAGGAACACGTCGTGACGAGCTCCCTCGATGGGCACGATCGTGGTGCGGTCGCCCAGGCAACCGGCCCAGCGGGCGATCTGGCGAACGTCCAGTACGGCGTCTGCGGCGTCGACGGCGGAGCTGTACCGGCGTGAGAAGTGCGTCACTTTCGAGCGCAGAATCAGTGCGGGGATGCCGATGTCGAGGCCGCGATGGAGTTCGGCATGACCGTGGCGGACGGCGCGGATCCAGCCGAAGGTGATGGGGAAGCCGGCAAGTGGTTTCCAGTCGAGGTCGTAGTCCCATTCGCCGTTCTCGGACGCAGCGAGCGACAGCCCGTAGGTGTCGAGGCCGCCGCCGGGGACCTGCGTCTTGGACCGGAATCGGCCGATGACGTCGATCGCTGCGGTGCCGACGCTGCGAATGGCGGGCGGACCCTGCAGGTCGAACCAGGGGCTGTTGAGCACCACGCCTGCCAGGCCGAGGCCTGCGGACCCGCCTTCTCGGCGGTTGAGGCGGTTCAGCCAGAGCGGCAGTACGAGCCCGCCCGTCGAGTGCGCCATGAGCAGCACGGGGGCTCCGGCGCGTTCTGCGCGGACCAGGGAAAGAGCCTCGTTCAACTCGGTGTCGTACATCGCCAGATCGGTCACGAAGTGCGCGGTCTGGCCCTCACGGCGTGAGCGGCCACATTTACGCAGGTCCAGTGCGTAGAACGCGTACCCCTCGGCGGCGAAGTGCTCGGCGATGTGTCTCTGGAAGAAGTAGTCGGTGAAACCGTGGACGTAGATCACCGCGCGCTCGAAGTTCGCAGCGCCCGACGGTTGATAGCGCACGAGAGTGGCCTCTACCTGCCCCTCGCCGTCCGGATCGTCACCGAGTGGAATGGTCGTCTGTTCGTAGCCGTCGCCGAGGACATCGGGCACCCAGGTAGTCACAGATCACAACTGTAGTGGGCGCCGCGGGCGGCGTCCGAGGAGCACAATCGAGACCGGGTTGACGTGGTGTCCGATGGGGTAGGCCCAGCTAGTAACCTGACCGCATCGGGTGAGTAGCCCTCTACAGCAGAGTTCTCCGGTCGATACCGCCACCGGCCGAGACCTCCACAGACAAGGAAGTCGATTCTCCAGTGTCCAAAGATGAGCAGGGTAAGCGGATCAAGACCGACGTCGTTCTGGTCGGTGCCGGAATCATGAGCGCCACCCTCGGTGCGCTGCTCCGTCAGCTCGAACCGAACTGGTCGATCGACGTCTACGAGCGGCTCGACGCTGCCGCGGCCGAGAGCAGCGACGCGTGGAACAACGCGGGCACCGGCCACTCGGCACTGTGCGAGCTGAACTACACGCCGCAGAACAAGGACGGCAGCGTCGATATCGCCAAGGCGCTCAACGTCAACGAGCAGTTCCAGGTGTCCCGTCAGTTCTGGGCACACGGCATCGAGACCGGTGTTCTCTCCGACGCCAAGAACTTCATCAACCCCATTCCGCACGTGAGCTTCGTGCACGGGGCCCAGAACGTGAAGTACCTCCGGGCGCGGTACGAGGCGCTCGTGGGTAACCCACTGTTCGCAGGCATGGAGTACATCGACTCCAAGGACGAGTTCTCGGCGCGACTGCCGTTGATGGCCGAGGGCCGTGACTTCTCCGATCCCGTGGCACTGAACTGGAGTCAAGAGGGCACCGACGTCGACTTCGGTGCGCTCACCAAGCAGCTGCTGAACTACCTGTCGTCCGCGGGCGGCACCGTGCACTTCGGATACGATGTGCGCAACATCACCAAGCAGTCCGACGGCACCTGGGACGTCAAGGTCGCCAATCAGCGCACCGGAGCGAAGAAGACCGTCAACGCCAAGTTCGTGTTCGTCGGTGCCGGCGGCGGCGCACTGCATCTGTTGCAGAAGTCCGGGATCGCGGAGATCAAGGGATTCGGCGGCTTCCCGGTCAGCGGCGAGTGGTTGCGATGCACCGATCCCGCACTGATCGAGCAGCACTCGGCCAAGGTGTACGGCAAGGCGTCGGTCGGCGCTCCGCCGATGTCGGTGCCGCACCTCGACACCCGCGTGATCAACGGCCAGCAGGGTCTGCTGTTCGGCCCGTACGCCGGCTGGTCGCCCAAGTTCCTCAAGCAGGGCAAGATCACCGACCTGCCCTCCTCGGTCAAGCCCGGCAACCTGATGTCGATGCTCGGCGTCGGCGTGACCGAACTCGGACTCGTCAAGTATCTGGTCAGTGAGCTGGCTCAGTCACAGGCGGATCGTGTCGAGACGCTGCGCGAGTTCGCTCCCTCGGTGATCGGCAAGAACTGGGAGCTCGTCACCGCGGGTCAGCGTGTCCAGGTGATCCGCAAGAAGGGTCGCGGCGGCGTGCTCGAGTTCGGCACAGCCGTGGTCAACGCTGCGGACGGCACGATCGCCGGACTGCTCGGTGCCTCTCCCGGCGCATCCACCGCTGTTCCGGCCATGCTGGACGTGCTGCAGCGGTGCTTCGGAGACAAGTACGACGCATGGCAGCCCAAGCTCAAGGAAATGGTCCCGTCGCTCGGGGTCAAGCTGGCGCAGAACAGCTCGTTGTTCGACGAGGTCTGGGGCTGGACGTCGAAGACACTGGAACTCGAAAATGCTCGTGAGCTCGCACAGCCCACGGGTGTGTGATAGCAAAAGGTATGAATACGCAAGCAGCAGCTCTCAAACGATCATGGGCATTAGACCTGTCCAACAGCACGTTGTACGACCTGTTGAAGCTGCGTGTCGAGGTGTTCGTGGTCGAGCAGGCATGTGCGTACCCGGAGTTGGACGGGCGTGACCTGCTGACCGAGACACGGCACTTCTGGCTCGAAAGGGACGGCGAAGTGGTGTGCACACTCCGCCTGCTCGAGGAGCACGACGACGGCGAGAAGGCGTTCCGTATCGGCCGACTCTGCACGCAGCGCTCGGCCAGGGGACAGGGCCACACCACGCGAATTCTGCGGGCCGCGCTTGCCGAGGTCGGTTCGGCGCCGTGCCGGATCAACGCTCAGAGCTACCTCGTCGACATGTACGCCAAGCACGGCTTCCTGCCCGACGGCGAGGAAGTTCTCGAGGACGGCATTCCGCACACGCCGATGCGTCGGGGCGGCGGCACCGCCTGGAGCGAGGTCTGACCTCCTGCAGGACTCGATGAAACGAATGCCACACACGGACTACCGTGTGTGGCATTCGTTCGTTCGGCGGTAGTGTTCCGTTCGAAGTCGGTCGCGGAGAAGTCCTGTGTCAATCAGGCGCGGTCCCGCCACTGTGTTCAGGAGACTCTCGAGCAGGAGATTCCCCTGTCAGCCAGATCGCCGCTCGGCTTCGCGTATCTCGACCGAACGTCCGGCGCGGAACTCCGGGCACGAAGGGAATTGGCTGTGCAGCGAAGTGGGAGTGTTCCCGAACCGGGATATCCGTTCAGTGCGATCGTCGGTCAGGATCAGCTGAGGTTGTCGTTGATTCTGTGCGCCGTGCACCCCGGAATCGGCGGTGTACTGGTGCGAGGAGAAAAGGGCACTGCGAAATCGACGGTGGTGCGCGCCCTCGCGACACTGCTTCCCGCTGTGGAGGACGAGGACGGCTCGCGCCCGGCAAAGCTCGTCGAACTTCCGGTGGGGGCAACCGAGGATCGAGTGGTCGGGTCCATCGACCTGGAGAAGGTTCTGCGCGATGGCGAACGTGCGTTTCAACCCGGTCTCCTCGCGGCCGCACACCGTGGTGTTCTCTACGTCGACGAAGTGAACCTGCTGCACGATCATCTGGTCGACGTGCTGCTCGACGCGGCCGCGATGGGCCGGGTGCACGTCGAGCGTGACGGTGTATCTCATTCTCACCCAGCGCAATTCGTTCTCGTCGGCACGATGAATCCCGAGGAGGGCGAGCTTCGCCCGCAGCTGCTCGACCGGTTCGGTCTGGCAGTGGAGGTGACGGCGTCGCGGGACGTGGACGTGCGCATGAACGTCGTCCGCCGCCGGATGAACTACGAGCGTGATCCGCACGCGTTCGCCGCAGAATTCCGCAACGACGATATCGCCGTGGCCGAGCAGATTCTGGCCGCCCGGAAGATTCTCGACGATGTGGTGTTGAGCGACAAGGAACTTCGGCGTATCGCCGCGCTGTGCGCGTCCTTCGACGTCGACGGCATGCGCGCCGATCTGGTGCTGGCTCGTACCGCCTCCGCCCACGCCGCCTGGCGAGGCGCGAGCGACGTCACCGAGGAAGACGTGCGGATTGCCGCCGAACTGGCTCTGCCGCACCGGCGTCGGCGCGACCCCTTCGACGAGCCGGGCATCGACGACAGGCAGTTGGACGAGGCCATGCGGGATGCCGCTGAACAGGCCGACCAGCAATCCGACCCCGATCCCGAGCCAGACCCGACCCCCGACGGGGACGGTGACGGGGGAGCGCCTCGACCGGACAGTGCCGAGGAAGCCGACGCTTCGGAGTCAACCCAGTCGTCGCCCGAGACCGAGTCTTCGGTGCCGCGACCCTCGGGTGCGGGCAGCGAGAAGCAGGCAGGCACTCCAGGAGCACAGTTCAGAGCGCGGTTGCTCGAGGTTCCGGGAGTGGGCGAGGGCGCGCCGGGTCGGCGCTCGCGGTCACGGTCCTCGCACGGGCGGTCGGTACGGCCCACTGTCGAGGCAGGCAAGGGTCTGCATCTGGTGGGCACTCTGTTCGCCGCTGCCGAGCAGCAGTTCGTCCGCGGCCGCACGTCCGGCCGGTTGAAGCTCGAGCCTGCGGATCTGCGGGGCGTGATCAAGGAGGGGCGCGAGGGCAACCTGATCGTCTTCGTCGTCGATGCCTCGGGATCGATGGCTGCGCGAGATCGACTGTCCGCGGTGACCGGTGCGGTGCTGTCGCTGCTGCGCGATGCGTATCAGCGCCGCGACAAGGTCGCCGTCATCACCGTGCGCGGGACGGAAGCCGAGACGGTGTTGCCACCGACCTCGTCGGTGGACGTGGCCGTGACGCGGTTGCGGAAGATGAAGACCGGTGGCAGATCGCCACTGGCGCAGGGCTTTTTGCAGGCACGTGAACTCGTTCTGCGAGAGCGTGTTCGAGATCCGCTGCGCCGCGCTCTGCTGGTAGCGCTGACCGACGGACGGGCGACCGGAGGTACCGATCCCGTCGGCCGGGCCCGCATTGCCGCCCGGCGCATCGCGTCGGACAAGATCGCCACCGTCGTCGTCGACTGCGAATCGGGAATGGTCCGCCTCGGACTCGCTTCCGATTTCGCTTCCTGCCTCGGCGGCGGTTACGTGGCCCTCGCGGATCTGTCGGCGGAGCAGGTCGCCGCAGTCGTTCGCGCAGCGGCGTAGGGGGTACGCGATGCCTCAGGGTGTACCGGCTCCCGGAACCGTTCCGCAGGACGGCCTCACGACGCGTCAGCGCCGTAACCAGCCCGTGCTCGCCGTACACACCGGACCGGGCAAGGGGAAATCGACCGCCGCGTTCGGAATGGCATTGCGGGCGTGGAATCAAGGTTTCGACGTCGGAGTGTTCCAGTTCGTCAAGAGCGCAAAGTGGAAGGTCGGCGAGGAAGCGGCGTTTCGCACACTCGGCGACCTGCACGAGAGCACCGGCGTCGGCGGAGCCGTCGAGTGGCACAAGATGGGCGAGGGGTGGTCGTGGACTCGCAAGCAGGGTAGCGAGGTCGATCACGCCGAGGCCGCGGCGGAAGGCTGGCAGGAGATCGCTCGGCGAATCGAGCAGCAGTCGCATCGTTTCTACGTACTGGACGAATTCACCTACCCGCTCAAGTGGGGTTGGGTCGATGTAGCGGAGGTGGTCGACGTGCTGACGCACCGACCGGGCAACCAGCATGTCGTCATCACCGGCCGGGATGCTCCCCGTGAGCTTATCGAGGCCGCGGATCTGGTCACCGAGATGGCCAAGGTCAAACATCCGATGGACGCAGGACGCAAGGGACAGCGAGGCATCGAATGGTGAACACGTCGTGCCCGGCCGTGGTGATCGCGGCCCCCGCGTCGGGCAGCGGAAAGACGACCGTGGCCACCGGGCTGATGGGTGCGCTGCGCAACGCCGGCCGCACCGTCGCACCGTTCAAGGTGGGGCCGGACTACATCGACCCCGGATATCACTCACTCGCGGCCGGGCTCCCCGGCCGCAACCTCGACGCCGTGATGGTCGGTGCCGACCGCATCGGGCCCCTGTTCCGACACGGCAGTCGGGGCTGCGACATCGCGGTCGTCGAGGGCGTCATGGGACTGTTCGACGGCAAGATCGACATGACCGGCCCGGGGGAGGCCTCAGCCGAGGGCTCGACCGCACGGGTGGCCGCGATGCTCGGCGCCCCGGTGATCCTGGTGGTCGACGCCCGCGGACACAGTCAGTCGCTTGCCGCTGTGGTGCACGGGTTCTCGACGTTCGACGCCAGCGTCCGCATCGGCGGTGTGATTCTCAATCGCGTCGGCAGTCAGCGGCACGAGGACGTGTTGCGTCAAGCATGTGAACGGGTGGGTGTTCCGGTACTCGGCGCGTTGCCGCGCATGAGCGAACTGGTCGTTCCGTCACGGCATCTGGGGCTGATCACCGCAGTCGAACACGGTGGTGCCGCAACCGATGCCGTCGACGCGATGAGCGCCCTCGTCTCCCGGTTCGTCGACATCGAGGCAGTGAGCGCGCTGGCTCGTTCGTCGGTGACAGCGCCGCAGTGGTCCCCGGAGAACGAGGTACGCACCTCCGAGGGATCGCCCGTCGTCGCGGTGGCCGGTGGCCCCGCCTTCACCTTCGGATATACCGAACACGTCGAACTGCTCCGCGCAGCCGGGGCCGACGTGGCCGTGTTCGACCCGCTGCGTGACGGATTGCCACCCGGCACAGCAGGAGTCGTTCTCCCCGGCGGATTCCCGGAGGAACATGCGGCCGCATTGTCGGCGAACGAACTACTGCTCGCGGACATTCGAGCAGCGGTAGCCCAGGGATTGCCGATCCACGCCGAATGCGCCGGATTGCTGTATCTGGCACGGCGATTGGACGGTCATGCCATGGCCGGGGTCGTCGACGTGGACGCGGAATTCGGGAACACCCTCACTCTGGGATATCGAGATGCGGTCGCCCTCGAATCGTCGACACTGTTCGACGCGGGCACCCGCGTCACCGGCCACGAGTTCCACCGAACGAAACTCGTGGACGTCCGTGAGAGCGCTCCGGCCGCCTGGGGCTGGCACAAGCAGAGCCCCGACGGCAGAACTGCGGCGCGCGAGGGCTTCGTGCAGGGCGGCGTCCACGCGTCGTACCTGCACACCCACGCCGCAGGCAATCCCGAGTCGATCACCCGATTCGTCTCCGCTGCCGTCGACTACGCGCGCGTGTAGAGCCGACCCAGAATGCGGGTGGTCGTGGGAATAGGTGCCCGAGCGGGCGTCGACGCCGCCGACGTCGTAGCCGCGATCTCCACAGTGCTGCAACCGGACTGGTCTATCGAGGCCATCGCCTCGATAGACCGAAAAGCAGAACTGGTTGCGGCGGTGGCGTCGAGCATGGGGGTTCGGGGAGTGACCTACTCGGCCGAGGAACTCTCGTCGGTGTCGACTCCCCACACGTCGCGGCGGGTACACGACGCCGTGGGGACTGCGAGCGTGGCCGAAGCCGCGACGCTGCTCGCAGGCTCGGCGCGGCAGCTGCTGATCCCGCGAACAGTCGGCGGACACGTCACCGTTGCTGTCGCCGCGGTGAGCGAGGTCGCGGCGAATCCGGTCGACTGACTGGCGAAAGCGGGCCGACGCGGGCAATGTGGAACCAATGACATCCGACAGCACCGTCCTACTCGGTCCGATCGTTCGGTACGTCGGCACCGAGACGGCGACCCTGTGGTTCGAGATGGCCGAATCGGCGAACATTTCGGTCGTGACCGACGCCGGCGTCCGCGGTTCCGAACGAACGTGGGGAGTGCACGGCCACCACTACGCGCTGGTGCCACTCGAGGGACTACCGGCCAACTCAACGGTGCACTACGAGGTGTTCGTCGACGAGCGTCGCGTGTGGCCCCCGGAGGGTCGGACGGCCGCCATCCACACCGTCGATGCCGACGGACCCGTCACGTTGGCCTTCGGATCGTGTCGGCGGGGTGACAACTACAGCGACGAATCCTTGAAGCAGATCGGAGCCGACGCCTTGGCCGGGCTGGGGAACGCGCTAATCGAGCAGGATCCGAGTCAGTGGCCGCAGGCGTTGCTGCTCCTCGGTGACCAGGTCTACGCCGATGACCCGTCGCCGGAGATCGTCGAACGGCTCCAGGCGCGCCGACGCTCGGGCGAGGGTCCCTCCAGCGCGATCGGGACCGACGCCGAGAACGAGATCTGCGATTTCGAGGAGTACTCCTGGCTGTACCGGGAATCGTGGGGACTCGAGCCGGTACGGACCCTGATGGCGAGTATCCCGTCGTGCATGATCCTCGACGACCACGATCTGCGCGACGACTGGAACTCGTCCGCCTCGTGGCGTCGTGACATCGTGACACGGCCGTGGTGGAACGATCGCGTGGTCGGCGCGTATTCCTCGTACTGGGTGTACCAGCACCTCGGCAACCTCTCGCCCAAGGAATTGGCGCAGGACGAAATGTACGCCGCGGTACGATCGGCCGACACCGATGCAGATCGAGAGAAGCTGTTGTCCGACTTCGCGTTACGCGTCGACCGCAAGCCCGAAACCGGACGCTGGAGCTTCTATCGCGATTTCGGTGATACCCGGCTGATCATGATCGATTCACGCTGCTCTCGAAACCTGGATCCGGACAACAGAGAAATGGTGGACGAGAAGGAGTGGGCGTGGGTACGCGACCGCGCACTCGAAGCCAGCCCACGGCATCTGCTGTTCGGTTCGTCGTTGCCTTACCTCATGCTGCCCGCCCTGCATTACCTCGAACAGTGGAACGAGGCTGTGGCGCAGGGAAGTTGGGGGTCGATGTCGGCCAAGGTGGCCGAGAAGATGCGAATCGGCCTCGACCTCGAACACTGGGCTGCCTTCACCAACTCGTTCAACGACATGGCTGCCCTGACGCGTGAGCTCTCCCGCGGCGAGAACGCACCCGCCTCGATCATGTGGCTCTCGGGCGACGTGCACTGCTCGTACGTGGCGAACGCGGACTTCGGGGTCGGCGGGCGCGAAGTACCGGCCACGTATCAGCTGACCATGTCGCCGTTTCGCAATCCGCTCGATCTGCCGATTCGAGCGGTCAACAAGCTGGCCATCAAACGGCCCGCCGCACGCATTCTGTCGAAGCTGGCGCGCGCGGCACACGTGGGCCCGTCCGGTGTCGAATGGGAAGCCGAGGCAGGACCCTGGTTCGACAACGGCGTCATGCTGCTGACCCTGCACGGCGACTCCGCTCGGTTGCGGGTGCACCACGCCCACGTCGACGATGCTGGCAAACAGGTTCTCACCGAGACTTCGGTCCTGGCCCTCGCCTAGTGAACAATTAAACGATTGGCCATCACCCGGCCGATGAGGTTGGCTGGTTCGTTGTGGCCCACCTCGAACTGAACGACATCGTCTATTTCCTGCCCGACGGGCGGCAGCTGCTCAACGGTGTCGGGTTTCGCGTCGGTGACGGTGCCAAGACGGCCCTGATCGGGCCCAACGGAACGGGCAAGACGACGCTGACGCGCATCATCGCGGGGGACGAGACTCCCGACGAGGGGTCGGTGTCGAGTTCCGGCTCGCTCGGGGTGATGCGGCAGTTCGTCGGCCAGCTGCGGGACGACTCGACCGTGCGTGATCTGCTGCTGTCGGTTGCGTCCCCGGACGTGCAGACGGCCGCTGCGGCACTCGACGCAGCCGAGAACACGATGATCGAGGTCGACGACGAGAAGACCCAGATGAAATACGCGCAGGCCCTGTCCGATTGGGGCGATGTCGGCGGTTACGACCTCGAGCCGTTCTGGGACAAGGTCACCACGGCAGCACTCGGAATGCCGTTCGACCGCGCGAAGTGGCGCGCTGCGTCGACCCTCAGTGGCGGTGAGCAGAAGCGTCTCGTACTCGAAGCGTTGTTCGCCGGCTCGGACAATCTGTTGCTTCTCGACGAGCCGGACAACTACCTCGATGTGCCGGGCAAGCGCTGGCTCGAAGCGACCATTCGTGATTCCGACAAGTCCGTCCTGTTCATCAGCCACGACCGGGAGCTCATCGCCAATGCCGCGAACCGGATCGTGACGCTGGAACCGGGCGTCAGCGGTGCGACCTCCTGGGTGCACGGTGGCGGGTTCGCGACATATCACGCTGCGCGCGAGGACCGTAATGCTCGGCTCGACGAACTGCGACGGCGATGGGACGAGGAACTGGTCAAACTCCGGGCACTGGTGCTGCGCCTGCGGGAGAAGGCCAAATTCAACGACGGGGTCGCCGCTCGCTACCACGCGTCCCAGACTCGGTTGGCCAAGTTCGAGGAAGCCGGACCGCCGGAGGCGGTGCCGTTGAAGCAGCACGTCACCGTTCGTCTGCGTGGTGGACGAACAGCCAAGCGCGCGTTGGTCTGTACGGCTCTGGAACTGACCGGACTGATGAAGCCCTTCGACACCGAGATCTGGTACGGAGACCGCGTCGCCGTGCTGGGCTCCAACGGTTCCGGCAAATCGCACTTCTTGCGGTTACTGGCCAATGGTGGCACCGATCCCGAGAAGGAGCACGAGCCGGTTCAGGAACTGGCACTCGATCCGGTTCCGCACACCGGTACCGCGGTGCTCGGTGCTCGCGTCCGGCCCGGCCTGTTCGCGCAGACCCACACTCGGCCGGATCTCGCGGGCAACACGCTCCTCGACATCTTGCACATGGGCAACGAACACCGCGACGGCATGGGCCGGGA
This sequence comes from Rhodococcus sp. IEGM 1330, assembly GCF_033142445.1. Taxonomy (NCBI): domain Bacteria; kingdom Bacillati; phylum Actinomycetota; class Actinomycetes; order Mycobacteriales; family Nocardiaceae; genus Rhodococcus; species Rhodococcus sp. IEGM 1330. The sequence continues at coordinate 812,440 of NZ_JAWLSB010000001.1, forward strand.
GGCCGCCGGTAGGGCACTGGACCGCTACGGTCTGGCCAGAGCCGCCGAACAGTCGTACGACAATCTTTCCGGCGGCCAGCAGGCGCGTGTTCAGATTCTGCTCCTCGAACTGTCCGGCGCCACCCTGCTGCTGCTGGACGAGCCCACCGACAACCTCGACCTCATGTCCGCCGACGCACTCGAAGACGCGATCGCAGCGTTCGACGGCACCGTCATCGCCGTGACCCACGACCGCTGGTTCGCCCGCAGCTTCGACCGATTCCTCGTGTTCGGCAGCACCGGTCAGGCCTACGAATCCGATGAGCCCGTATGGGACGAAAAGCGGGTGCAGCGCGCGCGGTAGCGTTTCCTCTCGTGAACGCGACTGACTCTCCCTATCTGGTCGGCCTCAATCTGGAAGGTCGACGCGTCGTCGTGGTCGGTGGCGGCACCGTCGCGCAGCGTCGATTGCCGCTGCTGATCTCCTGTGGTGCCGTGGTGCACGTCATCACTCGGGAGGCGACGCCCGCCGTGGAGGCGATGGCGACGGCCGGTCAGGTGACCATCGAGTTGCGTGACTATCGCGAGGGCGACCTCGCCGACGCCTGGTACGCCGTCGCGTGCACCGACGAGGCCGACACCAACATCGCCATCGTCGCCGAGGCCACCGCGTCCAAGATCTTCTGCGTGCGAGCCGACATCGCCAAGGACGGCACCGCGGTCACCCCGGCGTCGGCGGAATGGGACGGGCTGACCCTCGGTGTCCTCGCCGGCGGCGAGCACCGTCGATCGGCCGCGGTCCGCAATGCCGTCGTCGAAGCTCTGCAGTCCGGTGTGGTCGCCGACTCGGCCCATGCGCCGTTGACGGGCGTCGCGCTGGTCGGCGGCGGACCCGGTGATCCGGACCTCATCACCGTCCGCGGGCGCAGGCTGCTCGCCTATGCCGACGTCGTGGTGGCCGATCGGCTCGCACCGCCCGAGCTGTTGGCCGAACTGGGTCCGCATGTGGAGGTCATCGATGCCTCGAAGATTCCGTACGGTCGCGCGATGGCGCAGGAGGCGATCAACCAGGCGCTGATCGACGGCGCGAAGGCAGGCAAGTTCGTCGTCCGGCTAAAGGGCGGCGACCCCTACGTGTTCGGTAGAGGATACGAAGAACTCGAAGCGCTCGCCGCCGAGGGAATCCCGGTCACCGTGGTACCGGGCATCACCAGCGCCATCTCGGTGCCCTCGTCCGCCGGGATCCCGGTGACGCACCGCGCCGTCACCCACGAGTTCGTCGTCGTCAGCGGCCACGTGGCACCCGACCATCCCGATTCGCTCGTCGACTGGAACGCGCTGGCCAAGCTCAAGGGCACCATCGTGTTGCTGATGGCCGTCGAACGCATCGGTCTGTTCGCCGACGTACTCATCGCCGGTGGCCGGCCGTCCGACACCCCGGTGATCGTCGTTCAGGAAGGCACCATGCGCACCCAGCGTGAAGTGCGCGCGACTCTGAGCACGGTCGCCGATGCGGTTCGCGACGCGGAGATCCGGCCCCCGGCCATCGTGGTCATCGGAACCGTTGCCGGTTTCTCTGTACACGCCGGTAACGTGAACGCCCGTGCCTGAATCATCGATGTCCGATACCTCCAGCACCGAGATCAAGTACCCGGTGACGACCCGAGCGTTCGGGTTGGCGATCATCGTCCTGAGCGGCTTGCAGTTGATGGTGGTGCTCGACGGTACGGTCGCCAACCTCGCTCTGGCACCGTTGCAGGCCGATCTGGGTCTGTCCGATGCCGGACGCAACTGGGTGCTCACGTCATATGCCCTCGCCTTCGGCGGGCTGATGCTCCTCGGCGGCAGACTCGGTGACGCCTTCGGCCGCAAGAAGATGTTCCTGGCCGGCGTCGTGCTGTTCACCATCGCATCCCTGCTGTGCGGGCTCGCAGTCAACGAGGCGACGCTGGTAGCGGCTCGCGCGCTCCAGGGTGTCGGAGCTGCGGTGGCGTCGCCCACTGCGTTCGCGTTGGTGGCGACCACGTTCGCGCCGGGCCCGGTTCGGAATCAGGCCATCGCGATCTACGCGGCCATGACGGGTGTCGGCTCCATTGCCGGCCTGATCATCGGCGGTGCGTTGACCGAGGTGTCGTGGCGGTGGATCTTCCTGATCAACGTGCCGATCGGTGTCGTCATCGTGGTGCTCGCGGTCGTGTCGCTGCAGGAGACGGTGGGGGCGAAGTTGCCGCTCGACGTGCCGGGAGCGATTCTCGCGACGCTCGGCTGCACCGGGGTGGTGCTGGCTCTGAGCGAGGGCACCGAACTGGGCTGGACCAATCCGATCGTCATCGTCTCGCTGCTCGCCGGACTGCTCTTCCTCGGGCTGTTCCTGTTGGTCGAGCGACGCGCCGACAATCCGCTGCTCCCGTTCTCGCTGTTCGGCAGCAGAGACCGAGTGGCGACGTTCGTGGCCATCTTCTTCGCCGGTGGCGTGATGTTCTGCCTCGCCGCCTACGTGGCACTGTTCGTCCAGGACATCCTGGGATACAGCCCGTTGCACGCGGGCCTGGCGTTCGTGCCGTTCGCCTTCGGACTCGGTGCCGCGGCGTTCCTGGCCTCGCAGCTGGTGACACGAATCGCTCCCCGCTGGTTGATTCTGAGCGGTGCCGTCATCATGGTCGGGTGGCTGATGGTGTCGGTCGCGACGATGAACGCGGACTCGTCGTACTTCCCCGGCCTGTTCTTCCCCGTCATCGGCATCGGATTCGGTGTCGGCCTGACGGTGGTGCCGCTACCGCTGTGCGCCATCGCCGGAGTGAGCCCCACCGAGATCGGCCCGTTGACCGCCATCGCCCTGGTTGCCCAGACTCTCGGCGGGCCGCTTGCCCTGGCCGTGATCGGCGCGTTGGTCACCTCGCGCACCCTCTCGCTGGGCGGCATCTCCGGACCGGCGACGCTGATGAACGACAATCAGCTCGATGCACTGAGTTCCGGCTACATGTTCGCGTTGTTCTGCTGCGCCGTGTGCGCCGTGGTCGCGGGAATCGCTGCGGTGTTCATCCGCTTCACCCCGCAGCAGGTCGCTCAGGCCCAGGCAGCTCAGGAAGACGCGCAAAAAGGCTGAAATCTGTGCCTTTGCCTTTGCCCACGAAATATTCAGCTACCCAGCTGTACAGGTAGGCAGCTGAATATTTGTGGGCATACAGGTGTGGTATCGGCGTCCCACCAATGATCCACAGGGCCCGAGTTGTCCACAATTGCTGTGCTGCTCGGTTTGTGGACTCCATTTCGGCTCAGTATCGGTGCATGGATCCTGATCGACACGGTCTGATTTCCCGCACGGCAGCGATGAGTGCCGGTTATACCAACACCGAGCTGCAACGACTCTGTGCCAGAGGGGAGTTGATCCGAATCGTTCCTGGGATGTATGCGCAGCGGCAGCTGTGTTCGACGCTCGATCCGCGAGGAATGCACCGGCTGACCGCGATTGCCGCCACGTCGACCAATGCCGAAGCCGCCGTAGTCAGCCACGTGTCTGCCGCTGTGCTGCACGGACTCGACCTGTGGAACACCGATCTGGACCGTGTGCACCTGACGACCCCCGGGGGAAAAGGGCGTACGACGTCGCGACTGCACGTGCACTCTGCCTCGCTCCCGGCACCTTTCGTCACCGTGGAACAGGGAATTTCGGTGACGGCCCTCGATCGGACGGTGGTCGACTGCGCGCGACTGCTCGACCTCGACCATGCCGTGGTGATCGGTGATTCGGCACTGCGATAGAAGAAGGTGTCGATGGATCGGCTGCGAGCAGCGTTGGAGGTATCGGCGCGCATGAACGGAATCGGTGCTGCCCGTCGAGCGGTCGCAGCCATGAGCGGGCTCAGTGAAAGTCCAGGAGAATCCCTGAGCAGGCTGAGGATGAAGGAGTACGGCTTCCCGGAACCGGCGCTGAAGCAGGTGCTGCGGGTGGGCACCGAGTTTCTCGCGAGGGTGGACTTCTATTGGAAACGGTGGCGGTTGGTCGGTGAATTCGACGGCATGGGCAAGTACGCGACCGGTCAGACGTTGGCGCTGGAAAAGTTGCGCGAGGACGAGTTACGGGATCGAGGGCTGGAGGTCTTCCGGTGGACGTGGAAAGACCTCTGGCAGTTCGGAAAGGTTCGCGAGCGATTCGATCGTGCGTGCGCCAGGGCCGAGCGTCGTCGCTGAGTGTGCCCACGGAATGGTCGGCTGCGCACCTGTCCAGGTAGGCAACCGAATATCCTGTGGGCAATCGTCAACCGATGTGGGCGTCGTCGGCCGCGGCCTGGCCCGAATCCCATCCTTCGGCGTCCAGGCGTGGACCGCGCATCGGCTTCGCCGTCGGGAACAGTCGATCGAATTCGGCCTCGACGGCGACGGTCTGCGCAGCCAGAACAGGGAGCAGATCGGCCGATTCGACCGCGACCTCCTCCAGTGCGTGTGCATCGGCGTCGGTGAGGCGGTCTCCGATGCGGACGGCATAGGCGTAGAGGAACGCCTTGCCGAACGCCGCCGAACCGGCCTTCTTGCGCTTCTTCGCCTGCGGTGAGTGCCCGAGGGCGCGGGTCGCCTGAACCAGCAGGGAGGTGAACAGCAATTCGGTTTGTTCCACGTCCACCGGAGCTCCGACCAGGGTTGCGACGGCGAACTCCGGATCCCAGATCGCCTTGACGCGGTTTGCGGTTCCGACGACGTGCAGCAGCTGCGCCTTGGCTGGGGCGTGCGGGCCGTCGACGTGAACGCGTCGGCCGTGAATATCGATGTGGCCGTGTGAGAGCAGCATGGTGTCGATGGAGTAGCGCGTCATCAACTCTTGCGCCTTGGCCGTCAGCGTCTCGGCCTCCTCCTCGAAGTCCGTGGCGTCGGCTTTGGCCAGCAGACCGCGAATCTTGCTCAGCATCTTGGTGTTCGGTGAGTCGTTGCCGGCGACACCCGTCACCGTGGGACGAGTGCGCGGCCACTGGGACGGCTTGGGGCCGAGCTGAGGCCACCGGGGGAGTGTCTGCCATTGACCGAGCAAGGTGAGCACGTCGAGCCACTGATCACTGGCCGCGATGTAATCGGACTTACCTGAGGAGGTCAGGTATGCGGTCAGGAAATCGGGCGTGGCCTCGACCCGGGCCGCAACCCTGGGAAACTGCTCGCAGATCGTGGACATCTGATCCACCCAGTCCTGCGGGGCCCGCGAGTCGGCGTCGGTGAGATCGGCCTGATGCAGCAGTATCGCGGCAGCGAGATTGGCCACGGCCACCGTGTGCTGACGCCGCACGACGTGCACCAGATCCATGGGCTGCCAGCCGTTTTCGTACATCGTCTCGATCATGTTCGTCAGCGCCCGAGAGCCGAGTTCGGTCGCGTCCATCGACACCAGTCGATCTGCGACGTCGTCGGCGACGCGTTGGCTCTTGGTCTTGCCGACCGATGCGTCGGCGCCGCGGCGGAGCAGTTCCGGAATCTCGTTCATTCGGTGAGCACGATCAATTCGGTGCTCGACGCCACTTCGACCCGGAGGCCGGCCTTGGATGCAACGCGCGCAACGGCTTTCACGTCCTTCGGCTCGGCGGTGGTCAGGGTCAACGCGCGCGCCAGCAGACCCTTGTGATGCTTGTTGAAGTGGCTCACCACCGATCGGCTGCCATCGGGCTTCTCGGTGAGCACCGTTGCGGTGATCGCGCCGGGGACGGGACCGAGCTGCTGATAGGTGCCGGATCGGAGGTCGAAGACGATCCCCTCGTCCTCGGCTTCGATGGCGTCGGAGAGTTCGGGCTTCCAGTGTGATCGCAGGGTCCCGAAATTCGGAACGGTCGATCCACCGGAGAGTCGGTAGGACGGAATCGGATCGGAGGCACGGACGGCCCCGAACAGAGCCGAGCCGATCCACAGCCTCGCGTCCGCTCGGGCGCGACCGGCCCGGGTGAACGACGACGCGTCGAGGGCGTCGTAGAGCACGCCGGTATATCGCTGCAGTGCAGGTGTGGTGGGTGAGGTCCACAACCGGGCGTTGCGTTCGATCTCGTCCGCCTGAGTGGGTCCGAGGCCGAGCGCCGCGATCGACGCGTCGATGTCGGCGGAGAGTTCTACCAGCGCCTCGGCGAGCTTTCGACGAAGCGGCGTCAGCGAGGGCAAAGACAGTCGGTCCAGATCGAGAGGTGCTCCGGAACCGCCGTCGGACTTCGTCTCGGAGGGAGGCAGCAGAATCAGCACGATGGTCAAGGCTACTCACTGTACGGCCGCCTGCTCACAGGCACTGCGTGAGCGACTAGTCTGACAACCCGTGATCACCCGTCTTTCGCAGTTGTTCCTTCGTACCCTTCGCGATGACCCGGCCGACGCCGAGGTCGACAGCCACAAGCTGTTGGTCCGCGCCGGCTACGTTCGTCGTATCGCGCCGGGCGTCTACTCCTGGTTGCCGTTGGGTCTGCGTGTGCTGCGGCAGGTCGAGCGTGTTGTGCGCGAGGAGATGAACGCCATCGGCGCGCAGGAGATATCTCTGCCCGCACTGCTGCCGCGCGAGCCGTACGAGACCACCAATCGGTGGACCGAATACGGCGACGCGCTGTTCCGGTTGCAGGATCGCAAGGGCAACGACATGTTGCTCGGTCCCACCCACGAGGAACTGTTCGCGCTGACGGTCAAGGCCGAATACAACTCGTACAAGGACCTGCCGGTCATGCTGTACCAGATTCAGACCAAGTACCGCGACGAGGAGCGCCCCCGCGCCGGCATTCTGCGCGGCCGCGAATTCGTGATGAAGGACTCGTACTCCTTCGACATGGACGAGGACGGACTGAAGAAGTCCTACGCCGCCCACCGTGAGGCGTACCAGCGCATCTTCGCCCGCCTCGGTGTCAGCTACGTCATCGTCGCCGCGACGTCCGGTGCCATGGGAGGCAGCGCCTCCGAGGAATTCCTGGCCGAGAGCGACATCGGTGAGGACACCTACGTGCGCTGCATCGAATCGGGATACGCGGCCAATGTCGAGGCCGTCACCACGCCGGCGCCTGCGCCGCTGCCCATCGAGGGGCAGCCCGCTGCCGTCGACCACGAGACGGGCGACACCCCGACCATCGCGACCCTCGTCGAGTGGGCCAACTCCGCGGATCTCGGACGCACCGTCACCGGGGCGGACACACTCAAGAACATTCTGCTCAAGGTGCGTAACGTCGAGGGGGAGTGGGAGCTGCTCGCGATCGGGCTGCCCGGTGACCGAGAGGTGGACGAGAAGCGCCTCGAAGCATCGCTCGAGCCTGCCGAGTTCGTCTTGCTGACCGACGCGGACTTCGCTGCCAATCCGTTCCTGATCAAGGGGTACATCGGGCCTCGCGCGTTGCAGGCCAACGGAGTTCGCTACCTCGTCGATCCGCGGGTCGTCGACGGGACATCGTGGATCACCGGTGCGGATGTCCAGGGCAAGCATGTGGTGAACCTCGTCGCCGGTCGCGATTTCGTCCCCGACGGCACCATCGAAGCAGCCGAGGTGCGCGATGGCGACATGTCTCCCGACGGTCGCGGGCCGCTCGTCAGCGCCCGCGGAATCGAGATCGGACACATCTTCCAGCTCGGCTACAAGTACACCGATGCGTTCTCGGTCGACGTCCTCGGTGAGGCCGGCAAGCCGGTTCGTCTGACGCAGGGTTCCTACGGAGTGGGTGTTTCGCGTCTGGTCGCTGTGATCGCGGAGCAGATGCACGACGACAAGGGCCTACGGTGGCCCTCCGAAGTTGCGCCTGCAGACGTCCACCTGGTGATCGCGAACAAGGACGACGCAGCGCGCGAAGGCGCGGAATCCATTGCGACACAACTCGATACACAGGGCATCGAGGTTCTCTTCGACGATCGCAAGGCCTCGCCAGGAGTGAAGTTCAAGGACTCGGAACTGATCGGTGTTCCGCTCGTGGTCGTTCTCGGCCGCGGCTGGGCCGACGGCAAGGTCGAGATCCGTGATCGCTTCACCGGTGAGAGTCGCGAGCTGGACATCGACTCGGCGGTCGAGGAGATCGTGAAGGCTGTGCGGCACACACCGTAGGAGAGTCTCGCGATCTCTCTGCGCGGTCGTTTACCCGCTGGTAGCTTCGGGTCAACGACTATGAGAGGTCACCACGTGTCTCACTATGCGCTGTTCGATCCCACAACCTTCGATCCGGCCGAGCTCGACGGCGACTCTCGTCGACAGCTGCGCGCCTTGATCGAGTGGTTCGAGAATCGAGGCAAGGCCAGGCTGCTCGCGGACGATCTCGATGCAGTCTGGCCCGCGGACTTCATCGAGTTCGTCGCCGAGCAGAAGCTGTTCGCAACCTTCTCCACGCCCGCCGCCTATGCGGACGGATCGGCGAACACGCGATGGGACGCTGCTCGCAATGCAGCGCTGAGCGAGGTTCTCGGGTTCTACGGTCTGGCCTACTGGTACACCTGGCAGGTCACCGTGCTGGGTCTCGGCCCCATCTGGATGAGTGCCAACGACGACGCCAAACGCCGCGCCGCGCGCGAGCTGGACCGCGGCGGTGTGATGGCGTTCGGGCTGTCCGAGCGCGCACACGGAGCCGACGTCTACTCCACCGACATGCTGTTGACGCCCGCGTCGGAGGACTCCGAGCTCGAGTTCACCGCGTCGGGGGAGAAGTACTACATCGGGAACGGCAACGTGGCGGGCATGGTCTCGGTGTTCGGCCGACGCACCGACGTCGACGGATCCGACTCGTATGTGTTCTTCGTGGCCGACAGCGCGCACCCGGCCTATCGGCTTCGCGAGAGCGTCGTCCACGGGCAGATGTACGTCAGCACGTTCGCGCTCGAGAACTACCCCGTCCGGAAACAGGACATCCTGCACACCGGTGCCGACGCATTCTCGGCTGCACTGAACACCGTCAACGTCGGAAAGTTCAACCTGTGCACCGGATCCATCGGCATCTGTGAGCACGCGTTCTACGAGGCGATCACACACGCGAACAACAGAATTCTGTACGGCAATCGCGTCACCGACTTCCCGCACGTCCGCAGCGCATTCGTCGACGCATACTCCCGGCTGATCGCCATGAAGCTGTTCAGCGCGCGGGCGCTGGACTACTTCCGTGCCGCGGGACCCGAAGACCGGCGATACCTGCTGTTCAATCCGATGACCAAGGCGAAGGTGACCTCCGAGGGCGAAACGGTCGTTCGTCTGTTGCACGACGTCATCGCGGCCAAAGGGTACGAAAAGAACACCTACTTCCGTGAAGCCGCCCAGCTGATCGGAACACTGCCGAAGCTCGAAGGCACGGTGCACGTCAACGTGGCGCTGATGCTCAAATTCATGCCGGCGTACATGTTCTCGCCCACCGACTACCCGGACGTCGGTACCCTGACCGAGCCGATCGACGACAGCTTCTTCTTCGCGCAGGGGCCGGCCCGTGGCGCGAGCTCTGTCCGGTTCCATGATTGGAACCCGCTGTACCGCAAGCACTCCGGGATACCCAACGTAGGACGGTTCTACGAGCAGGCACAGGCGTTCAGATCGTTTCTTCAGGACTGTGCGCCCGACGAAGCGCAGCAGAAGGATCTCGATTTTCTTCTCGTGGTGGGGCACCTGTTCTCACTCGTCGTCTACGGCCATCTCGTGCTCGAACAAGCCGACGAGATCTCGCCCGAGATGATGGACCAGATCTTCGACTTCCAGATCAGAGACTTCTCCGGCTACGCCGTCGCGTTGTACGGAAAGCCCTCATCGTCTGCGGCGCAACAGAAGTGGGCTCTCGACGCGATACGCAAGCCGGTGGTCGATACGGGTCGATTCGATGCGGTGTGGAACGAGGTCGCCTCTTACGACGGCCGGTACGAGATGCGTCCCTAGCTCTGACGCTCAGCCGGGGTCGGCCGGAACCAGCGTGGTTCCGAACGCGCACATCGTCATCTCCTGCAGTCCGGCGCTGTCGTTCGGATGCTCGAGTGCCTGCATCGACATGAGGACGTTGAGCAGCATCCCGTGCGCGATGAACTGCCGTGCCTGATCCTCGGAACAACCTGTGCCGTCGCGTATCTGGCTGTAGATGGCACCCATTCCCTCCCGGGCCGCCCGGCCGATCTCGGGTACCGCGCCTGCGCCGAATCCGTGCATCATGACCATCAGCAGGTCGCGATCGGCCACCAGATCGGCGTAGGCGGAACCGAGACTCGCCCAGGTGCTGTCGTCGTCGGGGTCGAGCGGGCCCGCCGCCAGCACGGCATCGAACGCGGCCATGATGCCGTCGACGGAGCGTTGGAACACCATGAGAAACAACTCGACCTTGGTGCCGAACATTCGGACCACGTACGGCTGAGAGACACCTGCTTCCTTCGCGACTGCATCGGTACTGGTGCCGGCGTAGCCCCCGCGCGCGAACGCGCGCATCGCCGCGTCGAGGACGAGCTCTCGGCGGTCGGCCGCATCCATACGGGTGGCTTTGGGCTTGGGCACTGAGGCGTCGGACATGTTGACAGGTTATCAGTCGATAACTTACGGTGTCGAATAAGTAATCATTCGATGCTTACAAGCTTGAGACGGGACGACCCCAATGACCGCCACAGCCTCTCCACCTGCAGTGCAGCCCGCCACTCGAAACGTTCCCGTGTGGCTCGGCATCCTCGCGGCATCTCTGCCGATGTTCATGGCAACGCTCGACAATCTGGTGATGACCAGCGCACTCCCGGTCATTCAGCAGGATCTGAACGCCTCCGTCGGACAACTGCAGTGGTTCCTCAACGCCTATACCCTCAGCTTCGCCACGTTCATGCTCACGGCGGCGACGCTCGGCGACAGATGGGGCAGACGCGCGGTGTTCCTCGGCGGAATCGCTGTTTTCACCGCCGCCTCGGTGGCCAGTGCGCTCGCTGCCACTCCAGCGATGCTCATTGCGGCGCGCGCCGTGCAAGGAATCGGTGCCGCCGCGATCATGCCGTTGTCGCTGGCGCTGCTCGCCGCGGTGGTGCCGGTGGGCAAGCGCGCGATGGCAATCGGGATCTGGGGTGGAGTCTCCGGACTCGGCGTCGCGCTGGGGCCGGTGGTCGGCGGAGCCGTGGTCGACGGGATTTCCTGGCAGGCGATCTTCTGGATCAACGTACCGGTGGCCCTCGTCGCAGTTCCGCTGGCGTACATCGCGCTGAAGGAAACCGCAGGGCGTATCCAACCGCTCGATCTGCTCGGCGTTGTCCTCGCGGGTGGCGGTGTCTTCCTCCTGGTGTGGGCGGTGGTGCACGGCAACGACGACGGGTGGGCGTCGGCCACGGTGCTCGCCGGCTTCATCGGCTCGGCGGTGCTGCTCGTCGTCTTCGTTCTGCGTGCCTCGCGCACCCGGCACTCGGTACTGCCGCTTGCACTCTTTCGTTCGCGCAGCTTCACCCTCGCCAACATCATCGGAATCACGTTCTCGCTCGGCATGTTCGGGGCGGTGTTCCTCCTCGCGCAGTACCTGCAGATCGTGATGAACTACACGCCGTTCCAGGCAGGCCTACGCACGCTGCCGTGGACTGCCGCGCCGATGGTGGTCGCACCGATCGCAGGTCTGCTCGCCGAGCGCGTCGGACTGCGTGGGTTGTTGGTCGGCGGTCTGTCGCTGCAGTCGGTCTCGCTCGTGTGGATGGCACTGATTCTGGGACCCGACACCGAGTACCTGTCGATGGTCCCGGCGCTGCTGATGGCCGGAGTGGGCATGGGACTGACGTTCGCTCCGTCCGCCACCGCAGTGCTGCGGGACATGAAGGACGACGATCACGCCACCGCGAGCAGTGCGAACTCCACCGTGCGAGAGGTGGGTATCGCGCTCGGCATCGCAGTACTGACAGCAGTGTTCATCGGAGCCGGTGGATCACTGACGCCCACCGGTTACACCGACGCCTTGGCACCCGCCCTGCTCGTCGGCGCAGGGGCGGTGGCGATCGGACTCGTGGCGGCGCTGTTCATGCCGGGACGTTCCGCCGGACCGGCGGAAGCGCTCACGGTTGGCCGGGAAATGCCGTCGACGACGGAATGACGCCCAGAATTTGCTGCCACGTCGCGAGGCGAACCGCAGCGTCGGTCAACGCCTGCACTCCCATGTCGCGGGTCGCTCCCGACCGGCTGCGTTCGATCAGCGAACGCCACGCGATGCTCGTGTCGATCTCGGCCTGCGCGGCCAACTGCGCAGCCGAGATCGCGTCGGTCACCGGGAACGGGGAGGCGTACGCCGGATCAGGCAGTGGCACAGTGACGCTCGCCGCCTGGAGTGCATCGATGGTCGCGTCTCGGCGCGTGCGGTGAGCGGCAGTGTTCGACGCCACCACCTCGGCGCGAGTGGGGTTGGAGAACGCCGCGACGACGCCGTAGGCGAACACCGCCGCGTACTCGGCGTGGAGTGCATCGACGAGGCCTTGCTGTTCCGGACCGAGATCGCTCATGCCAGAACCACCAGGGCCGAGACAGTGCACGAGGCGCTGATCGAACCGAGAAGGCCGGCCCGGTAACCGCTTTCGTTGCGCGCCGCATCTGCTGCGCTGCGAGCAGAGGAGGTCAACATCTCCCGCACTGCGGCGAGATCGGGCGGCGGCGTCGTGGGAGCGGGTGTAGTGGTGGCCGTAACCGACGACGTATCGGTCGAGGCACCGGTGGCGCGGGCGATCTCGGTGTCGAGCGCATCGGCGTGCTCGGTCCGCTGCGCCGCAACGATCCCGAGTGCGGCTGCGTACTCGGGGATCACCGTCGATGCCGCGGTGGCATCCGCGGCATCGGCGCGGGCTGCGCGCAACTGTGCGGTCAGGGTATCGAGGGCAGGACCCGAGATCGTCTCTTGGCTGCAGGCCGCAACACTCGACACGGTGGCCGCGGACAGAGCAGCGACACCGGCGAGTCGGAACAACCCGCGGCGACTGAGCGCGAAGGGGACGGTCGGCGTTGGCACTCCGATATCGTGCCAGACCGCAGCCCTCGCACGTGCCGTGCCCGGGTGTCGCGTCGGCCGATCGTGGTCACGAGCAGTGTCTGCGGGGCGGTAGGCTGTTGGTTCACCAAACGCAGTCCGGCTGCCGTACGCCGGATCGCCCACAACTACACACGAGGAGTTCGCGACATGCCTGTTCCGTCCAAGGAAAGGGTTGTCGAACTGCTCGCCGACCTCGTTCGAGAACGGGGTTACGACCTCGAAGACGTGAACGTTGTCGCCGCAGGAAAGCACAGTGCAGTCCGGATCATGGTCGATCGCGAAGAGGGAATCGACCTCGACGCGCTCCCCGAACTGAGCCGCGAGATCTCGGATGCCTTCGATGCCGTGACGGACTTCGGGGAAGCTCCGTACACCCTCGAAGTGACCACCCCCGGAATCGACCGCCCGCTGACCGAGGCTCGACATTGGCGTCGTTCCCGCGGACGCAAGGTGCGTATCGAACTCGCCGACGGCAAGTTCGACGGTCGCGTCGGTGTGCTCGACGGTGATTCGGTCACCGTGGTGATCAAGGAGAAGGGTGTGCTGTCGACGCGCTCCGTTGCGCTGTCCGATGTTGTGAAAGCTGTTGTACAGGTGGAGTTCTCGCGGCCCAGTGCCGAAGAGATGGACCTGGCGGGTGGCGTGGTCGGCAGTAGGCCGTCACCCGCGAACACCGATGAGATCGTGGACGTGGAAGCACCGGAAGAAGGGTCGGACAAGTGAATATCGACATCGCCGCATTGCGTGCCATCGAGGCGGACAAGGGAATTCCGATCGAGATGGTGATCTCGACGATTCAGACCGCATTGCTGACGGCCTACCGGCACACCGAGGGGCACCAGTCCAACGCGTGGATCGACGTCGACCGCAAGACCGGATCCGTTCGGGTGATGGCCAAGGAGCTCGACGCCGACGGCAATCTGATCTCCGAGTGGGACGACACCCCGGAAGGCTTCGGACGCATCGCGGCGACCACGGCGCGTCAGGTCATCCTGCAGCGCCTACGCGACGCCGAGCACGAGCGGTCGTTCGGCGAGTACTCCACGCACGAGGGTGAGATCGTCAACGGTGTCATCCAGCGCGACACGCGCGCCAACGCCAAGGGCACCGTCATCGTCCGCATCGGCAGTGACGCCAACGGAGCCGACGGCCTCCTGCCGCCCGCCGAGCAGGTGCCGGGTGAGAGCTACGAGCACGGCGAACGCATCAAGTGCTACGTCGTCGGAGTCGCCCGGGGCAACCGGGGCCCGCAGATCACGCTGTCGCGCACCCATCCGAATCTGGTGCGCAAGCTGTTCGCCCTCGAGGTGCCCGAGATCGCCGACGGTTCGGTCGACATCGTGGCAGTGGCCCGTGAGTCGGGACACCGCTCGAAGATCGCCGTCGCGTCCACCGTGTCCGGTCTGAACGCCAAGGGTGCCTGCATCGGACCGATGGGGCAGCGCGTGCGCAACGTGATGAGCGAACTGGCAGGCGAGAAGATCGACATCATCGACTTCGACGAGGACCCGGCCACGTTCGTCGGAAATGCTCTTTCCCCGTCGAAGGTCGTCTCGGTGACCGTCGTCGACGCGGCCGCTCGTGCGGCCCGTGTCGTGGTTCCCGAGTACCAGCTTTCTCTGGCCATCGGCAAGGAAGGGCAGAACGCTCGACTTGCCGCCCGATTGACCGGTTGGCGCATCGACATCCGCAGCGATGCGGCGGCACCCGAGACGACCAGCGCGTAGGGCCGGAATGCGGAGTTCGGGGCAATACAGCGGTAGAGTGGTCGATGGTTCGGTAACGACCTCTCCGCCCAGGGGCATGAACGCGAGTATCCGGTAGTGACAAGCCGGCCGATTCGTACATGCATCGGGTGCAGGGAGCGAGTGCCGGCCACCGATCTGTTGAGGATCGTGGTTCGAGAAGCTGGTTCGCACGAATTCGCTCTCGTCCCCGACGTCCGGCATTCGATGTCCGGCCGTGGTGCGTGGTTGCACTACAGCCGAGAATGCCTGCACAATGCGGAACGACGCCGAGTCTTCGGTCGCGCGTTTCGGATATCGGGAAATGTGGAATCGTCCGCAGTGACAGTCGTGCTCGACGAGTACGAACAGCTGCAGGCCGAGGACACGACAAGAGCAACACCCGTCGACAAGAACAGGCAACAGCACTGATGAGCACACCGTGAAGCACCAACGATGAACGTCCATCGGAGATAACCCGAGGTCGTGCGGGCACCAAGCCTCGCTCGGCCTCTCAGTGAGGAGAGCAGTGGCAGGCAAGGCCCGCGTGCACGAGTTGGCTAAAGAACTCGGTGTCACCAGCAAGGAACTACTCGCACGGCTCAAAGAGCAAGGCGAGTTCGTCAAGTCCGCATCATCCACAGTCGAAGCCCCTGTGGCACGTCGACTGCGTGAATCCTTCCCGTCCGAGAACACGGACGCGTCGGCACCCGCCGCATCTGCACCGAACGGTCGCGCAGCGGCCGATCGCGCAGCAGGCAGCACGGCGAAGCCGGGCGCAGCGAAACCGGGCGGACCCCGTCCCGGCCCCAAGCCGGTATCCCGTCCGGCAGAGCCGGAAGCACCCGCAGCGCAAGCCCCCGTGGAGGCAGCACCGGCTGCACCCGCAACTCCGGCTGCCGCACCGGCTCCGGCCCCAGCAGCGCCCACCGCTGCGCCTGCAGCGCCCGCCGCTCCGGTCGAGCAGGCTCCGGCCGCGTCGGCTGCTACCAGCGACGCTGCACCGGCCCCGGCAGCTCCCAAGCCCGCAGGTCCCGGCCCCAAGCCCGGCCCGAAGGCTCCGCGTGTCGGTAACAACCCGTACTCCTCGGCTCCCGTGGAGCGACCGGCTCCCCGGCCCGCTCCCGGTGCTCCGCGCCCCGGTGGCGGACGACCCGCTCCCGGACAGGGTGGGCCTCGTCCCGCTACACCGTCCGGTGGCAGTCGTCCGGCTCCCGGGCAGGGTGGGCCTCGTCCCGCACCGGGCCAGGCCGGACCTCGTCCGAGCCCCGGCTCGATGCCTCCTCGCCCCAACCCCGGTGCCATGCCGACCCGTTCGGCACGTCCCAGCCCCGCAGCAGGTCGTCCCGGTCGTCCGGGTGGCGCTCCGGGCGGACGTCCCGGTGGCGGTGCCGGTGGCGGTGGCTACCGCGGCGGCGGTGCTCCCGGCGCTCCCGGTGGTGCCCCCGCAGGCGGTGCCCCCGCAGGTGGTTTCCGCGGTCGTCCCGGCGGCGGTGGACGCCCCGGTCAGCGCGGCGCAGCAGCAGGTGCATTCGGTCGTCCCGGCGGAGCAGTTCGTCGTGGCCGCAAGTCGAAGCGGGCGAAACGCGCCGAGTACGAGAGCATGCAAGCTCCCGCAGTCGGCGGCGTCAGGCTGCCCCGCGGCAACGGTGAGACCATCCGTCTCGCCCGCGGCGCATCGCTGTCGGACTTCGCGGACAAGATCGACGCGAACCCGGCCGCACTGGTGCAGGCCCTGTTCAACCTCGGCGAGATGGTCACCGCGACGCAGTCCGTCAACGACGAGACGTTGGAGCTTCTCGGCGGCGAGATGAACTACGTTGTTCAGGTCGTCAGTCCTGAGGACGAAGATCGTGAGCTGCTCGACTCGTTCGACCTCACCTACGGCGAGGATGCCGGCGGCGAGGAAGATCTGGAACAGCGTCCCCCGGTGGTCACCGTCATGGGCCACGTCGATCACGGTAAGACGCGACTGCTCGACTCGATTCGCAACACCACGGTGCGCGAAGGCGAGGCCGGCGGAATCACGCAGCACATCGGTGCTTACCAGGTGCTGACCGAGCTCGAAGGCAACGAACGTCTCGTGACGTTCATCGACACCCCCGGTCACGAGGCCTTCACGGCCATGCGTGCCCGTGGTGCCAAGGCCACCGACCTCGCGATCCTGGTGGTCGCAGCCGACGACGGCGTCATGCCACAGACGGTGGAGGCCATCAACCACGCCCAGGCAGCCGACGTGCCGATCGTGGTCGCGGTGAACAAGATCGACAAGGAAGGCGCGAACCCGGACAAGATCCGGCAGCAGCTCACCGAATACGGTCTGGTCGCCGAGGAATACGGCGGCGAGACGATGTTCGTCGACATCTCCGCCAAGCAGGGCACCAACATCGATGCTCTTCTCGAAGCGGTGCTGCTGACGGCCGACGCGTCGCTCGATCTGCGCGCCAACCCGGACATGGACGCTCAGGGTGTCGCCATCGAGGCGCACCTCGACCGTGGTCGTGGCCCGGTCGCGACCGTGCTCATCGCTCGCGGAACGTTGCGTGTCGGTGACTCGATCGTCGCCGGTGACGCATACGGACGCGTTCGTCGGATGGTCGACGAGCACGGCGAGGACGTCACCGAAGCGATGCCGTCCCGTCCCGTGCAGGTCATCGGCTTCACGTCGGTGCCCGGTGCAGGCGACAACCTGTTGGTCGTCGACGAGGACCGGATCGCCCGTCAGATCGCCGACCGTCGAAACGCACGTAAGCGCAATGCTCTGGCAGCCAAGAGCCGCAAGCGCATCAGCCTCGACGATCTCGATGCAGCTCTGAAGGAGACTTCGCAGCTCAACTTGATCCTCAAGGGTGACAACTCGGGAACCGTGGAAGCGCTCGAAGAGGCGCTGCTCGGTATCGAGATCGACGACGAGGTCGAACTGCGCGTGATCGACCGCGGTGTCGGTGGCGTCACGGAGACCAACGTCAACCTGGCGTCGGCATCCAACGCGATCATCATCGGCTTCAACGTTCGAGCGGAAGGCAAAGCCACCGAGCTTGCCAACCGCGAAGGCGTCGACATCCGGTACTACTCGGTGATCTACCAGGCCATCGACGAGATCGAGAAGGCCCTCAAGGGCATGCTCAAGCCGGTGTACGAAGAGGTTGCCCTCGGGCAGGCCGAGATCCGCGCGCTGTTCCGTTCCTCCAAGGTCGGAAACATCGCCGGTTGCCTCGTCACCTCCGGTACGATCCGTCGCAACGCCAAGGCGCGACTCATCCGAGACAGTGCCGTTGTCGCGGAAACCGTCACGATCTCCTCGCTCCGCCGCGAGAAGGACGACGCGACGGAGGTCCGTGAGGGCTACGAGTGTGGTTTGACGGTGACGTACTCCGACATCAAGGTGGGCGATGTCATCGAGGCGTACGAACTCCGTGAAAAGCCGCGCGACTAGAACAGATGCGGAGCCGTTCGGCTCCGCATCCGGTCGCGTCGGCTCGGTGGTGAAGCCAGGGGAGTGACACTGCGCTCCGACTTTCGAGCCGGTGGTGGTACGACAGATGTACCGCCACCGGCTTTGTCGTCGAAGCTGATCGAAGGACGTCAGCGTGTATCTGGGTGCTCTGGAGTTGGACGTGTTGTTGGGGGATGTGCGTTCGCTCGCCGAGAAACGGTCGATGGTGGAACCGGTACTCGGCGACTTGCAACGGCTGGGAGTCTCGGCTGCCGAAACCGGTGAGCGAGAACGTATTCGGCGGTCCCTGCTGGGGGTTGCCGCGGCCGGTACCGATGTCGACCTACTGCACGACAAACTGGACGAGTGCGAACGGCATGTCGCCGAACGCCACGATCTGGAACTGTTGGCAGTACGCCGGAGAATCTTCGGACCCGAGGATTGATCCGGGAAGTCCGCCGAGCACTGCTCGGCAGACGTGAAGTGCACAACCGCCGCTACGTCGGAACAGAATCGACGTTCGGCCATGAAAGAGGAGTGTGATTGTCGTGGTGGATCAGGCCAGGGCTCGTAAGTTGTCCAAGCGAATCGCCGCCATCGTTGCAACGGCGATCGATCACGAGATCAAGGATCCACGGCTGGCATTCGTGACCATCACCGATACCAAGGTGACCGCCGACCTGCACGATGCCACGGTCTACTACACCGTGATGGGTGAAGATCTCGATACTCCGCCCGATCTGCAGGCTGCCGCGGCAGGGCTGGAGAAGGCCAAGGGTGTGCTGCGCTCGAAGGTCGGAGCCGGAACGGGCGTGCGGTACACACCGACTTTGACGTTCGTGACCGATACGGTGCCCGACACCGCGCGCCACATGGAAGATCTTCTCGAACGCGCCCGCGTGGCCGACGAGGAACTGGCCCGTGCCCGTGCGAACGCCAAGCCCGCCGGGGACGCGGACCCGTACAAAGCTCCGCGCGAAGCCGCAGACGTCGAGCCCGCCGAAGCCGACTGACATGTCCGATGGTTCGGGGTCGGTGTCGGAGACCGACGAGGATCTGGCTCAGGCGATCGAGATGCTCGAACGGGCATCCTCGGTGACCGTGCTGTGTCACGTCCAGCCCGATGCCGACACGATCGGTAGTGGGCTTGCGCTCGGTTCGGTACTCGAACGTCGCGGCGCGACCGTCCAGGTGGCGTTCGCTGCACCGGCGTCCCTGCCCGAGTCGATGGACGAACTGCCCGGTCGGCACCTTCTGGTCGACGCCGACCAGGTCACCGACACCGTAGACCTGGTGGTCACGGTCGATGCCGGAAGTCGGGGTCGGCTGGGTTCGCTGGGTGACCGACTCGACACGGCGTCGGCCAGCCTCGTCATCGATCACCACCGCAGCAACACTCGATTCGGAACGCTGAACGTGGTGCATGCATCCGCCGAATCCACCACCGCCGTGATCGCGCGTCTGTTCGATCAGTGGGGCGTCGAGATCGATGCCGATCTCGCTCACCTGCTGTTCGCGGGCTTGGTCACCGACACCGGTTCGTTCCGCTGGGTTCGCCCGGGTTCTCATCTGCTGGCCGAGAGATTGTTGGCCACGGGCATCGACGGCGCTCACATCGCCCGCAAGCTACTCGACACTCACCCGTTCGATTGGCTGCCGATGCTCGGGTCCGTGCTCGGTTCGGCATCCTTGATTCCCGACGCAGCGGACGGACGAGGTCTGGTGTACGCCGTCATTCGGAGCGAGGATTCGGCCGGATTGCGGTCCGAGGAGATCGAGAGCGTGATCGACATCGTGCGCACCACCTCCGAAGCCGAGGTGGCCGCAGTGCTCAAGCAACAGGACTTCGGCTCTGTCTGGGTGGTCTCCCTGCGCTCGAAGACCGAGGTCGACGTCTCGGCAGTGGCGTGTGAACTCGGCGGCGGCGGGCACCGCAATGCAGCCGGCTACACCGCGACCGGCGACCTGCCCGACGTGATCGATGCGCTGCGCGGGGCCCTTTCGGCGTCGTGAGCTCCACTCCGGTCACCGCTCGAAAAATTCTCGGTCTGTCGCTGCCCTCCCTCGGCGTCCTCGCCGCCGAACCTCTCTACCTGTTGTTCGATGCCGCCGTGGTCGGCAGGCTGGGTGCCGTGGCCCTTGCAGGCCTGGCGATCGGCGGGCTCGTGCTGGCCCAGGTCAGCACCCAGCTGACCTTTCTGTCCTACGGCACGACCGCGCGAGCGGCTCGCATGCACGGTGCCGGTCGCGAACGTGATGCCGTCGGCGAGGGTGTGCAGGCAACCTGGTTGGCCTTCGCGATCGGTATCGCCATCGTCGCGGTGATGCAGCTCGCGGCCGAGCCCGTGGTGTCGGTGCTCACCGGCGGCGGCGACATCGCCCCCGAGGCCGTCGCGTGGCTGCGGGTGGCTCTGCTCGGTGTCCCGTTCATCCTGGTATCTCTGGCCGGAAACGGATGGATGCGCGGAGTCCAGAACACGGTGACCCCATTGCGTTTCGTCGTGTTCGGCTTCGGTGTGTCGGCGGTTCTGTGCCCACTTCTGGTTCATGGGTTGCTCGGATTCCCGCGTCTGGAGCTGGTGGGATCGGCCGTGGCCAATGTGATCGGGCAAGGCGTCGCCGGTGCGCTGTTCGTCGGCGCAGTCGTGCGAGC
This sequence comes from Rhodococcus sp. IEGM 1330, assembly GCF_033142445.1. Taxonomy (NCBI): domain Bacteria; kingdom Bacillati; phylum Actinomycetota; class Actinomycetes; order Mycobacteriales; family Nocardiaceae; genus Rhodococcus; species Rhodococcus sp. IEGM 1330. The sequence goes on from NZ_JAWLSB010000001.1 coordinate 833,140, forward strand.
GAGCACCGAATTGCGCCCGCGCTGGTCGGTGATGCGCGCGCAATTGGTGCTGGGCCGCGACCTGATCGTGCGCAGCCTGGCCTTCCAGGCCTGCTTCCTCTCGGCCGCCGCCGTCGCGTCGCGCTTCGGAGCAGCCTCGGTCGCCGCCAACCAGGTGGTGCTGCACATGTGGAACCTGGTGTCGTTGATGCTCGATTCCTTGGCAATCGCCGCTCAGACGCTGGTCGGGGCCGCCCTGGGCGCAAGCAGGATCGATGATGCACGCGCACTGGCGTGGCGATTGACGGCATGGTCGACGGTGTTCGCGGTAGTCCTCGCCGGCGTGTTCGCCGTCGGGCGCTCGTTCGTCCCGGAGTTGTTCACCACCGACGCGTCGGTCATCGACGAGATGCATGCGATCTGGTGGATCTTCGTCGCAATCATTCCCATTGCGGGAGTGGTGTTCGCGTTGGATGGAGTGCTGCTCGGCAGTGGTGACGCTGCTTTTCTGCGGAATGCGACCATGGCGTGCGCCGTCGTGGGCTTTCTGCCGTTCATCTGGTCGGCTCTGGTGTTCGACTGGGGGTTGGTCGGGATCTGGATAGGGCTCGGCGTCTTCGTCGCCCTGCGCATGCTCGCGGTCGCGGGCCGGGTGCTGTCCGGTAAGTGGCTGGTGATCGGCAGCGACCGCCAACTACGCCACTGACTATCGGTCAGGGCTGCGAGGGTAGAGCGGGGTGCAATGCCACCTCACGGCTCTTGACGACGAAGAACACGCTGCGGCCGGGCTCGAGCCCGAGATCCGATACCGCAGCAGGGGTGATGTCGGCGGCCACGCCGGGAGACCCGTCGGGCTGCGGACGTGACCGAACACGAATGCCGGAGCCCTGCACCTCCATCTCCTCGATCACCACCTCGAACACGTTCCGGGGGCTGGCGTGTGGGGCAGTCGGGTGTATCGACACGGCGGCGGGGGAGAACACCGCTACCAGTGGAGTTCCAGTGGAATGACGCCCGGAGCCGTGGACCGTCACTCCCCATTTTGTGGTCAGGGACGTCGAGTCGTCGGCATCGACAGCCCGTCCCGACATCAGGTTCACCCCGGCGATGCGGGCACCGAATTCGCTGCGAGGGGCGGTCAGGACGTCGGTGACCGACCCTCGCTCGACGACGCGCCCACCATCGACGACCGCGACGGAATCGGCGAGGGCAACGACGTCGAGCAGATCGTGGGTCACGATCAAGGCCGTGCGGCCGCTCTCGCGCAACACTGTGCGCAGCACTCGCCGAATGCCCGGTGCAGTATCGACGTCCAGTGCGGCCAGGGGTTCGTCGAGCAACAGCAGGCGCGGATCGGCCGCAAGAGCGCGCGCGATGGCGATACGTTGGGCCTGACCGCCGGACAGCTGTGCAGGGCGGCGATCGGCCAGGTGGGAGGCTCCGACCGCGTCCAGCCAGGTATCGGCGACCGCTCGCGCGGTGGCGCGGTTCGCGCCGGTGCTGCGTGGTGCGAAGGCCACGTTCGTGCGAGCGTCCATGTGCGGAAACAGCAGAGCTTCCTGCGCGAGGGTCGCGACGCCTCGCGCGTGAATCGGCACGACGGTGTTCGAGGCGGTGTCGGTCAACACGTCCTCGCCGAGTCGGACGATTCCGTCGTCGGGTGCCACCACGCCCGAGACGAGCTGCAGCAGTGTCGATTTGCCTGCCCCGTTCGGCCCGAGGATGGCGACCGTCTCACCCTCGCGAGCATCCAGTTCGAGATCGACGCCGCGAACGCCGAGGGTGGCTCTGACGTGTAGTGAATTCACAGCGATCCCGACGACCGTGTGCCGCGCGCGGTGACGACGACGAGTGCCGCGACGAGAATCAGCACCAGTGACAGCGCCACCGCGGCATCGGGGTCGCTCTCGCGTTGCAGATAGATTTCCAGAGGCAGCGTCCTGGTCACGCCCTCGAGGGAGCCGGCGAAGGTCAACGTCGCTCCGAATTCTCCGAGTGCGCGTGCGAAGGCGAGAACGATTCCTGATAGCAGTCCGGGAAGAATCAACGGAACGGTGACTCGCCGTAGGACGGTGGTGGGGGTGGCACCCAGGGTCGCAGCCACCACGTCGTACCGGTCACCGGCCGTGCGCAACGCGCCCTCGACGCTGACGACGAGGAAAGGTAGCGACACGAACACCTGCGCCAATACGACGGCCGAGGTGGTGAATGCGATCCGAATCCCGAAGGCATCGAGATGTTCGCCGAGCAGCCCTTGGCGTCCGAAGGTGTAGAGCAGCGCGATGCCGCCGACCACCGGGGGCAGAACCAAGGGCAGGACGACGAGAGAGCGAAGGATCGAGAGCCCTCGAATCGAGCTGCGCGAGAGCACGATTGCCATCGGCACACCCAGAAGCACGCACACTGCGGTGCTGGCCGTCGCCGTTTTCAGGCTGAGGATCAGCGCCGCGACAGCGGATTCGGAGGTGACGAGCCCGAGAAAATTCGACCAATCGATTCGGGTGAACATCGCGGCCAGCGGCAACACGACGAGCAGTGCGCCCACGGCGGCCGGTGCGTATATCCACAGCGGTACTCCGACGGTCGGACGGGGCTCTGCCGTGGACCGCCCGCCGTCGGCGGCTCGAGCGGTCACGGTGCCGCGAAGCCGGCTCGACCGAGCACGTCTCGCCCGACGGGTCCGGTGACGAACTCGGTGAACGCGCGTGCTGTGTCGGGATTGCCGGAACCGCTCAGTGTTGCGATCGGGTAGGTGTTGACGGCCTCGCTCGACTCCTCGAAGGGCACCGCGGTCACGGCCTCGCCTGCTCCGGCAGCGTCGGTGACGTAGACCAGTCCGGCATCGGCCTGCCCCGAGGTGACCTTGCCCAGCACGTCGGTGACCGAGGATTCCTCGCTCACGGCCGGGACGAGCGTGCCGGTGGCGGTCTCGACCGCTGCCGTCGCCGCGCCGCACGGCACCTGGGGGGCGCAGATCACGGTGAGGACGTCGGGGTTCGCCAGATCGGCGAACGATGTGATGCCGTCCGGGTTTCCGGGGGCGGTCACGATGGTCAGAGTGTTGGACGCGAAGTCGACGGGATTGCCCGCCACCAGGCCCTCGTCGACCGTCTGGGTCATGTTCTTCGTATCCGCGGAGGCGAAGACGTCGGCAGGCGCGCCGGAGCTCAGCTGCGCGGCAAGATCGGATGAGCCCGCGAAACTGAACTCCACCGAGATGCCGGGGTGTTCGGCCTCGAATCGAGTACCGAGATCGGTGAACGTCGACCGAAGCGATGCTGCGGCGAAGACCGTGATCTCGCCTTCGACTGCGTTGCCGCCCGAGTCCACATCGGGTGTTCTCGAATCGGCCTGCGAGCTGCACCCGACGAGCATCAGGGTGGCTGCAACCACCAGCGCGGTTGCCGGGCGCAGTGTCTTCACGAGCATCTCCTGTGTTCTACGGTGTCTCGACGATGACGGTGGTCGCCTTGACGACAGCGACGGTGACCTTGCCGGGCTCCAGCCCCAGTTCGCGAACCGATCGGGTGCTCATCAGGGACACGATCGTGAACGGCCCGCACTGCATGCTCACCTCGCTCATCACCGCGTCCGAGACGACCTCGGTGACCAACCCCACGAGCCGGTTGCGGGCGGAGCTGCCGCCCGACGAGATCTCCGGCGGGGGGACGGCGTGTTCGCGTGCGTAGTCGGCCAGGTCCCGGCCGGCGATGACCTTGCGTCCGGTCTCGTCCTCGAGCGAGGGGAGCGCGCCGCTGTCGATCCATCTGCGTACGGTGTCGTCACTGACGCCGAGGAGCGCTGCGGCGTCTCGAACGCGGACCGGGGGCACTGTCATCGACACGCCGCCCGAGCAAACATCCGCAAACAAGTCATGATCGGCACCCTATACCCGAATCTGCGGACGTTTGGACCCGATCCTGTGTTCGGTGAGCAGCAACGTCCGCCCGTTGGCCGGGTTGCCGATTCACCCCGCCCGGATACGCCGAGGAATCTGCATGGAGTATTGGACGTTGGTACGTTCTCGGACGGTTCTGGCGATTCGACGCCGGCGGCCGAGCGCATCGGAAGGAATTTTCAGTGGCAGCGAAGCTGTGTGCAGTGAGCGACATTCACGTCGGACATCGGGGCAACCGACCCGTGACCGAGGACATCTTTCCCGAATCGCCCGACGACTGGCTGATCGTTGCCGGCGACGTGTCGGAGAAGACCGACGACATCAAGTGGGCGCTCGAACTGCTCCGTAGCCGTTTCGCGAAAGTCATCTGGGTTCCCGGAAACCACGAGCTGTGGACGACGGTGAAAGATCCTGTCCAGATCCACGGGGCAGCTCGATACGAGTACCTGGTCAACCTGTGCCGCGAGATCGACGTCGTCACCCCCGAGGACCCGTATCTGCGGTGGGAGGGTGAGGGTGGCCCGGCGACGATCGTGCCGATGTTCCTGCTCTACGACTACACGTTCCTGCCGCGGGGAGCGAGAGACAAGGAACACGGACTGGCGATCGCACGTGAGAAGAACGTCGTCGCCACCGACGAATTCCTGCTGTCCCCGCAGCCGTACGCGACGCGCGACGCCTGGTGTCATGCGCGGATCGACGCCACCCGGGAGCGTCTCGATGCGTTGGACACCTCCGTTCCCACCGTGTTGATCAACCACTTCCCGATGGTTCGGCAGCCGACCGAGGTGCTGTTCTATCCGGAGTTCGCGCTGTGGTGTGGGTCCACGCTGACGGCGGATTGGCATACGCGGTACAACGCGATCTGCTCGGTGTACGGGCACCTGCACATCCCGCGGACGACCTATTACGACGGCGTTCGCTTCGAGGAGGTGTCGGTGGGCTACCCGCGCGAATGGCAGCGCCGTGGCCTGCCGAAGAACGTTCTGCGCCAGATTCTTCCGGTCCCCGAGTATCCGCCGGGTGCGTTGAACAAGTGGGGCGGGCACTTCACGGTGACGCCCGAGATGGAGGCAGAGGTAGAGAAGATGAGGGCAGGCAAGTGATCGAATCCATACTTCCCAACGGCGTCGTCTCGGCCGAATTGTTCACGGATCCACCGGGTTTGACGCCACATCCGCTCGAAGCACCGCTGGTGGCCAAGGCGGTGGACAAGCGTAAGCGTGAGTTCACCTCGGCTCGACACTGTGCGCGCGTGGCAATGGAGAAGTTGGGCGTGGAGCCGGCGCCGATCATGCGCGGTAAGTCCGGAGCCCCGCAGTGGCCGAAGGGTGTGGTCGGATCGTTGACGCACTGCGACGGTTATCGCGGTGCGGTGTTGGCCTACTCGATGCAGGTTCGATCGGTGGGAATCGACGCCGAGCCGCACGGGCCCTTGCCCGATGGGGTACTCGGGGCAGTGAGCCTGGAGGCCGAACGCGAGTGGCTCGCGACCGTCGGCCGCGAGGACGTGCACTGGGATCGAGTGTTGTTCTGCGCCAAGGAAGCGACGTACAAGGCCTGGGAGCCGTTGACCGGACGCTGGCTCGGCTTCGAGGACGCACACATCACCTTCGAGCGCACCGGCTCCGGGGACGACATTTCGGGAACGTTCTATTCCGAGCTGCTGGTGCCGGGGGACACTGTGTCCGGGCCGCCGTTGCGGGCTTTCGACGGTCGATGGATGGTGGCGGGCGGTCTGGTGATGACCGCGATCTCGGTGATGTGACGAACGGCTCCGCGAGCCTGGCACAATGCTCTCTCGTGAGTGCTCGCGAAAAGATTTCGTCCGGTCTCGTCGGTGCCGGCCTGCTTGTGGTCGACAAGGGGCCGGGGGTGACGAGCCACGATGTGGTGGCGTCGTGCCGAAAACTGTTGCGCACCAGGAAGGTCGGCCATGCTGGGACCCTGGATCCCATGGCGACCGGCGTGCTCGTACTCGGCGTGGAGCGAGCGACCAAGATGCTGGGATTGCTCTCGCTGACCACCAAGTCGTACACCGCGACCATCCGGCTCGGACGTAGCACGACGACCGACGACGCCGAGGGCGACGTCCTGACCGACGTCTCGGCCGCGCATGTCTCGGACACCGAAATCTCGACCGCGATCGCCGCCCTGACCGGCGATATCGAGCAGGTGCCTGCCAGCGTCAGCGCCATCAAGGTCGACGGGCAACGTGCCCACAAATTGTCCCGCGCAGGTGAGGAGTTCACACTCGCCGCCCGCAAGGTCAGCGTCACCCGATTCGACGTGACGGCCAGGCGCGATGTGGTGGAGAACGACGCCACGTTCGTCGACCTCGACGTCGAGGTGGACTGCACGTCGGGGACGTATGTACGGGCCCTGGCGCGCGACCTCGGCGTGGCGCTCGGCGTCGGCGGCCACCTGACCGTGCTGCGCCGCACTCGCGTCGGACCCTTCACCCTCGACCATGCGCGGACTCTCGAAGATCTGGCCGAGGACCCGGCCGTCAGCCTGGACATCGACCAGGCGGCGCGAACAGCCTTTCCACACCGGCAGATCGACGCAGGTGAGGCGGAATCGTTGAGCCAGGGACGGTGGCTGGATCCGATCGGACTCGACGGGGTGTACGCGGCGGTCGATCCAACGGGTCACACCATCGCTCTGCTCCAGGAGAAGGGCAAGCGCGCCAGTTCGGTCATGGTCGTGCGGCCGGCGACCTTGCGCGGGCACTGAAGCGATCCCGGCGATCAGTTCGCCGGAACCATCCAGATCGCCTCGGCGGCGCGGTGGCCGAGGTCGATGGAATCGGTGGCGTCGGTGCGGGCGAGCTCGATGGCGACGGTGCCTGCGTAGTCGCGTCGTTCGACCACCGTGATCGGCAGGTCCAGCGTGATGCCGACGGAATCGAAGTAGCGGAGCATCGCCGGATCCGAGTCGGAAATTCTGGCGACTCGGCCGGATTGTCCGTCGAGGTACTCGCTCAGGCGGGTCGCGGACGGAGTCTCGATCGCACCGTCGACCGACGGGATCGGGTCGCCGTGCGGATCCCGTTCGGGGTGGCCCAGTTTGGCGTCGATTCGATCCATCATCAGATCCGAGACGGCATGTTCGAGAATCTCGGCCTCGTCGTGCACTTCGTCCCAGCCGTAACCCAGTTCTCGGACCAGGTAGGTCTCGATCAGACGGTGCCGACGCACCATCCCTATGGCCGCCAGGCGACCCTTCTCGGTCAGTGAGATGGCTCCGTAGCGAGCGTGGTCGACCATGCCCTGGTCGGCCAGCTTGCGAATCGCCTCGGACACCGTCGAGGCGGACACACCGATGCGCTCGGAGAGCATCTTGGTGCTGACGGAGTCCTCGCTCCACTCGCTGGCCGTCCAGATGACCTTGAGGTAATCCTGCGCAACCGCGGACAGCTGGACGCCCTCGTCGGCCGGTGCGGGATCGTCTTTTCGTTGCGCCACGTCGCCGAGCTTAGGCAATCCAATGGAAAAACACATCTCACCCGGCCGGAGCTACCGGCACCTGTCCGCGTTGCCGCAGTGCGCGGATCACGATGCCCTGAGAGGGGCTGAACAGGTAGGCAAGAACGAAGACGAGTCCCTGGGTGAGCACGACGCTGCCGCCGGAGGACACATCGAGGTAGAAGCTGGCGTAGATCCCCACCAGCGCACAACCCACCGAAATGAGCGGTGCCAGCACCAACATGCGGCCGAAGCTGTGCGTGAGCAGATAGGCGGACGCACCGGGAGTGATGAGCATCGCCACCACGAGGATGACGCCGACGGCCTGGAGCGCGACCACGGTCGTCAGAGCGAGCAGGGTCAGCATCACGGCCGAGATCACCGTCGGGTTGATACCGACGGCGCGGGCCTGGGTGCGGTCGAAGGCGAAGAGAGTGAAGTCCCGACGCTTGACGATCATGACGGCCAACGCGATGCCGCCGAGGACGAAGACCTGGACCATGTCTGCCTGCGAGACTCCGAGCAGATTGCCGAACAGGATGTGGTTGAGGTCGATCTGGCTCGGAAACTTCGAGATCAGGACGACGCCGAGCGCGAACAAGGTGGTGAAGACGACTCCGATGGCGGCGTCCTCCTTGACGATGGTGGTGTTGCGAACGACTCCGATGGCACCGACCGCGATGAGGGCGAACAGAAGAGCTCCGATCGCGAACGGTGCCCCGAACAGGTACGAGAGCGCGACACCGGGCAGAACGGCATGTGAGACCGCGTCGCCCATCAGCGACCACCCGATGAGGACGAGCCAGCAGCTGAGGACCGCGCACACTATCGAGGCGGTGACGGTCACCAGGAGGGCTCGCTGCATGAAGGTGTACTCGAGTGGGTCCACGAGAAAATCGATCAGATACACGGTTCAGCTCGCTTCCGTGGTCGGGGTGGCCGGAGTTCGGGTGCCCGCACCGAGTTGGTCGACCTTCGACGGGTCGATGCCGAAGGCCAGCGCCAGGTTCTCCGGGCGCAGTACTTCGGCCGGACTGCCGTGCATCAGCACCCGTTGCTGCAGCAGGATCGCCTCGTCGCACAAATCCGGCAGAGCATGAAGATCGTGCGTGGACACGAGAACCGAGGCACCGTGTGCTGCGAGTTCGCGGAGCAGCCGGGTGATGGTGGCTTCGGTCTTCTTGTCCACACCGGCGAAGGGCTCGTCGAGCAACAGCAGCGACGCCTCCTGGGCGATGGCGCGGGCGACGAACGCACGTTTGCGTTGACCTCCGGAGAGCTGGCCGATCTGCCGGTTCGCGAGTTCTGCCAGGTCGACGCGTTGCAGAGCCTCGTCGACGGCCAGTCGATCGGCTGCTCGGGGAGTGCGAAAGAAATTCTGCTTCCCGTATCGGCCCATCATCACCACGTCGCGCACGCTGATCGGAAACGTCCAGTCGACGGATTCCGCCTGGGGCACGTAGCTGACCGTGCCGGCCTTTCGCGCCTGGGCCGGGTCGCCGCCGAACACTGTGATCGAGCCGGAGTTCGGCTTGACCACTCCCATGACGGCTTTGAACAGCGTCGACTTACCCGATCCGTTCATGCCGACCAACCCGCACACCCGGCCGGGTGCGAGCGTCAGACTGGCGTCGGTGAGCGCCACGACGTCGCGGTATCGGACATTGACGGTATCGACCGTCAGCGCCGCCCCGTTCTCGTGCGGGGCCCTGTGGTTCGGGGCCCTGTGGTTCGGGGCCCTGTGGTTCGGGGCCCCAGTGTGCTGGGTCATCGTTCTCCTACCAGTGCGTCGGCGATCAACCGTGCGTCGTAGCGCAGTAGATCCAGGTACGTGGGGACGGGGCCGGCGGCATCGCTCAGTGAATCGACGTAGAGCTGTCCGCCGAACCGCGCGCCGGTGTCCTCGGCGACCTGGAGCTGGGCCTTGTCCGAGACGGTCGACTCGCAGAACACGGCGGGTACGTCGTTGTCACGAACGAAATCGATGGTGCGGACCACCTGCTTCGGAGTGCCTTCCTGCTCGGCGTTGACCGGCCACAGGTAGGCCTCTTGCAGATCGAAGTCACGGGCCAGATAACCGAATGCGCCCTCACAGCTGACGAGCGCACGTTGGCGAGCCGGCAGCCCGGAGAGATCTTCGTACAGCTCGGCTCCGACCTCGCGCAGTTGTCCGACGTACGCGACTGCGTTCGCGCGGTAGTCGTCGGTATTGGCGGGGTCGAGCGCGACGAACGCGTCGGCGATGTTCTCGACGTACGTCTCGGCCACGACGGGGGACATCCATGCATGGGGGTTCGCTTTGCCTGCGTAGGCGTCGTCACGGATGTAGATCGGGTCCACGTTCGCACTCACCACGGCGTGGGGCGCGGGGATGCGCTCGACGAATTTCTCGAACCAGGCCTCCAGCCCCAGCCCGTTGTCCAGGATCAGCTCGGCCTGCTCTGCGGTGCGTAGGTCTCCGGGTGTCGGCTCGTAGCCGTGGATCTCGGCACCGGCTTTTGTGATCGATTCCACTCGAAGGTGGTCGCCGGCGACATTGGCGGCCATGTCGGCGAGGACGGTGAAGGTCGTCAGAACCAAGGGTCTGCCGTCGCCCGGCACAGTCGGATCGTCCTGTCCGACGGCGCGGGCACAGCCCGTCGACGCTGCTACCAGTAGTCCCACCACGGCCCAGCTCGCGAGAATCCGCCGGACGCGAGATCCACGCTGGCGAAGAAATAAGTTAGGCACCCCGAAATATTTACCGTGGGGATACCTTTTTGTCCATACCTGCCGCGCGCGACACGCCTGGCCGAGAGTGACCGAGCGGCCGTCGGGCCGTAGGCTTCGCGGTGTGCAGAGATGGCGAGGTCTCGACGATGTACCTGCCGACTGGGGTCGGTGCGTGCTCACGATCGGCGTCTTCGACGGCGTTCATCGCGGACACGCACAACTGATCGGGCGAGCGGTGGCCGCTGCGAAGAAGCGCGGCGTTCCCAGCGTGCTCATGACGTTCGATCCCCATCCGATGGAGGTCGTGCGGCCGGGGAGTCATCCTGCCCAGTTGACCACCCTGACGAGGCGAGCCGAACTTGCCGAGGAACTGGGAATCGACGTCTTCTGCGTGATGCCGTTCACGCCCGAGCTGATGAAGCTCACCCCCGAGCGATACGTGCACGAGATCCTGATCGAACGCCTGCACGTTGCCGAGGTCGTCGTCGGCGAGAACTTCACCTACGGGAAGAAGGCGCTCGGTACCGTGCCCATGCTGCGCAAGATCGGCGAACGGTCCGGATTCGCAGTCGACGGAGTCAACCTGCTCGCCGAGCATGCCGTGACGTTCTCCTCGACGTACATCAGATCGTGCGTGGACGCCGGTGACGTCGCCGCAGCCACTGCCGCGCTCGGGCGACCGCACCGCGTCGAGGGCGTCGTTGTGCACGGAGACGGCCGAGGTCGCCAGATGGGTTATCCCACAGCCAATGTCGCGCCGCCCATGTACTCGGCCATTCCCGCCGACGGCGTGTACGCGGCGTGGTTCACCGTGCTCGGGCCTGGGCCGATCATGGGGACTGTGACACCGGGGGAGCGGCACCCGGCAGCAGTGTCGGTGGGGACCAATCCCACGTTCTCGGGCCGTACCAGAACCGTCGAGGCTTTTGTGCTCGACGGCGAAGCAGACCTCTACGGCCAGCACGTAGCAGTCGACTTCGTCGAGCGACTGCGCGGAATGGAAAAGTTCGATTCGATGGAGGCGCTGGTGGAGGAGATGGGACGCGACGCCGATCGGGCCCGCTCGATTCTTGCGGCCAGCGCAGCCTGATAGGCTATCCCCTCGGTGCTCGCTGCGGTCCGCGGCGGCTGTACCGGCTTCGAATCCGTCGCGTTCTGCGCGCGGGGCGCGTTGCTTCCTTTCACGCGGACGTCATTGATCAGGAGTAGTACCAGTGGCATTGACCACCGAACAGAAGAAGGCCGTTCTCGGCGAGTACGGCTTGCACCCCACCGACACGGGTTCGCCCGAGGCGCAGGTTGCAATGCTCACCAAGCGCATCGTCGACTTGACCGAGCACCTGAAGATGCACAAGCACGACCACCACTCCCGCCGCGGCCTGCTGCTGCTGGTCGGACGTCGTCGTCGCCTGCTCAAGTACATCGCGAAGGTCGACGTCACCCGCTACCGTTCGCTCATCGAGCGTCTGGGTCTGCGTCGATAATCTTCAGCGACGCGAGGATGTCACCGACGCACGGTTCGACGCGCCGGTGCACACCCGACTCGCAGCAATAGTGCAGTAGCCAACGAGGCAGTGCTTAGACTGTTCCTCGTTGGCTATCTGTGTTTGTACCGCAAGAACAGTTACGCCAGCACGAGAAAGCGGATGCACGGCATCCGCACACCGCCGTGTATGCCTGTCACGCCGTGGTGACGGTCTTCGGTAGTGGCCTTTCGGATACGAGATCCGGTGGGCTTCGATCGATGGCCGCCTCCGCGCAGCCGCGTCCCGAGAGAAACTCTCGTCGGATCGACGGCACAGGTATGCCGCCACAGCCAGGAGGGCTCGTGGTGTGTCCACGCGGGCACGGCAAAGACGAGAGGACGAGAACAGAACACATGTCGGAAACCACAACCTTGGACGTCGAAGAAGGCGTCTACGAAGCAACTGCGATCATCGACAACGGCACGTTCGGCAAGCGGACCATCCGCTTCGAGACCGGCCGCCTCGCACAGCAGGCCGCAGGCGCAGTTGCCGCGTACCTCGACGAGGACACCATGCTGCTGTCGGCAACGACCGCAGGCAAGCATCCCCGTGAAGGATTCGATTTCTTCCCGCTGACGGTCGACGTCGAAGAGCGCATGTACGCCGCGGGCCGCATCCCCGGATCGTTCTTCCGCCGCGAGGGCCGTCCGTCCACCGACGCCATCCTCACCTGCCGCCTGATCGACCGGCCGCTGCGTCCGACGTTCGTCGACGGACTGCGCAACGAGATCCAGGTCGTCATCACGGTCATGAGCCTCAACCCAGCCGATCTGTACGACGTCGTCGCGATCAACGCGGCATCGGCCTCGACGCAGATCGCCGGACTGCCGTTCTCCGGCCCGATCGGTGGCGTTCGCGTCGCACTGATCGACAAGCAGTGGGTCGCGTTCCCGACCAACGAGCAGCTCGAGAAGGCCGTGTTCAACATGGTCGTCGCCGGCCGCATCGTCTCCGGCTCCGGTGCCGACGCAGACGTCGCGATCATGATGGTCGAAGCCGAGGCCACCGAGAACGTCATCGAGCTCATCGAGGGTGGCGCTACCGCCCCCAACGAGTCGGTCGTCGCCGAGGGCCTCGAGGCATCGAAGCCGTTCATCGCGGCCCTGTGCACCGCGCAGCAGGAGCTCGCGTCCAAGGCAGCCAAGCCCACCGGCGACTACCCGGTCTTCCCGGCGTACCAGACGGATGTCTTCGAGGCCGTCGAGAACGCCGCGAAGATCCCGCTGAACGAGGCACTGACGATTGCGGGCAAGGCCGAGCGCGAGAGCAAGCTCGACGAGGTCAAGGCTCAGGTCATGACGTCCGTCGGCGACAGCTTCGCCGGCCGCGAGAAGGAGATCGGTGCGGCATTCCGCGCACTGACCAAGAAGTCGGTTCGCCAGCGCATCCTCACCGATCACTTCCGCATCGACGGCCGCGGGATCACCGACATCCGGTCGCTGTCCGCCGAGGTCGCGATCATCCCGCGTACCCACGGATCGGCCCTGTTCGAGCGCGGCGAGACCCAGATCCTGGGCGTCACCACCCTCGACATGGTCAAGATGGCGCAGCAGGTCGATTCGCTCGGGCCCGAGACGTCCAAGCGCTACATGCACCATTACAACTTCCCGCCGTACTCCACCGGTGAGACCGGCCGCGTCGGTTCGCCCAAGCGTCGCGAGATCGGGCACGGCGCACTCGCCGAGCGCGCTCTGCTGCCGGTTCTGCCGAGCCAGGCAGAGTTCCCGTACGCCATCCGCCAGGTCTCCGAGGCATTGAGCTCCAACGGCTCGACCTCGATGGGCTCGGTCTGTGCATCGACCCTGTCGCTGCTCAATGCCGGTGTGCCGCTGCGTGCTCCGGTTGCCGGCATCGCCATGGGCCTGGTGTCCGACGAGGTCGACGGCGAAACCCGTTACGTCGCGCTCACCGACATCCTCGGTGCCGAGGACGCGTTCGGCGACATGGACTTCAAGGTCGCCGGAACCAAGGACTTCGTCACGGCCCTGCAGCTCGACACCAAGCTCGACGGCATCCCCTCCAAGGTGCTCGCCGGCGCGCTGTCGCAGGCCAAGGACGCTCGTACGACGATCCTCGAGGTCATGGCCGAGGCCATCGACACTCCGGACGAAATGAGCCCGTACGCACCTCGCGTCACCGCGATCAAGGTGCCGGTCGACAAGATCGGCGAGGTCATCGGGCCCAAGGGCAAGATGATCAACTCCATCACCGAGCAGACCGGTGCCAACATCTCGATCGAAGATGACGGCACTGTCTACGTCGGTGCAGCGGACGGCCCGTCCGCTCAGGCTGCGATCGACATGATCAACGCCATCGCCAACCCGCAGCTGCCGAAGGTCGGCGAGCGATTCCTCGGAACCGTCGTCAAGACCACGGCTTTCGGTGCATTCGTCTCGCTGCTCCCGGGCCGCGACGGACTGGTGCACATCTCCAAGCTCGGTAACGGCAAGCGCATCAACAAGGTCGAGGACGTCGTGAGCGTCGGATCCAAGTTGCGCGTCGAGATCGCCGATATCGACAACCGCGGCAAGATCAGCCTCGTTCCCGTCGAAGACGACAACGCTGCTGCTCCCGCCGACGCTCCCGAGGCACCCGCCGAGGTCAGCGCTGAGTAAGAAGCAACCGAGCCGAACGGTACGTCCCCTCGGGACGTACCGTTCGGCCGTTCCAGAGAGCACCGGCATCGACACCGGCGTGCAACGCACCACTCTGCCCGGCGGTCTTCGGGTCGTCACCGAGTTCGTGCCAGGCGTTCGCTCGGCTTCGGTCGGTGTGTGGGTCGGAGTCGGTTCACGGGACGAGCAACCCAGTGTTGCCGGTGCAGCACACTTCCTCGAACATCTGCTGTTCAAGTCGACTCCCACGCGCAGTGCTCTCGAGATCGCTCAGGTGATGGACGGTGTCGGGGGAGAGCTGAACGCGTTCACCTCGAAGGAGAGCACCTGCTTCTACGCGCACGTGCTCGACGAGGACGTGGCGCTCGCCATCGATCTGGTCAGCGATGTGGTGCTGCGTGGCCGGTGCCGATCGGCTGATGTCGACGTCGAGCGTCAGGTGGTACTCGAAGAGATCTCCATGCGTGACGACGATCCCGAGGATCTTTTGGGAGATGCCTTCCTGGAAGCAATGTTCGGCGATCATCCGATCGGACGCCCGATCATCGGTTCCGTCGAATCCATCGAGTCGATGACCCGTGCGCAATTGCACTCGTTCCACGTTCGCCGCTACACGCCGCAGCGCATGGTCGTTGCCGTCGCGGGCAACGTCGATCACAAGCAGATAGTCTCGCTCGTGCGCCGGGCGTTCTCCGGCCATCTGGAGAAGGGCCTGAAGCCGGCCGAAAGAAGGTCCGGCACAGCGCGATTGCGTAACGCGCCCACGTTGAGCCTGACCACTCGTGACAGCGAGCAAGCGCATCTGTGCCTTGGCGTACGTGCGTTCGGCCGACACGAAGGGCATCGCTGGGCGTTGTCCGTACTGAACTCGGCAGTGGGCGGCGGGCTCAGTTCTCGTCTGTTCCAGGAGATCAGGGAAGAGCGCGGCCTGGCGTATTCGGTGTACTCGTCGGTGGACACGTTTGCCGACAGTGGTGCCTTCTCCGTCTACGCGGGTTGTCAGCCGGAGAACTTGGGCGAAGTGACCACGGTGATCAGGGAAGTGCTGGCCAACGTCGCCTCCGAGGGCATCACCGACGCGGAGTGTGCGCGGGCCAAGGGTTCGTTGCGTGGCGGATTGGTTCTGGGACTCGAAGATTCGGGCTCTCGGATGAACCGGATCGGCCGCAGCGAACTGAACTACGGCAATCACCGCGACATCACCGATACGTTGGCGCGGATCGACAGCGTCGGCAACGACGAGGTACGTGAGGTCGCTGCCGTGTTGCTCGACCGTCCTTTCGGTGCCGCGGTGGTCGGCCCCTACAAGAACGTTCGCCAGCTGCCGGCGTCGGTCAAGTCCCTGGTTCGGTAGCGTCGGCGATCACGTCGCGCACTGCGCGGCGGGTCAACTCCGTCACCGCCGAAACGTCGGTGATCGGCTCGAATGCGCGGGTGGAGTTGAGCGCTGCTATTCCGTGCACGGAGGTCCACAGTCTCAGGGCAGTGAACTGTGGATTCTCCGGGGCGACGGCACCGACTGCGGCGATCAGGGCCTCGAACAGCGGACGCGACGCCAGCCGCAGGTTCTCGCCCGAGCCCTCGAGCAGGTCGTGCCTGAAGATGAGGGCGAACATCGCCGGTCGCTGCGCCGCAAAGTCCACGTACGCGTCCGCTATCGCATTCAATGCCGCCTGCGGCGACGTCGAGTGCTGCGCTGCGCGGTCGAGAGTCGCCCCCATGTCGACGAGACCGACCCGAGCGACGGCGGCGGACAGCGCACTCAACGTCGGAAAGTAGCGCCTCGGTGCGCCGTGTGAGACGCCGGCTTCACGGGTGACCGCTCTGATGGTGAGCCCGCCCTGTCCCTCGCTTTCGAGCAGGCGGATACCTGCGTCGACCAGTCGGGTCCGAAGGTTGTCAGGCACGTAGACATTGTCTACTCTCGGGCGTGACGTTGTCCATCCGAGAGGGTTCATCGATGTGGTACCTGTTGTTCAAATATGTGCTGATCGGGCCGATTCTCCGCATTCTCGGTCGGCCGACGGTGGTTGGATCGGAGAATTTCCCGACGTCGGGGCCGGTGATCGTTGCCGGAAATCATCTCACCGTCGTCGACTCCTTCTTTCTCGTCCTCCTGGTTCGTCGTCGGATCACGTTCATCGCCAAGAGTGAGTACTTCACCGGCCGGGGAATCAAGGGCGCGGCGCTTCGTTGGTTCTACAGCGCGACAGGTCAGGTTCCCGTCGATCGACGCGGTGCCGACGCTTCGACTCCAGCGCTCGAGGCCGCGAAAAGCATTTTGCGACAAGGGAAAGTATGGGCGGTATATCCGGAGGGAACTCGATCTCCCGACGGCCGACTGTACAAGGGCAAGACAGGCCTTGCGAGAGTTGCGATCGAAACGGGTGTCCCCGTCGTGCCGGTGGTGATGCACGGAACGCTCACGGTAAATCCGGTCGGCTCGCGGATGTGGCGTCCAGGAAAGGTGCGCATGGTCGTCGGCGAACCGATGGACTTCACGAGATATGCGGGGGGAGAGAACAACAGGGCAATTCTGCGTGCGGCCACCGATCAGGTGATGGCGGGGTTGTCCACCCTGTCGGGCCAGGAATACGTCGACGTATACGCCGCCACGGTCAAGGATGCAGCATGAACAATGATGGGCGTACCGTCCTCGTCACCGGAGTCGGTCGACGCCGCGGAATCGGTTACGCCATCACCCGCAGGTTGCTGCAGGACGAGCGCGCCCGCGTCTTCGCGCAATCGTGCGACGAGTACGACGTGAGCGAACCGTGGGGAGCAAGCACACCGGGAGCGGTACAGGTACTCACCGAGTTGTCCACCGCACCAGGTGGACTCGGGCACCTCGACATCGATCTCTCCGATCCGGCAGCACCTGCCGCCCTGTTCGATGCTGCCGAATCCAGGTTCGGTGCCGTCGACTCGTTGGTGATCAACCATGCGCGATCACAGCTGGGCGACCTGGGTTCTTTGACGGCAACGACACTCGACCTGACATGGGCGGTGAACGTGCGAGCGTCGTTGCTTCTGGTGCAGGAATTTGCGCAACGGTATGCCGGTAACCCCGACGGCGGACGCGTCGTGCTGTTCACGTCCGGGCAGGACGAGGGGCCGATGCCGACCGAGATTCCCTACGCGGTGACCAAGGGTGCCATCGCATCGATCACCCCGGCCCTGGCCGATTCGGTGATCGAGCGAGGCATCACCGTCAACACGATCAATCCGGGCCCGACCGATACCGGTTGGGCGAGTGCCGATCTGGACGAGTTCGTCTCACGCCACATGCCGCGCGGTCGGTGGAACTCTCCGGACGAGGCTGCGGCCGTCGTGGCGATGCTGCTCTCGCCCGATTCGGGCTCGATCACCGGTCAGGTAATCGGGGCCGAAGGCGGATTCCGACGCTTCACGCCGTGATCACGGCGTGACGCTTCGGTCAGAGCTTCTTCTTGCGCAGCAACAACTTCCAGGGCACCAATGCCGACTCGAGCTGAACCGACAGGCTCATCTTGGATTCGCCCTCGCTGCGCTCCTCGAACGTGATCGGCACCTCGGCGAGAGTGAGGCCGTGCTTGACGGTTCGGTAGTTCATCTCCACCTGGAATGCGTACCCGTTGCTCTCGACCGAGGCCACATCGATGGTGCGCAGGGTGCGCGCGTGCCACGCCTTGAATCCCGCTGTCGCATCCTTGACGCCGAGGCGCAGGATCGTGTTCACGTAGAAATTCGCCCATGCCGACAGGGCCTTGCGGTGCCAGGGCCAATCGGCGGCTACCGCTCCGCCGGGTACGTATCGCGATCCGAGCACCACGGCCGCATCGGTGGTGTTCAGTTTGTCGATCATCGCCGGGATCACCTCGGTGGGGTGCGAGAGATCGGCGTCCATCTGAATGACGATGTCCGCTCCCTCGTCGAGCGCTCGCGTCATTCCTGCGACGTATGCGCGTCCGAGCCCGTTCTTCTCGGTGCGGTGCAGAACGCTGACGTCGATGGGGCCGTCGATGGCCAACTTGTCGGCGACGTCGCCGGTGCCGTCGGGCGAATTGTCGTCGACCACCAACACGCCGAGCCCTTCTACCTGCAACCCGGCCAGCAGCTCGACGAGCTTGGGGAGGTTCTCACGTTCGTTGTACGTCGGTACAACGACGGTGGTCTTCGGGGCGACTCGTTCCGTACTCACCACCGTATGATCCGTGATTCGGGGTTCCGATCCAAATATCGGACACGATCGGCCGTGTCGGGGCGGCATATCCGGTCAGTTCCGAGCGCCCGTCGCGTCATGGCCGAGTCGCGTCGACGAATACGCCGTCGCGCAGAATCGGGACGCAGGAACTCGAATCGACCTCGGCCGCAATGGCCACGTCTTCCGGGTGTCCCATTCCGGCCAACTCGCGACCGGAGCCGCATTGCCGCAGCTCGAAGCCCACGTCGTGCTCGACGGCTCGCCACGCAGCCGCGGCCGTTCGCGCCTCCGGGGAGGCATCGGCAGCTCCGGCTTCGACGAGGGCGGCGATGACTGCACCGGCCCCCCACAGGTCTTCGACGGCAGGGCGGAGCGATCCGTCAGGCCACCGTTCCCCGGCCGCTATGACGGCTGTCACCGCACCCCGGTTCCTGGCACGTATCCACTGCGCTACTGCGGATGCGTTTCTCAGCGACGCTCCCACACACAGCGGGGCCGTGCTCGCGAGCTCGTGGGCGATGGTGGACCCGTTCGGTGACGGCAGCACCAGCCGAGCCGGGGCAGGCGCGGCCCGTACGGTGGCCGGGCACAAGCTGATCCGGCCCGGTGAGGCGGCCGACCGCCCCACTGCGAGAACCGCGTCGAACTGCTCGGCC
Organism: Rhodococcus sp. IEGM 1330; assembly: GCF_033142445.1. Classification (NCBI taxonomy): domain Bacteria; kingdom Bacillati; phylum Actinomycetota; class Actinomycetes; order Mycobacteriales; family Nocardiaceae; genus Rhodococcus; species Rhodococcus sp. IEGM 1330. Next base: position 852,176 of record NZ_JAWLSB010000001.1, read on the forward strand.
AACTGCGTGGCCCGGTCGTCGCGCCACTGACTGGGGATGACGTCGATGCCCGCGTCCACAGCGACCGTGAGAGTGGTCGTGAAAGACAAGACGTCCACGACGACGGCGATGTCTGCGCCGTCGACGATGGCGTCGGCACCACACAGACCCCAGTCGAAGCGGAGCCCGAATTCGTTCTGGGACAGTACGGGGTCGGCCGGCATGGCGGAACGGTATCAAGTCCGGTGCCGGTGATACGTTCGGCGCGGGATCGAGTGGGGGAGAAACATGCAGTTGGAGCTCGACACCAAGGTGATCGTCCTCGTGGCCGGTCTCATGCTGCTGTGGGCACTGGGGTTGGGGGTGGTGAAGTACCACCAGATGTCGACGTCACCGGATGGAACGGCGCATCGTTATGTCGACATCGCCCATCGGGCAGCATTGATGTACTCGTTCGCCGCCCTGGTGCTCGCTGTGCTGGCGCAGTTCAGCGCGTGGTCGGCCACGGTGGACCTGATCGCCGCATCGGTGGTGCTGGTGTTCTTCGTCGCTGCCGTCGCGAGCTACACCGTCCACGGGTTTCGCCGGGACACCGAGAACCAGTTCGTGGATCCCGTTCCGGGGACGCATGTGTTCATGGTGTCGTTGATCGTCGGCGAAATCGGCGGTACCGCGGTGCTCGTGGCCGGTTTCGCCGTCGAGCAGTTCGGTCCGAACTGAGACCCGGAGCTACCGAGGGTCCAGGTACAGCTCGGCGGTCTCGGTGGCGACCGCGGACACTGCAGCAGCAAGACCGGGCTCGAGGTCCAGTGCAGCTGTGAGTCGTTCTCCGCGCAACCCCTGCGTTCGGAGTAGCTCCCAGGCCTGTTCGACCAGGCGCACCGAGGTGGGATGGTCCAACTCGGGGCGGTTCGATCGCAGTGCAGTCGCAGCCCAGTCCGCGTCGAAAGTCCCTTTGGGCGGACCGAACACACGCTCACCGGACGAATAGCTCTTCGGCTCCATACTCTCCGACGCTAGCAGGATCGGAGGGCGGCGCAATCGTGACCGAATTGCGTCGGGACAGCACTATCGAACCGATCGGTTTCTTCAGTACGGTATGGCGATGTACGACGGCCGCCGAAGGGCTTCAGTCGCGCTCTCGGCCGTCGGATCGCTGATACTCGGTTTTGTCACGGGCTGTTCCGGCGCGGACGGCAGCGGCCCGGTCGACGAGGTCTCGGCCGGCACGAACTACACCACGGTCACCGGATCGTTGGTGGTCGGTGATCACATGTCCGGTCCGGGTCCGCCCACCGAAGCTCTGCCGCCTGCGGAGCTGCCGGTGGTGCCGGAGCTCCCCGAGAGTCTCGACGGCGCGCGGTTCCCGAGCGGGTCGCCGGTCGGTGTCACCGACGTGGTGTTCGAGGAGTCGTCGACGGTCGAATTCAGGTTGGGAGGCAACGGCCCTGTGTCCTACACGGTGCGGTATGTCGACGAGGCCGTCCGCTACGCCACGAGTGAACCGCTGGCAGTGCCGGGAAAATCCGTGTTGCAGGTGGACCTGTCGGGTACGTCGACGGACTCCGGCGACACGTTCTCTCCGTATGCCGGGCCGGAACGGGTCCGAGGCGGTGCGGATTCCGCCGTCGTCTCGGTCGATTTCCTGGCCGATCCCGGCGGAATCTCACAGTCCTTCATCGGAGTTGCGGCCGATCGACCCGAGTTCACGGTGACCACCACCGAAGAACCCGCCGCGGTGATCGTCACCGTCGAGTCCTGACCGGAGCCACAGCGTCGAATGCGCTTCGGCCGTGGCTGTTTCGATCCATTTCCCGGGGACCGCGCGGTAGCATCTCGGTGTGTCCGACGCCACAGCGGGAGAGAGCCCATCCGGTCGTGTGCGCGTGCTCGTGTACAGCAGCAATGCCTCTACCCGGGCCCAGGTGCGGTCTGCGGTGGGAACTCGACCGGATCCCGCACTCGGTGACATCGAGTACGTCGATATCGCCACGGCAGCCGTCGTCATCGAGCACATGGATGCAGGCGGTGTCTCGTTGGCGATTCTCGACGGCGAGTCCTCCCCGGTCGGCGGTCTGGGCCTGGCGAAGCAGTTGAAGGACGAGATCCTCGACTGCCCACCGGTGTTGGTGCTCATCGGACGTCCGGACGACGCGTGGTTGGCCGAATGGTCGCGCGCCGAGGCTGCAGTTCCGCACCCGCTGGATCCGATCCGGCTCGGGAGCGCAGTGGTCGATCTGCTGAGACAGCACTCGGTACGCGTCGGTGCCCGGGTCTCTCGATCGCGGTAGATCAGACCGTTTTTTCCGATGCGGGCACCGTCAGCACGAACCGGTGGATCGAGCCGGCGATGACAGCTCCGAGCACGGGGAACACCACGAACACCCACAGTTGTGACAGGGCAGGTCCGTGGGCGACGAGGGCTGGGCCGAGGGACCGAGCAGGGTTGACCGAGGTCGAGTCGATTCCGATGCCCAGCAGGTGAACCACAGTCAGGGTCAGGCCGATCGGGATGCCCGCCGCCACGACGGGGTGAACGGTGGGGGCCGTGGTGGCCAGTACGACGAGGACGAGCAGGCCAGTCGCGATCGTCTCGAATACCGCCACCGACGCCAGCCCGTATTCTCCGGGCGAGGAGCTGCCGAATCCATTGGTGCCCAGACCGTCCGACGACATGTCGTATCCGGGACGGCCGGATGCGACGAACAGTACGGTCAGTGCACCGATCACTGCACCGACGGCCTGCGCGGCAATGTAGAACGCAGCCTTGATCGGGGTGATGGCGCGAGCAATCAGGGCTCCGATCGTGACGGCCGGGCTGATGTGGCATCCCGAGATCGGGCCGATCGCGTAGACGAGGGCGAGCAGTGTGAGCCCGAATGCCAGGGCGATGCCCGGGGTTCCGACAGTGTCGCCCGCGATGACGGCGGTGCCGACGCCGAAAATCACGAGCAGGGCAGTTCCCAGTCCCTCGGCGGCGAGGGCCGAGACGGAAATCGACTTCATCATTTCTCCTGTTCCATGTCGGCGGCCTCGTTCGGCCGCCCGGGATGGTCGGGGAGTTTGTCGTTTTCCTCGGACCGGATCGCATGGGGCCAAGAAGTGATCTGAGTCACAGTGCTGTCGGTGTGGGCTAGATCGGGTGCCCCATGCGCGTCAACGGATTACGAAACTGGACTCCTCGAAATCCCGCGAGATCGACACCGAACCCATACTGTGTGGTTCAGGTCACATTGGTACGGCCGTCGCATTTACTACGCGCCGGCGCGGTAGTCGATCGAGGGAGCAGATGCCGGGATGAACGCCTACGTTCCGATCCTCGTTCTCGGTGCCATAGCGGTCGTGTTCGCGGTGTTCTCGGTGATGGTCGGAACCATGGTGGGACCAGCGCGGTACAACCGAGCGAAGTTCGACGCGTACGAGTGCGGTATCGAGCCCACGATGCATGCGCCTACGGGCCAACGATTTCCGGTGAAGTTCTACCTGACCGCCATGCTCTTCATCATTTTCGACATCGAGATCGTCTTCCTCTATCCGTGGGCCGTCCACCTCGACGTTCTGGGCGCTTTCGGACTGGTTGCCATGGCACTGTTCGTCGTCAACGTGTCGGTGGCCTACGTCTACGAGTGGCGGCGAGGCGGGCTCGGATGGGACTGACGTCCGAACACTGATCGGCGACGGCACGATGCACTGTTCTCACCTCAAGCGGATGCGAAAGAGCGTGATCGATGGGACTCGAAGAGAAGCTACCCAGCGGATTTCTGCTGACCACCGTCGAGGGGTTGGCCGGCTACGCCCGCAAGGGTTCGTTGTGGCCCGCGACCTTCGGTCTCGCGTGCTGCGCGATCGAGATGATGGCCACCACCTCCGGTCGGTTCGATCTCGCGCGATTCGGCATGGAAGCATTCCGTGCGTCTCCGCGCCAGGCGGACCTGATGATCGTGGCAGGCCGTGTCAGCCAGAAGATGGGGCCCGTACTGCGGCAGGTGTACGACCAGATGGCGGAACCGAAATGGGTCCTCGCCATGGGAGTCTGCGCGTCCTCGGGCGGAATGTTCAACAACTACGCGGTGGTTCAGGGTGTCGATCACATCGTTCCGGTCGACATCTACCTCCCCGGTTGCCCACCCCGACCCGAGATGCTGCTCAACGCAATTCTGGAGCTGCACAAGAAGATTCAGGAGATGCCGCTGGGCGTCAATCGCGAGCAGGTGCGCGCGGCTGCCGAGGCTGCGGCGCTGGCGTCCACCCCGACCATCGACCTGAAGGGGCTGCTGCGATGACGGCGAACGGATCGCGCGGGATGTTCGGTGTTCGGGGGAGCGGTGACACCTCCGGCTACGGCCGGTTGCAGCCGCCGGTGGCGTCGGCGGACACGGCTGTCCGGCCCTACGGCAGCTACTTCGACGCCCTGGTCGATCGATTGGCCGCTGCTCTCGACACCGGTGACGCGGCCGTTCCGTTCGAGGACGCCGTCGAGCGTGCTGTGATCTTTCGCGATGAATTGACGCTGCATCTCTCGCGGGAGCACGTCCCCGCTGTGGCCCGTGCTCTCCGTGACGACGAGGAACTGCGATTCGAATTGTGCACGGGGGCATCGGGTGTGCACTACCCGGATCAGGTCGGCCGGGAATTGCGCGCGGTCTACCATCTGGTGTCGATCACACACGGACGCCGCCTGCGACTCGAAGTGGCTGTGCCCGATGCAGATCCGCATACACCCTCGCTCTGCGCGGTGTATCCCACCAACGACTGGCACGAGCGCGAGGTCTACGACTTCTTCGGCATCGTCTTCGACGGTCATCCCGCACTGACGCGGATCGAGATGCCCGACGATTGGGTCGGTCACCCACAACGCAAGGACTATCCCCTGGGCGGAATTCCCATCGAGTACAAGGGCGCTCGGGTCGCGCCTCCCAACGAGCGCAGGTCGTACAACTGATGAGCGCAACGGATGAAACCATCTATGCAGTGTCGGGCCAGGACTGGGACGACGTGGTCGAACTGGCGCGCGGGTCGACCACGGAACGCATCGTGGTCAACATGGGTCCACAACACCCGTCCACCCATGGTGTGCTGCGGTTGATTCTCGAGATCGAAGGCGAGACCGTCACCGAGGCCCGGTGTGGAATCGGATACCTGCACACCGGTATCGAGAAGAATCTGGAGTATCGCAACTGGACTCAGGGCGTCACGTTCGTCACTCGGATGGACTATCTCTCGCCCTTCTTCAACGAGACCGCGTACTGCCTCGGGGTGGAGAAGCTACTCGACATCACCGACGACATTCCCGAGCGCGCGACGGTCGTCCGGGTGATGCTGATGGAGCTCAATCGGATCTCGTCGCACCTCGTGGCATTGGCCACGGGCGGAATGGAATTGGGTGCCGTGACGGCGATGCTGTTCGGCTTCCGGGAACGCGAACTGATACTCGACGTCTTCGAGGCCATCACCGGCCTTCGAATGAACCACGCCTACATCCGTCCCGGCGGCTTGTCTCAGGATCTACCTGCCGATGCGATCGACAAGGTCCGCGAGCTACTGCGGGTTCTTCCCGGACGGCTACGCGATCTCGAACTCATGCTCAACGACAACCCGATCTGGAAGGCCAGAACCGAGAACGTCGGCTACCTGGACCTCACCGGGTGCATGGCACTCGGCGTCACCGGTCCGGTGCTTCGATCGACCGGACTTCCCTACGATCTGCGCCGGTCCGATCCCTACTGCGGGTACGAGAACTACGAGTTCGATGTCGTCACAGACACCGGATGCGACTGTTACGGGCGCTATCTGATTCGCGTCGAGGAGATGAAGGAATCGCTCAAGATCGTCGAGCAGACCCTCGATCGCCTGCGGCCCGGACCGGTCGTCATCGACGACAAGAAGATCGCCTGGCCGGCCGATCTGGTCTCCGGACCCGATGGTCTCGGCAATTCTCAGGACCACGTACGCACCATCATGGACACCTCGATGGAGTCGTTGATCCACCACTTCAAATTGGTGACCGAGGGAATGCGAGTGCCTGCAGGCCAAGTGCTGTCCACGGTGGAATCGCCGCGAGGCGAACTGGGTGTGCACATCGTCAGCGACGGCGGAACTCGGCCGTACCGAGTGCATTTCAGAGACCCCTCGTTCACCAACCTGCAGGCGGTTGCCGCGATGTGCGAGGGCGGCATGATCTCCGACGTCATCGCTGCCGTCGCCAGTATCGATCCGGTGATGGGCGGGGTGGACCGATGACCGCGCCACGCTCGGAGCCGGTGCTCGTCCAACTCGGAGCCCGCCCCGAGGAAGCCGTACAACTGGTCGGCTCCGACGCACGCGCGTCCTATCCCGCCGACGTCCTGGCCCGCCTGCGCGCCGACGCCGACATCGTCCTCGCTCGCTATCCTCAGGCCCGATCGGCGTTACTACCGCTGCTGCACCTGGTGCAATCCGAGGACGGCTATCTCACGCCGGCCGGAATCGAATTCTGCTCGGACGTACTCGATCTCACCGGAGCAGAGGTGACCGCAGTCGCGACGTTCTACTCGATGTATCGCCGCGAGCCCACCGGCAACTATCGCGTCGGAGTGTGCACCAACACCCTGTGCGCGGTGATGGGCGGCGACGCCATCATGGATGCCCTGCGGGACCACCTCGATATCGACCACGGCGACACCACAGCCGACGGTGCCATCACCCTCGAACACATCGAGTGCAACGCCGCGTGCGACTTCGCGCCGGTGATGATGGTCAACTGGGAATTCTTCGACAACAGAACTCCGGCGTCGGCGCGGGAACTGGTCGACGCGCTTCGATCAGGTGCGCAGGTGACTCCGACCCGCGGTGCTGCGCTGTGCACGTTCCGCGAGACCGAGCGAATTCTGGCCGGGTTCGCCGACGACCGACCCGGGGCACTCGAATCATCGGGCAGCGCAGGCGAAGCCACTCTCGCCGGTCTCCGGTACGCCCGAGAGCACTCGATGTCGGCTCCCCAGGCCGTCGCGGGCTCCCCGGACAATCACCCCGATCTCGGTGCCGAAGCGGTGGCAGAGACGGTGCGCGAGAAACCGGCTCCGGCTCCCTCGGCGACCGTTCCACCGCAGCCGAACACCACCGAAACCGATCCATCGACGAAGGGGAAGTGACATGGCCCTGACGCCGGTGCTGAGTGAGTTCTGGGACGAGAAGGACTCGTGCACACTCGACGTCTACCGCAGTCACGACGGATATCAAGGGCTGGAGAAGGCCCTTGCCATGGACCCCGACCATCTCATCGCCTTCGTCAAGGATTCCGGTCTGCGAGGCCGCGGCGGTGCAGGATTCCCGACCGGAACGAAGTGGAGCTTCATTCCACAGGGTGACGGGAAGGCTCACTACCTGGTGGTCAACGCCGACGAGTCGGAGCCGGGTACCTGCAAGGACATGCCGCTGATGATGGCCAGCCCGCACACGTTGATCGAGGGAATCATCATCGCGGCGTACGCCATTCGTGCATCGCACGCTTTCGTCTACGTTCGCGGCGAAGTGGTACCGGTGTTGCGCAGATTGCAGGCCGCGGTCGCCGAGGCCTACGCCGCGGGCTACCTGGGCAAGAACGTTCTCGAATCGGGGTTCGATCTCGAGCTGGTGATCCACGCCGGTGCCGGTGCCTACATCTGTGGCGAGGAGACGGCGCTACTCGATTCGCTGGAGGGGCGACGAGGCCAACCCCGACTGCGTCCACCGTTCCCCGCGGTGGCAGGCCTGTACGCGCGCCCGACGGTGGTCAACAACGTGGAATCGATAGCGAGCGTTCCGGTGATCCTGCGCAAGGGAATCGAATGGTTCCGATCGATGGGCAGCGAGAAGTCACCCGGCTTCACCCTGTACTCGATCTCCGGCCACGTGTGTCGCCCCGGCCAGTACGAGGCCCCGCTGGGGATCACCCTGCGGGAACTGCTGGATTACGCGGGCGGCATCCGGCCCGGTCACGAGCTCAAGTTCTGGACACCGGGAGGATCGTCGACACCGATGTTCACCGGCGATCACCTCGACGTGCCACTCGACTACGAAGGCGTCGGCGCCGCCGGATCGATGTTGGGTACCAAGGCCTTGCAGATCTTCGACGACACGACGTGCGTGGTGCGAGCGGTGTTGCGATGGACGGAGTTCTACGCACACGAATCCTGCGGCAAATGCACGCCGTGCCGAGAAGGAACCTACTGGCTGGTGCAGATACTTCGCCGCCTCGACGGCGGAACCGGCACCGAAGCGGACCTCACAACACTGCTCGACATCGCGGACGGCATCGCCGGAAAGTCGTTCTGCGCGTTGGGAGACGGAGCCGCAAGCCCCATCGTGTCGTCGCTGAAGTACTTCCGCGACGAATACATCCGACACGTCACTGAACAGGGATGCCCATTCGATCCACACCGATCGACCCTGATGGCAGAGGAGCTGACGTCATGACGGCACCAGCAGATGGTCGTTCCGCAGGCTCCACTCCTGCCCCTGAGCAGTCGGTCACTCCAGTCGAAATGGTGACACTGACCATCGACGACCACGAGATCAGTGTTCCGAAGGGCACGTTGGTGATTCGCGCCGCCGAGCTGATGGGCGTGCAGATCCCGCGCTTCTGCGATCACCCGCTGCTCGACCCGGTGGGGGCGTGCCGGCAATGTCTGGTCGATGTCGAGGGGCAGCGCAAGCCGCTGGCGTCCTGCACGACGACGGTGGCCGAGGGCATGATCGTGCGCACTCAGGTGACGTCGGAGTCGGCAGAGAAGGCGCAGCGAGGCGTCATGGAATTGCTGCTGATCAATCATCCGCTCGATTGCCCGGTGTGCGACAAGGGCGGTGAGTGTCCGCTGCAGAACCAGGCGATGGCTGCGGGCCGGGTCGAGTCCAGATTCGTCGAGACCAAACGCACGTACCCCAAGCCGATTCCGCTGTCGGCCGAGGTCTTGCTGGATCGGGAGCGGTGCGTCCTGTGCGCGCGATGCACTCGTTTCGCGGCTCAAGTGGCCGGCGACCCGTCCATCGACTTACTGGAGCGTGGTGCGATTCAACAGGTGGGGATCTTCGGCAACGAGCCGTTCGACTCCTACTTCTCGGGCAACACCGTTCAGATCTGTCCGGTGGGTGCGCTGACCAACACCGAGTATCGGTTCCGGGCACGCCCGTACGACCTCACCTCCTCGCCCAGCGTGTGCGAGCACTGCGCAGGTGGTTGCGCTCAACGCACGGATCATCGACACGGCAAGGTCCTTCGACGGCTGGCGGGGGACGGCCCACAGGTCAACGAGGAATGGAACTGCGACAAGGGACGGTGGGCGTTCAAGTACGCCACCGAACCCGATCGCATCACCGCGCCGATGATCCGCGACGAATCGGGGGAGTTGATCGAGACGTCGTGGTCGGCTGCGCTGGCCGCCGCGGCGGCGGGGCTTGCCGGATCGGTCGGCCGAGCCGCGGTGCTGATCGGCGGAAGGTCGACCCTCGAAGACGCCTACGCGTACGCCAAGTTTGCTCGAACAGTGCTGCATACCAACGATATCGACTTCCGCAATCGCAGCCACAGTACCGAGGAAGCGGATTTCCTGGCCGGTCGAATCGCAGCAACCGGGTTGGGTGTCACCTACACCGATCTCGAGAACGCCCCGGTGGTGGTGCTCGTCGGGTTCGAGCCCGAGGAAGAATCACCACTGGTGTTCCTGAGGCTTCGAAAGGCGCACCGCACCAGCGCAGTGGTGGTGGCATCGATCGCGCCGTTCTCCACCCGAGGCCTACGAAAGCTCGACGGCATCCTGCTGCAGTCGATTCCCGGTGACGAACCGGGGTGGCTCGATGCGTTGCACGTCGGCGATCGTGGCACCGAATCGATTGCACGCCTCCTCCGGGAGCCTGGTGCGATCGTTCTCGTGGGCGAGCGGCTCGGCTCCGTTCCCGGGGGTCTGGCGGCGGCTTCGAAACTGGCGGACGACACCGGGGCGAGCCTGGCCTGGATTCCGCGACGTGCTGGAGAACGCGGTGCCCTCGACGCAGGGGCGCTGCCGAACGTTCTGCCCGGCGGGCGTCCTGTGGCCGATGCGGCTGCGCGCGCCGAGGTGGCCGCGGTGTGGGGAGTGCCCGAGCTGCCGGTGGAGGTGGGCCGCGACACCGCGGCGATCCTGGCCGACGCGGGACCGAATCGTGTCCTGGTCACTGCCGGAATCGATCTCGACGATCTGCCGGACCCTCGGGGCGCACTCGATGCACTCGACCGATCGGCGTTCGTGGTCAGCCTCGAGCTACGCCGCAGTGTGGTCACAGAGCGGGCCGACGTGGTGTTCCCGGTGGCGCCGGTGGTCGACAAGTCGGGAACTTTCGTCGACTGGGAGGGACGACCTCGCACGTTCGACACTGCACTCGGTGCAGGCGCGGTGATGCCGGATCAACGCATCCTCGACGCCATCGCCGCGCAGATGGGCATCGAACTGGCCGTGCCCGACGCGGCAGCGGCACGCGCCGAGTTGGCTCTCCTCGGTGGGTGGAACGGCCCGCGCACCGCGGTGGCCCGGGTGGCGCCTCGCGCGGACGTTCCGGCCGTCGGCTCCGGGGACGCGATTCTGGCCACGTGGCGGATGCTCCTCGACGCGGGACGGATGCAGGACGGTGAGGACAACCTCGCCGCGACCGGCCGCACGCCCACTGTTCGGTTGTCGGCGGCGAGGGCCTCGGCCATCGGAGCGGAGACCGGTGACCTGGTGAGCGTCGGGACGGACCGTGGCTCGATCACATTGCCACTGACGATCACCGACCTGCCCGACACCGTGGTGTGGGTACCGATGAACTCGCCCGGTTCGGCGGTGTATCGCTCGCTGGGGGTGCAGTCGGGCGCGGTGGTGAGCATTCGTCGTGGTTCTGCGGAACGACCAGAAAGTGGGCAGTCATGATCGTGGCCGCGCCGACCGATCTGTCGATGTTCGGCAACGATCCGTGGTGGTTGGTTGTCGGGAAGGCTCTGGCGGTCTTCGTGTTCCTGGTGCTCACGCCGCTGGTCGCGATCTATGCCGAACGCAAGATCATGGCGTGGATGCAGATGCGGGTGGGTCCCAACCGGGTGGGCCCGTGGGGTCTGTTGCAGTCGTTGATGGACGGGATCAAGCTGGCGCTGAAGGAGGGGATCACTCCGACCGGCGTCGACAAGCCTATTTATGTTCTGGCTCCGATCATTTCGGTGGTTCCTGCGTTCATGGCATTCGCCGTGATTCCGTTCGGGCCCGAGGTGTCGGTGTTCGGTACGACGACGCCGCTGCAGATGACCGACCTGCCGGTCGGGGTTCTGTACATTCTCGCGGTCACGTCGGTGGGTGTGTACGGGATCGTGTTGGCGGGGTGGGCGTCGGGCTCGACGTACCCGCTGCTCGGTGCGCTGCGTTCGACGGCGCAGGTGATCTCCTACGAGGTTGCGATGGGCTTGTCGTTCGCGGCGGTCTTTCTGTACGCGGGCACCATGTCGACGTCCGGAATCGTTGCTGCGCAACAGAACACCTGGTGCGTGTTTCTGCTGCTGCCGTCGTTCCTGGTGTATGTGACGGCGATGGTCGGCGAAACCAACCGCGCTCCGTTCGATCTGCCCGAGGCGGAGGGTGAGCTGGTGGGCGGATTCCACACGGAGTACTCGTCTCTTCGTTTCGCCATGTTCATGCTCGCCGAGTACATCAACATGGTCACCGTGTCGGCACTCGCGACCACGCTGTTCCTCGGCGGTTGGCAGGCTCCGATTCCGCTGAGTCTGTGGAGCGGTGCCAATTCGGGGTGGTGGCCGGTGCTGTGGTTCACCCTCAAGGTCTGGGTGTTCCTGTTCGTGTTCATCTGGCTGCGTTCGACGCTGCCGAGGCTGCGCTACGACCAGTTCATGAACTTCGGTTGGAAGATTCTCATTCCGGTTGCCCTGATCTGGGTGATGGTGATCGCGACGGTGCGGGTACTCGGGGTCGATCGGTACGACGTACCGCTGGTCACGTTCGGCGTGTCGATGATCTTCGCGGTGGCCGTGCTGGGTGCGCTGTTGCTGATGGTGCGCAGGCGTGCACGGGAGCGGAACGTGCCGCCTCCTGTACCCGTCGCCGAGTTCGATGCTGTGGCAGGCGGATTCCCGATACCTCCCATTCCCGCGCAGGGCTCGAATTTCCCGAGCCGGCACGCAGGTGTGCGCTCATCCGCAGCCAGGTCACCGAAGGAGAACGCCGATGCCTGAATTTCTCGGTCCCATAGCCGGTTTCGGGGTCACCTTCGCCACGATGTTCAAAAAGGCCGAGACGGAGCTGTATCCGGAGGAGAAGAAGCCGACCGAGGTTCGCTACCACGGTCGTCATCAGCTCAATCGGTACGCCGACGGTCTCGAGAAGTGCATCGGCTGCGAGCTCTGCGCGTGGGCCTGCCCGGCCGACGCGATCTACGTCGAAGGAGCCGACAACACCGAGACCGAGAGGTTCTCTCCGGGCGAGCGCTACGGCGGGGTCTATCAGATCAATTACCTGCGGTGCATCGGGTGCGGCCTGTGCGTGGAGGCCTGTCCCACCAGGGCTCTGACGATGACCAACGAGTACGAACTGGCCGGTGACAACCGAGCTGATCTGATCTACGAGAAGGACTCGCTGCTGGCACCGCTGGAGCCGGACATGACGGCACCGCCGCACGCGATGGCACCGGGCCTTTCGGCCGAGGACTACTACCGGGGAACCGTCACCGGCCACGAGTCACCGGCCGAGTCCGCAGCCGAACCCGAGTCCGTAGCCGAACCCGAGTCCCCAGCCGAACCCGAGGGCGGTTCGGTGCGATGAGTGCACCGGAAGCCGTTGTGCAGTTGGCCCTCGATGCCACGTCCACCGGTGAGGCCGTGCAATTCTGGACCCTGGGTGTCGTTGCCGTGATCGGTGCGCTCGGCGTGGTGATGAGCACCAAAGCCGTCTACTCGGCGTTGTTCCTCGCTGCCACGATGGTGGTACTGGCGATCTTCTACATGGCGCAGGGGGCGTTGTTCCTCGGTGTCGTGCAGATCGTCGTCTACACCGGCGCGGTCATGATGCTGTTCCTGTTCGTTCTGATGCTCGTCGGAGTCGACACCTCCGAGTCGCTGACCGAAACCCTGCGCGGACACCGCATCGCGGCCGTCGTCATCGGAATCGGCTTCGGACTGTTGATCATCGGGGTACTGCTGCGCGACGCTGCCCGTGCCGGTCGGCTCGACTTCGCCGGTCTCGACGCAGTCAACTCCACCGGAAACGTCGAGGGCTTGGCAGAGCTGATCTTCGTCGAGTACGTGTGGGCGTTCGAGTTGACCGGGGCGCTGCTGATCACGGCCACCATCGGGGCGATGATCCTGGCGCACCGGGAAGCTCTGGGGCCGGTCAAGGGTCAGCGAGAAATGGCTCAGGATCGATTCCGCGACGGCTCGAGGGTGACACCGCTGCCGAGCCCAGGGGTGTACGCCAGACACAACGGGGTCGATCGCCGCGCTCTGTTGCCCGACGGAACCGAATCCGAGTCCTCCGTCAACGCCATGTTCGCCGATCGACGGAGTCAGTACAAGGTGGACGGGGGTGACGAGCGATGAATCCCGAGAACTACCTCTACCTGTCGGTTCTGCTGTTCACGATCGGCGCGGCGGGTGTCATCGTCAGACGCAACGCCATCATCGTGTTCATGTGCATCGAATTGATGCTCAACGCAGTCAATCTCGCGTTCGTCACGTTCTCCCGGATGCACGGCAATCTCGACGGACAGTTGTTCGCGTTCTTCACCATGGTGGTCGCCGCCGCCGAGGTGGTGGTGGGCCTGGCCATCATCATGGCCATATTCCGTTCTCGTCGGTCGATTTCGATGGACGAGAACTCCCTGATGAAGAATTGACGGGGGCGCAGAAATGATGTCGATACTGTGGCTTCTTCCGGCTCTGCCGGCGTTCGGTGCGGCGCTCCTGCTGCTCGCAGGCAGGCGCACCGACGGGTGGGGGCATCTCGTCGCGACGGCAGCAGCAGTGTCCTCGTTCGTCGTGGCCGCGATGGTGTTCGCATCGATGCTGGGCCGTGCGGAATCGGGCCGAGCCCTCACCCAGACCCTGTTCCGATGGGTTCCGGTCGACGAATTACAGGTCGAGTTCGGGTTGCGCGCAGATCAATTGTCGATCTGCTTCGTCCTGCTGATCACCGGGGTCGGGTCGCTCATTCACGTGTACTCCATCGGCTACATGAGCCACGACGCCGAGCGGCGGCGCTTCTTCGCGTACCTCAACCTGTTTCTGGCGGCGATGCTGCTGCTGGTTCTGGCCGACAACTTCCTCGGCCTCTACCTGGGGTGGGAGGGTGTCGGTCTGGCGTCGTATCTGCTCATCGGCTTCTGGCAGCACAAGCCGTCGGCTGCGTCGGCCGCCCGAAAAGCGTTCGTGGTCAACCGAGTCGGTGACATAGGCCTTGCCGTTGCGCTGATGATCATGTTCGTGAACTTCGGCTCCGTTCAGTACGACGACGTGTTCGCCGGAATCGGCGAGGCGAGCGAATCGGTGGCCACCGCCATGGCGCTGATGTTGCTGTTGGCGGCGTGTGGAAAGTCGGCGCAGGTGCCGCTGCAGTCCTGGCTCGGTGACGCCATGGAGGGCCCGACACCGGTGTCGGCATTGATTCACGCGGCCACGATGGTCACGGCCGGGGTGTATCTCATCGTGCGCTCGGGACCGGTGTTCGAGGCGTCGCCTGCCGCCCGCGCGGCCACCGTCACCGTCGGTGCGGTCACCCTGCTGTTCGGTGCCGTCATCGGTTGTGCGAAGGACGACATCAAGAAAGCGCTCGCGGCGTCGACGATGAGTCAGATCGGGTACATGGTGCTCGCGGCCGGGCTCGGCCCCTCCGGGTACGCCTACGCCATCGTGCTGCTGATCTCGCACGGCTTCTTCAAAGCGGGCTTGTTTCTGGGCGCGGGCTCGGTGATGCACGCGATGAACGACGAGACCGACATGCGACGGTTCGGTGGACTCCGCGCCGCGATGCCGATCACGTTCGTCACGTTCGGCCTCGGCTATCTGGCCATCATCGGACTGCCGCCGTTCTCCGGCTTCTTCGCCAAGGATCCGATCATCGAGGTCGCATTCGCGGCCGAGGGAGTGGCAGGTCCGATTCTCGGCTGCGTGACGTTGCTCGGTGCCGGTCTGACGGCCTTCTACATGACTCGAGTGATGCTGTTGACGTTCTTCGGTCCGAAACGCTGGTCCGCGCAGGCACATCCGCACGAGGTGTCGGCGACGATGACTGCCCCGATGATCGTGTTGGCCGTCGGCTCGGTGGCGTCGGGAGCCTTCCTCGCGGTGGGCGGGCGTCTCGAGGCATGGCTGGAACCCGTGGTGGGATCGGCACCCGAGGAACACGCGATTCCGGCCTGGGTGGTCACCGTCGCCGTCCTGGTGGTCGTGCTGGTCGGCGCGACCGTCGCCTACCGCAAGTACATCGTGAACGAGGTTCCGCCGATACCACCCGAGGATGTGTCGCCCCTGACCCGAGCTGCACGTGCCGATCTCTACGGAGATGCCGTCAACGAGGCGGCATTCATGCGTCCTGGACAGACATTGACGCGCGCACTGGTGCACGCCGACAACGGTATCGACGCAGTAGTGGACGGGGTGGGGAGCTCGATCGGTGGCGCATCGACGCGGTCCCGGCGGCTGCAGACGGGTTATGTGCGGTCGTATGCGTTGGCGATGTTCGCGGGAGCCGTTCTCGTGGTACTGATGGTGGTGGCTCTGTGACGATTTCCTGGTTGACCGTACTGTGGGTGCTCCCGATTCTCGGTGCCATCGTCGTCGCCCTGGTGCCCGCCGCTCGTCCGACGGTAGCGCGCAGTGTCGCAGTGGGTTTCGCTGCCGGGACCTTGGCCGTATCGGTCGCCCTGGCGGTGTCGTTCGACTCCGGTGGTGATCGGTACCAGTTCGTCGAAGACCATTCGTGGATAGCGGCTTTCGGTGCGCGGTACACCCTCGGTCTGGACGGAATCGGACTGGTCCTGGTGTTGCTCACCACCGTTCTCACGCCCTTGCTGATCGTCGCGGGCTGGTACGACGGCAGTCGCGTCGCGCACTACGGCTCCCGCCGGGTGTCGCACACGTACATGGCGTTGATCCTGGTGGTCGAGTCCATGGTGATCGTCTCGTTCCTCGCACTGGACGTATTGCTGTTCTACATCTTCTTCGAGGCGATGCTGATTCCGATGTACTTCCTCATCGGTGGCTTCGGGAGTGTTCATCGAACGCGCGCAGCGGTTAAGTTTCTGTTGTACAACCTGTTCGGCGGTCTGGTCATGTTGGCGGCCGTCATCGGTCTGTACGTGGTGACCGCGCGTCCCGACGGGCCTTTCGACGGCGGGACATTCGATCTGCGCGCGATCGCCGACGCGGCGGCATCGGGCGGACTCGGTGTGGATCCGATGGTTCTGAACGCACTGTTCCTCGGCTTCATGTTCGCTTTCGCGATCAAGGCACCGCTGTGGCCGTTCCATTCGTGGCTACCCGACGCCGCAGTGCAGTCGACACCCGCGACTGCGGTGCTGATGATGTCGGTGGTGGACAAGGTCGGCACCTTCGCGATGCTGCGGTTCTGTCTCGAACTGTTCCCTGGCTCGTCGCAGACGTTCGCGCCGTGGATCATCACTCTCGCGGTCATCGGCATCGTCTACGGCGCGATACTGGCGATCGGTCAGACCGACATGATGAGACTGATTGCCTACACGTCGATTTCGCACTTCGGATTCATCATCCTCGGCATCTTCGCCATGACCGGTCAGAGTCAGGCCGGTGCCACGCTGTACATGGTCAACCACGGAATCTCCACGGCCGCACTGTTCCTGATCGCGGGCTTCCTCGTGTCGCGTCGAGGGTCACGAGCGATCGCCGACTACGGCGGTGTGCAGAAGGTGGCGCCGGTGCTTGCCGGAACGTTCTTGATCTCGGGACTTGCCACTCTCTCGCTACCCGGCCTCGCCCCGTTCGTGAGCGAATTCCTCGTGCTGATCGGCACGTTCGGTCGATACGGAGTCGCCGCGATAGTGGCCGCCGGAGCCCTCGTGCTGTCGGCGATCTACATACTGTGGCTCTACCAGCGCGTCATGACCGGGCCGGTCCGGGAGGGCAACGAGACGGTGTCCGATCTCGTTCGCCGCGAACTGGCCGTCGTCGTGCCGTTGATCGCGTTGCTGATCGTGCTCGGTGTGTATCCGAAACCTGCGCTCGATGTCATCACTCCGGCAGTGCAATCCACGATCGTCGACAGTTCAGGAGGTCAGCGATGACCACACCCGAGGTGCAGTACGGTCTGCTGGCACCGATGCTGATCGTCTTTTCGGTCGCAGTTCTCGGTGTTCTCGTCGAGGCGTTCGTGCCGCTGCGGGCCCGTCGGATCACGCATCTGGGCCTCGCTCTCGCGGGTCTGGTGGCAGCGCTGGCGGCGATCCTCGCTCTGGCAGGCACCGAGGCTTCGGCGATGTCCGGGGCGGTCGCGATCGACGGGCCGACCCTGTTTTTACAGGGAACCATTGTGCTGGTGTCGATTCCGGCAATAGCACTGATGGCTGAGCGCACCGTTGCAGTCACCTCGACCGGTGCCGAGCGCCGCATCGATTCGTTCACTCCGCAGGCATCGACCACTCCGGGCAGCGTGGCGGAGAAGGAGGCCATCGACGCCGGCGTAGCCCAGACCGAGGTGTTTCCTCTGGCGATGTTCGCGATCGGCGGCATGTTGCTGTTTCCGGCGGCCACGGATTTGCTGACGATGTTCGTGGCGCTGGAAGTGCTGTCGTTGCCGCTGTATCTGCTCTGTGGACTGGCCCGACGGCGGCGATTGCTCTCTCAGGAAGCGGCCCTCAAATACTTTCTGCTTGGCGCGTTCTCGTCCGCGTTCTTCCTGTTCGGGGTCGCGTTCCTGTACGGCTACGCCGGAACCGTTCGGTTGGACGGCATCGCCGACGCCATCGCGGTGGACGGTCAGGGCAGATCGCTCGCGCTGATCGGAACCGCCTTGCTCGCAGTGGGTCTGCTGTTCAAGGTCGGTGCTGTGCCGTTTCATTCGTGGATTCCCGACGTCTACCAGGGTGCCCCCACACCGGTGACGGCTCTGATGGCCACGGTGACCAAGGTCGCGGCTTTCGGTGCGATTCTTCGCATCTTCGGGATGGCGCTACCCGGTCTCGAATCGAGTTGGCGGCCGATGCTGTGGGTCGTCGCCATCGCGACGATGGTGCTGGGTTCCGTTGTCGCGGTGACGCAGACGGATGTCAAACGGATGCTGGCGTACTCGTCCGTCGCGCACACCGGATTCATCCTCACCGGAGTGACGGCACTGGGTAATTCAGGTGATGTGGGCGATTCTGGTGTGTCGGCCACGATGTTCTATCTGCTGGCGTACGCGTTCAGCACTCTCGGGGGGTTTGCGATCATCGGGTTGGCTCGCGACGAACGCGGTGAGGTGAGCGATCTGGAACGGTGGGCCGGAATCGGTCGTCGGTCACCGCTGGTGGCGGCAGTGTTCGGGTTGTTCCTGCTCTCGTTCGCCGGCATTCCGCTCACCAGTGGGTTCATCGGCAAGTTCGCGGTGTTCAGCGCGGCCTCGGGTGCCGGGGGAGCGGCACTGGTCGTGGTCGGAGTGGTGTGCAGCGCGATTGCAGCGTTCTTCTACGTGCGGGTGATCGTGCTGATGTTCTTCACCGATCCGGGAGAGCGGACCGCCACGATCGTGCGCCCGAGCGCGTCGGTGTCGTGCGCGATCGGGGTCTCGGTGGTGGTCACCGTAGCTCTCGGAGTCTTCCCGCAGCCCGTTCTCGACCTTGCTGCGCGTGCCGGAAGCTTTCTGTAGCCGTCGAGCCGTTACTTCGCGGACTTCATTCGCTGCTTCCACGTGTGCGAGCCTGTACCGACCGGGAGTCCACCGATGGCTCCCGCGAGGCCGAACGTAGGCATGTTGACGTAGATCGCCTCACTGTTCTGTGCTGTCGCGGTATAGGTTTCGTGCCACACGCCGACGTGGCGGGTTGCGGCCACCGATCGGTTGAAGGCGCGCCAGGCGGGTGCATGTGGTGCGTCGGGATCGGAGGCGAAGCGCGTCAGGTCCTCGGCATTGCGCCAATAGCTGACCAGCATGGTGGTGCGTCCCAACCACGAGTGGTAGCCGAGCAGCCCGGAGGCGGGATCCTGCTCCAGATGGCTGAGCATCCGCGGCATCGCGCGCACCGCGGGTAGCCACGAGCGAACGGCCACCGGATTGTTGATGCGCATTCCGATGAGGAAGACCGTGACGGTGTCTCGTTCGGATTCGACCGTGCGGCGGCCGTCGATGATGGGTGGCATGACGTGTTCCCTTCTGTCAGGTGACTGGAAGTTTGTGTGACACTGTTATAAAACACCGTTGTGGTAAGTTTCGCAAGTGGCGAGACCAAGAATTCACGACGCGGAGTTGCGGACCAGGCTCCTCGAGGCAGCGGCGGAAACCGTTGCGCACCAGGGTGTCGACTCGTTGTCACTGCGTAAACTCGCGGCTGCGCAGAGCACCTCGACGACTGCGATCTACTCACTGTTCGGCGGACGTGCCGAGTTGCTCGTGGCACTGTTCGCCACGTCGTTCGCGAGTTTCGGGGATGCGCAGCGCCGGGTTCCGGTCACCGATGATCCGGAGGTCGATCTGCGGGAACTCGCCGTCGCGTACCGAGACTGGGCACTACGTAATCCGCATCTGTACGCGGTGATGTTCGGCGGCGTGCTCGGCTCCGTCGACGTGTCCGAAGAGGCACAACTCGCTTCCTCGGCGATGGATCCGCTGCGGGCGGCGGTGGCGAGCGCCGTCGCGGCAGGAACCATGGCCGGGGCGTCGGTCGAAACGATCAGCCACTCGTTCTGGGCGATCGTGCACGGGTTGGTGTCGCTGGAATTGGCAATGCCCTCGACCGACGACGACGAGACCCGTCGGGCGATGTTCGACGCCGGGACGGAGTCGGTACTACGAGGTTGGACGCGTCAGTAGGTGCGCGGTATCCCGAGGATCTTGCTGGCGTCGACGGTCATCCCCAGCCGCGCTGTGGGTGCGAGCGCAGGTAAGTCCGGGAGATCGTCGGGAGTGGACGTCGCAGCACCGATCACGTCGGAGCCGGCGATCTCGAAGTCGGATATCGCTCGCCGCAGGTGGCTGGGAGTCGTGGCCAGCACCAGATTCTCGATGTCGATCTCCGCTGCCAGTGCGGTGGTGCGCTGTGTGTTCTGCACCGTCGAATTCGCGGCGGATTCGGTGTGAATGCGGTCGGCCGCGATCCCGTCGTCGACGAGCCACCGCTGCATCGCGTCGGCCTCGGTGATGCCGCTCTGCGGATTCCCGCCGGTGACAATGATGGGGGACTCGGGGGAGCGCTCCGCCGCGGCGACGGCCGAGCGTAGACGTGCCACCAACTCCGGGGCCATACTGCCGTCGCCGTTCAGGCCCAGCCCGAGTACCACGATCGCGGTGCGGGGTCCGTCGGTGGTCGGCGCGAAGTCGATTGTCTCAGTGGCGGCGTCGTCGATGACGGCGATGGCTCGATCGACTGCGTCGGCGAGGGTGGGGGACAGACCGCGTAGGCGAGCCCCATGCTCCGCCAGAGCACCGGTATCGGCGGTCGCGTTGGCGTAGAACGTCTGCAGCGCTGCCACATTGGCGTCTTCCGGGGCGGCGGTTGCGAGCGCATCGAGTACGGCGAAACCGGCGTCGTAGCGACCCTTCACCAGCGCATCCTGCGCGTCGTTGTACTGCTCCACGTCGGCCGAACGGACCGACTCGGCGACGGTTGCCGGGGCCGACGCCTCGGGCTCGGCCACCGCCGTGATCGAGCCGAAACCGACAGCGAGCGCAGCGGCACAGGTCACGACGGCAACGCGAACGGTCGGGTGTACTCGGCCTTGTCGCACTACTGACGTCCTTCCGAACGGTGGCGGGTTTCCGCCACCCTAGCTCAGTTCGGTGCCAGTGTGACTGGTGTGAGCAGAGTTGTTCGAGTTACACGAATGTACTTCTGAGCAGGGACTCTGCTGACGTCACAGAGTGACGGGGGCGCGTCCGCGATCGGCGGGCTCGATGGTCACCTCGGCATCGGGAAGGAAAACCCGCTCGGTCGTCGTCGTGCCGTCGACGCCATCGGTCACCGTCACCGCCACGCTCTCGGCAACCTGGCCCGCGCTTTCGATGAACCCGGTCGCGACACCCTCCTCTATGAGCAGATGATCACCCACCAGGAGAAGAAGCTCGTCCGCCGTCACCGTTCGTCTGCCGCCCACATCTTCGATAGTCATGAATCCCACCGTAATGCGCTGCGCTGCACAGTGCCGTCGCATGTTCGACAATCGCAGCATGACCGACAGGCGAAAGACATGGACAGCGCCCACACCGGAACCGGTCGACGGTCCACTCCTCGGCGACGAGCGGCCGATTCTCGAAGGAATGCTGCAATGGCATCGAGCGACGCTGCTCAACGTCTGCGCAGGCGCGAATTCGGAGCAGCTGGCACGACGTCCGTTCCCGTCCTCGACGCTCTCGCTGCTCGGACTCGTTCGTCATCTCGCCAAGGTCGAACGCATCTGGTTCCGAGAGCGATTGGGCTCGATGTCGTTCGACCCGATGTACGACGCGGCGTTGGGTAAGGACTCCGACTTTCTGGGAGCAACCGAGGCCGGGGCCCAAGCCGACGTCGCGCGATTCTCCGCCGAGTGCGTGGCCTCGGACGAGATTGCGGGCCGACACTCGTTGGACGACCTGGTCGACTCCCGAGGTGGGCCGATGTCGCTGCGGACGGTCTACGTGCACATGATCGGTGAATATGCCCGACACAACGGACACGCGGACATCATCCGCGAGCAGATCGATGGAGTCATCGGCCGCTGAGGGCATAGCGTAGACACACGACCCGACCCCCATACGGAATAAGGTGTTTCAGTGACCGACTCCGATGCAGTATTCGACCCGACCTCGCTACGGCCGTCGTTGTACGTCGACGGGCAGTGGCAGGGATCCGGTGACGGCGGAACCCGAGACATCGTGAACCCCGCGGACGGCAGCACGGTTGCCGTCGTGGACGAGGCCACGCCGGACGACGCTCTGCGCGCGGTGGCCTCGGCGCGGACGGCGTTCGACGACGGGCCGTGGCGCTCGGTGACGGTGGGTGAGCGCAGCGATCTGCTGAACCGCATCGCAGATCTGCTCCAGAGGGACAAGGCCGAGCTCGCGCGTATCGAGACTCTCGATACCGGAAAAACGTTCGGCGAGAGTGAAATCGACATCGACGACGTGACGTCGGTCTTCCGCTTCTACGCCGATCTTGCAGTGGTGCAGGCCGATCGTCTGATCGACGTCGACCGACCGGAAATCCTCAGCCGCGTGGTGCACGAGCCGATCGGCGTCTGCGTCATGATCGCACCGTGGAACTATCCGCTGCTGCAGATCTCGTGGAAGATCGCCCCGGCCTTGGCGGCCGGCTGCACGATGGTGCTCAAGCCGAGCGAGGTGACTCCGCTCAGCACCATCGCGTTCACCAAACTCGTGGAGGAAGCCGGAGTGCCGGCGGGCGTGGTCAATCTGCTGCAGGGCAGTGGCGCGGTCCTCGGGGATGCACTCACCAGGAACGCAGACGTCGATTTCATCTCCTTCACCGGTGGGCTGGCGACAGGTAGACACATCCTGGCCGCGGCCGCCGAGAACGTCACCAAGGTTGCCGTCGAGCTCGGTGGCAAGAACCCGCACATCGTCTTCGCCGACGCGGTAGCCGACGATCAGGCGTTCGCCGATTCGGTCGACAACGTTCTGACCGGAGTGTTTCTGCACTCGGGCCAGGTGTGTTCGGCCGGTACTCGCCTGATCATCGAGGAGTCCGTGGCCGACAGGTTCGTCGCTGCTGTGGCCGAGCGCGCGAAGACCATCGTGATCGGGCCGGGCATGAACCCGGCCAGCGAGACCGGACCTCTGGTGTCACGGGCACAGCGCGAGAAGATCGAAGGCTTCGTCGCGGGCGGTATCGCAGAAGGTGCGAAGCTGGTCATCGGTGGAACGAAGCCGGAAGATTCCGCTCTGGACGAGGGCAGCTACTTTCTACCCACGATTTTCGACCATTGCGATCGGTCGATGAATATCGTGCAGGAGGAGACATTCGGGCCCATACTCACTGTGGAGCGTTTCGACACCGAGGCCGAAGCGCTCCTGTTGGGCAACGATACGAATTACGGTCTCGCCGCGGGAGTTCGGACATCCGACGCCGCACGAGGCGAACGAATGGTACGTGGGCTTCGCCATGGCACGGTGTGGCTCAACGACTTCGGCGTCTACACCGCGGCCGCAGAATGGGGCGGCTTCAAGCAGTCCGGCAACGGCCGGGAGCTCGGACCGTCCGGAATGTCCGAATATCAAGAGGCGAAGCATATTTGGCACAACACCTCACCCACGGCGGCGGGGTGGTTCGGCACCCGATAGCGAAGAGATCGGAAAGGCCAGGCGCATGGCACTATTGAACGACAGTTCGAGCGGAATGGACGACTTCGGCTACAAGGAGTCACTCGATCGAAGTCTCGGCAAATTCGCCAGCTTCGCCGCTGGCGTCAGCTACATCTCCATTCTCACCGGTACGTTTCAGCTCTTCTATTTCGGATTCGGCGCAGCCGGACCGGCGTATCTGTGGTCGTGGCCTGCGGTCTTCGTCGGTCAGCTCTGCGTGGCGCTGTGCTTCATGGAATTGGCCGCGAAGTATCCGGTAGCGGGATCGGTGTACAACTGGGCAAAGCTGTTGGGCCGCAGAATTGTCGGATGGTCTGCGGGCTGGTTGATGCTGACGGCCTCGATCGTGACGCTGTCCGCCGTGGCGCTCGCATTGCAGCTGAACCTGCCCCGCATCTGGAGCGGATTCCAGATCATCGGTGACGGTTCCGGTGCCAGCGATTTCGCGGCCAACGCGGTGTTGCTCGGTGCGATCCTGATCGCCATCACCACCACGATCAATGCGCTCGGGGTCCGGCTGATGGCGATGATCAACAGCGCAGGAGTGTTCATCGAGCTCATCGCCGCCGTGTTGATCGCAATTCTGCTCGCGGCCAACATCAACCGCGGCCCCGAGGTGTTCTTCTCCACCAACGGCTACGGTGCCGGTGAGAGCGGCGGCTACCTCGGAGCCTTCCTGGTGGCGTCGTTGGCGTCGGGCTACGTGATGTACGGGTTCGACACTGCAAGCTCGCTCGGCGAGGAAACCGTCGAACCCCGGCGTACCGCGCCGAAGGCCATCCTGCGCGCCATCCTCGCGTCGTTCGTCATCGGTGGAGCCATCCTGGTGTTCGCCGTCATGGCCGCGCCCGATCTGGACGATCCGTCGCTCGGCAGCCCGGACGGTAGCTTGCAGTCCATCGTCGAAGCGGTGATGTGGGGCCCACTGGGCACCGTCTTCCTCATCTGCATCGTCATCGCCGTCTTCGTCTGCTCGTTGGCAGTGCACACCGCAGCGATCCGGCTGACGTTCGCCATGGCGCGGGACAACGCGTTGCCCTTCGGCGAGAGCCTGGCCAAGGTGAATCCGAAGACCCAGACCCCGGTGGTGCCCGCGGTGACCATCGGCGTGCTGGCCATCGTCATTCTCGTCGTCAACATCGGTCAGCCGCAGATCTTCACGGTCCTCACCTCGATCGCGATCATCATGATCTACCTCGCGTATCTGATGGTCACCGGGCCGCTGCTGGTCAAACGCATCAAGGGGCAATGGCCGCCGGAAGACCTGAAGCCCGGCGGTTACTTCACGATGGGCAAGTGGGGCCTGCCGATCAACATCGCGGCAGTGGTGTGGGGCGCAGCGATGGCGATCAACCTCGCCTGGCCGCGCGAGGCCGTATACGGAACCCCCTGGTACAACACGTTCGGTGCGTTCGTCTACATCGGCGGCATCCTGGGCGTCGGCCTGCTGTGGTACGCAGTCAAGGGACGCAAGCACATCGGCACTCTGAAATCACATGCCTCCACGGGCGACTAGAAGGAGCGTGCAGTGACAGACACCCAGTTCGATTACGTCGTCGCAGGTGGCGGGACGGCGGGGTGCGTCCTCGCTGCACGGCTGAGCGAGGACCCCTCCGTCAGTGTCTGCCTCGTCGAAGCAGGGCCGACCGACGTCGGCGACAAGGCAATTCTCGAACTGGTGGAGTGGATGCATCTGCTCGACTCCGGCTACGACTGGGACTATCCCGTCGAACCGCAGGAGCGCGGCAACAGCTTCATGCGGCACGCCCGAGCGAAAGTGCTCGGTGGCTGCTCCTCGCACAATTCCTGCATCGCCTTTCACCCGCCGGCGGAAACCCTCGACGATTGGGCGGCTGCGGGAGCGACGGGGTGGGGCGCGTCGGACATCCTGCCGTTCGTCGCGCGCGTGGAGAACAACGACACCGGCCGTGGACACGACGGCCCCGTGCGGCTTCGCGACGTGCCGCCGAACGATCCGTGCGGTGCGGCAGTGCTCGAATCAGCCGCCGGGATAGGTCTTCCCACGGTCGCATTCAACCGCGGAACGACGGTACTCAACGGTGCCGGCTGGTTCCAGATCAATGCGGGTGAGGACGGCTCGCGTATGTCCACCTCGCACGCCTACCTGCACCCGATCATCGGCACGCGCCCGAACCTGGAGGTGCGCACGGACTGCTGGATCAGCGAGATTCTGATCGACGAATCGCTGACCGCGACCGGAGTGCGGTACCAACGGCCCGATCTCACCGGACATGACACCGTGTCTGCGCGGCGCGAGGTGATCGTGACTGCCGGGGCCATCGACACGCCGAAGTTGTTGATGCTCTCCGGAATCGGACCGGCGGCTCAGCTGCGCGAGATGGGAATCACGGTGCGGGTCGACTCGCCCGGTGTGGGTGAGAACCTCGACGACCACGTCGAAGGGCTGGTGTTCTGGGAGGCGAGCAAGCCGATGGTCACCACGTCCTCGCAATGGTGGGAGATCGGAGTGTTCGCGCAGACCGACGACTCGCTGAACTACCCGGACATCATGATGCATTACGGCAGCGTGCCGTTCGACATGAACACCCTGCGATGGGGTTACCCGACCACCGACAATGGGTTCTGCTTGACTCCGAACGTCACGCAGGGGCGGTCTCGAGGCACTGTTCGTCTGCGCAGCAGAGACTTTCGCGACCGTGCCAAAGTGGACCCGCGCTATTTCACCGACGCCGACGGCCACGACGACGCGGTGATGCTCGCCGGTCTGAAGCTGGCTCGCGCGATCGCCGCAGACGGTCCACTCTCGGGATGGATCGAACGCGAACTCGCCCCCGGACCGGACGCCGTCACCGACGACGACCTGCTCGACTACGTGCACAAGACCCACAACACGGTCTATCACCCGGCAGGCACGGCGCGGATGGGATCGGTGGACGACACCATGGCCGTGCTGGATCCCGAGTTGCGCGTCAAGGGCATCTCGCACCTGCGCGTGGTCGACGCGTCGGCGATGCCGAAGCTTCCGTACGTCAATCCCAACATCACGGTGATGACCATGGCGGAGAAATGCGCCGACCTGATCCGTGGCGGATAGACCGGAGCTGGCCGATTTTCTCGGCGCGCATCCACCGTTTCAGGGCGCGCCACCGGCTGTCCTGGCCGAAATGGCCGCAGCTGCCGTCGAACGCGAGTACGGCGGTGGGGCATGGGTCGTCGACCCTCCACGTACCGACGTCTCGGCAGATGCCGACACCGTGTGGGTGGTGCGCACCGGGCGCGTGGTGATCACGCACCCGGACGCGACCTCTCCCACAGAGGTGCCGATCGACACCATCGGTCCCGGTGGAGTCTTCGGGTTCTCGGCTCTGCTGTCTGGCGGAACCGTCGAGTTCCGGGCGCGGGCAACGGAACCGAGCATCGTGATTCGATTGCCGGGTGAGCTGATTCGACCGTTGTTCGCGACGCCGACCGGGCTGGCGTTCCTGGCCGACGCCGTCACCTCGGCCACCGCGAATCGCGGCGGGCCGGTCGAGGGTAGCGCCGGCCGCACTGTCGGTGAATTGCTCTCGGCGCCCCCGGTGTTCACGCCCGTCGGGACCACCGTTCGAGATGCCGTCCGGCACATGACCGAGCAGGGGAGCTCGTACGTCCTCGTGCCCCTGCGGGGTTCGCGGCACGGCATCTTCACCGACCGTGACCTCCGAATTCGTGTGGTGGCCGCAGGGATCGGCGTCGATACTCCGATCGAGAAGGTCATGACGTCGCCCGCCGAGACCGTCACGGCGGACCGGTTGGCCGGCACCGTGCTGATGGACATGCTCGAGCGAGGCCTGCGGCACATGCCGGTGGTGTCGACCCGCGGTGAGATACTCGGCGTCGTCGAGGATTCGGATCTGCATGCCGCATCGACCCGACGCAGTTTCGTGGTCCGCCGAGCTGTGGCATCGGCATCGACCTCCGCCGAACTCGCCGACGCAGGCAGGCTCGTGCCGCGCCTGGTGGTGGATCTGTTCAAGGGCGGAACCGATGCGATGGCGGTCAGCGGGATCCTCTCCGTCGTGGTCGACAGCCTCGTCCGCCGGGCCGTCGAGATCGAATGGACCGCACGTCCGGACGTGCCGCGTGACCACTTCGCCTGGATCACTCTCGGCAGTGTGGCGCGTCGAGAAGCCATGCCCTCTTCGGATGTCGACAGCGCATTGACCTGGGCGGACGCCACCGCGGACCCCCATGTGCGAGGGGAATCGAACGCCGTGCCGAGAACCCGCGACGAGGCGCTGATGGACTTGGCCGCTCGCGTGCACGTCAGCCTCGACGGTGCCGGGCTACCGTCGGACACCAACGGCGCGGTTGCGAGCTCGCCCCGATTCGCACGCTCGGCGGGTCAGTGGGAAAGCGCCGCGGCTCACTGGCTCAGCAACCCCTTCGGTGAGCGTGGCAATCCGGCAGAAGATTCCGGCCTGATCATGTCCTCGCTGATGATCGACGGCAGAGTGGTGTGGGGCCCGAGGGAACTGCACACCGTGCCCGAGGCCTACCGTCGACTCCTGGTCGATCACCCCGACGCATTGCGGTTGCAACTGCGTGATGCGCTCGCCGGCCGCGCCCGGTTGCGATCGCTGCGAGACGTGCTGGCTCGGCGAGGCGGGACGTTCGACCTCAAGGCCCATGCACTGACTCCCATCGTCAACCTCGCTCGGTGGGGTGGGTTGTCGGTCGGCATCTCCTCGTCCTCCACCCCCGCGCGGCTCGCGGCGGCGTCGGGCAACGGCATGCTTTCCGAACGCGACGTGGCCGCACTGACCGAGGTGTTCGCCCTGCTGCAGAGGCTCCGACTGTCGCATCAGATCGATCAGATCACAGCGGGCCACCGACCGGGTGACGTGCTGATCATGGCCGATCTGTCACCACTCGAACGGAGTCTGCTGACCGACGGCATCCGCGAGATCGCCGCGGTGCAGCGTCGCGTCGGGTATCTGGCGGCCAACGTCGGCGTGCATCGTTGAGCGCGAACGACCAGACTGTGTGCCGTGACCACCAATCCCGTGACCGTTCCCACCCCGTCCACCGTCGAACACAATCGGTTGGCAGAATCGCCCGGGGTCAGCGGCCCGTGGCGTCAGTGGGGCCCATACCTGGCGGGACGCCAGTGGGGCACAGTGCGCGAGGACTACTCCGAGGACGGCAATGCCTGGGCATCGTTCCCGTTCGATCAAGCGCACAAACGGGCATACCGCTGGGGCGAGGACGGTATCGGCGGAATCTGCGATCGCTTCGGGTTCCTGAACTTCTCGTTCGCACTGTGGAATCGAAAGGATCCGATCCTCAAGGAACGGTTGTTCGGTCTCGCCAACGAAGAGGGCAATCATGGCGAGGACGTCAAGGAGTACTTCTGGGCCGTCGACGGGACGCCGACGCACAGCTGGATGCAATGGCTCTACCGCTATCCGCACGCGGAGTATCCCTACGCCCACCTGCGGGAAGAAAATGCTCGACGCGGGCGTGACGACCGCGAGTACGAGCTGGCCGACACCGGCATCCTCGACGAGAACAGATTCTTCGACGTCCAGGTCACGTACGCCAAGGCCTCACCCGACGACATCTGCATCACCATCTCCATCACCAACCACGGCCCCGAGGCGGCGTCGGTCGACCTTCTGCCGCACTTGTGGCTGCGCAACACCTGGTCCTGGGGACGCGACGAGCGGGGCGGAACACTGGCGCAGCTGAGCCCGCCGGACCTCATGGCAGGTGGACTCGAAGCCATCGCCGTCGACCACGGTTTTCTCGGTCGCTACTACCTCAGTGCCGAAGGAACGCCGGCAGTTCTGTTCTGCGACAACGAAACCAATGCCGAAGCCCTGTGGGGGCAGGAGAACATCTCGGCCTACCCCAAGGACGGCATCGGCCGCCGGGTCGTCGACGGGGATCTCGACGCGGTCAACCCCGAGCAGACCGGCACGAAGGCTGCGTTCTGGTACCGCTTCGACGACATCGCCCCCGGTGCAACGGAATCGGTCCAACTGCGGTTGTCGCCCAACCGGCCGGACGAGCAGACGTTCGGGGCCGGATTCGATGCCGTCAACGTCGATCGCCGGGCCGAGGCCGACGAGTTCTACGGCGCCGTGATCGGTGCCGACCTCACCGACGTCGACCGGCACGTGGCGCGGCGCGCCTACGCCGGCTTGCTGTGGACCAAGCAGCTCTATCGATACGACGTCGAGGAGTGGATCGAGGGCGACAAGGTCGGAGCGCCGGCGCCGGACTCGAGGCAGGACCCGGGTGGGCGCAATGCGCACTGGCGCCACCTGGCGTTGGCCGATGTGATCTCGATGCCCGACGAGTGGGAGTACCCGTGGTTCGCCGCCTGGGACTTGGCCTTTCACGCGATTCCGTTGGCGCACGTGGACGCCGATTTCGCCAAGGAACAGTTGGTACTCATGTGCCGGGAATGGGCCATGCACCCCAACGGCCAACTGCCCGCCTACGAGTGGGAGTTCGGGGACGTCAACCCACCCGTGCACGCGTGGGCGGCGTGGCACGTCTATCGCATCGACGGCTACCGGGATCGCGAATTCCTGGTGCGGGTGTTCACCAAGCTGCTGCTCAACTTCGCCTGGTGGGTCAACCGCAAGGACTCCGAGGGCTCGAACATCTTCGAGGGTGGATTCCTCGGCATGGACAACATCGGCTTGTTCAACCGATCTGCACCGCTGCCTCCCGGCTTCCGGCTCGAGCAGTCCGACGCGACGAGTTGGATGGCGTTCTACTGCCAGCAGATGTTCAAGATCGCACTGGAACTCGCGCGGCACGACAGCGCCTGGGACGACGTCGCGACCAAGTTCTTCTCGCACTTCCTCTCGATCGCGAAGGCGGTCAATTCGTTCGGTTCTCGACACATTTCGCTGTGGCACGAGGAGGACGGCTTCTTCTACGACGTGCTCGTCCAGCCCGAGGGGGATGCGGTACCGATGCGGGTGCGGTCGATGGTGGGCCTACTCCCGATTCTCGGCGCGACCGAGATCCCGCCCTGGGTCGAGGAGGAATGCCCGGACCTCACCGCCCGCCTGCGCTGGATTCAGCGTCGACGACCGGAGATGGTCAGCCCGCTGCTGGCTCGGCGTGAGGGCGGCGAGGTGCGCATGCTGCTGACGCTCGTGCAGCCCGAGCGGCTCAAGCGCATCCTGGCCCGCATGTTCGACTCCGAGGAGTTTCTGTCGCACTTCGGGATTCGATCGCTCTCGGCCTCGTACCGCGAACCGGTCACGTTCGACGTGGACGGCCGTAGCCTGTCCATCGAATACGAGCCGGGCGAGTCGCGTACCGGAATGTTCGGCGGCAACTCCAACTGGCGCGGACCGGTGTGGTTCCCGGTGAACGTATTGCTGGCCGACAAGCTGCGTGCGTACGGCCGATACTACGGCGACTCGTTCACCATCGAGATCCCCACCGGCTCGGGCAACCATCGGACCCTCACCGACGCCGCCGATCTGATCGACAACGGTCTCGCCGGACTGTTCCGGCCGGTCGACGGCCGCAGGCCTGCGGACGGACAGCGCATCGAATCCAGCCTCGACCCACTGTGGAGCGAGCATCCCAGTTTCAACGAATACTTCGACGGAGACACCGGCGAGGGACTCGGGGCAACGCATCAAACCGGGTGGACTGCGTTGGTTGCGCACCTGCTCAGGCCGCGTCTGCCGCTCTGAGGGCCTGCGGCCCATGTGCGTGGAACTTCGTAGCCCACTACGAAGTTCCACGCACATGCGGCGGAGCCGCATAGTCTGGCGGGATGAAGATTCGCGGCGCAGTACTCGAAGAAATCGGCCGATCTCGTCCCTTCGCGGACTCACATCCCATCACGATCTCCGACCTCGAACTCGGCTCGCCGGGTGAGGGCGAACTGCTCATCAGAATCGAAGCGGCGGGGCTGTGTCACTCTGATCTGTCGGTGGTCGACGGCAATCGTGTTCGACCGGTTCCGATGCTGCTCGGCCACGAAGCTGCAGGACGCGTCGAGGAAGTCGGCACCGGTGTCGACGACATCACGGTCGGCACCC
Organism: Rhodococcus sp. IEGM 1330; assembly: GCF_033142445.1. Classification (NCBI taxonomy): domain Bacteria; kingdom Bacillati; phylum Actinomycetota; class Actinomycetes; order Mycobacteriales; family Nocardiaceae; genus Rhodococcus; species Rhodococcus sp. IEGM 1330. The sequence goes on from NZ_JAWLSB010000001.1 coordinate 883,680, forward strand.
GCGTCGTCATGACATTCCTGCCACGATGCGGTGAGTGCGCCGGGTGCGCCACCGACGGCCAGATGCCCTGCGTCACCGGCAGTGCGTCGAACAATGCCGGGACACTGCTCGGCGGCGGCATCAAGTTGCACCGTGACGGGGAGGAGGTCAAGCATCACCTCGGAGTCTCCGGATTCGCCACACATGCTGTGGTGAGCCGAAAGTCCGTGGTTCCGGTCGAGGACGACATCCCGGCCGATATCGCAGCAGTCCTCGGGTGTGCGGTACTGACCGGTGGCGGCGCGGTGCTCAACGCCGGTACGCCGAAACCTGGGCAGTCGGTGATGGTGGTGGGTCTCGGCGGAGTCGGCATGGCCGCTGTTCTGACGGCCGTCTCGGTGGGTGCCGGTGAGGTGATCGGAGTCGACGGGGTTCCGGACAAGCTTTCCACCGCAACCGATCTGGGCGCAACGCAGGTATATTCGCCGGCCGAGCTCGCCGAGAAGGGCATCAAAGCCGATATCGTCATCGAGGCCGCTGGCAACGCCCGAGCCTTCGAAACTGCCGTCGCTGCAACGGCTCCCGGCGGCAAGACCATCACCGTCGGTCTCCCCGCACCCGACGCCCGCTCGTCCATCTCGCCGCTTGGCCTGGTGGCGGAGGCGCGCACGATCATCGGCAGCTACCTGGGCTCCGCTGTGCCGGCACGCGACATCCCGACCTACGCCCAGATGTGGCGTGAGGGGCGGCTTCCCGTCGAGAAGCTGATCTCGTCGAGAATAACGTTGGACGAGATCAACCGCGGCATGGACGAATTGGCCGACGGCAACGCGATCCGTCAGGTCATCGTCTTCGACTGAGCATCAGCGGTGGGACGCCGTGGCGACCCACCGGCCGCGTTGCTTCGAGATCTCGATGGGATGGTCGAAACACTCACTGATGTTGTCGGTGGTCAGCACTGCGTCCACGGCTCCCTGCGTCTGCACTTTTCCGTCGCGGATGAGCAGGGCGTGGGTGGTCGAGGTCGGGATTTCCTCGAGGTGATGAGTCACCAGAATGCTGGCCAAGGTCGGGTGTCCGGCGCGCAGCGAGTCGAGTGCACTCAGAAGTTGTTCGCGGGCAGCGAGATCGAGCCCGGTGGCAGGCTCGTCCAGCAACAGCAGCGCCGGGTCGGGAAGTAGAGCGCGGGCGATGAGTGCTCGGCCTCGCTCGCCCTGCGAGAGTGTGTGCCACGACGCGTCGAGTCGATGGGCGACACCGAGGGACTCGACGAGCCGGTGAGCCCGGGCGGTCTCGCTGTCGGTGGCCGACCATCTCGGGATCAAATCGGGGGTGTTGGTCAGTCCGGTCAATACGACCTGGAGCAACGTCAGCGGAGCCTCGACCTTCAGGCGGGGATCGACGTGGCCGATGTGCGTCCGCAATTCGCGCATGTCCACCCGGCCGAGGCGATGACCCAGAACGTGCACGGAACCGTGCGTGGGATGAACGAGTGCGCCGAGCAAGCTGAGCAGGGTGGATTTGCCTGCGCCGTTGGCACCGAGCAACACCCAGTGTTCACCCTCCTCGACCCGCATCGTTGCATCGCTGAGCAGGTATCGGCCGCCGCGGACGAGATCGACTCGGTCGGCGAACAGGACGCTGGAGGTCACCGGACGACCGTAGCGGCCGGGGCGGACCGTGGAGAAGTAGGCTCTGAGGTCGGTACAACCGACAAGACGACGACGAAACGAGTGTGGGTACGACGTGAGTGCAACGGCACCTGTTCGAGTAGGGGTACTGGGGTCACGCGGCAAGGTCGGTCAGGCCATCTGTGCCGCCGTCGAGGCAGCCGACGATCTCGAGCTCGTGGCGACCGTCGACCAGGGCGATCCGCTGGCGAACTTCGTCGATGCGAATGCCCAGGTGGTCGTGGATTTCACCCATCCCGACGTGGTGATGGACAACCTGCAGTTCCTGATCGAGCAGGGCATCCATGCAGTGGTCGGCACCACCGGATTCGACGACCGGCGGCTCGAGCAGGTTCGCGAGTGGCTGGCGGGATCGCCGCAGACGGGTGTACTGATCGCGCCGAACTTCGCCATCGGCGCGGTGCTGTCGATGCGATTCGCCCAGCAGGCGGCCCGGTTCTTCGACTCCGTCGAGGTGATCGAACTGCACCACCCCAACAAGGCCGACGCGCCGTCGGGCACGGCGTATCGCACTGCCGCGCTGATCGCCGAGGCACGCGCCGCCGCAGGCACTCCGCCGAGCCCCGATGCGACGACGACCGAACTGGACGGCGCTCGTGGTGCCGACGTGGACGGAGTGCGCGTGCACTCGATCCGGCTCGCGGGACTCGTTGCGCATCAAGAGGTTCTGCTCGGCACGCAGGGGGAGACGCTGAGCATTCGGCACGACTCGCTCGATCGAACGTCCTTCGCGCCCGGAGTGCTTCTCGGAGTCCGCGAGATCGCCGGACGACCGGGGTTGACCGTCGGCCTCGATCCGCTGCTGGATCTGTGAGCTGATCGACCGTGAACAAAACGACAAAGGTCCTCGCCATCATCACGGTGATGGTGCTGGTCCTCGGCTTCTACTTCTTTCTGCTCGGCCAGCGCGGTGTGACGCTGATCCAGAACGGTGGCGTGGCAAGCATTGCGCTGGGGATCGGGGTCCTGCTGCTGCCGATACTCGGGTTGTGGATCGTGTGGGCGACCCTCAAAGCCGGCTTCGATCACCAGAGGCTGGCCTCGCGCATTCACGAGGAGGGCCTCGAACTCGATGTCGCGGATTTTCCGCGCAGGCCGTCGGGACGGATCGAACGTGATGCCGCAGACGAGTTGTTCCAACAGGTCAAGACCGAGTGGGAGAAGGATCCGGACAACTGGCGCAACTCCTACCGTCTGGCTCGTGCCTACGATTACGCCGGTGACCGTGGGCGGGCCCGCGAGACGATGAAGCGTGCCGTGGCACTCGAACGGAACGAGAACTGACCGTCGATGCCCCGCACCCTGCTGGTCGTTCATCACACCCCGAGCCCGCTCACTCGTGAGCTGCTCGAGGCAGTTCTCGATGGCGCACACGACCCCGAGATCACTGGTGTGGACGTGCGGAGTGTGCCTGCTCTCGGGGCGACGGTCCCGGATGTCCTCGGTGCCGACGGCTTCCTGTTCGGCACGCCGGCGAACTTCGGCTACATGAGCGGGGCGCTGAAACACTTCTTCGACACCGTCTACTACCCGTGCCTCGGTGCCGTGGCCGGAAAGCCCTACGCCGCTTGGGTTCACGGCAACGACGACACCGTGGGTGCCGGACGGGCGATCGAGAAGATCGCGTCGGGGTGGGGCCTGGAGAAAGTCTTCGGGACCGTGCACATTGCCGAGAGCGGCAAGCCCGCACGTGAACGCTGCTACGAACTCGGTGGAACCGTCGCGGCGGGACTGTCGATCTGACGGCTAGCGTGTGTCGATGGACGTAGACCGCTATGCCCGGTTCCTGCCCGAGCAGTATCGGCCGGTAGCAGGGGAGAGGCCCGAGTCGACGTACTGGATGTGGGGCGAGCAGCGCGTTCACATCGCCCGCGCTGCGCGGCCCGAGTCCAGGGTCCGCGTCATGGCCTTGCACGGTGCCGGGGGCTACTCCGGTCTGCTGTGGCCGTATGCCGCCATCGCCGCCCGAGAGGGCGTCGAGGTGATGTGCCCCGACCTTCCCCTCTACGGAGACACCGTCGTCTCGGACCCCGCGTCCGTTCGCTACCGCGACTGGATCGACCTGCTGTGCGAGCTCGTGGTCGCCGAGAAGTCCCGCGACGGTCGTCCTCTCGTACTGTTGGGCGCGAGCATGGGAGGCATGCTCGCGTACGAAGTCGCGCACCGAACGGGGCTGGTGGACAGGGTGATCACGACCTGTCTACTCGATCCGTCCGATCCGAGCGCTCGCCGTGCAGCGGCACGGTTCGACGTACTCGGCGGGCCGGCTCCACTGCTGCTTCGGATGCCGGCGGCTGTCGCAGGCCGAGTACGTATTCCGGTCAGGTGGATGGCCGACATGGCGAACATGAGCCTGAACGCGGAGCTGTCCGGTCTGTGCGCACGTGACCCCCGAGGCGGCGGGGTGCGTGTTCCGATCGGCTTCCTCGCGAGCTTCTTCGGCTACTCGCACACCCGACCCGAGAATTACGACGGTCCGCCGGTACTCCTGACCCACCCCGCCGACGACCGGTGGACGCCACCGGAGGTCAGTATCCGCTTCCTGGAACGCATTCGGGCCGACACCGAGATCGTGATGCTCGACGGGTGCGGTCACCTGCCCGTCGAGGAACCCGGGCTGACCCAGCTTGCCGACACCATGAGGTCCGTCCTGGGACGCTACTGACTCAGTCGGAATTCTCGGGGGAGTCCCGACGAAGGATGTCATCGGCCGGGATCGGTAGTGCAATCTCGAGGAGGCGCTCCGGCCAACTCGGATACGCGGGCCGAATCCACACTCGGTTGTCGTCGAGTTGCGTCATCAGCACCCGCCGCCACGGCCAATCGTCCTGCGGTGCAGACAGATCGGTCTCCGATTCCAGTGGCAAGGGAGCCTTCGTCCAGTGTGGAGCCGACAGCGATGCCAGACCGCGATCCTCGAGGTGGGCGATCGCGGTCTCGATCGGAACGCCCTGCGCAACGGTGATTCCGGCGGGATTGACGGCGTCGACCACATAGCCGTCGTCGTATTCGTCCTGTGCACTCGTGTCGTGGGCGACGGTCCACCCGATCACCTCGCCGTCGGAGGCTCGTCTCACCGGCAATCTGCTGCGCCACCGCTCGATATCCACTGCCTCGAGGATACGCGGGTCAGGAAAGTGAGTTCGGTGAAGAAAGTATTCCAGGTTGTGAGCGAGCAGAGCGGTGGCCGTGTTTGACTGCAGGGGATAGTGCAATTTTGTACCACATTCTATATCAAGGGATTTCGATGACCCTCCGCATTCTCGATCGCTCCGCCATCGTCGCGACACCCGAGTGGAGCCGCTGGTTGATACCCCCGGCTGCGCTGTCGATTCACCTCGCGATCGGGTCCGCCTACGCGTGGAGCGTGTTCAAGAACGCCATCTCGCAGCCCGACGCACTCGGGCTCAGCGGCACCGTCACCGCCATTCCGTTCCAGCTCGCCATCGTGATGCTCGGCCTGTCCGCGGCGATCTTCGGGACCCGCGTCGAGAAGAACGGCCCACGGTGGGCCATGGCGGTCTCGCTGGTGTTCTTCGTATCGGGACTGCTGATTTCCGCACTCGGCATGGCCCTGGGACAGTTCTGGCTGGTGATCTTCGGTTACGGATTCGTCGGCGGTATCGGACTCGGCATCGGCTACATCTCACCTGTCTCGACCTTGATGAAATGGTTCCCCGATCGGCCGGGCATGGCCACCGGTATCGCCATCATGGGATTCGGCGGCGGCGCACTGATCGCGTCTCCGCTCACCAGTCAGCTCATGGTGAACTTCGGCGGTTTCACCGACGGGTCCATCGCCAAGACGTTCCTCACGCTGGGCGTCGGATACGCGGTGTTCATGGCGCTGGGAGTCGTTCTGATCAGAGTGCCCGCCGAGGGATGGACGCCGGCCGGATGGACCCCGCCCGCGTCGTCGTCGATGATCTCGACGCACAACGTCTCGGCCGCGAACGCAGTGAAGACTCCGCAGTTCTGGCTGCTGTGGGTCGTGTTGTGCTTCAACGTCACTGCCGGAATCGGCATTCTCGAACGCGGATCGGGCATCTATCAGGACTTCTTTCCCGACGCCACCTCGCCCGAATCCCTCGCCGCTGCGGCCGCAGGCTTCGTCGCGTTCCTCTCCCTGACCAACATGATCGGACGGTTCGTCTGGTCTTCGGTATCCGATGTGGTGGGGCGCAAGAACATCTACCGGATGTACCTCGGTGTCGGCGCACTGCTGTACCTCTACATCGCCTTGTTCACGAACACCAACAAGATCCTGTTCATGGTCTCGGCCTTGCTGATTCTCTCGTTCTACGGTGCGGGTTTCGCGACGGTTCCGGCCTATCTCAAGGACCTCTTCGGTACGTATCAGGTGGGCGCGATCCACGGACGACTCCTCACCGCGTGGTCGGTGGCCGGCGTCCTGGGGCCGCTGATCGTCAACGCCATCGCCGACGCCGGAGAGCCCGGAACCACCGGCCGATACCTGCCGGCGTTCTACGTGATGATCGGACTTCTGGTGGTCGGCTTCCTCGCGAACGAAGCGATCAAGCCGGTCGCCTCGAAGTACCACGAATCCGATCACGCGGGTTCTGCAGCCCCTACAGGAGTGAAGGCATGAGCGGCGGACAGAAGCAGGTCACGATGGCAGTCGCATGGGCGTGGGTTGCCGTGCCGTTCGCCTACGGACTGTACGAATTGATCCTCAAGGCGGCGAACCTGTTCAGCACCTGAGTCGATGTGTCGGTGGGCCGTGACAGGCTGATCCGATGCAGGAGATGAGTGCCGCCGCCGCTCGTCGCACCGCCCTGGCCGCCCAAGGGCTGGCATCGAGGCGGTCGCGTACTCGGCCGGCGAGCAAGGCCGCGGTTCACGCAGCCATCGACACCACCGGGTTGCTGCAGATCGATTCGGTGTCGGTGGTGGTGCGCGCGCACTACGCACCGGTGTTCAGCCGCGTCGGTGGCTACGACCGCACGATCGTCGACGACGCCGCATGGACCGACACTGCGCGTCGGCCTCGTCGATTGGTCGAGTACTGGGCTCACGAGGCCGCACTACTGCCCGTGGAGGACTGGTCGCTGATGCGGTGGCGGATGGAGCTGTATCGACACGGGCGGTGGGGCGGAGCTGCCCACATTCTCGATCGCGAACCGACGCTCGTCGACGACGTTCTCGCGGTGATCGGCGACAACGGTGCGGCCAGCGCGGGCGAGATCGAGAAGCACCTCGAGGTGGACACACCCGGTCGCAAGGGGCCGTGGTGGGATCGCAGCGATGTCAAGGTCGTCTGCGAACAGCTGTTCGCGGCAGGCGTGGTGACCGTGCCGGCACGGACGGGATTCGTACGCCGGTACGAGCTCAGCGAACGGGTGATCCCGGAGGACGTTCTGCACAGGCGCGTCGAAGAACCGGACGCGATACGTGCACTGGTCGAAAAGTCCTCTCGGGCACTGGGAGTCGCTACCGAGCCGGATCTGAGAGACTACTACCGACTCTCGCAGAAGCAGGCCAAGGCAGCGATCGGCGAACTGGTCGAGGACGGCTCGGTCGAACAGGTGACCGTCCGAGGCTGGAACGCACCGGCATACCTGCACCGCGAGGCCAGAACACCGCGAACGACCACCGCTGCCGCACTGCTCTGTCCGTTCGATCCGATGATCTTCTATCGTCCGCGGGTGCAGCGAATCTTCGACTTCCACTACCGCATCGAGATCTACACCCCGCAGCACAAGCGAATTCACGGCTACTACGTCTTTCCCTTTCTGCTCGACGGGCATCTGGTGGCCCGACTCGATCTCAAGGCAGTGCGAGCGCAGTCCGAACTGCACGTGATCGCGGCCTACGTCGAAGGCGACCGCAACGCCGGTGACATCGCGCCTCGACTACGAGAGGTACTGCGGGAGATGGCGGACTGGCTCGAACTCGAACGCGTGGTGGTGGGGGACCGGGGAGACCTCGTCGCCGCATTGCGTTGATTCTGTCGGTGAGTCGACTCCTGTCGGCCGGGTCGAATCCTGCCGAAGTGCACTCGGGCAGGATCGGTGCCACTATTCGAACCGTGACTTCACGCCGGACGGACACCGCCACGGAACTCCCACCCCAGGTCGTCGTCCTGTTCGGGGCGACAGGAGACCTGGCCAAACGAAAACTGCTGTCCGGGATGATGCATCTGGCGCTGTCGGATCTCGCGCCGAACATCCGCGTCGTCGGCACCTCACTCGAAGAGATGTCGACCGACGAATTCCGCGCTCTCGCTCGCGAATCGATCAACACCTACTCGAGTCGCAAAGTCGGCGACGAGCAATGGAGTCATTTCGCCTCGCGACTGACCTACGTGTCGCAGAAGGCAGGACCGGCGGCGCTGGGGGAGGCCGTGGCCGAGGCCGAGATCGAACTCGGAGGCAGCGCCAAACGGCTGCACTACCTGTCCGTTCCGCCGAGAGCTGCTCTCGCAGTGGTGGATACGCTCGCATCGGCAGATCTGGTGAAGCGCTCCCGGATCATCATGGAGAAGCCGTTCGGCACCGACCTCGAGAGCGCGATCGCGCTGAACGCTCGGGTTCACGAAACGTTCGACGAGGATCAGATCTTCCGGATCGATCACTTTCTCGGCAAGGAACCCGCGCAGAACATCCTGGCCTTCCGCTTCGCCAACGGGTTGTTCGAGCCGATCTGGAATCGAAACTTCATCGATCACGTCCAGATCGACATCCCGGAGAAGCTCGCCCTTGACGGACGAGCCGGATTCTACGAATCCACCGGTGCGTACAAGGACATGGTGGTCACCCACCTGTTCCAGGTGCTGGCATTCATGGCGATGGAACCGCCGACGGCGCTCGAACCCCGCGCCATCAGCGAGGAGAAGAACAAGGTCTTTCGATCCATGATGCCCCTGGATCCGAAAAACGTTGTGCGAGGGCAGTACACGGGCTATCGCTCGGAGGAGGGGGTGGCTGCCGATTCCGACACCGACACCTTCGTCGCGCTCAAGTGCGAGATCGACAACTGGCGCTGGGCCGGAGTGCCCTTCTACCTACGCAGTGGAAAACGCCTCGCCGAGGGGCAGCGCATCATTTCGATCGCCTTCAGGGAACCACCGAAGAGCATGTTCCCGGCCGGCTCGGGCGTGGGTGCGCAAGGTCCCGACCACCTGACCTTCGACCTTGCGGATGCCTCGAAGGTGTCACTGTCGTTCTACGGCAAGCGTCCCGGACCCGGTATGCGCCTGGACAAACTCAGCATGCAGTTCGCCATCCAGGAAACCGAGCGGGTCGGCGACGTCCTGGAAGCGTACGAACGGCTGATCCTCGACGCCATGTACGGCGACCACACGCTGTTCACCACGGCCGAGGGCATCGAGCGACTGTGGCAGGTGTCCGAGCCGCTGCTCGCCGACCCGCCTCCGGTCCGGCTGTACGCACCGGGGTCATGGGGTCCCAACGCAATCCATCAACTCATCGCCCCACACGCATGGCGGTTGCCGTTCGAGCGGGAGTGGCGCGAGAAGAAGTAGGCCGATCAGTTGTTCCAGCCGCGATCCTTGCGCATCTGATCGCGCAGTGCGCCCTGAACTGCTTGCGACAACCACGAATTGAGCGACACTCCGCTGTTGTTCGCGGCGTCCTCGGCACGTTCCTTGATCTGCTCGACCAGTCGCAGCGTCACCCGTCTGACCTCACCGGACACATCGTCCATGGTCGGGTAGTCCTCGGTGACGGGCTCCGCCGGATCGTCGTCGTGCAGACCGGGCACCGGGCTGTCGCGTCGAACATCGGCGTGCGCCTGCGTACCGTCGAGACGAACGGTGACCGTATGACCGTCCAGGTCGTTCGATACCTCTGCTGCGAAGTCCGACAGCGCCGTGAGCAGCATCAATCTGGCCGACGCCTCCGCAGTCTTGCCGAGTGCTTCGGCCGTCCGGCGGGTGTGCTCGTCTCCCAGAGCGGCCGCCGCGAGTAGATCCGTGCGTAGCGACGCGGTGTACTTGTCCAGTTCCATGACGCCAGTGTGACGTCATTGGTGACGTCGGTCAAGCAGCCCTGGTGGCGTCATGTGGCAGCACTGTGACGTCATCGTTCGCCGGGCATCGGTACCGCGTTTAGGGTTGTGCGGTGTCAGCAGAAAACGAAGGTAGAGCTGTGCCGCGGACGGTTGCGCTGAGAGTGCAACTGGTCGCCCGCACCGAGTTCGTTCCGCCCGTCGGCATTCCCTGGGAAACCGACGCGGACGGCGGGCAGGCGTTGGTCGAGTTCGCCGGTCGTGCCTGCTATCAGAGCTGGTCCAAGCCCAATCCACGGACCGCGACCAATGCGTCGTATCTGCGTCATCTGCTCGACGTCGGACACCTCTCGGTCCTCGAACACGCGAGCGTGAGTTTCTACATCACCGGAATCTCGCGATCGTGCACGCACGAGCTGATTCGGCACCGGCACTTCTCCTACTCGCAGCTCTCGCAGCGATTCGTTCCCGAGCACGACGCCAACGTGGTTCTTCCGCCGGCTGTCGAAGGCGATCCCGAGCTCGAGGCGCTGTTCGCGTCGGCGACCGAGGCGAGCCGGGCGGCCTACACCGAATTGCTCGGTGCACTCGAGGGAAAGCTCGAATCGGTCACCAACGCTGCCCTGCGGGGCAAACAGGCGCGGCAGGCGGCTCGGTCGGTGTTGCCGAATGCGACCGAGACGCGGGTGGTGGTGAGCGGAAACTACCGTGCATGGCGGCATTTCGTGTCCATGCGTGCCTCGGAGCATGCGGACGTGGAAATACGCCGTGTTGCCGTCGAATGTCTGCGTAAGCTCGTGGGAGTGGCTCCGGACGTGTTCGGCGACTTCGAGATCTCGACGCTGCCGGACGGCACGGAAGTGGCCCGCAGCCCGTTCGTGACCGAGGTCTGACGACGAGGTTCGGTTGCGGCGGAGACCGGGTATGCGTGGACGGTGTCGGCGGGGAGTCCCGCTGCGCGAGAGTGGGTAAAGCACCGGGTAATCTGCTGCCATGACCTACGGTGACGCCGCTCCTTCCGTTGCGCCAGTGTTCGGTACGGTGCTCACCGCCATGGTGACCCCGTTCACAGCGGACGGTAAGTTGGATATCGATGCGGGCGTTCGGCTGGCACATCATCTTGTCGAGCAGGGCAACGACGGATTGGTTCTGGCCGGCACGACGGGCGAATCGCCGACCACCACCGAGAACGAGAAGCTCGAACTGCTCCGCGCGGTGATCGCCGCGGTCGGTCATCGAGCTCGTATCATCGCCGGGGCCGGCAGCAACGACACCGCGCACAGCGTCGAACTCGCTCGTGACGCCGCCCGCGCAGGCGCGCACGGTCTCCTGGTCGTCACCCCGTACTACTCCCGGCCACCGCAGGCCGGTTTGTACGCGCACTTCACCGCGGTCGCGAACGCCACCGACCTGCCCGTGATGCTCTACGACATTCCGCCGCGGTCGGTCGTTCCGATCGAGACCGAGACATTGCGTCGGCTCGCCGAGCATCCACGGATCCTCGCGGTCAAGGACGCCAAGGGCGATCTGAACGCCGGTGCCGAACTGATCGCGTCGACCGGATTGCAGTTCTACTCCGGCGACGACCCGCTGAACCTGCCCTGGCTCTCGGTCGGTGCAACCGGCTTCGTCAGCGTCATCGGCCACCTCGTTCCGGCTCGTCTCCGTGAGCTGCACACCGCGTTCATGATGGGCGACATCGCGCGTGCACAGGCGATCAACGTCAGCCTCATCCCGGTCATTCGTTCGGTCGCGCGCCTCGGCGGCGTCAGCGCATCGAAAGCAGGCCTTCGCCTCATCGGAATCGATGTCGGCGAACCACGACTTCCCCAGGTGCCACCGAGCATCGACCACATCGAATTGCTTGCAGCAGAGCTGCGGGCGGCAGGAGTTCTTGTATGACACGACCGAACAGATCGCGCGGACGCGCAACCCGAAACGCCGGACCTCCCTCCGAGCGTCCGGCCCCGAAGCAGGGCCAACCGGCAGGAGCCCGGCAGGGCAAGCCGGTGGTGCAGAACTCGGCGCGCACTCAGCGTCCCGACAAGCGTCGTGAATTCGACCCGACGGAGCGCCTCGGCACACCGCCGAAGGCCCCGTTCAAAGGCCTGCGAGTGGTCGCACTCGGTGGTATCGGCGAAATCGGTCGCAACATGACGGTGTTCGAGCACCAGGGCAAGATGCTGATCATCGACTGCGGCGTGCTCTTTCCCGAGGATCAGCAGCCGGGTGTCGACCTGATCTTGCCCGACTTCCGGCACATCGAGAACCGCATGGCCGACGTCGAGGCAGTGGTCCTGACGCACGGTCACGAGGACCACATCGGAGCTGTCCCGTTCCTGCTTCGTCTGCGCCCTGACCTGCCCGTCGTCGGATCCAAGTTCACCCTCGCGCTCGTCGCGGCCAAGTGCCGTGAGCATCGGTTGCGTCCGAACCTCGTCGAGGTCATCGAAGGCCAGCACACGCAGCACGGCCCGTTCGACTGCGAGTACTTCGCGGTGAACCACTCGATTCCCGATGCGCTTGCCATTGCCATCAGGACCGATGCCGGTCTGGTGCTGCACACGGGTGACATCAAGCTCGATCAGCTGCCGCTCGACGGTCGCCTGACCGACCTGGCCGGCTTCTCGCGGCTCGGCGACGAGGGCGTCGACCTCTTTCTGGTCGACTCCACCAATGCCGAGGTGCCCGGATTCGTCACCCCGGAACGTGAGATCGGCGGCGTGCTCGACACCGTCATCGGTAAGGCGAAGCAGCGCGTCATCGTCGCGTCGTTCGCCAGTCACGTGCACCGCATCCAGCAGGTCATCGACGTCGCCGAGCGGTACAACCGTCGCGTGGCATTCGTCGGCCGGTCGATGGTCCGCAACATGCAGATCGCTCAGGACCTCGGCTACCTGCGTGTGCCCGACGGTCTCGAGGTCAATGTCGACACTGCTGCAACGCTTCCCGACGACCGGTTGGTACTCATCTCCACCGGTTCGCAGGGCGAGCCGTTGTCGGCGCTGTCCCGGATGGCTCGCGGCGAGCACCGCCAGATCAACGTCAAGGCGAACGATCTCGTGGTGCTGGCGTCCTCGCTCATCCCCGGCAACGAGAACTCGGTGTTCGCTGTGGTCAACGGCCTCGCCAAGCGTGGAGCCACCGTCGTGACGCAGCAGAATGCGAAGGTTCACGTCTCGGGCCACGCCTCGGCGGGTGAGCTGCTGTACCTCTACAACGCGGTACGGCCCACCAATGCCATGCCGGTGCACGGCGAGTGGCGTCATCTGCGTGCCAACGCCGCTCTGGCCAAGGCGACGGGTGTCCCCGAGGACCGTGTGGTGCTGGCCGAGGACGGCGTGGTGGTCGACATGGTCGACGGTCTCGCCGAGATCGTCGGACAGGTGCCCGTGGGGCATGTCTACGTCGACGGCCTCTCGGTCGGTGACGTCGGCGATTCGACGCTGTCCGATCGACTCGTACTGGGCGAAGGCGGATTCATCGCGATCAGCGTCGCCGTCGATTCGGCCACCGGACGTGCGGTGACCGCACCCGAGGTGTCCGGTCGCGGATTCTCCGACGATCCGGCCGCACTCAAGGAAGCCGGTCAACTCGTCGAGTCGGAGTTGCAGCGTCTGGCGTCCGACGGCGTGTCCGATACGCACCGCATCGCGCAGGCCGTGCGCCGTGTCGTCGGTCGGTGGGTGGCGGACAAGTATCGCCGCAAGCCGATGATCGTTCCGACCATCATCGCGGTGAAGCCGCAACCGCAGTCGAACTAGGCGCGCCCGCAGCCGAACTGGACGCGATCGTCTAGACGAGCAGTCGCCAGAGTCCGATCAGACCGAGAACGACGATGGCACCACGCAGGGCCGCCGGCGAGAGCCGGCGGCCGTAGCGTGCTCCGACGGCCCCACCGATCAGGGAGCCGACCGCGATCAGTCCGGCGGCCTGCCAGCTGATGTCGTCGAATCGAAAGATCGTGTACGTCACCGCAGCAACGACATTGACGACCAGTGACAACAGATTCTTGGCCGCGTTCATCCGCTGCATGGTTTCGGGGAGCAGTGCCCCCATGACTCCGATGAGCAGAATGCCTTGTGCGGCAGTGAAATAGCCGCCGTAGATGCCGACCAGCAGAGTGCCTCCGGTGACCAATGCCATCCGGGTACGGCTGATGTGATTCGCGGCCTTGCCCGCGGCTTCCGATCGCCGCTTGGCCCAGGCCTGGATTCTCGGTTGTGCGACAACGAGAATCAGCGCGCCGATGAGCAACACCGGAACCACTGCGGCGAACACCGTTTCGGGTAGATGCAGCAGCAGCCAGGCCCCGCCGAGCGCTCCGAAGAACGAGGCGGGCAACTGCCACCGCAGTCGATGCCACTGTCCGCGCAGCTCTCGGCGATAACCCCACGTGCCCGAGACGCTTCCCGCGACCAGTCCCACAGCATTGGACATGGTGGCGACCACCGGGGGATAGCCGAATGCGACCAACGTCGGAAACGTGATCAGCGTCCCGGAACCGACGACGGCGTTGATGGCTCCGGCTCCGAGACCGGCGAGCAGGATGACGAGAATTTCCGATACCGGCACTGTGGGGAGGCTACCGACGCCTCGGCTGCATCGAACATCGGGGAGTGTGGGGCCGGCGGGATGCCGTCGGTTCGCTCGGGACGTACCGTGGGCTGTGTGAGCCTTGCCCAGGATGAACGTTCTCAACTGGTCCAGACCCTTCTCGACGTGGGTCCCGATGCGCCGACGCTGTGCGGTGAGTGGACAGCGGCCGATCTGGCGGCGCATCTCGTCGTCCGAGAGCGACGCCTGGACGCCTCGCCGGGCATATTTCTTTCTCCGCTCGCGGGGTACACGGAGCGGGTCCAGCGATCCGTGGCGAACAAGCCGTTCGCGACCGTGGTGGAGGACGTACGAACGGGGCCGCCCATCTGGTCGCCGTTCGCACTGCTGGATCCGTTGATCAATCTCGGTGAGATGTTCGTTCATCACGAGGATCTGCGCCGTGCAGGCGAGAGTTGGACTCGGCGCGTGTTGCCCACCGCGGTGGAGACCCGGCTCTGGCCGCAGGTTCGTCTGGTGGGTAAGGGCGGACACCGCTCCTCACCCGTGCCGGTCCACGTGCGCACGCCCGATGGCCGACGGGCCACGTTCAAGGGCGGGTCGGGCCCCGGGGTGACCGTGGTGGGGGAGCCGTCGGAACTGCTTCTCTACGCGTTCGGACGTGACCAGATCGAGGTGCTGTACGAGGGTTCGGCAGACGACGTCGCGGCCGTGAAGGCGCTCGATCTGAGCTTCTGACACATTCACGTCCGCTGTTACTGGTGTTGCGGATGGTTTCGACGGGGCTGTTGCGACTAGCCTGGGGGCATGGCAGGAAAGACCAGCACCTCCACCGCCAGGGCCGGGTCCAGCGGATCCGGCTCCTCGCGCGCGTCCGGCACCGCCCGTAAATCCGGTGGCGGCCGTACCGCGCGCACCGTCACCACGCCCAAGAAGCCCACCGCGCCCCGCAACCCGGCGACCTCGCGCGCGAACGCATCCTCGCGAGGCAAGGCCCCCGGCAGGGGCGCGTCGACGGCTCGGCGGCCTGCGGCGAAGAAGAAGTCGCGCGGTGCCCTCGACGCAGTCGGGCGGGGCATTGCGTCCACCTGGTCGATGGCGGCACGCGGAGTCGGCGCCACGACCCGGACGGTGAGCAAGGCCGCCGACATCGAGCACGGCCACCGCCGGGACGGGATCGCCCTCGGACTGATCGCCGTCAGTGTGGTTGTCGCCGCGAGTGTGTGGTTGAGCGCCGGAGGACCGGTCGGCGAATGGATCGAGGTGGGCATCCGCGCCGTGATCGGCGAAGCCGGTTACGTCGCGCCCGTGCTCGGTGTCGCAATCGCCGTGGTTCTGATGCGCTCCGAACCGCATCCTGAGGTACGGCCGCGACTGGTCCTGGGCTCGATTCTGCTCGGCCTGCCTATCCTCGGACTGTGGCACATGGCCGCCGGCTCACCGACCGACGCCGCCGGCCGATCCGAGGGCGCAGGCTTCGTCGGATACGTAGCGGGCGGGCCCATCGCCGACGGCCTCACCGTGTGGCTGGCCGTGCCGTTGCTGCTGCTCGCGGGTCTGTTCGGCGTACTGCTGCTCACCGGTACCACCGTGCGCGACGTACCTGATCGGATGCGTGCCCTGTTCGGCACCGACAGTCGCGGCGACGAATACGACGAGTACGACCCGGCCGACTTCGGCTCCGAGTTCGGTGACGAGGGCTACGGCGACTACGACAGCAACTTCGACGCCGACGGCTACCCCGTCCACGGCGGCGCGGACCCGTACGACAACTACCCGACCGAGGAATACATCCCGGTCGCCAAGCCGCCACGCGCGCGCAAGACCCCGCCACCCGAGGCCGCCACCGAGGTCATCGCGCCTGCCGCCGCTGCCCCCGAGCCGGTCGCGCCCCCGCGGCCGAAGCCCAAGCTCATCGTCAAGGCGGCCGAACCGAAGAAGGCAGCCGAGGACGACAAGATCGTCGTCGATCGCGTCGTCGACGGGGATTACACGCTTCCGTCGTTGTCGCTACTGATCGACGGGGATCCGCCCAAGACCCGCAGCCAGGCCAACGACGCCATGATCGAGGCCATCTCCGAGGTGCTCGAACAGTTCAAGATCGATGCTGCGGTCACAGGTTTCACTCGCGGGCCCACGGTCACCCGCTACGAGGTGGAGCTCGGCCCCGGCGTCAAGGTCGAGAAGATCACCGCACTCGCACGCAACATCGCCTATGCCGTCGCCACCGACAACGTGCGCCTGCTCGCGCCGATCCCGGGTAAGTCCGCGGTCGGTATCGAGGTCCCCAACTCCGACCGCGAGATGGTCCGATTGGCCGACGTGCTGACTGCGCCGTCGACGCGAAAGGATCACCACCCGTTGGTGATCGGACTGGGTAAGGACATCGAGGGCGACTTCGTCAGTGCCAACCTCGCGAAGATGCCCCACTTGCTGGTGGCCGGATCCACCGGTTCCGGTAAGTCGAGCTTCGTGAACTCGATGCTCGTCTCGCTGCTCGCACGGGCGACGCCGGACGAGGTTCGGATGATCCTGATCGACCCGAAGATGGTGGAGCTGACGCCCTACGAGGGCATTCCGCACCTCATCACCCCCATCATCACGCAGCCCAAGAAGGCTGCCGCGGCGCTGGCCTGGCTCGTCGAGGAGATGGAGCAGCGCTACCAGGACATGCAGATCAACAAGGTCCGCCACATCGACGACTTCAACAAGAAGGTGCGTTCCGGCGAGATCACCGCACCTCTGGGCAGCGAACGCGTGTATCGGCCCTACCCGTACATCCTCGCGATCGTCGACGAGCTGGCCGATCTCATGATGACCGCTCCCCGCGACGTCGAGGAAGCGATCGTGCGGATCACGCAGAAGGCACGTGCAGCCGGAATCCACCTGGTGCTCGCCACCCAGCGTCCCTCGGTCGACGTGGTCACCGGACTGATCAAGACGAACGTGCCGTCGCGACTGGCCTTCGCAACCTCGTCACTGACCGACTCCCGCGTCATTCTGGACCAGCCGGGCGCGGAGAAGCTGATCGGCATGGGCGATGCACTGTTCCTACCGATGGGTGCAGGTAAGCCGACGCGTCTGCAGGGTGCGTTCATCACCGATGAGGAAATCGCCGCCGTCGTCGACTTCGCCAAGACCCAGGCCGAGCCCGAGTACAACGACACCGTCACCGCAGCGAAGGTCTCGGACAAGAAGGATGTCGACCCCGACATCGGCGACGACCTCGACGTGCTGTTGCAAGCGGTCGAGCTGGTCGTGACGAGTCAGTTCGGTTCGACGTCGATGCTGCAACGCAAGCTTCGAGTCGGCTTCGCCAAGGCCGGGCGATTGATGGACCTGATGGAGAACCGCGGAGTCGTCGGCCCGAGCGAGGGATCGAAGGCCCGCGAGGTGCTCGTCAAACCGGACGAGCTCGACGGTCTGCTGTGGTCGATCAAGGGCGGCGACCCGGACGAGCAGCCCGCGTCGGACGAGTTCTGACGGTTACGAAGGTCTCCTGAGCCGGGTGAATGGACCATTGCAGCCGTCTGGGCAGTGCAATGGTCCATTCACGCGAACCGGGTGAGCGAGCCGATCAGGACGTGAAGGTGCCCATGACGGGCGTCCACTCGTGGAACGTCGCCGACTCGATCAGGTTCTCCACTGCGAACGGGTCCTGCGCGAACAGCGTTTCGACGGTGGCGGCGTCCGTGCCTTCCACCAGCAGCAGCGCGCCGCTGCCGTCGGCGTACGGTCCGCTCGAAACCAGAGTCTTCCGGTCGAGCAGGTCCGCCAACCAGGCACGGTGTGCTGCGCGGTGGGTGTCGCGTCCGTCCGTGGTGGAAGGTGAGTAGGTGTAGCTGACGGCGATCAGGGGCATGGAGCTCTCTTCCGGATTCGAGGGGTGACCCCAGAATTCTGTCAGAGCGACAGCAGCATCCGCGTGTTGCCCAGAGTGTTCGGTTTGACGTAACTCAGGTCCAGGAACTCCGCCACGCCGGTGTCGTACGAACGGCACATCTCCGCGTAGACCTCGGCCGTCACAGGGGTTCCGTCGATCTCGGCAAACCCGTGTCGGGAGAAGAAGTCCACCTCGAAGGTCAGCACGAACACCTTCTGCAGTGCCAGATCACGAGCGACCTCGATCAGTTTGGCGACGATCAGGTGGCCTGCACCGTGTCCCTTCGCGGCGGGGTCGACGGCGACCGTGCGAACCTCGCCCAGATCGGCCCACAGCACGTGCAACGCACCGCAGCCGATGATCTCGCCGTCACGCTCGGCGATCCAGAACTCCTGCACCGCCTCGTACAGGGTGACGAGGTTCTTCTCCAGCAGAATGCGTCCTGCGTAGATGTCGATCAGACGCTTGATCCCGGGGATGTCGGAGGTCCTGGCTCGACGCACGACGAGGGTGCCGTCGTTCGCTGAGCCACGGTCCGCGATGTCGGAATGCACGTCGGATTCGGGGTCTGCGATGTCGCGACTCGCCCGATTCGGCCCAGAAGTCATGGGGTGAACAGTAGTCAGTACCGCAACCGATAAACTTTTCGTGTGTCGTTCAGTGAGCTGTGTCCCGGTCTCGGCGGCTGGGTGCTGCGCAAAAGCCGACACACCGACCGGTACGTCGTCGACGGCTCGCGGGTCTGCCGATGAGTGGGCCGGTTGCGCCCGATCACGGCGTTCCGTCCAGTGGTGAGATTCCGGGCAACCCCGTGTCCGGACCAGGGGATTCTCCGCGCAACTCGGGGCTGCCCCACGGCAACGCTGTCACCGGCGGGCCGGACGAAGTGCCGTTGCTCAATATCGCGAACGTCCTCACGGTGCTCCGGATCGCGCTCGTTCCGGTTTTTCTCGCAGCGCTGTTCGTCGGCGACGGCCAGGACACGTCGTGGCGGCTGGCGGCAACCGCGATCTTCGCTGCTGCAGCCATCACCGACCGGATCGACGGCCAGTTGGCCCGCAAGTACGGTCTCGTCACCGATTTCGGGAAGATGGCCGACCCCATCGCCGACAAGGCGCTGATCGGTGCCGCGCTCGTCGGACTGTCGATGTTGGGCGAACTGTCATGGTGGGTGACGGTGATCATCGGGGTGCGGGAAATCGGCATCACCGCCGTGCGGTTCGCCGTCATCCGCCACGGCGTCATCCCCGCAGGGCGCGGCGGCAAGGTGAAGACTCTGGTGCAGACGTTCGCGATAGGGGTGTATCTGTGCCCGCTGCCGAGCGTTGTCGACCCGGTCGCGGTGGCCTTGATGGCGCTGGCGGTACTACTCACCGTGTACACCGGCCTGGACTACGTGGTGCAGGCCGTTCGCCTGCGCCGAGGCGTGTCCTCGACGTGAATCGTTCCGACGTGACCTCTGCAGCGGCCATGTCGCGCGCAGGCGAGCAGGTGAACCATTCGGCGAGATACAGTCTTGGCAGCCGTGTCGAAGCAGCTTCGGCGCGTGTCGGAGTGAACGGGCATATAGGGTCGGGAACCAATCGGACCGACTGGGACGTTGAACATCGTGACGGCTCCGGACGAACGAGATATGAACGTTGTCGTCTCGACGGCACAGTCGTCGGCACGAACACCAACGAGGAGGAGCGAGATGGCGCTGCTATTGCGTGAAGCACTCGGCGACAGTTTGCGGCGTACTCGCGTCGCACAGAGCCGAACCCTGCGTGAAGTCTCGAACACCGCACGTGTCAGCCTCGGGTACCTCTCCGAGGTGGAACGCGGTCGCAAGGAGGCGTCGAGCGAACTCCTCGCCGCGATCTGCGACGCCCTCGCCGTCCCGCTCTCGGACGTCATGAGTGATGTCAGTGTGACGCTGTCCGACGCCTCCACCGCCGCCGCGCGGCTCGACGAGGCGGCAGTCGCCACCCGCATCGACGGCGATACTCGCGTCGTGATTCCGGCACCTGCTGCCAGAGCTCTCGCCGCCGCCTAAGATCGGAAAAGTACCCAGTTTCCACTCCTGACCCAGACCACGCACCCGACTTTCACAGCACGGACAGGTTCATTTCGGTCACTGCGAGAGCAGCCGACCCGTACGCGGCCACCGCGGCGCAACAGATGGAGGCAGGACCACCCCATGGCTAATCCTTTCGTCAAAGCCTGGAAGTACATGATGGCGCTCTTCAATTCCAAGATCGACGAGAAGGCCGACCCCAAAGTTCAGATTCAGCAGGCGATCGAAGACGCGCAGCGGCAGCACCAGGCGCTGTCCCAGCAGGCCGCGTCCGTCATCGGTAATCAGCGCCAGCTCGAGATGAAGCTCAGCCGGCAGCTGGACGAGGTCGAGAAGCTCAACGCGAATGCTCGGCAAGCGGTGACGCTGGCCGATCAGGCCGCCACCGCAGGCGACATCGAGAAGGCCACGCAGTACACGAACGCAGCCGAGGCATTCGCCGCGCAGCTGGTGACCGCCGAGCAGAGCGTCGAGGACCTCAAGGTCCTGCACGACCAGTCTCTGCAGGCGGCCACCCAGGCCAAGAAGGCCGTCGAGCAGAACGCCATGGCTCTGCAGTCGAAGGTCGCAGAACGCACCAAGCTGCTCAGCCAGCTCGAGCAGGCGAAGATGCAGGAGAAGGTCAGCGAATCCCTCCGGTCGATGGACAGCACCCTGTCCGCGCCCGGCAACACCCCGAGCCTCGACGCTGTGCGCGACAAGATCGAACGTCGCTACGCAGATGCACTGGGATCGGCGGAGCTGGCTCAGAACTCGGTCTCCGGTCGCATGATGGAGGTCCAGCAGGCATCCGTGCAGATGGCGGGCCACAGTCGCCTGGAGCAGATCCGCGCATCGATGGCAGGCGACTCGCTGCCGTCCGGCAATGCCGCGGCGAAGCCCTCGATTGCCAAGTCCCCGGACGCGACGCCCGAGCCCCCGGCTCAGGCGTAGATCGACCTGACGAACAGCTCGGTCGTCCGACAGCAGCGTCGACATGAGTAGAAGAGATCACGAATCCGGCCGGTCGCGTAAGCGGCCGGCCGTTTCGCTCGATCGAGAGTCCGTGACCGCAGCCGTCACCGAGTCCGGCGCAGTGGTCAGGTCTCTTGCGGAGTCCGCTCGTAGTGTCGGTACCTCGATTCTCGACGCCGCCGGACGTCGGAGAGACCCCCGCGTCAAGCATCTGAAGAAGATTCGCCGCGCCAGACGACGCGGAATCAGGTTCGGTGCCGCATCCACGACGACAGCGGTGGGAACTGCGGGGATGGCCGTGCTGTCGGCCCCGGAGTGGACTCTGTTCGTGGGCGGCGGTAGCGCTGCACTGATGGCCGTCCCGGCGGCATTCGCGGTGACGCGGTTGCGGCGTCTTCGAGCCCAACCGGTCCCCGTGGGCCTACCGACCAAGCGCGTGTTGCCGCAGCGCGGATCTGCCGCGTACGAGTCGATGACCCGACTGGCCGGTGCCGAGCAGAGTCTGTTCGAGCTACTGGGGATCCTGGCGAGGTCCGAGACGATCGGTGCCGACGACGTCGAGGAGATGATCGGGGTGACCTCCGATGCAGCCCGCGGTCTCGAAGGAGTCGCCGTCGACATCGCCGCTCTGGAACGTGCGGGGGCGGCGAGCGCTGTGACCCTCGAACACCTGCGCAGCGGAATAGCTTCGGCTGCAGCCGAACTCGCCACCGGGGTCGATCAGTACGAGCAGCTCGTCGCCGCGGCCGCGCGGATGACCGGACCGGCCGGATCGGCGTCGACGACGGTCGTGGAATCGCATCGACGCGAGCTGCTGTCGGCGACGGATCGACTGCAGGGATGGGCCGAGGCGCTCACCGAAATCGACCAGATCCGGTCGCGGCACCGCTGAGACAATTCAGGGTTCACCCCGATGTGTTCGTCGCGCTCGAGTGCCAGTATCGAAGTACGCGATACGACACGGTGCGCGGAGACACGGCAGGAGCACTCATGTTCTGGAAAGTACTGGGATTCATCGTTCTGATCTGGATTGCGCTCGCGCTTCTGGGCACCATCATCAAGGGTGTCTTCTGGCTGGTGGTGGCCGGCGCGATCGTGTTGGGACTGGTGTGGCTGTACAAAGCGATCTCCTCGAACGACGATCGCTCGTCGCTGAAGTTCTGACGCGGCGGTCCGGTCACCCTCGAGATACAGAACCCTGATCGACGAACACCCTGAGTGCCCGCGGTACACAGCGTGCGGTGACAGGTAGTTCCGCGACACGTTCACCGTCCGCATAGGCGACGATTCCATCGCACCGCAGCGTGACCTGCGTCGAGGTGTAGGTGTCGACCTCCGGCAAGTCGATATGTGTTCCCCGATAGAGAGTCGGCGACAGTCCGAGCAGTCGAGTCCGACTCACCCCGCGAACGACGGTGACATCGAGAAGGCTGTCGTCCATCCGCGCGGCAGGGCACACGACCATGCCACCTCCGTAACTCCTGCCGTTTCCGACCGCGACCAAGGTGGCGTCGAGACGAAGCTCGGCATCGTCCAGTTCGATGACGTACGGGAGCTTTCGGAGTGACGCCAGCTGTAGCATCATGGCCGCGTTGTACCGGAGAGGTCCGCGCGGCCAGCGCAGTCGCTTGGCCCTCTCGGTGACCAGCGAGTCGAAGCCGCTGGATAGTACGGTGGCAAACCAGCGCTCGCCGATTCGTCCGAGATCGATTGCGCGCGTGACGTTGTCGGCGACGATGTCGGCTGCATGGGTAGCGTCGTCGCGAGGCAGGCCCAGAGTGCGGGCCAGATCGTTGCCGGTGCCGGCCGGGATCAGGCCCATCGGGACGTCGGTGCCGGCGAGCACTTGAACGACGAGATTGACGAGCCCGTCGCCGCCGACGGCGACCACGGCGTCCGTACCGCTGCCGACGGCCTTCTCGAGCAATGTCAACGCATCCCCGGGCGTGCGGCCTTCGATGGCCGTGACGTCGAGTTCCCGCTCCCGCAGGCGAGCCACGGCACACCGTCCGGCATGCCCTGCGCGCCCACCGCCGGCCATCGGATTGGTCAACACGGTCACCGATCGGGTCATGGTCGCAACGATTCGTCGATCACATCGATCAGCTTGCCAGGGTTGACGATTGCCGTGGTGGTGACCGAGTCGATTCATGGCCGAATGCCTCCGGCGCACAGTGTGCATGCGTGTTACCGGTGACTTTCGAGCCGAATGTGCGTGTAACCGTGAGGTACTGTAACGAAAATGACTGTTATCGCTGGAGATGCAGTCCTCATGTCCGAATTGCGAAGGGTGGAACGTGATCGAGCAGCCGGTGTCGAGTCTTGCCTCGTCCGAGCCCCCTCAGTCGCCCTCCCGAACCGAGGCTCCCGAGAAGTCGGTCGAAGACACCGTTCTCGACGCGGCCCGGTCCTGCATCCTCGAACACGGAGTCAAGCGCACGACCTTGGCCGAGATCGCGCGTCGTGCCAAGGTCAGCAGGCCCACCGTGTACCGGAGATGGGCCGATACACGAGCGGTGGTGTCGAGCCTGCTCACTCGTGAGATCGGCGCCCTGATTCCGAGTTTCGACGCCACGGCGTCGGCTCGCGATCAGATCGTGACTGCCGTGGGCGAAGTGGCCGACCGCGTTCGACTCCATCCGCTGTTCGTGAAGATTCTGCGTTCCGATTCCGACGTGCTCGCCACCTACATTCTGCATCGACTCGGAACCAGTCAGTCGTTGATCATCGACGCATTGTCTTCCCTGGTCGTTGCCGGACAACGTGATTCCTCGATTCGCGCGGGGGACCCCACCACTCTCGCCACGCTGGTGCTACTGATGGTGCAGTCCGCGGTGCAGTCCGCCGAGATGGTGTCCGAGCGTGTCTCCGGTACCGAGGTGACGCGCCAGATGGCGTATGCGGTGGACAGTTACCTCCGGCCCGAGAGTGCATGAACGAGGCTTCGTCGATCGCGGTCTGGACCTGTTGCACATGTCGCCGCTCAGGTTAAGGTCGGCCCTCACGAGCTGATCTCGGCACACGTCGAGCGGTACGGCTCGAGTGTGGCACGCTGGGTTCGTGCGAGTAGCAGTGGTGGCCGGGCCCGATCCGGGGCATGCGTTTCCGGCAATCGCGCTCGCTCTGCTCTTCCGCGAGGCGGGCGACGAACCGATCCTCTTCACCGGTAGCCGGTGGGTGCCCGACGCGCACGCCGCGGGGCTACGGACGCTTCCGCTGGGTGGTCTTGCACCGCGGCCGGAGGACGACGATCTCGATGCCGGACAACGAATCCACTCACGGGCGGCGTTCGTTGCGACCGAGCTGCTGCCCGACCTCGAGCGGGAGAACGTCGATCTCGTCGTGTCCGACATCCTGACCGCAGGGGGCGGCATGGCCGCCGAGCGGCTCGGTATCACCTGGGTCGAGCTCTCGCCACATCCGCTGTATTCGCCCTCGAAAGGTTTGCCTCCCATCGGAAGTGGCTTGGCTCCAGGTACCGGGGTTCGCGGCAGGCTGCGCGATACCGTGATGCGCGCGTTGACGGCACGCTCGATCGCTCAGGGGCGAGCTCAGCGGTCCAGCGCACGAACGAGCATCGGGCTGCCTGCCGAGGATCCGGGCCCGGCTGCTCGGCTCGTCGCCACCATTCCCGCGCTCGAGGTGCAACGTCCCGACTGGCCGGAGGACGCACACGTGGTCGGCCCGCTGCTGTGGGAACCGACGGACGACCTGCTCGATACTCCCGACGGATCGTCACCGCTGGTGATGGTCGCGCCGTCGACAGCGTTCACCGGTGCGGAGGGAATGCTCGAGATGGCGCTGAAGGGGTTGGACGGTAGAGGAGTCCGGGTCGTGGCCTCCGTTCTCGACGGAGGTCCCGACGTACTCCCGAACTGGGCGAACGCAGGACTGGGCCGCCAGGACGAACTGCTGCGAGATGCCGATGTGGTGGTGTGCGGCGGTGGACACGGCATGCTGGCCAAGGCGCTCATTCACGGCGTTCCGGTGGTGACCGTCCCCGGCGGTGGTGATCAATGGGAGCTGGCGAATCGGGCCGCCCGGCAGGGGAGTGCCGTCATCGTGCGACCCCCGACGCCGACTTCGATCGCCGACGCGGTGGCCACCGTACTGTCCGATCCGCGCTTCGCCCGGGCAGCGGAGACGGCGGCGGACGGGGCGAAGTCCGTCGAGGATCCGGTGTCTGTCTGTCATAGGGTGCTCGCCCGCGGCACTCCACGGCGCGGGCGTTAGGGTTGTCGTTGTGCGTCTGACCGAATTTCGTGAACTGCTCATCGAGGAGTTCGGCTCCGTTCGTGGCGATTCCCTGCTGACCGATCATGTGCTGTCCGGTATCGGCCGAACCGGAGCGCAAGCCATCGAGGACGGCGTCGATCCACGGGAAGTGTGGCGATCGATCTGTTACGAGTTCGATGTGCCGAAAGAACGCTGGTAGCTCCTCGGGTCCTTTCGATCCTCTCGGCGTGTCGAGTGCTGCGGTAGTTGACTCGAACACGTGTTCCCCTATGCTTGTGTCAACGGTTGCCGGGCGGTTTCGAGAAACTTCTTGTCGGTACCCCGATCTAGCGTTACCGACGACAAAGCTGATCGACACGACACAGCTGAACGACACGACACAGGGAGCTCACGATGGCTGCATACGATCGCGACAAAGCACTCGATCTCGCACTCGCGCAGATCGACAAGAACTTCGGCAAGGGTTCGGTGATGCGCCTCGGTGACGAGGTTCGCCAGCCCATTGCCGTCATCCCCACGGGATCGATCGCGCTCGATGTGGCACTCGGCATCGGAGGGTTGCCGCGTGGACGTGTCATCGAGGTCTACGGTCCGGAATCCTCGGGTAAGACCACCGTTGCCCTTCACGCGGTAGCGAGTGCGCAGCGGGCAGGCGGCATCGCTGCGTTCATCGACGCCGAGCACGCCCTCGATCCGGACTACGCGAAGAAGCTCGGTGTCGACACCGACGCACTGCTGGTCTCGCAGCCCGATACCGGTGAGCAGGCTCTCGAGATCGCAGACATGCTGATCCGTTCGGGTGCTCTCGACATCCTCGTGATCGACTCGGTGGCGGCACTGGTACCGCGCGCCGAGATCGAGGGCGAGATGGGCGACAGTCACGTGGGTCTGCAGGCCCGCCTGATGAGCCAGGCGCTGCGCAAGATCACCGGTGCCATGAGCAACTCCGGTACCACCGTCATCTTCATCAACCAGCTGCGCGAGAAGATCGGCGTCATGTTCGGCTCTCCCGAAACCACCACCGGTGGTAAGGCATTGAAGTTCTACGCCTCGGTTCGCCTCGACATCCGCCGCATCGAGACCCTGAAGGACGGAACCGACGCCATCGGTAACCGCACCCGGGTCAAGGTCGTCAAGAACAAGGTTGCGCCGCCGTTCAAGCAGGCCGAGTTCGACATCATCTACGGCAAGGGCATCAGCCGCGAAGGCTCGTTGATCGACATGGGCGTCGAGCACGGCTTCATCCGTAAGTCGGGTTCGTGGTTCACCTACGAAGGGGACCAGCTCGGCCAGGGCAAGGAGAACGCCCGCAAGTTCATGCTCGAGAATCCGGACGTGCGGGACGAAATCGAGAAGAAGATCATGGAGAAGCTGCAGATCGGCGCGGACGTCACCGCAGAAGAGCCCGCAGCTGCTCCGGTCGACTTCTAACCTGTCGTCGCTGTGCAGCAGCGAGACGAAGGCGGCGGCACCGAGGCGCAGGCGAAAGATGCCTGCCTTCGGCTGCTGACCGACCGAGCACGCAGCAGGCACGAACTCGAAGCCAGCCTTGCCAAGAAGGGTTTCACCACCGAGATCGCGAACGCCGTTCTCGACCGGCTCGAGAAGGCCAAACTGGTCGACGACGAATCGTTCGCGCAGCAGTGGGTCCAATCTCGGCACAAATACTCCGGCAAGGGCAAACGTGCACTGAGCATGGAGCTCCGCAACAAGGGAGTCAGTAACGAACTCGCAGTGCATGCACTGGATCTGATCGACGCCGACGACGAGCGTCAGCGCGCAGCCGAGTTGGTACGCAAGCGATTTCGCACACTGCAGTTGCCCGATCCGAGTGGACCCGACGCTCGCGCCGATCGAGACAAGGTAGTGCGAAAACTGGTCGGCATGCTCGCACGCCGTGGCTACTCCCAGTCGATGGCATTTGCGGTGGTCAAAGAACAGCTCGACCACGCAGGTGCCGACACCGAAGACTTCGACGGCCCCGACTCGATGTGATCGTCCACCTCGAGCCGGTGCCGTCGAGAAACAGTAAGGCCCGCAACACCACTGGTGTTGCGGGCCTTACTCGTCGAGGGCTTCCTCAGTTGCGGCCGACGCGAGGTCAGGCTGCCTGACCGCCGTCGAGAGCCGGCACAACTGCAGTCGCCCCGGCCTTGCGCTTACGAGAACGCAGACGACGTTCGACCACGGTGGCCAACTTCGTCAACGCAGAGTTGATGATGATCATGATGACGGCGACGATGATCAGAGACGGCAGGTAGTTGCTGTAGAACGCACCCACCTGCTGACCGGAACGGACGACCTCGACGTAACCGATGACGTAACCGAGCGCCGAGTCCTTCAGCGCTACCACCATCTGCGAGATGATCGCCGGAAGCATGGCGGTGACGGCTTGGGGGAGAAGGACCAGGAGCATGACCTGGCTCTTACGCATTCCGAGAGCCGACGCTGCTTCCCTCTGGCCCTTGGGCAACGAATTGACACCGGCACGCACGATCTCTGCGATGACCGAACCGTTGTACAGCGTCAGGCCCGTGACCACTGCCGCCAAGGCCAGGTACTTGACCTTGAAGACCTCGTAATCGGCGTAGACGGCGTACAGGAAGATCATCAGGATCAGCACGGGAACGGCGCGGAACACCTCGACGAATGCGCCACTGATCA
Organism: Rhodococcus sp. IEGM 1330; assembly: GCF_033142445.1. Classification (NCBI taxonomy): domain Bacteria; kingdom Bacillati; phylum Actinomycetota; class Actinomycetes; order Mycobacteriales; family Nocardiaceae; genus Rhodococcus; species Rhodococcus sp. IEGM 1330. The sequence goes on from NZ_JAWLSB010000001.1 coordinate 911,689, forward strand.
CCCGAACCACCCGGTGATCGGACAACCTGCCGATACCGAGTGCAGCACCGAGAATCAGGGCGAACACGATCGACAGGGCCGCTGCCACCAGCGTGCCCTGGATGCCGGGCAACAGATACGTTGTCCACGTGGTCGATTGGAGAAACGGGTCCCACTTCTCCGCGGTCAGCTGGCCCTTCGAGTCCAACGCACGGTAGATGAGGAACGCAATTCCGAGGGAGACGACTGCAACTACTCCGGAGAGAATTCTGTAGCGCAGAACCGCTTTGGGTCCCGGAACGTCGTAGAGAACTGCTACTGCATCACTCATCAGGACACCGCCAATCGCTTGCTGATGTAGCCGAACAGCAACCCGGTCGGGAGCGTCAGGATCATGAAACCGAGCGCGAAGATGCCGCCGACCACGAAGATCGCGGCCTCGTTCTCGATCATGTTCTTCATCAGGAACGACGCCTCGGCGACGCCGATGACCGATGCGATGGTCGTGTTCTTGGTGAGCGCGATCACGACGCTGCCGAGAGGTCCGATCACGGCTCGGAATGCCTGTGGGAGAACGACGATGGAGATGTTCTGCGTGAACGTCATGCCGAGAGAGCGGCCCGCTTCGGCCTGCCCGACCGGGACCGTGTTGATTCCCGACCGCAGCGATTCGGCGACGAACGACGCGGTGTAGATGCTCAGACCGAGGATTGCCAGGCGAAAGTTGTTGTCCGCGAGGCCCGTCGGGGACGACTGAGAGGCCAGAGAGACACCCATCGTCTGAAACAGGCCGAACGAGGTGAACAGGATGACCAGGGTCAGCGGAGTGTTACGAAAGATGGTGACGTACGTGGCAGCGATTCCGCGCGCGATCGGAATGGGCGATACCCGCATGGCGGCGACGATCGTTCCGATGATCAGCGCACCGACGAGGGATGCCAATGTCAGATAGATGGTCGTCAGGAATGCGTCGATCAGTTGATCGCCGTACTTGCTCAATAGATTCACGGTGCTTGTTGATCCTCACGGCTAGGAGAGATCGAACCGTCGTGTCCCGCAGCGAGGCTGCGGGACACGACGATCGAGTCGATCAGTAGCGGTCGACTGTGGGCTCGGCGGGAAGCGGGTAGCCCGATGCACCGACGGTGTCGTTGAAGGCCTGCTCCCAGGCACCGCTGGAGACCATCTCTTCGATGGCGTCGTTGATCTGGTTGCGTCCCTCGGTGTCGTCCTTGTTCAGGCCGATGCCGTAGTTCTCCGTGGTGAACGGTTCACCGACCACCTTGAACTGTCCGGGAGACTGTGCGGCGTAGCCGGCGAGGATGATGTCGTCCGTCGTCACCGCATCGACGGTGCCGTTGCGCAGTGCCTCGACGCAGGCGGAGTACGTGTCGAAGGGCTGGAGCTGCACGCCCGGGTACTCGTCGGCGATGTTCTGTGCGGGAGTGGAGCCGGTGACCGAGCACAGACGCTTGCCCTCGAGCGAATCGGCACCGGTGATGTCGGTGTTGTCCTGGCTCACCAGCAGCGACTGGCCCGCCACGAAGTACGGTCCGGCGAAGCCGACCTTTTCCTTGCGCGTATCGGTGATCGAGTAGGTGGCGACGATGTAGTCGACCTCACCGTTTTCGATCAGGGTCTCGCGCTGGGCCGAGGGGGACTCCTTGAACTCGATGTTCGCCTCGTCGACACCGAGCTGACCGGCGACGTACTTGGCCACCTCGACGTCGAATCCGCTGAACGTACCGTCGGGGTTGCGCAGCCCGAGGCCGGGCTGGTCGAACTTGATGCCGACGATGAGGTTGCCGGACTCGGCGCTCGTCGAGATGGTGCGAGCTTCCTCGCCGCCGCCGCAGGCGGTCGCGACGATGGACAGAGCTGCAATGGCAACTCCGAGGCGGATCGGGCGGGTGATTCTCACTGTGAATGTCCTTAAGGATCGGGTCGGGCAAACGGGATGAACGGTGAAGCGGGTCAGTGGCCGAGGATCTTGCCGAGGAAGTCCTTGGCTCGTTCGGATTTGGGAGATTTGAAGAAGGTCTCCGGATCGGTGTCCTCGACGACGGCACCGTCGGCCATGAAGATGACGCGGTCGCCGGCCTTGCGGGCGAAGCCCATCTCGTGGGTGACGACGAGCATCGTCATCCCCTCCTTGGCGAGCGAGGTCATCACGTCGAGTACCTCGTTGACCATTTCGGGGTCGAGGGCCGAGGTGGGCTCGTCGAAGAGCATCACCTTTGGATTCATGGCGAGAGATCGAGCGATGGCGACGCGCTGCTGCTGACCACCGGACAGCTGAGCGGGATACTTGTCTGCCTGGTTGGCGATGCCCACGCGCTCGAGGAGGGCCAGGGCGCTCTTCTCTGCCTCGTCCTTCTTCTGCTTGCGTACCTTCATCGGCGCGAGCATGACGTTCTGCAGAATCGTCTTGTGCGCGAACAGGTTGAACGACTGGAACACCATGCCCACGTCGGCACGCAGTGCGGCCAGGGCCTTGCCCTCGGCGGGGAGCAGGTCTCCGTCGACTTCGATGGCACCGGAGTCGATCGGCTCCAACCGATTGATCGTCCGGCACAGGGTCGACTTGCCCGATCCGGAAGGACCCACGACGATGACGACCTGTCCGGCCGGCACTTCCAGGTTGATGTCCTTGAGGACGTGCAGATCACCGAAATGTTTGTCGACGGATTTGAGCGAGATCATCGAAGGTGCGTTCGGCTGGGGTGTCGATGCCGGCGCGTCGGTGGCGTGCGTCATAGATCGAAACCCTATGCGTAGTTTCCTCGCCGACCGGCGTTTTCGCCCGTCATCTTCGATTATGTAATGGAAACTTTACTGACGGTCCGCATCGGCCCTGGACAGTCTCCGGTGGGGCCCTCGACCCCGGCGTGTCCGTCGGTGCGATGGCCGTACCCTGGAGGGGTGCAAACGAGTGTTTTTCCGGCCGTGGACGTGACAGAACACGGGGTTTACGAACCCGTGCCGTTCACCGACGGGTCGGCAACGAGTCCCCGCAGCTACGAAGTGCGTACGCACGGTTGCCAGATGAACGTCCACGATTCGGAGCGGTTGTCCGGGTTGCTCGAGGAAGCCGGCTACGTTCCGGCAGACGCAGGCACCGACGCAGATCTGGTCGTGTTCAACACGTGCGCGGTACGAGAGAACGCCGACAACAAGCTGTACGGCAACCTCGGCATGCTGCGCCCGGCGAAGACGCGCAACCCCAACATGCAGATCGCTGTGGGCGGTTGCCTGGCGCAGAAGGATCGAAACACCGTCGTCGAGAAGGCTCCCTGGGTCGACGTCGTCTTCGGTACCCACAACATCGGGTCGCTGCCGGTATTGCTCGAGCGCGCCCGGCACAACGACCAGGCGCAGGTCGAGATTCTCGAATCTCTCGATGCGTTCCCGTCCACCCTGCCCGCGAAACGCGAATCCGCGTACGCCGGCTGGGTGTCGATCTCGGTGGGGTGCAACAACACCTGCACGTTCTGCATCGTCCCGGCCCTGCGCGGCAAGGAAATCGACCGCAGGCCGGGCGACATCCTCGCCGAGGTACAGGCTTTGGTGGATCAGGGCGTACTCGAGGTGACGCTGCTCGGCCAGAACGTCAACGCGTACGGTGCCTCGTTCGCCGATCCGGACATGCCTCGCGACCGCGGTGCTTTCGCGTCGCTCCTGACCGCATGCGGCTCGATCGAGGGTCTCGAGCGAGTGAGGTTCACGTCACCGCACCCGGCCGAGTTCACCGACGACGTCATCGACGCGATGGCGTCCACCCCGAACATCTGCCCCACCTTGCACATGCCACTCCAGTCCGGTTCGGACCGGATCCTCAAGGCGATGCGCAGGTCCTATCGACAGAGCAAGTTCATGGGCATCATCGACAAGGTCCGCGAGGTGATGCCGCATGCGGCCGTGACCACCGACATCATCGTCGGTTTCCCCGGCGAGACCGAGGAGGACTTCGAGCAGACGCTCGACGTGGTGCGGAGGGCGAAGTTCGCCAACGCCTACACCTTCCAATACTCCAAGCGGCCAGGAACGCCTGCCGCCGACATGCCCGACCAGGTGCCCAAAGAAGTTGTGCAAGAACGGTACCTGCGATTGATCGCGTTGCAGGAAGAGATCGTTCTCGCTGCCAACCAGGCTCTGATCGGTACCGAGGTCGAACTGCTCGTCGCCACTGGTGAAGGCCGGAAGAACGCGGCAACCCATCGGATGAGCGGGCGAGCCAGGGACGGGCGACTCGTGCACTTCGCCGTCGACGCCGACAGGGCGAGCGAGATTCGCCCGGGTGACGTCGTCACGACCACGCTCACTGCGGCCGCTCCGTACCACCTCATCGCCGATGCCGGCGTGCTCACCCACCGCCGTACGGCAGCAGGAGACGCCCACGAACGCGGAGTGATGCCGAAGACGGCACCGATCGGCGTCGGCCTCGGACTTCCCTCGATCGGCGCACCGGCGCCGCTACCGGCAGAGACAGGATGCACCGCATGACAGACACAGACGGACCCGATCGCGTCGTACCCTCTCGATCCGCAGAAGAACTCGGACGTACGGAGAGAGCGGTGATGACCGAGCTGGACCCGGGAGCGCGGGCCCTGGTCGTGGCCGGGCTGGTGCTGGTCCTGTTGGTCACGTTCGCGTTGCCGCACACCGGATCGGCCAGCGGGTTCGACGTGCTCACGGGCAGCGACGCCGCAGTTGCGGAGTCGATTGCACTGCCGTCGCGCGTCTTTGTCGTGCTGGTGCTGACGTTCGGTGTGGTGATGTCGGTGCTCGCGCTCGTCACCCGTGTATGGGCGCTGGCCTGGGCTGCCCTCGCTGGGTGTGCGGTGTCGTCGGTGTACGGAATGTTCTCGATCTGGACGCGGCAGACCGTGCCGGACAACCTGCAGGGCGGCGGACCGGGGATCGGCCTGATCATCGCGTGGATCGCCGTGATCGCATTGACGTTCCACTGGCTCAAGGCCGTGTGGAACAAGACGAACGCCCAGCTCGCCGCTCAGGAGCAGCGGCGCATCGCCGCCGCGTCGGGTGAACAGAAGTTGCGACTGTGGGACGGCCACTCGGCCCCGTAGGCCCGAACGGCCGTCCCCGGTCAGGAGTGCAGCCGGCGAATCACAACTCGTCGACGGCGCTCTCTGCTGCGTCGGCCCACTCGCGCCACTGCTGCGCCTGTGCGAGCGCACGCTCGGCGTCCTTGGTCTTGCCTGCTGCGGTCGCCTTCGCGGCCTGATCCTCGAACTGAACCACCCGCTCGCGGAACTGCGCGGCGCGAGCGACGGCCTCGGGGTCGGAACGACGCCACTGCGACTCCACCGCGTCGTGGACCGACTTCTCGATGGCCCTCAGTTTGCCCTCGAGTTCCTGCATCTTCTCGCGCGGAACCTTGCCGATGGCATCCCACTTGTCCTGCAGGTCGCGCAGCGCCGAACGGGCAGCATCGAGGTCCTTGCTCGGATCGATGTGAGTCTTGGCCAGCAGGGCTTCCTTGGCATCGGCGTTGGACTCGAACTCGGCATCCCGCTCGGAGGCAGCCGCGTTGCGGGCAGCGAAGAACACGTCCTGTGCGGCCTTGAAGTTCTTCCACAGGGCGTCGTCGGCATCGCGTGGGGCACGACCGGATGCTTTCCACTCCACCAGTAGATCGCGGAACGCGGCTGCGGTGGGACCCCAATCCGTGGACGAAGACAAGGCTTTGGCCCGCTCGACGAGTTCTTCCTTGCGGGTCTTGGCCGCACCGCGCTCACGATCGAGATCGGCGAAGTGTGCGCCGCGGCGACGGTTGAAGTTCTCCCGTGCCTTGGAGTATCGCTTCCACAAGGCATCGTCGATCTTGCGGTCGACCCCGCGGATCGTCTTCCACTCGTCGAGGATTTCTCGCAGCCGATCTCCCGCGTGCTTCCACTGGGTCGATTCGCTGCCGATCTGCTCGGCTTCGACGGCGAGCGCTTCCTTACGTGCCGTATGTTCGGCGCGTTCGAGCTCCTTCTCGTGCTTGGCCACCGCTGCTGCTGCGTCCGAATGCTCGACGACCGCGTCGAGTCGCCTGGCGAGCAGATCGAGGTCGCCGATCACTGCCGCAGTCGGCAGGCTCTCCAGCAGCGCTGACGCTGCGGCCTTGGTCTTCTTCGCATCGCCCGTACCGGAGGTCAATCGAGCTTCGAGCAGACCGACCTCGGTGGCCAGATCGTCGTAGCGCCGACCGAAATGAGCGAGTCCTTCCGCTGCGTCTCCGGCCTGCCATGACCCGATCTGCCGCTCGCCGTCGGAGGTGGTCACCCACGCGGTGCCGTCGTCGTCGACTCTGCCGAACGTGCTGGGATCGCTCGCCGGCGCGACCGTCGGGATCGCGGTCGGGACGTGTGAGGGGGTCGGGTGAGGTTTGGCACCGGCCGAACCACCGGGACGAGGAGAACCGTTACCCGGGCCGCCGGGCCTGGGTCCTCCACCGGGCTTCGGTCCACCGCCCGGCTTGGGTCCACCTCCGGGCTTGGGTCCGCCGTGGTTCGCCGCACCGGGCGCGGTGGCACCGGGGGTCTGTGCGGGTGCATCCGAGGATGCGGCCTCGGGGGTGGTGGGGGTGCCGGCGTTCGGGTCGGTCATTGTTCCTCATCTCTGCCGCGCGTCACGGCTGCCTCAATCGCGATCTGGACACCATTGAACTAGGTGACGACCGATCGGACCATTGAAACAGCTCAGACGACTCGAGGTGGACTCGTCCGGCCAAGTCGCGTCAACGACTAGCGTGGTGCACGTGTTTCGTGTCGCGGCCCTGGTGCCCTCTCCACCGTTGCTGGTCCCCGAACTGATGGGCGCGAGGGCGGCCGAGGCAGCCGATCTTCGGACCGCCGCCGTCGGCGCGACGACACACCTGGCGTCGACGGTCGACCGCTGGATCGCCGTCGGCGTCGATCGCACGTCCTCCACGTACGGCGAGGCCACGGTCGGAACGTTGCGGGGCTTCGGAGTCGATGTCGTGGTGAGCCTGTCCGGCGGCACAGCGCAGACTGCCGCAGACCCGGACCTGCCGCTGGCCGTTCTGATCGCCGGGTGGCTGCGAGGAGTGGCTGCCCCCGACGATGCGGTCGAGGTCCGCACGATCCCGGCCGATGCGAGCACCGGGTGGTGCGCAGAGTTCGGGGAGGAGCTGCGCCGAGAGCTCGACGCTTCGGCGGAGAGCTGGGGCGTTCTGGTGCTGGCAGACGGGGCGAACACACTGACTTCGAAGGCCCCTGGATCGTTCGACGAGCGCGCCGACGCGGTCCAGCGCCGGATCGACGATGCCCTCGCGACGGCCGACGTCCATGCATTGGCGGGTCTGGATCCGGACCTGTGCGCATCGCTCGGTGTCGGCGGCAGAGCGGCGTGGCAGGTGCTGGCAGCACTCGCTGGTCCCGATGCGACGACGACGCGAGAGCTCTACCGAGGTGCGCCCTTCGGGGTCGGGTACTTCGTGGGGACCTGGGCTCGTGACTGACGGGGCGAGCGACTCGGCCACGACTCCGGTCGCGGTCATCGGACCGACTGCCGCAGGCAAATCCGACCTGGCTCTCGATCTGGCCGAGGAACTCGGCGGCGAAATCGTCAATATCGACGCGATGCAGCAGTACCGGGGGATGGACATCGGGACCGCGAAACTGCCCGTAGCGGAGCGGCGCGGGATTCCGCACCATCAACTCGATGTGCTCGAGGTCACCGATATCGCTACCGTCGCGCGGTACCAGACAGCTGCGGTCGCCGACGTCGAGGACATTCGATCGCGGGGCTTGCGACCGATCATCGTCGGCGGATCGATGATGTACGTGCAGTCGTTGCTCGACGAGTGGGCCTTTCCTGCCACCGACCCCGTCGTCCGAGCGACATGGGAAGCAGTCCTCGAACGCGACGGTGTCGAGGAGATCCATCGCGCGTTGACGGCCGCCGATCCCGATGCTGCCGCATCGATCCTGCCCACCGACGGCAGGCGTATGGTCCGGGCGCTCGAGGTGGTGGAGCTGACCGGGCAGCCGTTCGCGGCATCGGCCCCGAAGATCGGTGCACCTCGCTGGGGCACGGTGGTGTTGGGAGTCGACCGCGACACGGTCGAACTGGACGGGCGGATCGCCGAGCGTGCTCGGCTGATGTTCGAGACCGGACTGCTCGACGAGGTGGAAGGCCTGCTCGTCCTGGGACTGCGGGAGGGCGTCACCGCGTCGCGGGCGATCGGCTACGCGCAGGCTCTCGGCGTGTTGGCGGGGGAGTACGACGTCGAGTTCGCACGCGAACGGACGTTCATCGGAACCAGACGCTACGTGCGACGCCAACGATCCTGGTTTCGCCGCGACGACCGCGTCCGTTGGCTCGACGGTGCGTCGCCCACGCTGATGTCGGACGCCCTGTCCGCGCTCGACCCCTCGTAGCCGAACCCCCGTAGACTCGCGGACATGGAATTCGCCAAAGGCCACGGAACTCAGAACGACTTCGTCGTACTGCCGGATCCGGCAGCCGAGCTCGAACTCACCAGGTCGGCGGTCTCGGTGCTGTGCGATCGACGCCAGGGCCTCGGTGCCGACGGAATTCTGCGCGTCGCCAGGGCCGGTGTGCTCCGAGATGCAGGCGTACTCGACCGAATTCCGTCGGGTGTCGAGCCCGAGGACTGGTTCATGGACTACCGCAACGGCGACGGCACCATTGCCGAGATGTGCGGCAACGGTGTCCGCGTGTTCGCGCACTACCTCCGCGTACACGATCTCGAACAACGCGACCAGTTCGTGGTGGGTTCGCGGGCAGGCGCACGCGCTGTGACCGTCCACTCGTTCGACGACACCGACGCCGATGTCACCGTGGCGATGGGTGACGTCACGCTGATGGGCTCGAGCTCGGCGACCCTCGCGGGCGGAACGTACGAGGGCATCGGAATCGACGTCGGGAATCCTCACCTGGCCTGTGTGGACGGTGCGTTGACGCGCTCATCTCTCGGCGCTCTCGACTTGTCCGCACCGCCGACACTGGACTCCGAGTTCTTTCCCCACGGTGCGAACGTCGAGATCCTGACCAGGCTCGACGACGGTGCCGTCGAGATGCGCGTGTTCGAGCGTGGCGTCGGGGAGACGCGATCCTGTGGCACCGGAACCGTGGCAGCGGCCGCAGCCGCGCTGTCCTACGAGGGCCTCGAGACCGGGGAGGTGAGCGTCGGTGTGCTCGGCGGTCGGGTGCGCGTGGCCATCGATCACGTCGGTGCCACTCTGCGCGGACCGTCGGTGCTGCTGGCCCGCGGCGAGATCGACGACCGGTGGCTGAAGGCTCAGTCCTGACGATCGCACCGGCCTCGGCATCCGCGCGGACCGAAACCCGCGTGCATACGCTGGGACTTTCGTGGATCATGGGTGGCGTATGACGAACTCACATGAAACATCCCCTGCGGGCGAACCGGTCGACGACAGTCGCGACGATATCGACGGTGCTCCCGAAACCGAATCCGCCTGGACTCGTGAAGAGTCCGACGCGTGGTCGAGGCGACTGGCCCGGTCTCCGCTCAATGACGAGAACTCCCCGTCCTCCGGCGACATGCAGCTCGAAGACCGCACCGCGCTACGTCGAGTGGCCGGACTGTCCACCGAGCTCACCGACGTCACCGAGGTCGAGTACCGGCAGTTGCGCCTCGAACGCGTCGTGTTGGTCGGAGTCTGGACCACCGGCACGGCCGCGCAGGCCGAGTCCAGCATGACGGAACTGGCTGCTCTGGCCGAGACCGCCGGCTCGGAGGTACTCGAAGCGCTGATGCAGCGACGCGACAAGCCCGATGCCGCGACGTACATCGGTTCCGGTAAGGCCAAGGAGGTGCGCGACATCGTCCTCGCGACCGGTGCCGACACCGTGATCTGCGACGGTGAACTGACGCCTGCTCAGCTCAATGCCCTGGAGAAGGTCGTCAAGGTCAAGGTCATCGACCGCACCGCGCTGATCCTCGACATCTTCGCTCAGCACGCGACCTCGCGAGAAGGCAAGGCGCAGGTCGCGTTCGCGCAGATGGAATACATGCTGCCCAGGCTTCGCGGCTGGGGCGAATCCATGTCGCGGCAGGCCGGTGGACGTGCAGGCAGCAACGGTGGTGTGGGCTTGCGCGGACCGGGTGAGACGAAGATCGAGACCGACCGTCGACGCATCCGTGAGCGAATGGCCAAGCTGCGCCGCGAGATCAAGGGAATGAAGCAGGCCCGCGACACCAAACGCGAACAGCGTCTGAGCGGTACGGTGCCGTCCATCGCGATCGTGGGGTACACGAACGCCGGCAAGTCGAGTCTGTTGAACGCGCTGACCGGATCCGGTGTGTTGGTTCAGAACGCGTTGTTCGCCACCCTCGATCCCACCACGCGCAAGTCGACGCTCGAAGACGGTCGCGAGATCGTGCTGACCGACACCGTCGGCTTCGTTCGGCATCTTCCGACTCAGTTGGTCGAGGCGTTCCGCTCGACGCTCGAGGAAGTCACCGATGCAGATCTGCTGCTGCACGTGGTCGATGGATCGGATCCTCTTCCGATCGATCAGATCAAGGCCGTGCGCGAGGTGATCACCGAGGTGGTTCGCGAGCAGGATGCGAAGATGCCGCCGGAATTGTTGGTGGTCAACAAGATCGACGCTGCCGATCCGGTGCAGCTGACCCAGCTGCGCGGATTGCTCGACGGCGCGCGGTTCGTCTCGGCCAAGACCGGCGAGGGAATCGATGCTCTGCGAGATCACCTGGCCGAGATCCTCTCCGAGCCGGACGTGTTGGTCGACGTTCTCGTGCCCTACACGCGTGGTGATCTGGTCGCGCGAATCCACACCGACGGCCGGATCGTGAAGTCCACGCACGAGGAAGAGGGCACGCGCGTGGAAGCTCGTGTGCCGCAATCGCTTGCGGCAGCGCTCGTCGAATTCACGGCAACCGTGCCCAGCGTCTGACCTCGGTGGGGCCACGGCTGGTGGTGTGCGGAGCGGCCGCGGCTGCGGTCGCCACGACGATCGCGTTCTCGGGAACTGCCTTCGCTGCTCCGATCGAGACCGAAACGTATTGTCTTCCGAACGATCCTGGTCTCGCTGAGTTGTCCGGTCTGACCTCGATCGACGGGGTCCTCTACGCGATCGGTGACAGTGGAGCCGATGATCGGGTCGCGGCGCTCGGTGCCGACTGTGCGGTTCAGCGATGGATCGACGTGCCCGTCGACCCGTACGACGTCGAGGACCTGGCGTCGTACGACGGCTCGCTGTGGTTGGCGGACCTCGGCGACAATCAGATGCGCCGCGACACAGTGGCGTTGACGCGAATGGACCCGGAATCGGGTGCGGGCGAACTGTACCGACTGACCTATCCCGACGGCGCGCACGACGCCGAAACGATACTGATCGAGCCCGGTGGTAGGCCGGTGATCGTCACCAAGGAACTTTCGGGCGTGAGCGGGGTGTACGTACCAGCAGGCGACGAATCCGTTGCCGATCTGACCAGCCCTGGGCCGACGCCGATGCGCAAGGTCGGGAATCTGGCGTTCACCGCAACGGACACGGTCGGGGGGCCGCCCTTCGTGGTCGGATCGATACTGGCGACCGGGGGAGCGGTGAGCGCCGACGGCACCGTCGCCGCAGTGCGCACCTACACCGACGCCTACCTGTTCCGCCCGTCGGACGGGGACATCGCGTCGGCATTGGTCGATCCGACAGCGTCTCGCGCCGTGGTGTCATTGCCCGATCAGCCGCAGGGCGAGGCACTGGTGTTCACCGACGACGGTTCCTTGCTCATCGCATCCGAGGCGGGATTCGGACCCGCAGAGGCCACGCTTCCGCCCATCCTGAGAATCCCCGACGCGGTAGCGGTCGACATGTCCGCCCCCGAATCTGTTGTCGTGGATCCGGTATTGCCGACCGCCGTTCCTGTGCAGCCGACGCAAACGCCGACAGCGACGGACTCGGAATGGACATTCCGAGCGGCCGTCGCTGCCGGTGTGGTGCTGATCGCCGGAGCGGTGGGATTCACCGTCCGGCGATCGATGCGCTCTCGCTGAACGCTGTGTTTCAGGCGTCGCAGGAGTGGAGCCTGCGGAACGACTCAGGCGTCGCAGGAGTGGAGCCTGCGGAACGACTCAAGCGTCCAAGTCTGCTTCGACGAGTGCGACGACCTTGTCGAGTGCTGCCTGGTCGTCACTGGTGACGGTGACTTCGGTGCCCTTGGTGGCTCCGAGCGTCATGATCATCAGGGCCGAACCTGCGTCGACCGGCTCCGAGTCGGCCACTGCGAGGGTGACGTCCACGCCGGCTTCGGCGACGGCGTCGGCGATCAGTGCTGCGGGACGAGCATGCAGACCGATCGAGGATCCGACGGCGACTGTGGTGCTGGGCATGTGCTGCTCCTTCGTAGTGGGGTTGTTGCGATCGTAGCGAGTGTCAGACGGTGACGAGTGCCGGATCGAGTTCGGCGTCCGACGGGGCGTTCTTACCCTTGACGAACTGCTTGGCCGAGACGACCAGGAACGCGGAGACGATGGTGCCCGCTGCCAGCGAGAGGATGAACCACAGGATGTTTCCGATCGCGAAGAACACGAAGATTCCGCCGTGGGGTGCGCTGAGGGTGACGTCGAACGCCATGATCATGGCACCGGTCACTGCGCCGCCGGCCATCATCGAGGGGATGACGCGGAACGGATCCGCGGCAGCGAACGGGATTGCGCCCTCGGAGATGAATGCAGCTCCCAGGAACCATGCGGCCTTACCGTTCTCGCGCTCGGCCTCGGTGAACAGACGCGAGCGGACGGTCGAGGCGAGTGCCATGGCCAGCGGCGGCACCATTCCTGCGGCCATGACCGCTGCCATGATGCGCAGCGATGCGGTGTCGGTGACCGACAGGCCTGCCGTTGCGAAGGCGTAGGCCGCCTTGTTGACCGGTCCGCCGAGGTCGAAGCACATCATCAGGCCGAGAATGATGCCGAGGATGATGACCGAGGAACCGCTGAGGCCGTTGAGCCAGTCCGTCAGTCCGCTGGTGATCGCGGCGAGCGGCTTGCCGAGCAGCAGGAACATGATCGCGCCGACGATGAGTGTGGCGAACAGCGGAATGATGACGACCGGCATGAGGCCGCGCAGAACTGCGGGGATCTTCCACTTGCTGATCCACAGTGCGACGAAGCCGGCGATCAGACCACCGACGAGACCGCCGATGAAGCCTGCACCGACGAGGACGGCCACCGCGCCTGCGGTGAATCCTGGTGCCAGACCTGGTCTGTCGGCAATGGCGTAGGAAATGTAGCCGGCCAGCGCGGGCACCAGGAAGCTGAAGGACAGCGCGCCGATCTGGAAGAGCACGGCACCGAGGTAGGCGGCGATTCCGCCTTCGGGCAGCGAGGTGATGGAGTTGTTGACGACGATGTCCTCGGCAACTCCGGAGATCTCGTATCCGCCGAGTAGGAATCCAAGGGCGATCAGTAGACCACCGGCAGCGACGAACGGAATCATGTAGCTGACGCCGGTCAGCAGGATCTGACGAATGCGGGTACCCCAGCCCAGTTCACCGGCCGATTCGCTCGAGCCGGCCGCGACGGCGGTGCCGCCGACTCGGGCTGCGTCCGGGTTCAGTGCAGCGCGAAGGGCTTCGGTGAGCATGACGTCGGGCTCGTTGATAGCGCGCTTGACGCCGGAGGAGATGACAGGCTTGCCGGCGAAACGCTCGCGGCCCTTGACGCCCACATCGGTGGCGAAGATGACTGCTTCGGCACCGGCGATGATCGAAGGATCCAGCGGCGTGCTGCCGCTCGAGCCCTGGGTCTCGACGTGAACCGTGACTCCGGCCCGCTCACCTGCTGCGACGAGTGAATCGGCAGCCATGTAGGTGTGCGCAATTCCGGTGGGGCAGGCGGTGACTGCGACGATGTGCTTCGGGGCAGTGGCCTCGGCCGGGGTGGCGGCCGCGCTGTGCTTGGCGGTCGACACGGGGGCAGCTGCTGCCGGAGCCGCAGCGGCGGGCTTCGCCGCGGGGTTGATGACGCCGTCGACGAGCGAGACGATCTCGGCTGCCGAGGATGCGTTGCGCAGCGAGGTGACGAACTCCGGCTTGACCAGTGCGCGCGCCAGGCTGGAGAGCAACTTCATGTGTGCCGAACCGGCACCGGCCGGCGCTGCGATGAGGAACACCAGGTCTGCGGGGCCGTCGGGGGCACCGAAATCGACCTTGGGGTTCAGCCGGGCGAATCCGAGCGAGGCCGAGGTGACCGCTTCGGAGCGGCAGTGCGGGATGGCGATCCCGCCGGGCAGGCCTGTTGCCGACTGCGCTTCGCGGGCCAGGGCGGCGTCGCGCAGAGCGTCGGTCTCGGTTGCGCGACCCGCGGAAGCCAGAACGCCTGCGAGGCGTTCGATGACGGCTTCCTTGGATTCGCCGAGATCGGCGTCGAGGAGGATCAGATCCTCGGCGATGATCTGCTGATTCTCGGTGGGGGTGGACATTGCAGACTCCTAGAGACGGTTCGAAGAAGGGGAGAGTGTGGACTGGGTGACGGAGGTGGGGATGTCGAGCGCACGGACCGTCACCGAATTCGGGTGGGTCTGCTCGGGCAGAGGAAGCGTGGTGCCTGGTAGTGCGGTGGCTGCCGTTCCGTAGGCGACGGCGCGGCGAAGTTTGTCTGCGTCGGAGCAGTTCTCGGCATCGGCGAGGATGTAGCCGGCGAGCGAGGAATCGCCTGCGCCGACCGTGCTGACCGCGGTGATCGGGGGCGGGCTGGCGTACCAGGACCCGTCCTCGGTGACCAGTACGGCTCCGGCACTGCCGAGCGTGGCCAGTACCGCGCCGACGCCGCGGCCGAGAAGGATTGTGCTGGCCGCGATCGCAGCCGTCGGATCACCCTGCGCCGCTGCGCTTTCCAACTCCTCGGAATCGTACCCGGTGAGTTGGGCGAGTTCCTCGGAATTGGGTTTGATCAGATCGGGTGCCGACTCAGGGAACGCCGCCGCGAGAGCGAGCAGTGGCTCGTCGGAGGTGTCCACCGCAACTTTCGCGGACGTGGCACGCAGCGCCGTGACGAGCTCGGCATACCAGTCGACGGGCAGACCGGGCGGAAGTGAACCGGAGAGCACCACCCATTCGGCATCGACTGCGAGAGAGAGGATTCGCTCCCGCAGCTCGGCGCGGGTGCGCTCCGACACCGTCGCACCGGGCTCGTTGATCTTGGTGGTGGTACCGCCGACCTCGCTCACCGTGATGTTGGTCCGAGCCGGACCCGACGTCGGAACCGCGGAATACCGCACTCCCTTCGCGGCCATCGCGTCGAGCAGGGGGTCGCCGACGTTGGCCGGAAGCACTGCCAACGCCTCGACTCCCGATCCGCCGAGTACGCGAGCGACGTTGACGCCCTTGCCGCCCGGGTCGGTGGCCGACGTCGATGCCCGGTGTACGCCGCCGCGGACGAGCGGTGCGTCGAGTGTGACCGTGCGGTCCACGCTCGGATTGGCCGTGAGTGTGACCATCATGCGATCACCACCTCGATTCCTTTGTCGCTGAGATTCTTTCGGTCATTGGTCGAAATGTCGCTGTCGGTGACGATGACGTCGATGGATCCCACTCGGGCGAAGCTGACCAGATGCTCGCGGCCGATCTTCGACGAATCCGCCAGCACCACAACGTGGTTGGCCGCCTCGACCATGGCACGCTTTACTGCTGCCTCGTCGCTGTCGGGAGTGGACAGTCCGTGCCCGACGCTGATGGCATTGGTGCCGATGAACGCGACGTCCACGCGGAGCCATTCGAGGGCGCTCAGCGCTTCGTCGCCGACAGCCGCCTGGGTGGTCCCGCGTACACGTCCGCCGAGCAGTCGAAGGCTGACGCTCGACATCGTCGCGGCGCGAGCGGCGATCGGGACCGAGTTGGTCACCAACGTCAGCTCGCGATCGTGAGGAAGCAAACCGGCGAGTCGGCCCGTAGTGGTGCCGGCATCGAACACGGCGCTGCCCCCGACCGGTGGCAGGAAGGACAGGGCGGCGGCCGCGATCGCGTCCTTCTGATCGGCGCGGGTGAACTCGCGTTCCGAGACGCCCGGTTCGAGTGTGGTCAGCGCCGATGCGGGTACAGCTCCACCGTGGACGCGGCGCACGACGCCCATTCGATCGAGAGTGGCGAGGTCGCGGCGCACCGTTTCTGTCGTGACGCCGTAGGTGGCGGAGAGATCGTTGACGGAGACGCGGCCGTGGGTGCTGATCAATTCGGCAATCGCGTGCTGTCGTTCTTCGGCGTACACCTGCGTCTCCTTCCCGGTTGATGTTGCTTTATGTTGTTTTACGCCCGTGTGTGTTGACATGTCAAGGCTTTGGAGTAATCTCGGTCACAACACAGGCAAGCAATTGAGTGCGCCACAGCTCGCCGAACAGTACGAAGACCTTTTGTTCACGCAGGATCCGAGGAGGACCACATGACGGGATCGGTTAGCACCGCTTCGACCGGACACGCAGACACCACAGTCGATGCGGCCGAAACCGGGGCAGCGCAGACCACGCTGCACGGCACGCCCGTCGTGCCCGGTGTCGGATACGGTCCCGTCATTCGTCCCGGTGCCCGTCCGTCCATTCCCGCCGATACCGGCGAGGTTGCCGAGGCCGATCGGGAGTCGGAGAAGGCTGTCTTCGATGCCGCTGCGAACGCCGTCGCCGCTCGACTGCGCGGTCGCGCGGAGCTGGCGACGGGAGCTGCCTCGGAGGTGCTGTCGGCAAACGCCGCGATGGCAACGGACCGCGGTTGGCTCGGGGCCGCGCGCGCCTCGATCGCCAAGGGCAGTTCAGCCGTCACCGCGACAGCGGCAGCGACGGAGAAGTTCGCCGCGATGTTCACCCAGCTCGGCGGACTGATGGCCGAGCGCGTGACCGATCTTCGCGACATCCGTGATCGCGTCATCGCCGAGATCCTGGGTGTTCCGGAGCCCGGTGTTCCGGTGCCGGACGAACCGTCGATCCTGTTCGCCGACGACCTTGCGCCGGCCGACACCGCGGGCCTCGACCCCACCCTGATCGTCGGACTGGCGACTTCGCTCGGAGGTCCGACCAGCCACACCGCGATCATCGCCCGCCAGCTCGGTATCCCGTGCATCGTCGCCGTGGCCGGGCTCGACGACATCGCCGCAGGTACGAACGCATCTGTCGACGGAACCAGCGGCCGCATCGACCTCGAACCCGACGCCGACTCGGCTCGCGCTGCCGTCGTGTCTGCCCGCGACGAGCTCGACCGGGTATCCCAGTGGGTCGGTCCTGGTACCACCGCCGACGGCCATGCGGTCGACATTCTCGCCAACGTCCAGGACGGTGCCGGTGCTCGCGCAGCGCGGTCCAGCGCAGCGGATGGCGTCGGACTGTTCCGAACCGAACTGTGTTTTCTCGACCGCGACTCCGAACCCACCGTCGACGAGCAGGCCGAGATCTATGCCCAGGTGCTCGACGCGTTCGCAGGCAAGAAGGTCGTCGTGCGGACTCTCGACGCCGGCTCGGACAAGCCGCTCAGGTTTGCCACCCATCCCGACGAGGCCAATCCGGCCCTGGGCATTCGCGGCATCCGCATCGCCGAGGCCGACCGCGGGATTCTGTACCGCCAGCTGGACGGCATCGCAGCAGCCGCGAAGGCGACCGATTCCTCCCCGTGGGTGATGGCTCCGATGATCGCAACCGCGCTGGAGGCGAAAGATTTCGCCGCCGACGTCCGTGAACGAGGACTGACACCCGGCGTCATGATCGAGGTTCCCGCAGCCGCGCTGCTCGCCGAGCACATCCTCGAGCATGTGGACTTCCTGTCCATCGGCACCAACGACCTGGCGCAGTACACGATGGCCGCCGACCGCATGTCTGCTCAGCTCGCCGGTCTGACCGATCCGTGGCAGCCGGCGGTATTGGCACTGGTGGCCCACACCGCTGCCGCGGGTGCCAAGGCCGGCAAGCCGGTCGGGGTCTGCGGCGAGGCCGCTGCCGATCCGCTCCTGGCCTGTGTGTTGGTCGGACTCGGCATCACCTCACTGTCTGCTGCGTCGGCCGCCGTCGCGCATGTGGGTTCCAAATTGGCCACGGTCACGCTCGCCCAGTGCAAGGAAGCGGCCGCCGCAGCGCTCAAAACGGACAGCACCGCCGCTGCCCGTGAGGCAGTGAGCGCGATCCTCGGCTGACGCCATAGTCTTTTCCCATCATGAGAAATCTGGGTTGGACGCTGCACGGAAACGGAAAGACCGTCGAGGCCGGGGCGGTGGTGGCACCGGACGAGAGATTGACGTGGCCGCGCACCGTCGGCATCGGGATGCAGCATGTCGTCGCGATGTTCGGTGCCACGTTGCTCGTTCCGACGATCACCGGCTTCCCGGTGTCGACGACACTGCTGTTCTCGGGCATCGGGACGGTGCTGTTCCTGATCATCACCCGGGGGCGCGTGCCCAGCTACCTCGGGTCGTCCTTCGCATTCCTTGCTCCGCTCGGTGCCACCCAGGCGAACGGCCCGGCCGCGCAGCTCGGCGCCGTTCTGTGCGTCGGACTCGTACTCGCGGCCATCGGGGTCGTGGTCAAGATCGCCGGTCGGCGCGTGCTCGACGCCGCCATGCCGCCCGTGGTCACCGGTGCCGTGGTCGTGTTGATCGGGTTGAATCTGGCCCCGGCCGCGACGACGTCGTTCGAGGCGCAGCCCCTCATCGCCGCCGTCACGCTTGTCGCCATTCTGTTGGCCACGGCCATCGGACCGGGACTGCTCGGGCGACTCGGAATTCTGGTCGGTGTCGTCGTCGGTTGGGTGTTCGCCGCGGTCACCGGTGGAATCGCGCAGCCACGCCTCGACGCTCTGAGTGCGGCGAGCTGGATCGGCCTGCCGGAGTTCCGTGGACCGTCGTTCGAGCTGTCGGTGATCCTGGTGGCGCTGCCGGTGGTGATCGTCCTCGTCGCCGAGAACGTCGGACACGTCAAGGCCGTCGCTGCGATGACCGGCAAGAACCTCGACGACGTGGCAGGCGACGCGCTGATCGCCGACGGGTTGGCGACCACCCTGGCCGGAGCCGCTGGTGGCTCGGGCACCACCACGTACGCCGAGAACATCGGGGTCATGGCCGCCACCCGCGTCTATTCGACGGCCGCGTACTGGGTCGCGGCCGTCACCGCGATAGTGCTGGCGTTCTCGCCCAAGTTCGGTGCCCTGATCTTCACCGTGCCCGACGGCGTCATCGGGGGAGCGACCCTGGTTCTGTACGGACTCATCGGGCTACTGGGCGTTCGCATCTGGACCGACGCGAAGGTCGACTTCACCGATCCGGTCAATCTCATGGTCGTCGCTGCGGCGCTCGTCGCCGGAATCGGTGACCTGACACTGGCTGTCGGATCGGTCGAGCTCGGCGGTATCGCGTGGGGTTCCGTCGGCATCCTTGTCGGCTACCCGATCGTCTCGGCGCTCGCGAGGAGTACAGGCAAACGAGGTCGCTAGCGGGGTCGGTCACGGATCGCGCACGTTTTGGTCATCGACCTCCGCTGTACCCCGAACGTACTGTTGGAACGTGACGTCAGTCGTACCGACGACCGCGAATGACACCGTTCACAGGTCGACGTCGGTATGCACCGAACAAGGAGACATTCGTGGAACGCACACTTTTCGAGCCCGAGCACGAGCTGTTCCGGGAGTCGTACCGGAAGTTTCTCGAACAGCACGTAGCCCCCAATCATGCGAAGTGGGAAGAGCAGAACATCGTCGACCGCGGCGTCTGGGTCGAGGCCGGTAAGCAGGGCTTCCTCGGAACGGCTGCGCCCGAGGAATTCGGCGGCGGCGGAGTCAAGGACTTCCGCTACAACGCCATCGTCACCGAGGAAACCACCCGCGGTGGATACAGCGGTATCGGCTTCACCCTGCACAACGACGTCGTCGCGCCGTATCTGATCGATCTTGCGAATGACGAGCAGAAGCAGCGCTGGCTCCCCGGATTCTGCTCCGGCGAACTGATCACCGCGATCGCGATGACCGAGCCGGGCACCGGAAGCGACCTGCAGGGCATCAAGACCAAGGCCGTACGCGACGGCGACGACTGGGTGCTCAACGGCTCGAAGACATTCATCACCAACGGAATCAACGCCGATTTGATCATCGTCGTGGCGTGCACCGATCCCGAGAAGGGCGCACAGGGCTTCAGCCTGCTGGTCGTCGAACGCGACATGCCCGGATTCGAGCGAGGCCGCAACCTCGACAAGATCGGCATGAAGGCCCAGGACACCGCCGAACTCAGCTTCACCGATGTTCGCGTGCCCGCTGCCAACCTGCTCGGCGACGAGGGCATGGGCTTCATCTACCTGATGCAGAATCTGCCTCAGGAGCGGCTCTCCATCGCCGTCGTCGCCGCAGCGGCGATGGAATCGGCACTGGACATGACCATCCAGTACTGCCGCGACCGCAAGGCCTTCGGAAAGTCGATCGGCAAGTTCCAGAACACCCGATTCGTGTTGGCGGAGTTGGCCACCGAAACCACCGCCACCCGAATCATGGTGGACAAGTTCATCGAACTGCTCAACGCAGACAAGTTGACCGTCCAAGAAGCCGCGATGGCGAAGTGGTGGACCACCGAGAATCAGGTGAAACTGATCGACCGGTGCCTGCAGCTGCACGGTGGCTACGGCTACATGAAGGAATACCCGATCGCCAAGGCGTACATGGACTCTCGTGTGCAGACCATCTACGGCGGCACCACCGAAATCATGAAGGAGATCATCGGCCGCGGATTGAATCTGTGATCCGCTGATCCGAAGAACGCAGAGGGCCGCAGCACTATGTGCTGCGGCCCTTCGCGTGTCACTTCGGTGTCGATTTCTACAGCTTGCGCATCACGGTGACGACCTTGCCGAGGATCGCGGCGTTGTTGCCCGGAATCGGCTCGAAGAGCGGGTTGTGCGGCAGCAGCCACACCTCGCCCTTGGACCGCTTGAACGTCTTGACGGTGGCCTCGCCGTCGATCATGGCAGCGACGATGTCGCCGTTGTCGGCCACGGACTGCTGACGAACAACCACCCAGTCGCCGTCGCAGATCGCCGCGTCGATCATCGACTCGCCGACCACCTTGAGCAGAAACAGAGAACCCTGACCCACCAGCTCGCGGGGGAGCGGAAACACGTCCTCGACGGCCTCTTCGGCCAGAATCGGACCGCCGGCGGCGATCCGGCCCAATACCGGTACGAACGTCGGGGTCGGCAACCGATCCTGTTCCTCGGACGCCGGCGATCCGTCGACGGCGGCGGCAGCCTGATCGGCCTGCACCTCGTCGAGACCGCGGACGTCGACGGCGCGGGGGCGGTTGGCGTCGCGCCGGAGGAAGCCCTTGCGCTCGAGGGTGCGGAGTTGGTGAGCGACGGAGGAGGTCGATGTCAGGCCGACCGCATCACCGATCTCCCGAATGCTCGGTGGGTAACCGCGCTCGGTGACCGAAGCGCGAATGACCTCGAGTACCTTCCGCTGCCGCTCGGTGAGACCCGCACTGATGTCGGTGTCGACCTCCATGGCCTTGGATGTCGGTTCCGCGGCCGGCTTACCCGCTGCGGCCTTCGTTGCGGTGGCCCTGGCTCCGGTCGTCTTGGAACCCGTCGTCGTGGAACGCGTGGTCGACCTCGTCGAGGTCTCGTCCTTCATGCTGTCGGCCTCCTGCTGGTGTCCTGGATCCGGTCTGCGGGGTAGGTCTGCGCGGACTGGAGTTGATGGTGTCGACTCGTGGCGTGTGGTTTCTGACACGAATCTAGCGTGTATCAGCTGTTGAATCAAACATCTGTTCGACTCGTGTCGCGTTTTCTACAGACTTTGTCGGAGGCTCGTGATAGAACTTCGAACAAGCGTCCATCGAACGCCTGATCGAACATTCGATCCAACGAGCGAAGTCGAGGTTCCGATGACCATCATCACCGATCGCCCCACCGCCGCCGGTGTCCGTGCCCGATCCACTGTCGTCGAGCGTCGCCGCCGGGCGCGTCCCGTTCTGCAGAGTCCCATCGGGATGCACGGTGTCACGGCACCCCGTACGCAGAGCGCACCGTGCCTCCCGGTCCTCGATCCGTCGTGGACCGATGTCACCGATCGCGAGGAGGCCGATCGCGAGTTCGACGCGACCTCCGCGCACTTCGCGAGTCAGCCGGTTCGGATGCGATCGCTCGTGCTGACCGTGTTGGCGGTCCTGGTCGTGGCAGGCGGCCTGATCGGCATCGCGAACCTGCGGGCCGTTGCCCCCGATGCAGGCGCGCAGCCGGCCGGTGTGGTCGAAGTGCACGACGGAGCTCTCGTCGAGTACACGCCCGGCAGATGACCACCGGCCCCGTCGGGTTCGAGAAGACTGAGTATCCTCGACAGACTGCCCCGATGTGCGTGCTCGTCGTCGGAGCATCGGCTACGACGGAGGATCCCTTATGCATTGCCCGTTCTGCAGGCATCCCGACTCACGCGTGGTCGACTCGCGTGAGATGGACGAGGGGCAAGCAATCCGGCGGCGTCGATCCTGCCCGGAGTGCGGTCGTCGATTCACGACCGTCGAGGCCGCAGTGCTTGCAGTCGTGAAACGCAGCGGCGTGACCGAGCCGTTCAGCCGCGAGAAAGTCGTCAAGGGAGTCCGACGCGCCTGCCAGGGCAGAGATGTGGACAACGATGCGCTGAACCTGCTGGCACAGCAGGTCGAGGACGCCATCCGTGCAGCGGGATCCGCAGAGATTCCCAGCAACGAAGTGGGGTTGGCCATTCTCGGTCCACTCCGTGATCTGGACGAAGTGGCCTACCTGCGCTTCGCTTCCGTCTACCGCTCGTTCAGCTCGGCCGAGGACTTCGAGAAAGAAATCCACGAACTGCGCAAGCACCGCGAGTCCGCCGACATCGACTGACAGTCCTGCCCGTCAGCGACTCTGGTCCGAGATCGCCTTCTCGATGCGCTTCTCCGAGACCGGATACGCCGTACGAATCCCCTGGGCGAACAATCCCACGCGCAACTCCTCGATCATCCAGAACAGTTCCTGTACCCCGGAACTGTTCTTTCTGCTTTCCGGAAGCGAATCCAACAGTCGCCCGTACGACGCGTACACCCGATCGAGTACATCCATCGCCGCCGCGTCACGGCCCGCGCTGCTCGGCAGGGTCGCCAACCGCTTCGTCGCAGCCGCGATATAGCGCGGAAGGTCTGCCAATCTGCGAGAACCGAACTCGGTGACGAACCCGCGAAAGATCAAGCCGTCGAGCTGTTCCCGAACATCATCTGCCGGCTCGCCCGAGGAGGATTGAAGTTGCGCGGACAATGCCAGGGCAGCGGTCAGCACAGGGCGAACCAGGGCGAGCACCGCGGAGGTACGCTGTGGAACCTCCGCGTCGACGAGCGCCCGGAGCTTGTCGAAAGCCTCGGGATCTCGTACCGGTCCACCGTGCGCATCCATCGCTTCCTCGACCGCGAGAGCCCGGCATTCTTCGAGGAGTGCATCGACTCCGCCGTACGGATTCTGGCCGAGGGCAAGGCGTTCGGCGGTCGGCAGTCCGGCCAGCAGTGCCTTGGCTCCCTTCGGGGCCGTCGACAGCAGTAGAGCTCTGGTTCCCGACCGCATCGCGGCCCGCGCCTGCGCGGGCGTGCTGAGAACTCGCACCGCTACGCCCTGTCCTTCGGGCACCAACGCCGGGTAGCCGGTGACCTTCTGTCCGGCCACCTCTCTGGTGACCGTCGACTCCAACCGACCGAGCGTGCCCGAAGTCCAGGCCAGCGAGGGCGCGCGTTCCGCATCACCCACCGCGCTCGCCACCTGACGACCGACTTCCCCGGATAGGTTCGTGCGCAGAACAGTCAGATCCTTGTTGCTGCCCAACACCTTTCCGGACGGATCGACGGCCGCGAACGTCATCTTCAGGTGATCGGGCAGTGCCGCAACATCGAAGTCCTTCGCCGTGATGTGGCACTGCGCAGCCCGTGACAGCTCACGTGCCAAGGCCGTCACCAGAGTTTCCGCGCGCGGCTTCATGACCGCCAACGCCGCGGCCGCGAAGTCGGGAGCCGGAACGACGTTGCGCCGCAGGGCTTTCGGCAGTGTCTTGATCAGTGCGGTCACCAACTCGCCGCGCATTCCGGGAACCAGCCAGTCGAAGCCGACCGGCTGTACCTGAGCGAGGAGAGCGATCGGAATCCGAGCGGTGACTCCGTCGGCCGCCGTGCCCGGCTCGAACTGATACGTCAGTGGGAACTGGATCTCGCCCTGTCGCCATGCGTCGGGATACGCGCCGGTCAGTACCGAGGCCGCGTCGGAGTTGACGACGGTGTCGGTGGTGAAATCGAGTAGGTGCGGTTCCTGCCTGCGTGCCTTCTTCCACCAGGTGTCGAAGTGCCGCGCCGACACCGCCTCTGGGGCGATACGTGCGTCGTAGAAGTCGAAGAGAGCGTCGTCGTCGACGACGATGTCGCGCCGCCGAGCGCGATGCTCCAGTTCGCCGACGTCGTCGAGCAGAGCCCTGTTCTTGTGGAAGAACGCGTGTTGGGTCTTCCATTCACCTTCCACCAGCGCATGTCGGATGAACAGCTCGCGGGACGCCTCGGGGTCGATGCGGTGGTAGTTCACCGGACGTTGCGTCACCAACGGAATGCCGTAGAGCGTCACCCGTTCGTAGGCCATCGCCGATTCCCGCTTGATGGACCAGTGAGGTTCCGAATACGTCCTTTTGACCAGGTGCGGTGCCAACCGTTCGGCCCACTCCGGCTCGATGCGGGCGGCCATGCGGCCCCACAGGCGTCCGGTCTCGACCAGTTCTGCGGCCATGACCCAGCGCGGGGGTTTCTTGAACAGACCCGAGCCCGGGAAGATCGCGAAGTGCGCTCCGCGGGCGCCGAGGAACTCGCGCTTGTCACCCTCCCTGAGCCCGACATGCGAGAGCAATCCGGACAGCAGCGACTGATGCAGGGCGGTCTCGGTGGAGTCGGCGTCGGGCACCGTCCACCCGAGCCCGCGGGTGATCTGACGTAATTGGCCGTGCAGATCCTGCCACTCGCGAATACGTAGATAGTGCAGGAACTCGGTTCGGCACATGCGTCGGAACTGGTTGGAGGACAACTCGTTCCGCTGTTCGCGCAGGTAGGTCCAGAGCTTCACGTACGCGAGGAAGTCGGAGTTCTCCACGGCGAAACGCGCATGCTTCTCGTCCGCTGCCTGCTGATGCTCGGCGGGACGCTCTCGAACGTCCTGAATCGACAGGGCCGCAACGACCACCAACGCGTCACGCAGAGAGCCGTTGCCGTTGGCCTCGACGAGCATCCGCGCCATCCGAGGATCGACCGGCAGTGCCGAGAGTTCCCGGCCGATGGTGGTCAGTTCCGCGGTGCCATCCTTGGTGGCCGGCTTCAGCGCCCCCAATTCTTCGAGTAGGCCGATGCCGTCCCTGATGCTGCGCGGGTCCGGTGGCTCGACGAAGGGGAAGGCATCGATCTTGCCGAGCCCGAGGGCGGTCATCTGCAAAATGACCGACGCCAGGTTGGTACGCAGAATCTCCGGCTCGGTGAACTGCGGACGGGACTCGAAGTCCTCTTCGGAATACAACCGGATGCAGATGCCGTCGGCGACGCGACCACAGCGGCCGGCCCGCTGCCGCGCCGATGCCTGGGAGATCGGCTCGATGGGGAGGCGTTGAACCTTGGTGCGCAACGAGTATCGCGAGATTCGGGCCGTACCCGGGTCTACCACGTAGCGGATACCGGGGACTGTCAGCGATGTCTCCGCAACGTTCGTCGACAGCACCACGCGCCTGCCCGAGTGCGGTGAGAACACTCGATGCTGCTCGGCCGCAGAGAGTCTCGCGTACAGCGGAACGATCTCGGTGTTGCGCAGATTGCGGTCGTTCAACGCATCGGCGGTGTCGCGAATCTCGCGTTCACCGGACAGGAACACCAGAATGTCGCCGTCGCCCTCGGCCATCAGCTCGTCGACGGCCTGGCAGGTCGCGTCGACGGGGTCGAGATCGATCGTGGTGTCACCCGCGTCGACGGTCAGTGGCCTGTAGCGCATTTCGACCGGGAACGTGCGGCCGGAAACCTCGATGATCGGGGCGGGTACGCCGCCGCGGGCGAAGTGTTGGGCAAATCGTTCCGGATCGATCGTCGCCGAGGTGATGATGATCTTGAGATCGGGTCGCCGGGGGAGTAGCTGCGCGAGGTAACCCAGGATGAAGTCGATGTTGAGGCTGCGCTCGTGGGCCTCGTCGATGATCAGGGTGTCGTACTGGCGAAGCAGTCTGTCTCGCTGGATCTCGGCCAGGAGAATACCGTCGGTCATCAGCTTGACGAGCGTCGAATCCGAGGACTGATCGGTGAATCTCACTTTGTAGCCGATGGATTCACCCAGGGGCTCGCCGACCTCCTCGGCGATGCGTTCGGCCACCGTGCGCGCGGCGAGCCGGCGCGGTTGGGTGTGACCGATCGACCCGCGAATTCCGCGACCGAGTGCGAGACAGATCTTCGGAATCTGGGTGGTCTTACCCGAGCCGGTTTCACCGGCGACGATCACGACCTGATGCTCGGCGATGGCGGCGGAGATGTCGTCCTTGCGGAGACTGACCGGAAGCGACTCGGGGAAATCGAGGGTGGGGACCGCTGCTCTGCGATGGGCGACCACGGCTTCGGCACGAGCGACATCGCGATCGAGGGCTGCGAACGCGTCGTCGGTGCGCGCCTTGTCCAGCCGCCGCCGCAGTCGGTTCTCGTCGCGGATGGTGACGTCTGCCAGACGTATGGCGAGAGATTTTCGCTGACCGGACGGGTTCGAGGTAGACATACTCACACCAGGATATCCGTATCGACGCAACCGTCGTGAATGCCGGCCGCGACTGTGCCAGGATCGCCGCATGAGCATCTCGCACGATGTGACCGCGGAACCACGCACGCCGGTACCGATCAGGACGCTGCGGGTGCTGTTCGCGGCGCTCACTGCCGCAGCGCTCGTCTCGATCGTCGTGGACGGACTTGCCGCCCCTACGTTCTCGTTGGTCAATTACTTCAGCTACTTCACCGTGATCAGCAACGTCCTGACGGTGTCGGTGCTGACGGTCGGTGGTGTGATCGATCCGCGCTCGTCGGGCTGGCAGCTGTTCCGCGGAGCGGTGACGCTCTACATGGTCATCACCGGGATCATCTACGCGGTACTGCTCTCGAACATCGACGTCGGTGTCGCAGATCCGTGGACCAACAATGTGGTGCATCGCATCATGCCTGTGGTGCTCCTGATCGATTGGCTGCTCGCACCGCCGCGGCGGCAGATATCCGAGTCGCGCAGCCTGACGTGGTTGCTCTTCCCGCTGATCTACGGGATCTACACCCTGATCCGCGGACCCGTCGTCGACTGGTACCCCTATCCGTTCCTCGATCCGCGCTCGCAGGGATACCTTGCGCTCGTCATCGGTCTGGTTGTGCTGACCGTCGCTTTCGCGCTGATGGCGCTGGCAGTCAATGCTGTCGGGCGGCTGGCGGGACGGTGGAGGTACGGATCCGACTCCGCTGCTGCGTAGCGCCTCTTCTGTGGAGCGCCTCGTCGAGTCGATATCTGTCATGGCTCGACCTGGCCGATCACGGAGATCCGCGCGGGCGTCGACAGTGCGATAATTTGCGAATGTCATCGGAGCGGCAGCGTGGGCCCGGCAGGCCGCGCGATGTGGACCTGGAGGACCGTGTCTACGACGCAGTCCTCGAGGTCTACTGGGAAACCAGCTGGCGGGGATTCACTTTCGACGCCGTGGCGCGTCGAGCGAAGGTGGGGAGGGCCGCGCTCTACCGGCGGTGGGAGAGCAAGGAGCATCTGCTGGTCGAGGCTTTGGAGGCTCGATCGCCGTTGTCCACTCCGATCGACACCGGCACCGTTCGCGGCGATCTCCTCGAACTGTCTCGGCAGCTGTCCGATGGTTACGCCGAACTCTCGGGTCTGGTATCGCTTCGTGTCGCGCTCGATGCAATGGTCAATCCCGACCTTCTCTCGCATCTCACGGACACCCTCAATCGGAGTCGTGTGGTCACCACGAGGCAGATCGTTCAACGCGCGATCGGGAGGGGTGAACTGCCGGAAGGCACTTCCACCACACTGCTTCTGGAGTTGGTGACCGGTGCCATTCTCACGCGCGCGCTGTTCTCGCAGGCGCATGTCGATGCGCGGAAATCGGACCCGACGCATCATTCGACGCGGATCGTGGACACGGTTCTGCGTTCGTTGGGGGCTGCGCCGGCCTGAGGGGTGTTCATTGCGGACAATTAATGTCTGTATTATCGTGTGAGGGATGACAGACCCCACGAGAATTCCCGTGATCGTCGGTGTGGCCGATGTTCGCTCGGGACGAGCAGGATCGTCTGCCCCACCCCGTGAGCCGTTGGAGCTCATCGCCGATGCTGCCGCGAACGCAGTGGCCGACTCTGGGGTGGACGGTCTGGGATCGCACGTCGACTCGATCTACGCGGTGAAAACGGCGAGCTGGTCCTACGACGCCTTACCCGACCTGATCGCGGACCGGATCGGTGCTCGCGCGCCGACAACGTGGACGAGCCCCATCGGTGGGCACTGGCCGGTGGCACTGCTCGACCGCATCGGATCGAAGATCGCCGAGGGGTCATCGTCGGTGGCGCTGCTCGTCGGGGGTGAAGCGCAGGCATCGGTGACCGCGCTGATGAAGCTCGGCAAGGATCCGGCTGCTGAAGGATGGTTGACCGCCCCTGGCGGACCACCCACCTTCACCGCCGACGATCTGGGCAGCACCGAGATGCAGCGAGCCGGAATCTTCGCACCGACCCGGGTCTACCCGTTGTTCGAGAACCGATTCGGTCACGACACCGGTCGCAACCCTCGACAGTCTCGGGAATACTCGAGCCGCATGTATGCGCAGTTCTCCGAACTGGCTGCTGCGCATCCGTGTTCGTGGATGCCGACCGTTCGGACATCGGACGACATCGCGACCAGCGGACCACAGAACCGCAAGGTCAGCGATACGTATACGTTGAGCATGAACGCGATGCCGTTCGTCGACCAGGCTGCCGCAGTTGTCGTCTGCTCGTTGGCAGCGGCAAGGGAGTTCGGTGTCGCCGACGATCGTCTCGTCTTCCTGTGGGGTGGGGCAGGTGCGAACGATCCCGTGGATGTACTGGCACGAACCGATTTCGGACGTTCGGCAGCATTGACCGCGGCCGTCGACCGCACACTTGCAGGGGCCGGGATCACGGCCGACGAACTCGGCATCGTCGACGCCTACAGCTGCTTTCCGGTGGTGCCGAAACTGCTGATCCGAACCCTCGGTCTACCGGAATCCACCGTGCCGAGTGTGCTGGGCGGGCATTCGTTCTTCGGTGGTCCTCTCAACAGCTACTCACTCCACGCGATCGCCGAGGTGACCCGGTTGCTGCGCAGCGGCGACGACCGGCCTGCGTTGGTGCACGCGAACGGCGGCTACCTGACGTACCAGCACACCGTCCTGCTGTCCCGCATGCAACACCGAGACGGGTATGTCGGTGAACCCGACCCACTGCAGATGCCCTTCGACGCGCCAGCCGTCGTACACGACTACAGCGGCGACGCCCGGATCGAAACCGCAACAGTCGATTTCGACAGAGACGGCCATCCGAAATCTGGGTTGGTCATCGCGTCCACCCCCGACGGATCGCGCGTCGCGGGCCAGACGGATGCGGGGGATGCGGCGGCGTTGGTTCGTTGGACCCGCGACGGAAGTCGATCTCTGGTCGGCGCTGCGATCACCGTCACCGACAGCGGCGGACACATCACGATCTCACTGAAGGAAGAGGTATTTCCATGACCGACGTGGTTCTGACCGAAAAGCGAGGGCACACGCTTCTGGTCACGATCAACCGTTCCGAAGCGGCGAACAGTATCAACGCCGAGGTGCACGACGAACTCGGTCGAGCGTGGGAACATGCGCAGGCCACCGACGACATTCGAGTGGTGGTGTTGACCGGGGCCGGCGACGCCACATTCTGCGCCGGTGCCGACCTGAAGGCGCTCGGCACCGCCGGGCCTGCGGGGGTGACTCCACTGGACACCGCGCACTGGGGTTTCGCCGGGGTGGTCAAGCATCACATCACGAAACCGATCATCTCGGCAGTCAACGGCAGCGCACTCGGCGGCGGCACGGAACTCGCTCTCGCAGGCGATCTGGTTGTAGCAGCGGATACGTCGACATTCGGTTTGCCGGAGGTCAAGCGCGGCTTGATCGCCGGAGCCGGCGGTGTGTTCCGGCTGGTTCACGCGATCCCGCGCGCAATCGCTCTGGAACTGCTCTTGACCGGGACGCCGTTGAGCGCACAGGACGCATTGCGGTGGGGCCTGGTGAACCGTGTCGTTCCGCGAACCGAGGTCCTGGACACAGCTCTCGAACTCGCCGACACCATCGCGGCCTGCGCGCCGTTGGCGGTACAAGCGAGCAAGAGCGTCGCCCGCGGAATGGTGGACGGCAACGTTCCCGCCGAGGCGCAGGGGTGGGAGCTCACCGAGCAAGCCCTCGCGCGCTTGACCACCTCGCAGGACACGGTCGAAGGAATCATGGCCTTTCTCGAGAAGCGCGACCCGATCTGGAGCGGAAAATGACTGCCGCACTGATAGATACGTGGGACACCGAAGAGCGCAGAGCTCTGCGCGATCTGACCCGAAACTTCACCACCAAGCACGTCGTCCCCCATCTCGCAGGCTGGGAGCGAGACGGCGAGGTTCCCAGTGAACTGCACAAGACCGCGGCCGATCTCGGACTCCTCGGCGCGGCGGTGCCCGAGAGCGCCGGCGGCTCCGGCGGGAACGCACTCGACATGCTCGCGATCTTGGAGGAAATAGTCCTCTCGGGCGGCTCATCGGGCCTGGTGTCGGCGCTCTTCAGTCACGGCATCGCCACCCCGCACATCGTGTCCTCGGGCAAAAAGGATCTGATCGATCGATTCGCGAGACCCGCTCTGGAAGGTCGACTGATCGGATCGTTGGCGATCACCGAGCCGGGCGGCGGATCCGACGTTGCCAACATCACCACAACCGCTGTCCGAGACGGCGACTGCTATGTCGTCAACGGGGCCAAGCTCTACATCACCTCAGGAACGCGTGCGGACTTCGTCACCACCGCCGTTCGCACGGGCGACCGCGGACACGCCGGTATCTCGCTGATCGTGGTCCCCACCGACGCAGCAGGATTCACCGTCTCGCGACGTCTGGACAAGATGGGTTGGCTGTGCTCGGACACCGCAGAGTTGTTCTACGTCAACGTGCGCGTCCCAGTCGGTTACCTCATCGGTGACGAGGGATCGGGCTTCGGCCAGATTGCTCGACAGTTTCAGGGCGAACGGCTCTCGCTCGCCTTTCAGGCCGTCGCGACCGCGCGGCGGTGCCTGAACCTGAGCATCGAATGGGTTCGTTCGCGCGAGACCTTCGGGCGACCGCTGTCCACTCGTCAGGTCGTGCGACACCGCATCGCAGAACTGTCCACGGCGATCACCGCAGCCGAGGCGTTCTGCCGGTCGGTTGCGGTGAGCTGGGTCAACGAAGGCGGGATGCTCGCCGAGACCGCCATGGCCAAGAACAATGCGGTCAAGGTCTGCGACCACACAGTGTACGAGGCGGTTCAACTTCTGGGCGGCCTCGGGTGCATGCGCGAATCGGAGGTCGAACGTCACTACCGAGATGCCCGTGTGCTCGGGATCGGTGGCGGTACCACCGAGATCATGAACGAGATCATCTGCACGCAGATCGGGCTGTGACTCACAATCGCGCGGCCCAGTGGCTACGGCCGGTAATTCGCGGAAATGTCCGACATGCTGCCGCGGCACAGAAGAGTTCGGTCAGGTTTCGTGACGGATCGGACTCGGTCGAACAGGACTCCACTACTGTGTAGCGCATGTCTTCTGACCTCGATTCAGCGGCCGAGCGAACCGCCATGACCGGACTCACACACTCTTCCGCGCTATGGCACGGATTCGCCGACATGGGAGGCGTTACCGCCAGCGGCCCGTTCGTCGTATCGCGAGGCGAGGGCGCGTACATCTTCGACAAGGAGGGAACGAAGTATCTCGACGCGACTGCCGGTCTGTGGTTCACCAACGTCGGTCACGGCCGACGCGAGATTGCCGACGCCGTTGCCACGCAGCTGAGCTCGATCGCCCACTACTCGAACTTCGGTGACTTCGTTCCCGAGACGACGCTGGCTCTTGCCGATCGCCTCGCTGCCATCGCACCGGTTCCGGGCAGCAAGATCTTCTTCACCTCGGGTGGATCCGACTCCATCGAGACGGCTGCCAAGCTCGCGCGACGCTACTGGGTGGAGATGGGCCAGCCGTCCAAGAAGATGATCATCGGTCGGCAGAAGGCGTACCACGGTATGCACGTTGCAGGCACCGCGCTGGCCGGAATACCGGTGAACAAAGAGCACTACGGCGAGCTCATGCCCGACGCCAGGACGGTCGCGTGGGACGACGCCAAGTCGCTGCTGGCGCTGATCGAGGAGGTCGGTGCGGAGAACGTGGCCGCATTCTTCTGCGAGCCGGTCATCGGAGCAGGCGGGGTCTACTTGCCGCCGGAGGGCTACCTGCGCGAGGTACGGCAGATCTGCCGCGACAACGACGTGCTCTTCGTCGCCGACGAGGTCGTCACCGGATTCGGCCGGATCGGCGGCAGCTGGTTCGCCTCCACTCGCTTCGAGCTCGAACCCGACCTGATGACGACCGCAAAGGGCCTGACCTCGGGGTACGTGCCCATGGGGGCCGTGTTCATCGCCCCGAAGATCGCCGAACCGTTCTTCGCAGGCGGAGTCTGGTGGCGGCACGGCTACACCTACGGCGGGCATGCAGGCGCGGCTGCCGCGGCGATGGCCAACCTCGACATCATCGAGCGCGAGGACTTGTTGACGCACTCCAAGCGCATCGAAGCCGCACTGCATACCCACCTCGCGCCACTCGCTGCGCACGAGCGAGTCGCGGAGATCCGCAGCGGGATCGGTGCGGTTGCCGCAGTGCAGCTCGCCGACCCGGCCGAGGCGTTGCCTTTCGTCAAAACGCTTCGTGCACACGGTGTTTCAGGTCGCGCGGCCGGTCAGGGCGCGATGCAGATCTCGCCGGCTTTCGTCATGACGGACGCCGAGATCGAAGAGCTGGCCGCGCGAATCCTCAGCGCGCTCGGCTGAACCGGAGCCTGCTCAGCAGCTGCTTTCCGCGCGAGAGCGGGGGAGCAGCTGCCGGCTGCGGCTCAGCGGAGATGGCGGCGAAGCGCCGGTGCAGCTGATCACGCACTTCCTCGGGCGCATACGCACGACGCTTGCGTTCGGATCGGACCACCAACACCCCGGTGGCCGCGACACCGACCATTCCGGCGAGACCGAGGGCCTTCCACACGTTCATCCGGCCACCGTACCGTCACGAGATCTAGGGTGTGGACCATGAATCCGTCGCGAATCAGCCTCGATACCGCAGTCGAGGCCACCAGAACGGGTGACATCTGGATTTTCCGCGGACAATCGAACGCCGATCGCGCTATCCAGGCACTGACCAACAGTCCCGTCAATCACGTCGGAATGGCTGTCGTGATCGACGACCTGCCTCCGCTGATGTGGCACGCCGAACTGGGAAAGTCGTTGCAGGACATGTGGAGCGGCAACTTTCAGCGTGGGGTTCAGCTGCACGATCTGCGTGCGGCCGTCACCCAATGGTCCACGAAGTACCAACAGAGTTGTTGGCTGCGGCAATTGGCGGACGCCGTCACGAAGGAGCAGGAGGACGCACTGCTGCGCACGATAGCCCGGTTGGACGGAACAGCATTTCCGACCACCGCCGCGCTCGCCGGTCGGTGGTTCCGCGGACGGGTCCCGACACTGCGTCGCCGCGAGCAGGAGGGAGCAGACCTCGAAACCGCCTACTGCGCAGAGGTGGTCGCCATGACCTACGACGCGATGGGTCTGCTCACGGGCAACAAGAAAGCCAATTGGTTCGACCCAGGAAAGTTCTGGAGCGGCGACCGACTCCCACTCGCCGCCGGTGTTCGTCTGGGCGAGGAAATCGAAGTGGACGTACCCGTCACACCGTGATCGATGCGTCGGCCACCGTGCGTCCGCCCAGTTCCACCCAGCCGTCGTCGATCGTGGTCCGCAACCGTGAGCCCGCTCCCTGCACGATGTCGAGACCCCGGCCGAGTTCCCCGGTGAGCCGGACGGCGGCAGCACCGGTCGCTTCGTCCTCGGCGATACCCATCATCGGTGCGAACATGCGCGATCGCAGCGCGCCGTGCTCCTCGTCGGTCCAGGCCCAGACGTAGTGGTGCCCGCTGTCGTACGCACTCGGGTCTGCTGCCGCCACCTCGGCCGCATCGTGGACCTGATGGAAGGTGAACTGCGGAGTCCAGTCGGCGCGGGCGCGAACCCAGGTGTCCTCGCCGTCGTAGCGGATGTTCAACGGTGCGGCAGGGACGGTGAGCACACCGACCGGGTGTCCCTGCTCGCGTAGCCACCACGAGAGTCCGACCGTGGGATGTCCGGCGAAGGGCAGCTCCACAGCGGGGGTGTAGATGGTTGCCGAGGCCGTACCGGACTCGGTGCGATCGACGAACACCGTCTCGCTGAAGCCGAGTTCGGTGGCGAACCGCTGCCGGTCCGCCTCGCCGACATCATCCGCGGCCACGATGCCGAGGGGGTTGCCGAACCTGCCGTCGGCATCGGTGAACACTCGGACGACGGAGACGTCGGTAGCCATGCCCGGACGGTACCAAACGCCGAACGAGGGACCCGCGGCCGCGGATCCCTCGTTCGGCGAACAGGTCGAGTCGACGCTCAGACGGCGGCACCGTCGAGGATTCGGCCCGCTTCGATCGCCTGCGCCACACCCGCGACGATCGACGCGGCGCGGATGGCCTCGAAGATCTTCTCGCGGTCGACGCCCTCGGCGCGCAGAGTCTTCTCGTGCGCCTCCAGGCAGTGGTTGCACCCGTTGACGGCCGACACCGCGAGCGACCACAGCTCGAAGTCGGCCTTGTCCACGCCGGGGTTGCCGATGATGTTCATGCGGAGGCCGGCGCGCAGATCGTCGTACTTGCCGTCCAGGTATCCCTTGGTTCGGTAGAAGACGTTGTTCATGCCCATGATCGACGCGGCGCCGAGTGCCGCGTTGTACGCCTCGGCCGACAGCGAATCGGCTGCGTCCTCGGCGATCTCCTTCAACGTCGTCGCGGACTTCGACGCTGCGGCCACCGACAGCAGGGTGCCCCACAACTGCTGTTCGCTGAGCACCGTGGAACGGGCGATGGAACCGAGATT
This sequence comes from Rhodococcus sp. IEGM 1330, assembly GCF_033142445.1. Taxonomy (NCBI): domain Bacteria; kingdom Bacillati; phylum Actinomycetota; class Actinomycetes; order Mycobacteriales; family Nocardiaceae; genus Rhodococcus; species Rhodococcus sp. IEGM 1330. Next base: position 946,907 of record NZ_JAWLSB010000001.1, read on the forward strand.
GAGCTTGAGGTCCTTGGCGTACTCGGGGACGGCGTTCTTGAGGTTGTCGATCGTCATGTCAGACGCTCGCCGTCAGCAGTTCGCCTGCGTCGATGGTGGGATCACCCTTCTTCCAGTTGCAGGCGCACAGCTCGTCGGACTGCAGGGCATCGAGAACTCGCAGGACCTCGTCCACGTTGCGCCCCACCGATCCCGCCGTGACCGATACGAACTGGATCTCGTTGTTGGGGTCGACGATGAACGTGGCTCGGTCGGCAACGCCGTCGGCGTTGAGAACGCCTGTGGCAGCGGCCAATTCGCGCTTGAGGTCCGACAGCATGGGGAAGGGTAGCGTCTTGAGCTCGTCGTGCTGTGCCCGCCACTGGAAGTGGACGAACTCGTTGTCGACCGACGCACCGAGGACCTGTGCATCGCGGTCCTCGAACTCCTCGTTCAGCTTGCCGAACGCGGCGATCTCGGTGGGGCACACGAACGTGAAGTCCTTGGGCCAGAAGAAGACGATGCGCCACTTGCCTGCGTGGTCGTCACTGGTGACGGTGGTGAAGTAGTCGTCGGGCTGCTGTGCGTTCACCTTGGACAGGTCTCCGCCGATGACGGCGGTGAGGTTGTATGAAGGGAACTGATCGCCAATTGTCAACAGTGCCATGTGTTCTCCTCGTGTCGAATGATCGCGTCGTTTCGTATGCGGGCAGTCCGGTGGCGTGGAAACAGCCGTGCGGGCCCGGCCGACCGGTACGAGTGTGCCAAAAATGTCGTGAAAGGTAAACGTGATGAGTGGCACTGGACCGATAGGCGTGACCGATCGAAGCTATCAGCCGACCCTGTCGCATCTGCGAGCCTTCGTTGCTATCGCGCGACATCGCCAGTTCGGCACCGCCGCAATGCAATCGGACATCTCCGAGCCCTCGCTGTCGCAGGCACTGGCGGCGCCGAGCAGGGGCTGGGGGTGCAGTTGATCGAGCGTAGTACCCGCAGGGTGTCGGTGACGTCGGCCGGCACCCAGTTGTTGGGCCGCGCCACTGCGGCGATCGATGCCGTGGACGGATTAGTCACTGCCGCAGCGGGATTGGGTGGTCGTCCGACCGGCAGTCTGCGGCTCGGGATCATTCCTACGGTGGTGCAGTGCGTAGCAGGTGGGCTGGGCCTGACGTTGCTGCCGCGCAGCGCCGTCGATGTCGAGGTCACTCGTGCGGGCCTGTCCACCGCGGAGTTCGCGCACCCTGCTCCCGGCCGCACCATCGGTCTCGTGTATCGATCTTCGAGCGCGCGCTCAGCCGAATACCGTGCGCTGGCAAGTCTTCTCGCCTCAGAGGTTCTCACCGACAATGCAGGTGGAATCAGCCGGGGGTAATCACGATCTCGTCGAACACGATCTCGCCTGCCGCATCGGATTCCGGCACATCGACGACGGCGTCGAGCGACCAACCGTGGTCCCCATCCGGATCCTCGAGCACCTGACGCACCGTCGTGGACTCCGCACCGACATTCAAGGTGAACAGAGCAGGCCCCCTGGCCGAGGGCCCGGTTCCGATCGGGCCGTACTCGGCGAAGAACGGTTCGAGTTCGGCCTCCCAGTCCGGGCCGTCGTCGAGTTCGTCGAGTGTGTTCCATTGGCGACGCGCCGCCAGGTCCACCCGACGGAAGATCGCATTGCGAGCCAGAACCCGGAATGCCCTGGGGTTGGCCGAAATCGGACGCGGGGTGTCGGAGCCGTAGGCCTCGATCAGCGCCTCCGGCTCTGCGCCGGGATCGGTCAGATTCTCCCATTCGTCGAGCAAGCTCGAATCCACCTGACGGACGAGCTCGCCCAGCCACTCGGTGATGTCCTGCACCTCTTCGGTACGAGACTCCGGTGGAACCGTCTGGCGCAGTGTGCGATAGGCGTCGGCGAGATAACGCAGGACGAGTCCCTCGGACCGCATCAGACCGTAGTGGCTGATCAATTCTGCGAACGTCATCGCGCGCTCGACCATGTCGCGCACCACGGACTTGGGGGACAAGCCGACCTCGGAGAGCCACGGATGGGTGCCGCGATAGATCTCGAACGCCGGAACGAGCAGCTCTGCAAGAGGTTTCGGCCACGTGACCTCCTCGAGCAGTTCCATTCTCTCGTCGTACTCGATGCCGTCGGCCTTCATCTGCGACACCGCTTCGCCGCGCGCGGCGTGTTGCTGTGCCATCAGGATCTGACGCGGATCGTCGAGGGTCGATTCGATGATCGACACCACGTCGAGGGCATGGGTCGGTGATTCGGCGTCGAGCAGATCGAAGGACGCAACCGCGAACGTCGACAGTGGCTGATTGAGCGCGAAGTCCGGTTGCAGGTCCACCGTCAGTCGAGCGTGTCGGCCGTCGGCGTCCGGCTCGTCGAGTTGCTCGACGATGCCCGCATCGACCAGACCGCGGTACAGCGAGAGTGCCCGCAGGATGTGCTTGCGCTGCGCGGGCCGGGTCTCGTGATTGTCTTCGAGCAGGTGGCGCATGGCATGGAAGCAATTGCCAGGCCGGGCAATGACATTGAGCAGCATGGCGTTGCTCACCGAGAACCGGGACGTGAGCGGCTCCGGACTTGCGGCGATGATCCGCTCGAACGTCGGTTCGCCCCACGAGACGAAACCGTCGGGTGCCTTCTTGCGCTGCACGCGCTTGAGCTTCTTCGGATCGTCGCCGGCCTTGGCCACCAGACGCGCATTCTCGATGTCGTGCTCGGGTGCCTCGACCACGACGGTGCCGAGAGTGTCGTAGCCCGCTCGTCCCGCGCGGCCCGCGATCTGATGGAACTCGCGGGCCCGCAGCTTGCGGGTTCGAATGCCGTCGTACTTGGTGAGTCCGGTGAACAGCACAGTCCGAATGGGGACGTTGATGCCCACCCCCAAGGTGTCCGTTCCACAGATCACTTTGAGTAGACCGTCCTGCGCGAGCTTCTCGACCAGACGTCGATACTTGGGCAGCATGCCTGCGTGGTGCACGCCGATGCCGTGCCTCACCAACCTCGACAGTGTCTTGCCGAAGCCGGTGGTGAAACGGAAATTGCCGATGGCCTCTGCGATCTCGGCCTTCTCCTGCTTGGACGCGACGTTGACACTGGTCAGAGCCTGGGCACGTTCGAGGGCAGAAGCCTGGGTGAAATGCACGACGTACACCGGCGCGAGGTGCGTCTGCACCAGTTCTTCGATGGTCTCGCTGATCGGGGTGGTGACGTACGAGAACATCAGCGGAACCGGACGCTCGGTGCCCGAGACGACGGTGGTGGTGCGCCCGGTGCGACGGGTCAGATCGTCCCGGAAGAACGAGACGTCGCCCAGAGTCGCAGACATCAACAAGAACTGGGCGTTCGGCAGCTCGATCAACGGCACCTGCCAGGCCCACCCTCGATCGGGCTCGGAGTAGTAGTGGAACTCGTCCATGATCACCTGGCCGATGTCGGAGCCGGCACCCTGACGCAGGGCGAGGTTCGCGACGATCTCGGCGGTGGCGCAGATGATCGGGGCACCGGAGTTGACCGACGCGTCGCCGGTCATCATGCCGACGTTCCGAGCACCGAAGATCTCGCACAGGGCGAAGAACTTTTCGCTGACGAGTGCCTTGATCGGCGCGGTGTAGAAGCTACGAATGCCTGCGGCCATCGCGGCGTAGTGGGCTCCGATGGCCACCATCGACTTGCCCGATCCGGTCGGCGTCGCCAGGATGACGTTGGAGCCGGAGACCAGCTCGATGAGAGCTTCCTCCTGTGCGGGATACAGGGTCAGACCGCGATCGGCAGTCCAGGTGGTGAACGTGTCGAACAGGACGTCCGGATCCACGCCGTCGGACCGATCGGCGGCGGCATCGGGAATCAGTTCGGTGAGAAGCACCTCTACAGGCTATGTGGGATCGACGGCCGGACCCGCATCGACACCGCGCCCGGCGCAGGCGAGTCGACGCGTCAGGTGGCGCTGCGTTCGTCCGAGCCCATCGCTCCGAGCACCGCGAGGCGGGTACTCGCGCTGCCGGTGATCATGTCCTCGCCGACACCGGTGATGAGAAGGTTGCGCCACCGCACCTCGTCGAAAGTCAGCGACGGTGTGGAATCGATGAAGTCCTCGACGACCTGCAGAAAGCGCATCGGATCGTCCCGGAACGGGAAGTGTCCGGAATTCTCGAACACCTCCAACGTGGAACCGGGCATGGCCGAGTGCGCGAGGCGCGCATGACTGACCGGAATCACCGAGTCCTGGTCACCCCAGACGAGCAGAACGGGCAGGTTCTCGGTGAGGTAACACCGGTCCAGCATCGTGACCACCTGGCCGCGCCAGTCCACGACGGCGCGCAGGGTCCGCAGATACGCCTCGTACGTCGTCGGGGCCGGGAGTTCGCTCAGCACTCGGATGAGATCCGGAGTGTCGTGTAGAAGCGTCCCGGGTCGCAGAGGAGAGCTGTGCAGTTTGCTCAGCAGGCCGCCCGCCAACTTCACCGCGGGGATCGCGCCCGGCAAGCGGAGCAGTTTGACCGCCTCGCTGAGAAACGGCATGGACGCCAGACGAAGAATGGGATGTACGTCCTTGGTGACGCCACCGGAGGACACCAGAGCCAACCTGTCGACCATGCCCGGGAACTGGTAGGCGAACTGCATGGCGACGCCGCCGCCCAGCGAGTGCCCGACGACGGTGACGTGTTCGATGCCCAGCACCGAGAGCAGGTCACGCATGCCGTTGGCGTACGCGGCGACGGAGTAATCCGCACGCGGCTTGTCCGAGCGACCGTGCCCCAGCAGATCCGGAGCAATGACGGTGTAGTTCTTCGCGAGGTGCGGGATGACTTCGTTCCACGTCTCGGAGTTGTCGCCGATACCGTGGATCAACAGCAGCACCGGACCTTCGCCGGCCATGCGGAATGCCCGCCGGTATCCGTGAATGGTCCGGAAGATCAGCCGTGGTTCTTCGTCGGGAACCGGGCGGAGCTTGCGACTGCGCGGAGTGGTACTCATCTGCGCCTCCTGACATTCCCTGGTGCACCGCGCGCGGCGGCACAGAACGGCGACGCCGTGCACGAGTGTGTAGACGTACGTACCGGAGTACGTGTTGGTACGACTCTTGCACGAGATGTCGCTCGGGGCAGAACATCGGGCGTATTTGCGGTTACAGGTATGTTTCGATCGGCTTGGGCTGTCCGATATGCCCGCCGAAGCGATGATGTTCTGTGACCACTCACACTGTTACCGCTCGGGGGTGTCCTCTCCCTCGTCGAGACCTGCCTGCTCGGCGAGGAAGCGCTCGAACTCGGCCCCGAGCTCGTCGCCGCTCGGCAGTGGTTCGTCACTGGCCAACAGCGTCGACTGCTGTTCCTGCGCGGCAACGTAGGTGTCGTACTGGCGCTCGAGCGCCTGCACCACCGACTGGACTTCTTCGTTTCCGGTGATGTGCTCGTTCACCTGTTCCCGAACTCGCGCCGCGGCTTCACCCAGCGCGGCCAGCGGCAGATCCAACTCGGCGGCCTCGCTGACGTTCTCGAGCAGCGTTTCGGCTGCACCGGGGTAGTCCGTCTGGGCGAGGTAGTGCGGGACGTGCACCGAGAACCCCATCGACTCGTGACCGTGCTGCGCCATCCGAAGCTCGAGCAGGGACGAGGCGCTGCCGGGAACCTGCAGGTCACCTGCCCAGCTGTTGCCTTCCTTGACCAGCTCCTTGTCGCTGGCGTGGGCCGTCACACCGAGTGGCCGGGTGTGCGGAATGGCCATCGGGATCGAGCCGAGACCGATGGTCCGACGGACGCCGAGCTGTTCGGCGAGCAGGCGCACAGCGGTGGTGAACTTCTCCCACCGCAGATCAGGCTCCATACCGGCCAGCAACAGGAACGGAGTGCCGGTTCGGTCCTTGACGGCATAGAGGTTCAGTTCGGGAGCGTCGTAGTCCGAGAAATGATCGGACTTGAACGTCATCGTCGGCCGACGGGACCGGTAGTCGATCAACTCGTCGACGTCGAACGACGCGACCAGCTCCGATTCCAGGCTCTCGCGCAGATGAGTCGTTGCCAACTTCACTGCGTGACCTGCGTCGGAGAACCCCTCCAGGCCGTGCACGAGGACGGGTCCGACGCCGTCGTTGGAGAAGATTTGCGGTGCCGGAAACTCCAGCTCGTACATCTTCGACTGTTCGGTCATGGCCGGGCCCCTTTCGGATCGACTCGTCGGTACCTCGACGCGAGATTCGAGCCAGAATACGCCGACCCTCGGCTCGCGCCGTGTACGCGCCGACGTCGAACGTGGCGAATCACTACCCGAGAAGAACAACCGGTTGCCCGCCGTTCATTCCCCGGCGGTCGTTCGATCTGCCGTCGAGTCGCTGCTCGGTGACACCGAGACGATCAGCGGTCGAAATTCGCCAGCGCGCGGATCTTGTTGGTGACGTCGAGCGCTGCGACCTTGTATGCCTCGGACAGCGTCGGGTAGTTGAACACGGCATCGACGAGGTAGTCGACGGTGCCGCCGCACCCCATCACCGCCTGCCCGATGTGCACCAGATCCGTCGCACCCGACCCGAAGATGTGCACGCCCAGTATCGACCTGTCCTCGGTGGAGACGAGCAACTTCAACATTCCGTACGAGTCGCCGGCGATCTGACCCCGGGCGAGTTCGCGGTACCTCGACACTCCGACCTCATAGGGGACCGATCCCTTCGTCAGGTCGACCTCCGTGGCTCCGACGTACGAGACCTCGGGGATGGAGTAGATGCCGATGGGCTGCACGTCGGTCAGCTTGGCGCTGGACTCGCCGAACGCGTGGTAAGCCGCCAGCCTGCCCTGATCCATCGACGTCGCGGCCAACGCCGGAAAACCGATGACATCGCCGACCGCGTAGATGTGGTCGACCTTGGTCTGGAAATGCTCGTCGACGAAGATACGACCACGCGCGTCGGCCTCGAGACCGGCGTTCTCGAGTTCGAGTGCCGTGGTCAGACCCTGGCGTCCGGCCGAGTACATCACCGTCTCCGCCGGGATCCGCTTGCCGCTGGCAAGCGTCGTCACCGTTCCGTTCGGGCCGACGTCGACAGCGGTCACCGCCTCCCCGAAGCGGAACGTCACCGCGAGATCGCGGAGGTGGAACTGCAACGACTCGATGATCTCGCGATCGCAGAAGTCGAGCATCGAATCACGTTTTTCGACGACGGTGACCTTCGTTCCCAGTGCAGCGAACATCGACGCGTACTCGATTCCGATGACACCGGCCCCGACGACGACCATCGATGCCGGAATGAACTCGAGGTTGAGGATTCCGTCCGAGTCGAGCACTCGATAGTCGTCGAACGCGATGTCGGCCGGACGGGCGGGAGCGGTGCCGGTGGCGATCACCACATTGGCGGCCTTGACGGTGATGCGTTCGCCCCGCATCTCGTCTTCGATCACGATGGTGTGCGCGTCGAGGAACTTGCCGACACCGGTGATCAACTCGATGCGGTTGCGGAGCAATTGCGAACGCACCACCTCGATCTCCTTGCCGATCACGTGCTGGGTTCGGGCCAGCAGGTCGGCCGGAGTGATATCGGCCTTCACCCGGTAACTCGCCCCGTACAGCTCACGTTGATTCATGCCCGTGAGATACAGAACGGCCTCGCGCAGCGTCTTGGACGGGATGGTGCCGGTATTGACGCAGACCCCGCCGAGCATGTGGCCCTTCTCCACGATCGCTACCCGCTTGCCGAGCTTCGCAGCCGCAATGGCCGCCTTCTGGCCACCGGGGCCGGAGCCGATGACCACCAGGTCGTACTCCATGGGTTCAGACATTCGTCATAGGTACCGCTCGTACGCAAAGACTGCGTGCCCACCCGGTCACAACCTTGTGAACTCCACGATTCGGTGCATCGAACCCATGCAGATGTCGCCACGTGCTGATGCGTTGTGCGAGGCTGAACAGAGCACGAAACACCCGATTTACAGTGGAGGAACACATGCCGCAGCAGGTCCGCGCCGTCGTCGCCAAGAGCAAGGGCGAGCCCGTCTCCATCGAGACGATCACCATCCCCGATCCCGGGCCGAACGAGGTCGTCGTGAAGATCCAGGCCTGCGGGGTGTGCCACACCGACCTGCACTACCGCGAAGGCGGCATCAACGACGAGTTCCCGTTCCTTCTCGGACACGAGGCGGCCGGAATCGTCGAGACCATCGGCGACCGCGTCGAGCACGTCGAGGTCGGAGACTTCGTCGTCCTGAACTGGCGCGCCGTGTGCGGCGAATGTCGAGCCTGCAAGCGCGGCACCCCGTGGTACTGCTTCGACACCCACAACGCAGCACAGAAGATGACCCTCGAGGACGGCACCGAGCTGACACCGGCTCTGGGCATCGGCGCATTCGCCGAGAAGACCCTGGTGCACGAGGGCCAGTGCACCAAGGTCGCCGCAGACGCCGATCCCGCCGTCGTCGGACTGCTCGGCTGCGGAGTGATGGCCGGGCTGGGAGCAGCGATGAACACCGGCAACGTCTCGCGCGGAGATTCGGTTGCCGTGATCGGCTGCGGCGGTGTCGGCGATGCCGCGATCGCCGGAGCACGCCTGGCCGGCGCATCGACGATCATCGCGGTCGACCGCGACCCCGGCAAGCTCGAATGGGCACTCGGCCTCGGAGCCACCCACACCGTCGACTCCTCGGTCGTCGACGCGGTCGAGGCCGTGCAGGAACTCACCGGCGGCTTCGGTGCCGACGTGGTCATCGACGCCGTCGGTCGCCCGGAGACCTGGAAGCAGGCGTTCTACGCACGCGACCTCGCCGGAACCGTGGTGCTCGTCGGCGTGCCGACTCCCGAGATGACCCTCGAGATGCCGCTGATCGACTTCTTCTCCCGCGGCGGATCGCTCAAATCCTCCTGGTACGGAGACTGCCTGCCCGAGCGCGACTTCCCGCAGTTGGTGGATCTGTACCAGCAGGGCCGTCTGCCGCTCGAGAAGTTCGTCTCCGAACGCATCACCATCGACGACGTCGAGGCAGCCTTCACCGCGATGCACGAGGGACGCGTCCTGCGTTCCGTGGTGGTCCTGTGAGCGGGCAGTTCCGCGTCCAGAATGTCGTCACCTCGGGCACGTTCAGCCTCGACGGCGGCACCTGGGACGTCGACAACAACATCTGGCTGATCGGCGACGACGACGAGGTGGTGATCGTCGACGCAGCACACACCGCGGCCCCGATCGTCGACGCGGTTGCCGGCCGGACCGTCAAGGCCGTCATCTGCACCCACGGTCACAACGACCACGTGACCGTGGCACCCGAGCTCTCGGACACCCTCGACGCGCCGATTCTGCTGCATCCAGCCGACGAGATGCTATGGGAACAGACGCACCCTGGCGTCGGGCACTCGACCCTCGAGGACGGTCAGCGCATCACCGTGGCCGGAACCGACATCCTGGCGTTGCACACGCCCGGGCATTCACCGGGATCGACGTGCCTGTATCTGCCGGAAGCGGGGGAGTTGTTCAGCGGCGACACCCTCTTCTCCGGCGGTCCGGGTGCCACCGGACGGTCGTACTCGGATTTCCCGACCATCATCGGGTCCATCCGTGATCGGCTCTTCGCGCTTCCCGTCGACACCCGAGTGAACACCGGCCACGGTGACGGGACGCGCATCGGTGACGAAGCACCGCACCTCGAGGAGTGGATCGCCCGCGGCAGCTGAATTCGCGACACTGCGGCGGGTCGCCTGCCGCGTTCGAGGTGGTCGGAATGAGACAGTGGTGGGACGCCGGAGCGTGTGCTGCGGCGTCCCACCGACCCGAAGAGGACGTCTTGTGAGCCCCGCCGCACGCAGAACCCGCCTGTCCATCGCCGCGACCTCGGCGGCGGTCGCAGCTCTCGTGCTGGTCGGCTGCAGTTCCACCGTCACCGGCACTCCCGAGCCCAGCGCGGGGGCCGCCACCTCGTCGTCGCAGTCCGGCGTGGATCTGAACACGTTGCTGATCGACCCGTCCAGCTTCCCGGCACCGTACGACGCCCTGGTGCTGCCCCAGCAGGCGATCTCGCAAGCCGCACCCGATCTCAGCGGAATTCCTGCCGGTGCAGAGGTCAGCCCGGCAGGATGCAAGCCCGCCGACCAGGATTTCGGCCCGACGGGCACGGCCATGATCGTGGGCACCGACAACGACAGTCGATCCACCATCTCGATCGAGTTGACCGCAGTGGACGAACCGCTCTCGGCGCGCAAGGAGCAGCTCGAACAGTGCGGCGAGGTCACCGCAACCAAGTCCGGTGCGACCTCGACGGTGACCTCCACTCTGACGCCGGCACCACCCATCGATGCGGACGACACCTTGGCCGTGCGGCAGACCGTTGCCTCGGGAGCCGGCGGCGACGCCGTCACCCAATCGATGCTGACGTTGATGGCCCAGATCGACGGAGTGCGAGTGTCGGCCACGTTCATGTCGTTCGGCTCGGGCACGCCCGATGCGATGACCCTCGACGAGCTGTTCACCGCGGCAGTCCAGAAGGTCGGCCAGAGCTGACGCAGCCCTAGCAGACGGCACCGACACGACACGGGCGTCGTCAGCTCCGGCGACACGATTCATCCACAACACCGCAGTTCTCCACAGGGCAGTACGAACGCCCAGGTCGAGACTCGTCGGCCGTCGGGACCCCGGTCAGGATTCTCCGGTATGTACACACCGACGAATTCTCACGACAACTTCGACTCCCGCCATCGCGTTCGCCTCGGCCACGCGAGCGACCTGATGGCAGCCGTGCCGGCCATGCTCGGGTTCCACCCGCATCGGTCGATGGTGCTCATCGCGGTCAAGGACGGCGGTGCCAGCATCGGACCCACGATGCGTCACGACCTCGTCCTGGCAGGCGAACACATCGATCGGCGCGCAGGCAGTCACACTCGCGCGACCCCGGAGATGCTCGACGTCATCGGCTACCTGGCCGGCTACTGCGCGATGGAGAACATCCCCGCAGTCATGGCGGTGTTCGTCGACGACAGGCTCGATCGAGCCGTCAGAACACCGCATCTGCTCGACGTGGAAGCGCTGGTGATCGAACTCGACGCCACACTCGCATCGTTCGGAGTGCAGCTCAGCGAGGCCCTCGCGGCGTCGGAGATCGCCGATTCCGCCGACTGGTGGACGTTGCGTGGACCGCAGCGGCACGGCGTGATGTCCGATCCGGCGGCATCGCCGATGACCGTCGCCCGCGTGCTCGACGGCTACTCCGTCCGACGGTCCAGGCGCGAGCTGGCCGAGACCATAGCGCCGGGCCCCGACGCGACCGTGCGGGCCGTGGCCGCCGAGATCTCGAGACAACGACGGGACGGCGGCCGGTCTGGTGCCGACGAGCTGAAGTCGGTGCTGTCCTACGTTGCGCGGGGACCGTACGACACCGAATTGGACCCGACCGACATCGCTCGGATCGCACTCGCGATCGGTCACGTCCAGGTTCGTGACGCTCTGCTGGCGCTGACCCTCGGCGAAGACGCGGGATTCGTCGAAGAGTTCTGGGCGACGATGTCCCGCGTCCTGCAGAAGGGCGAACGAGCCATCGCCGCAACACTTCTGGCCTTCAGTGCGTACGTGCGCGGAGATGGGCCGATGGCCCGTATCGCGATCGATGCGGCACTGGAAGCCGACGAGACCTACTCACTGGCGCGACTGTTGGACAGATCGCTCAGTGCAGGCGCTGGTCCCGAGCTCGTTCGCGAAGTGGCCGAGAGCGGTTTCGCATGTGCACGCGCCTGCGGAGTTCTGTTACCCGGCGACCCGTTCGGTCGGCGGTGACGGCAGTTGGGCTCGTCGAAGACCCGCCGCTGCGACGTGGGTCAGCGCGCCGCGTGTGACCGGTCGCCGAGCTGCTGCAGGAAGGTCCACGCATCGGCCACGATTCGATCGAGATCGGTCAGCTCCGGCGTCCATTTCAGCTCCTCGACTGCACGCGCGCTCGACGCGATCAGGACGGCAGGATCACCGACACGACGGGGAGCATGTTCGACGGCGATGGGCAGGCCGGTGACGCGCTCGCAGGACGAGATGACCTCGTGCACGGAGAATCCGGTCCCGCTGCCGAGGTTGTAGATGGTGTGCTCGCCCGGTTGTGCCGCGTCGACGGCGAGGATGTGCGCCTCGGCGAGGTCGGAGACGTGGATGTAGTCCCGAACAGCCGTACCGTCCGGAGTGGGCCAGTCGGTGCCGAACACCGAGATCTTCTCGCGCTGTCCGAGAGCGACCTGAAGCACGAGCGGAATCAGGTGGGTCTCGACGACGCGATTCTCCCCGAAACCGTTGTAGGCACCGGCGACGTTGAAGTACCGGAGGCTGGTGGCGGCGAGGCCGTAGGCCGCCGCGTACGACGTGATCGCATGATCGATTGCGAGCTTGGTGGCACCGTAGGGATTGGTGGGGCGGGTGGGTGCGTCCTCGGTGATGGGAGTCTTCTCGGGCTCGCCGTACGTGGCGGCGGTCGAGGAGAACACCAGCTTCTCGGTGCCGGATGCTCGGATGGCGTCGAGCAACGCCAGCGAGGTGACGACGTTGCCGCTCCAGTACTTGTCGGGCGAGACCACCGACTCGCCCACGAGAGATTGCGCGGCGAAGTGCAGGACGGCGTCGAAACCGCCGCCGATCAGCACGTCCGCGGCCACGTCCTTGATGTCACCCTCGACGAATGTGGCACCACCGGGCACGGCGTCCCGATTACCGGTGGACAGGTTGTCCACGACCACGACCTCGTGACCGCGCTCGACGAGCACGGCGGCGCAGACGCTGCCGACGTATCCCGCACCACCGGTAACCAGAAGCTTCACTGTTCGTTCTCCCTCACACGCGTTCGACGCCGTCGCCGGTGTGAGGTCAGACCTTCTTCACCTGGACGGCGTGCGCCATTTCCTCGGATATGTCGACACCGCTGTGTCCTGGCACCGTGATCGTGACCGATCCGGGCTTGGCTTCGACTGTAACCCGAGCATCGGGGACCACGCCCGCCTCGCGAAGCTGAGCGATGACCTCCGGGTCGGACTGAACGTGCTCGGCAAGGCGTCGCACCACGACTGCGGTCGGCTGGCCGACGGGCACATCGGTGAGGCGGATGAGAGCCTCCGGCGCCAGAGTCGACTGGCCGAGACCGAGTTCCTCCAGACCGGGGATCGGGTTGCCGTACGGCGAGGTGGTCGGGTTGTTCAGGACAGCGACCAGACGCCGCTCGACCTCCTCGCTCATCACGTGTTCCCAGCGGCATGCTTCGGCGTGCACGTCTTCCCAACGCAGACCGATGATGTCCACGAGCAGACGCTCGGCCAAACGGTGCTTGCGCATGACCGCAACCGCCAGGCTTCGGCCCTTCTCGGTCAGCTCGAGGTGCCGATCGCCTGCGACGGACAACAGCCCGTCGCGCTCCATCCGAGCAACGGTTTGGCTGACGGTGGGTCCACTTTGTTCCAGCCGCTCGGCGATTCGCGCGCGGAGCGGAATCACGCCCTCTTCTTCCAAATCGTAGATCGTCCGGAGGTACATCTCCGTGGTGTCGACCAGATCCTTCACACTCAACCCCTTCGTCGGGCTCGATCCTACCGTCAGCGCCCCGAAATAGGCGCTGCACCCAGCCGCAGCGGGCGCGGCGCACCACAACGGTGGACGTCGTTTCCCATGGCTTCTCACAGGGGGACTCTCGGGACAACAGCGGAACCCGGCAACACCATCCCGCCCGACAACGTAGTTTTGTCCCTATGTCTGATCAGGCGACACGCGCCGCCGCGTCCATCCCGAACCGCCCCGAGGACATCGTCGTGTGGAGCGCGGACTACCTCGGCTACCGGTGGAGCGACGACCACCCGATGAACCCGACTCGACTCGATCTGACGATGGCGCTCGCCACCGACATAGGCCTGCTCGAGGGCGTCGAGTTGGTCGAACCTGCCGCTGCACCGGATTCCGAGCTGCTCCGGTTTCACACCAGCGCCTACATCGAGGCCGTCAAGCAGGCACCGTCGCATGGCCCGGCCCTCCGCGATCCCGACGACGTCGTACACGGACTCGGCTCCGACGACAATCCGGTGTTTCCGCAGATGCACGAGGCGAGCGCCATGCTCGCCGGTGGCTCGCTGGCCGCTGCCCGCGAAATCGCGTCGGGTCGTGCTCGACGCGCAGTGAGCATCGGTGGCGGCATGCACCACGCGATGGCGGACTGGGCCTCGGGCTTCTGCGTCTACAACGACGCCGCGATCGCCATCTCGTGGTTGCTGGACAACGGGTTCGACCGAATCGCCTACATCGATGTCGACGCTCACCACGGGGACGGCGTTCAAGCGGCTTTTCTCGGTGACCCGAGAGTGCTCACCGTCTCGTTGCACCAACATCCGGCGACGCTGTGGCCGAACACCGGATGGTCGACCGAGGTGGGAACCGAACGCGGTGAGGGAACCTCGATCAACGTTCCGTTGCTGCCCGGCACCGCGGATCGGTTGTGGCTGCGCGCGTTCCACGCGATCGTGCCGGGTGCGATCGCGGCGTTCAAGCCCCAGATCATCGTCAGCCAATGCGGAGTCGACAGCCACCGCGAAGATCCCCTCGCCGATCTCGCTCTGACCGTCGACGGCCAGAACGCTGCATTCCTGGCCATGCGTGATCTGGCGGACAAGCACTCCGAAGGTCGGTGGTTGGCCGTCGGCGGTGGAGGGTACGGCTTGGTGCGCGTCGTTCCACGGTCCTGGACGCACCTCATCGCTGCCGCGCTCGGTCGCGAGATCGACCCGATGTCGGCGCTGCCGGACACGTGGCGCGAGCGAGTACGGACCATGGCACCGAGTGTCGACCTGCCGCAGACCATGGGTGACGGGGGAGACGTCGACTATCCAGCGTGGGACGGACCTGGTGGATCTCTCGCCGGGACCGACGGCACCGACCGGGCGCTCGAACGCGTCGACTCGGCGATCATCGCCACCCGTCGAGCAGTGTTTCCACTGCTCGGACTCGATCCGGAGGACCCGCGTGACTGATCCGACCGACAGCCCCTCGGCCGAGGAGCCGGCCGCTGCGGCGTCGGACCCGAGCGGCAAGGACCTGGCCAGAGAGCGAGCGGAGACATCCTTTCCGCAGCACTGGGTTGCCGACGTTCTGACCTCCGACGGCGGTGTGGTGCACCTGCGTCCCATCGTCCCGTCGGACTCCGAGCGGATCGTGGCGTTCCACGGGCGGCTGTCCGAGCGGACGAGATACCTGCGATATTTCGGTCCCTACCCCACGATGCCCCAGCGTGACGTGCTCAACTTCACCACGGTCGATCACCACGACAGGGTGGCGTTCGTCGCGGTGCTCGGTGACGACATCATCGCGGTCGGCCGGTACGAACGACTGCCCGAGGGGGACGGCAATTCTGCCGAGGTCGCCTTCGTCGTCGCCGACGCGCACCAGGGCCGCGGGCTGGGGCCGATCCTGCTCGAACACCTTGCGGGAGCGGCCGCCGAGAACGGGGTGAACATGTTCGTCGCCGAGGTGCTCGCCGAGAACCGGAACATGGTCACCGTCTTCCGCGAAGCGGGTTATCAGGTCAGCAGGTCCTTCGAGGGTGGCGTGCTGCGACTGGAGTTCGCCATCGACCCCAGCGAAGCTCTGCTGTCGGTGCGCAATTCGCGTGAGCGTGCTGCCGAGGCCCGCAGTGTGCGCAACGTGCTCAGCCCACGATCGGTGGCCGTGATCGGAGCATCGACGGACAGCTCGAAGGTGGGCAACGCCGTTCTCGCGAATCTGTTGGCGGGCAACTTCACCGGCCCGGTCTATCCCGTCAATGCCGACCATCGTTCGGTTCGCGGGGTCCGCGCCTACGCCACGGTGCACGACATTCCGGATCCGGTCGATCTGGCGATCGCAGCGGTACCGGCCGATGCGATCGACGCGGTACTCGACGACTGCCTCGACAAGGGCGTCAAAGCGTTGCTGGTGGTGTCGGGTGGATTCGGCGAGACCGGACCTGCAGGGCAGGAGAGCGAGCGCAGGCTTGTGCTCGCCGCTAGGGCGCACGGAATGCGGTTGATCGGCCCCAACGCGCTCGGTGTGGCGAACACCGATCCCGAGTTCGGCCTGAACGCCACTCTGGCTCCGCATCTGCCCACTCCGGGCAACGTCGGGTTCTTCTGTCAGTCCGGCGCCCTGGGTATCGCGATTCTGGACGAGGCCGCCAACCGCAGGCTGGGACTGTCGACGTTCGTCTCGGCCGGAAACCGCGCCGATGTGTCCGGAAACGACCTACTGCAGTACTGGGATTCGGACCCGGCCACCGAGGTGATCCTGCTGTACCTCGAGAGCTTCGGTAATCCCAGAAAGTTCACCAGGATCGCCCGACGGGTGGCGCGCAGCAAGCCCATCATCGCGGTCAAGAGCGGCCGCGGGGCCGTGCCACCCGCACATGCCATCGGTGCCGACATCGATGATTCGATCGTGCGCGCACTGTTCGCGCAGGCCGGAGTCATCCAGGTCGACACCATCTCCGAACTCTTCGACTGCGCCGTCCTGTTCGGAAATCAGCCTCTTCCGGTCGGCCCGAGGGTTGCCGTGGTGGGGAATTCGACGGCTCTGGGTGTGCTGGCAGTGGACGCGGCGCGAGCCAAGGGCCTGCATGCGAGTACGCCGACCGATGTGGGCCCGCAGGCGGGACCCGAGGAATTCGCCGCGGCCGTGTCGTCGGCGCTGGCCGCATCCGACATCGATGCCGTGATCGTCGTGTTCGTGCCACCGGTCGCGGTCGAGGTCGAACCGTTCGCGGCCGCGCTCGGCAACGCCGTCCGTGGATCCGACAAGCCCGTACTCTCGACGTTCCTCGCCACCGAGGGCATTCCCGACGTCCTGGCGGTCCGCGGACCGGGTGGGCACCCCGTCCGTGGTTCGGTGCCGTCGTACTCGAGTCCGGAGCGGGCCGTTGCGGCGCTGGCTGCTGCGTGGCGGTACTCGTCGTGGCGTTCGCGGCCGGTGTCGAATCTCGTCCGTCCCAAGAGCATCGACTCCGAACGTGCCAAGCACCTGGTCGAGGGATGGCGGTCGGCGGGCAGTCACGGACGGTGGCTCTCGGATTTCGAGACCGCAGAACTGCTGGGCTGCTATGGCCTCGACGTCGTGGCCTTTCGGACCGTGACCGACGAGGACGAGGCCGTCGCCGCAGCAGACGAACTGGGATACCCGGTAGCGGTCAAGGCGACCGGCGAGCGGTGGCGGCACCGGCCGGATCTCGGCGGAGTGCGCCTGGACATGGCCGACGCCTCGGCGGTGCGGGTGGCGTATCGGAATCTGGCGGCGGACTCGGGCGAGCCGTTACTGCACGTTCAGCGCATGGCGGTCAAGGGAATCGGCTGCGTCGTACGCGTACAGGACGACCCGTCGTTCGGATCGCTCATCTCGTTCGGTCTGGCCGGGGTGATCTCGGATCTGTTGGGCGATCGTGCCTACCGGGTGCTGCCGCTGACCGAGGACGAGGCCGCGCAGCTCATCGATGCGCCGAAGGCGGCTCCGCTGCTGTCCGGATATCGCAATGCGGTGCCCGTCAACAAAAATGCCCTGATCGACCTCGTTCAGCGAGTTTCTGCCCTGGCAGAAGACATCGCGGACATTCGCGAGATCTCGTGCGAGCCGGTTCTGGCTTCCGCCGACGGTGCGCAGATCACCGACGCCCGGGTCCGCATCGGGCCGGAGCCCACCAAAGCCGACCTGGGTCCGCGTCGCCTGCGCTGAACGGACGGGCCACGAAAGCGGCAGCCGAGTCGACGTCCCGAGGGGGAGGGAACGTCGGCTCGGCTACCGCGTGAGGTGGCGCGAACAGGGGTGATCACCGCTGCTCCACCGGTCGGTGGTCGGGGTCAGCTTGCGTAGGACCGCAGCTTCTCGGCGCGGTCGCCCTGCCGAAGCTTGACCATCACCTCGCGCTCGATCTGACGGACCCGCTCTCGGGAGAGCCCGAAGAGCTTGCCGATCTGATCGAGGGTGCGGGGCTGTCCGTCGTCCAGGCCGTAGCGCAGACGGATGACCTGCTGCTCCCGCTCGTCGAGAGTGCCGAGAACGACACGGACGTCGCTGTGCAGCAGTCCGGCGATGACGGCGTTCTCGGCGGACGTCGCCTCGGAATCCTCGATGAAGTCGCCGAGAGGGGCTTCCTCGTCGCTGCCGACCGGCATATCCAGGCTGACCGGGTCACGGCTGTGGTCGAGCAGATCCGCGATCTTCTCCACCGCGATACCCGATTCGCTCGACAGTTCCTCGTCCGTTGCCTCGCGGCCGAGCTGCTGATGCAGCTCACGTTTGATCCTGGCCAACTTGTTGACCTGTTCGACCAGGTGGACGGGCAGCCGGATCGTGCGGCTCTGATCTGCCATGCCGCGGGTGATGGCCTGACGAATCCACCACGTCGCGTAGGTCGAGAACTTGAAGCCCTTGGCGTAGTCGAACTTCTCCATCGCGCGGATGAGCCCGAGGTTGCCCTCCTGGATCAGGTCGAGCAGGGGCATACCGCGGCCGGTGTAGCGCTTGGCGAGAGACACGACCAGGCGAAGGTTCGCCTCGAGCAGGTGGCTGCGTGCAGCACTGCCGTCGCGAACGATGATGGCGAGGTTGCGCTTCTTGACTGCGCTCAGCCGCTTCGTGTTCTCGAGAACCTGCTTCGCGTAGAGACCAGCCTCGATCCTCTTGGCCAGATCGACTTCTTCGGCAGCCGTCAGCAACGCGGTGCGGCCGATGCCGTTGAGGTACACGCGAACGAGATCGGCTGCTGGGCTCTGGGCGTCCAGATCGGCATCGGTGGGCCGTGGACGAATCGTGGTGCTGGGGCTGGTCATGACTTGCCTCCTGGTCGGTGGTGTCTCACAGGTTCAACGCTCGGGAGACTCCGATAAGTTCCCACGCCGATCCTGGTGATACCCGCGTGACCAGGGATTACGTCATGTTCGTCCTGAGAAGTTGCTGAGAAGTGACGCCGCCGGGAACGGTCGCTCTCCCGGGGCGATGTCGGGGACTCATCGAGCCGGCAGAACCAGGCCGTGCCGGACGAGCCCCTGCATCATCGTCACCGCATGCACGGCCAGTTCCTCGGCGTCCTCGTCGTGCGCAGCAGCGAGCAACTCCACCAGTTCACCGACCGGTAGGCCATCGGGTCGCAGCCCGGCGAGCAGAGCCGCACCGAGTTCGTCGACGTCGTGCTGCCACTGCGGCCCGTTTCCGCGATGGACCCGCACCGCCACCGGAGCCCAGCCCTCGTCGCCGGGAAGGTAGACGCGTTCGAGTGCGGTGTTCGGGTCGAGAGTGAGCACCGAGTCGAGGATGTCGTGCTCCCGCAGCCAGTTCAGCCGCGCGAAGTACTCGATCGATTCGTTGCCCAGTGGGTCGGAGAAGCCGTGGGTGAGCTCCTCGGCGAGAAGATCGGTCGGCGCATCCGTTCTCCGGAGGTAGACGAACCCGAAGCCGATTCCCTCCACGTCGGCGGCGGCGAAGTGGTCGAGCCAGGACTGTGCCACCGCGGCCGCGTCGGGATCGCGGGGATCGAGCCCGCCGTCGCGCATCCACGTGCCCACGTAGAGCGCGGGATCGGCGACGTCACGCTCGACGACCCAGGCGTCGATTCCGTGCGCGGGCAGCCACGACGCCACCCGCGCACGCCAGTCCTCACCGCGGACGTGCACCCACGAGCCCAGGATGGCAGCGGTACCGCCGAGCGTCAGGTGGTCCGGGGCCCGGCCGATCATCAGAGCGCTCGCTCCGTCGAGATCGAGGCCGGAATCGCGGTACGAGTGCTGCACTTCGGCGCGGCCGACGACGAAGGGCGGATTGGCGACGATGCGATCGAATCGACGCCCGGCCACGGGCTCGAACCACGAACCGTGCAGCAGTTCGATGTCGAGACCGTTGAGCGCGATCGTCGCCGCCGCGAGGTCCATCGATCGCGGACTGATGTCGGTCGCGGTCACCTGCGCGGCGTAGCCGCACGCGTGTACGGCCTGGACGCCGCAGCCGGTACCGACGTCGAGAACGCTTGTCACCGCGGACGTGGGCGTTCCTCGCAACAGCGACAACGAGGCCTGCCCTACGCCGAGCACGTGGTCGGTGGCGGTCTCGGCGGCGCGCATGCTGCCGTCCGGATCCGAGACGATCCACCGAGTTCCATGTCCGGCGTCGAGCGGTCGAATGTCGAGCACTGTCCGCACTGTCGATCCGGATCGGGTGAGTATCCCGGCTGCAACCGCGTCGGCCACCGTCAGTGGGGCGATGGCGTCAGCGACGTCGGACTCGGGGCAGTCGTCGACGAGCAGGAACAGTCGCACCAGAACGCCCAGCGCACCCCCGTCCCGACTGGCGTTGCGTACCGGCACCGGCTCGCTGCGACCGAGGGCAGCGTGGGCGTCGTCGCCGAGCAGCGTCAGAACGCCGTCGGCGTCGTACCCCGCCCGCTCGAAGGCTTCACGAAGATCGGAGCAGGCGACGACGAGCGGGGACGGGGAATTCGGTGCGGTCACGACGCAAGTGTCGCATCGGCGACAGCCGGTGCGTCAGTCGTCGCCCGGTTCGATCACCCGGTGGTTGCTCGATTCCAGTTGCGGTTTGTCCACGGTCCGGTAGTCGTACCGGCTCATCTCGTCCTTGGTGCGGGGCGGCCGATCGTTGGCGATCAGCACCGCCATCCACGGCAGTGGAATGGACGCTCCGACGATCGCCATGGAGATCCACGGATTCATCCACATTCCGTAGGCGATGGCAGCCAACACCAACGCCGGGATGCGGAAAGACATGATGAACATGTACTTGCGTACACGCTTTTTGTGTTGTTCTTCGACCGACTGCTGTGCCTCGGTGATCAGGACAGGCCCATCCGGCGAGTCGCTGTACGCGCCGCCGTCGAACCCTGGGGTTCTCGTCATACCTCCACTGTGGCACTACCGCTCACAGAATGCATACGACGAGCTGTGGAACCGGTTACCCCTCGCTGTGGATGCACGGATTAATCTGTGTTCATGAGCACTCAGACGAAGGACCGTCCCGATATCGCACCGGACGAAACCACCGAGGACGACCGGCCGAAGTTCTTCCACTACGTGAAGAAGAACAAGATCGCCGAGAGCGCGGTGATGGGTACGCACGTCGTCGCGCTGTGCGGTGAGGTGTTTCCCGTCACCAAATCCGCGAAGCCCGGATCACCGGTGTGCCCGGACTGCAAGAAGGTCTACGAGGGCCTGAAGAAAGGCGAGTGAGGACCTACTCGGCGATCGGGTCGGGGCGTTCCGGCCGGGTACGGTCTCCCGCCAATTTGATCGGTCCCGTGGCCAGCCGTCGGGCGACAGCGGTCACCGGTCCCGACGGCTTGTCGTCGGTAGCGGCCTGCGCCGCGATCCACTCCCGCATCTGGTCCATTCGTGTTGCCCGTGCGGGCGAGAACTCCTGGATCGTTGCGTTGAACTCGGCGCCGAGAACGATGGCGAAGCCGAGGAAGAACGTGAACAGCAGAAACGCGATGGGCGTCGCCAGCGCGCCGTAGGTGTACCCGGTGCTCGTCACCCAGCCGAGGTACCGGCGCAGTACCGCGCTCGCGATCATGAAGAACACCCCGGCCAGCAGGGCTCCGCCCAGGAGACGATGCCACGGCAGCGATGTGTGCAAGGCCACCTTGTACAGCGTGGTCAAACCGACGATCAGCAACAGCCCGACGGCCGGGTAGTAGAAGAAGTCGATGACCTCGCTGCCCACGGTGATCCACGAATCCGGCAGAATCTGCTGCACGTACACCGGTCCGAGGGCGACGAGCGGAAGCACGAAGACTGCGATCACCAGGAAACCCACGTAGAGAAGCAGCGCGAAGAACCTCTGCCAGACGGGATGTCGCGCGTCGGCCTGCCCGTGCGCTTCCACGATGGAGTCGACGAACGTCGAGATCGCAGACGACCCGGCCCACAACGAGAGCAGAAAGCCCACGGACACGATCTCGCCGCTGCCCTGGGCGAGGACGTCCTTGACCGTCGGAGCGATGATCTGGTCCACGACGCTGCCGCTGAAGAGGGTGTTGCTGAACGTGATGATCTTGGACTCGATGATCTCGACGGTGTTGGGTCCGAACCATCCGCCGACGAGTCCCAGACTGCCCAGCACACCGAGCAACAGCGGTGGCAGCGACAGCGTCTGCCAGAACGCGGCCGTTGCTGCCTTGCTGAAGATCGAGTCGTCCCACGCTTTGCTCAGAGTGCGCAGAGTCACTTTCCACACCGCGTGTATCGGCCTTCTCGCCGACAACCGTTCCGGTGGTGGAGTTCCGCCTGCAGACTCGCTCATGGTTCCTCCAGCATTCCTGACGAAAGGCGACTTCGCCTAACAGCCGACTCGCCGTGTCGCATCCGACTCACCCCAGCGATGCGGGATCGGTCGGTGCGGAGCGATAGGCTCCTCCGCGGACACTGCAGGGCTATCGAGAGCGCGAGGAATTTACATCGATGCCAGGAACCGGCGGCCAGTGAGCGCTGACATGTTCGATCCGACACCACCATCCACCGAGCAGACTGCCGCTCCCGCGAGCGGGGGAGCGCCGCTGCGCGCGTGGCAGCGACGGGCGCTGACGAAGTATCTCGTCGCCTCGCCCAAGGACTTCCTCGCGGTCGCGACGCCCGGCGCAGGCAAGACGACCTTTGCCCTCCGGGTGGCCGCAGAACTGCTCGCGCATCGGACCGTCGATCAGGTCACCGTCGTTGCGCCCACCGAACACCTCAAGCACCAGTGGGCGGAATCGGCGGCCAGGGTCGGCATTGCATTGGACTCGCGCTTCTCGAACTCGACCGGTCAGACCTCGAGCGACTATCACGGCGTGGTCGTGACGTATGCGCAGATCGCCTCGCACCCGTTCAAGCATCGGGTGCGCACCGAATCACGCAAGACCCTCGTGATTCTCGACGAGATTCACCATGGCGGCGACGCGAAGAGCTGGGGTGAGGGAATTCGCGAGGCGTTCGGAGACGCCACCCGACGTCTCGCACTCACCGGTACGCCGTTCCGCAGCGACGACAGTCCAATTCCGTTCGTCAACTACGAACCGGATCAGGACGGGTTGATGCGGTCCAAGGCCGATCACGCGTACGGCTATTCCGATGCTCTTGCGGACGGTGTCGTCCGTCCGGTCGTGTTCCTCGCGTACTCCGGTGAAGCGCGCTGGCGGGACAGTGCCGGTGAGGAGTACACCGCGCGGCTGGGTGAGCCGCTCAGTGCCGAACAGACCGCGAGGGCATGGCGCACCGCACTGGATCCGCAGGGTGACTGGATGCCCGCCGTGCTGTTGGCGGCGAACACGCGGCTCGCGCAACTGCGTGCAGGCGGAATGCCCGATGCAGGCGGTCTGGTGATCGCAACCGATCAGACGGTGGCGCGGGCCTACGCGAAGCTGATCGAGGTGATCACGGGGGAGACGCCGGCGATCGTGCTCTCGGACGACCCCACGTCCTCGGCTCGCATCGCCGAGTTCGGAAAGAGCGACCAGCGGTGGATGGTTGCCGTTCGCATGGTGTCCGAGGGGGTCGACGTTCCGCGTCTGGCCGTCGGCGTCTACGCGACGAGCGCGTCGACCCCGCTGTACTTCGCGCAGGCCATCGGTCGCTTCGTGCGGTCTCGGCGCAAGGGGGAGACGGCGAGCGTCTTCCTGCCGTCGGTACCGGTGCTGTTGGATCTCGCGTCGCAGCTCGAGGCGCAGCGCGATCACATCCTCGGTAAGCCGCACCGGGAGAAGGACGGCTTCGACGACGAGTTGCTGGCCGACGCCAACAAGCAGAAGGACGAACTGGGCGAGGAAGAGAAGGCATACACCTCGCTGGGCGCGGATGCGGAACTCGACCAGGTGATCTACGACGGTTCCTCGTTCGGTACCGCGACGTTCTCGGGCAGCGACGAGGAAGCCGACTATCTCGGTCTGCCCGGTTTGCTCGACGCGACGCAGATGCGCGACCTACTGCGCCAGCGCCAGCAGGAGCAGATCGACAAGCCGGCTGCCGGCCCCGCGGTTCCGGCGCCTGCAGTCGTCAACGACAGGGCAACCAGTGCGGGCCAGTTGGCCGGTCTGCGGCGTGAATTGAACAGTTTGGTTGCGGTGTACCACCACCGCACCGGGAAGCCGCACGGGGTGATTCACGGCGATCTGAGACGTATCTGTGGTGGCCCGCCGACGGCGATGGCGTCGGCCGATCAGTTGGGCGAGCGAATCGCGCAGTTGCGGAAGATGTAGAGATCCCTGGCGGATCCGGCCACGAAAAAGACGGACGGTCTTGTGACCGTCCGTCTTCTTCGTGTTGTTCGTCGATCGTGGCGAACCTGTTTCCCCCGACGCGTCGGTGGGTTACACCGTGGAGTCCGATTCGGTCATCACCGTTGCGTTCAGTTCACGCAAGCGGGCTTCGTGTTCGGTGGCGTGGTGACCGCAGAAGAGAAGTTCTCCACCGGTCGAGAGCACGACACGCGCGCGAGCCCCTGCACCGCACCGGTCGCACCGGTCCGCTGCTGTCAATTCTGGGCTGGTCAGTGTTCCGGGCATGACTCCTCCGTACTGGCTTGCGGGTTGTCCCGTTCGCCTGGGGCCGGTCCGCCGCGTCGGTATGGCGCGGTTCGTTCACTCTGTCAGACGTATGGCGGTCACGCGTTGTTCCCGAGCGCGTTTCTTTGTGTTGTCACTAACACGAAACATGGCTCACGAGCTGGAACGTCGTCGACAGTGTTCGCTGAGAGCTGATCGGTGTTCGCGGCGAGTCGCGGCAGTAGGGTCCCCTGTGTGGCTTCGACTTCTACTTCGCTCTCCGGCGCATCGAAGCTGGGTATTCCGTCGCTGTTCGTGATCGGCGCGGTGTGCATGTACGTCGGTGCGGCGATCGGTGTGTTCTTGTTCGACACCGTCGATCCGGCCGCGGTGGCGTGGCTGCGTGGGTTCGGGGCGGCGCTGGTGTTGCTGCTCTGGCGACGGCCGTGGCGGCACCGGGCAGGCACCGGCGGCGCGTGGACCGTGCGCCGGGCGATCACGGCCGCCGCGTTCGGTGGTGCGACGATCGGCATGAACGCGATGTTCTACGAGGCGATCGCCAGGCTGCCGCTCGGTGCCGCGGTGGCCATCGAGTTTCTCGGGCCGATCGCGGTCGCAGCTGCAGGGTCCAGAAAGCCCGCTGATGTGTGCGCGCTGCTCCTGGTGGTGGCCGGCGTCGGAGCCATCGCCTCCGCGCAGTTCGAGGGCGGCGAGGTGGGGCTGGTCGGGATCGCGTTCGCACTGGGCTCGGCGGCCCTGTGGGCTGCCTACATCGTGCTGGGCAAGTCGGTTGCCGACGCAGGCCAGGGGCTCGACGACATGGCTGCCGGGTTCGCAATCGCGTCCGTACTCCTGGCCGTTCCGCTGTTCGGACCGTTCGCGGCCGCACACTCGAATGCGTTGGGAGACTGGCGGATCTGGGTTCTCGGATTGGGCGTCGGGCTGTTGTCGAGTGTGGTTCCCTACGTTCTCGATCAGTACGTCCTGGTACGAGTGGGCCGGGCCCGCTTCGCGTTGTTGCTGGCTCTGCTCCCGGCGACGGCGACGGTGGTCGGTGCTGTGGTGCTGACCCAGATTCCGACGGCTCTCGAGGCTCTCGGAATCGTGGCGGTCATCGCGGCAGTGGTGGTCGGTGGGCTGCCGGGCCGCAGAGATCGGGGCGTTGCCGACATTCCGCCGCCCTGACCCGCACTCGACACTGCAGAATGGAACTGTGACCAGCAAGCAGGACGACCTCGTTCACATCTGTACGGCAGGGGAGTGGCTCGCGATGCGTGGTCAGGCCGACTACACCCCGGACTCGTACGAATCCGTGGGTTTCGTGCACCTGTCCACACCCGAACAAGTGCACTTGCCCGCGAATCGGCTGTTCTCCGGCCGCACGGATCTGGTTCTGTTGCGCCTGGATCCGGCTCGTCTGGCGGCACCCGTTCGATGGGAACCGGGGGTGCCGACCGATCCGGAGTCCATGCGTTTCCCGCACCTGTACGGACCGCTGCCGATCGCGGCCGTCACGGCGGTGCTCGACTATCGGCCGGGGCCGGACGGAACATTCGGGGTACCGCAGGTGTGACGGCATCCAGACAGCAGAGAACAACGACCGCCGATCACAGTGATCGGCGGTCGTTGTACGAGGTGGAGCGAACGAATCAGTCCAGGTAGTCGCGCAGCACCTGAGAACGCGACGGGTGACGCAGCTTGGACATGGTCTTGGACTCGATCTGACGGATCCGCTCGCGCGTGACCCCGTAGACCTGGCCGATCTCGTCGAGGGTGCGGGGCTGACCGTCGGTGAGGCCGAATCGCAGACGAACCACGCCTGCCTCGCGCTCGGACAGCGTCTCCAGAACCGACTGCAGCTGATCCTGGAGCAGCGTGAACGACACGGCGTCCACGGCAACGACTGCCTCGGAGTCCTCGATGAAGTCACCGAGCTGGCTGTCGCCCTCGTCACCGATGGTCTGGTCGAGCGAAATCGGCTCACGCGCGTACTGCTGGATCTCCAGCACCTTCTCCGGCGTGATGTCCATTTCCTTCGCGAGCTCTTCGGGAGTGGGTTCGCGACCCAGATCCTGGAGCAGCTCGCGTTGGATGCGCCCGAGCTTGTTGATGACCTCGACCATGTGCACCGGAATACGGATGGTGCGGGCCTGGTCGGCCATGGCCCGGGTGATCGCCTGTCGGATCCACCACGTGGCGTACGTCGAGAACTTGTAGCCCTTCGTGTAGTCGAACTTCTCGACCGCGCGAATCAGACCGAGGTTGCCTTCCTGAATGAGGTCCAGGAAAGCCATGCCACGGCCGGTGTAGCGCTTGGCGAGGGAGACGACGAGTCGAAGGTTCGCTTCGAGGAGGTGATTCTTGGCGCGGTTGCCGTCGCGGCAGATCCACGTCATATCGCGACGCTGCGCAACGGGAAGCTTCTCGCCCTTCTCCGCGGACTCGCGCATCTTCTCGACCGCGAACAGGCCGGCCTCGATGCGCTTGGCCAGTTCGACTTCCTCCTCTGCGTTGAGGAGTGCGACCTTGCCGATCTGCTTGAGGTAGGCACGGACGGAGTCGGCGGACGCGGTGAGCTCGGCATCCTTGCGGGCCTGGCGCAGCGCCTCGGATTCCTCTTCGTCCCAGACGAAATCGCCGGACGCCTTGTCCTCGGCAGTCGGCTCGGTGGTGGCGTCTTCCTCGGTATCGTCACCGGCGGTGACCACCTCGACGACATCGTTGGCGGCAGCGGCGAGATCGCCCTCGGAGATGTCGATGTCTTCGATCCCGGGAGTGCTCTCGTCGGCGTCGTCCCCGGACGCGGATGTTGCTGCTGTCTTCTTTGCTGCGGCCTTCTTCGCCGGTGCCTTCTTGGCTGCGGCGCGCTTGGCGGGTGCCTTCTTCGCCGGTGCCTTCGCAGCGGGTGCCTTGACAGCAGGTGCAGGTGTCGCAGACTCGGTTTCGGAATCTACGGTCTGACGGATATCGGTGGCTGCCACGTACGCCCTTTCGTGACGAAGTCGTGCGGCGTCACGCCAGAGTTGTTTCCGGCGGAGAGGTCTTCGGATTCGGCCGGCTGCGTACCGGCACACACCATTGTAACGACCTCTCAGGAGTTTGTTACCGACCCTCGCCCTACGCAGGTGGCGACCCGCGTGTCAGTCCGGCGATCCCGCGGACGTACCGGTCTCGGCTGAGGCTACGGCGGAGTCCGCTGCGAGTGCGGCACCGACGATCCCGGCAGTGTTCAGCAGGGTTGCCGGAACCACGGGCGTGCGGTTGGTCAGATGCGGAATCCACTTCTCGCTCTTGCGGCTGATACCGCCGCCGGCGATGAAAAGATCCGGCCAGAGCAGCGCCTCGAACGTCTCGAGAACCTTCGAGACCTCCTTGGCCCACTCTTTGTAGGACAGCCCCTGATTCTCCTTCACCGACGACGCCGCACGATGCTCGGCTTCCTTGCCGTCTATCTCCATGTGGCCGAATTCGGTATTGGGCAGCAGAACTCCGTTGTGCAGCACGGCCGAACCGATCCCTGTGCCGAACGTCAACAGCACCACGACGCCGTCCTTGCCCTTGCCGCCGCCGTACTTGTCCTCGGCCACGCCGGCCGCATCCGCGTCGTTGAGCACGGTGACGTTCTCGGTGCCGATGGCGTCCGCGAACAGCGCGCGGGCGTCGGTGTCGATCCAGGACTTGTCGATGTTGGCGGCCGAGCGAGCGACACCGTTGGTCACCACTGCAGGCAGTGTGACGCCCACCGGGCCGGTCCACTCGAAGTGCGCGACGATCTCGGCCACGGTGCGCGCGACGGCATCGGGGGTCGACGGCTGCGGCGTCTCGATCTTGTAGCGGTCGCCGACGAGCTCTCCGGTGCTCAGGTCCACGATGCCGCCCTTGATGCCGCTGCCGCCGACATCGACGCCGAACCCGTGGCGCGCTGCCGCAGCGGTGGTGTTGTCCGAACCTGCCTGTGTCATGTGGATGCCGCTCCTGGCGTGATCGAATCCGTGTGGTGCCGTCGCCTCCGAACAATAGTGCGTTTCGGCGTTCGCGGGACGGTGACGTCACCGGCGGTCACTGCGGTGGTGCTCGGACGTCGGTGTGTGTTGCGATGTACGCGTGCCGAAACCAGACGGATCGCAGACCGACACCGCCAGTACACAATTGCCGGAAGAGCAGGTGGCAGCAGAGGGATCGAACACGCGCGAGGTGGACGTGCTGCGCGAGGTCGCCGTACGGGTCGCGACGCGAGCCGCCGAGCATGTCAGGCGTCGTCGCCCCGAGGTCTTCGGCGGCGATTCGAGCGAGGGTGACGGCGCGGTGCACTCCAAGAGCACGCCGACCGATCCGGTGACTGTAGTGGACACCGAAACCGAGAGAGTCCTCCGCGAGATGCTGGCGCAGCTGCGGCCGGAGGATGCGATTCTCGGCGAAGAGGAAGGCAGCGAGGACGACTCGCTCGACGGCGTGCGATGGGTGCTGGACCCGATCGACGGAACCGTGAACTTCATGTACGGAATCCCGGCGTACGCGGTCTCGGTCGCGGTCCAGATCGACGGTGTCAGTGTTGCGGGGGCCGTGATCGATGTTGCCCGCGAGCTCGTCTACTCGGCCGCTCTGGGGCGTGGGGCGACGGTGGAGCGAGCCGACGGCACCCAGGAGCAGCTGCACTGTTCCGGTGTCACCGACGTGTCGATGACGTTGTTGGCCACCGGATTCGGCTACGGATCCGGGCGTCGCGCGGTGCAGGGCGCGATCATCTCCGAACTGCTGCCTCAGGTGCGCGACATCCGCCGGATCGGTTCGGCCGCGCTCGATCTGTGCATGGTCGCGTCCGGAGTGGTGGACGCTCACTTCGAACACGGGCTCAGTCCGTGGGATTGGGCGGCGGGTGCCCTGATCGCAGCCGAGGCAGGCGCGATGATCAGGCTGCCCGCTGCCAACAGCACCAGTGCGCAGGGTGCGGTGACGGTGGCGACGGCCCCGGGGATCGCGGACGCCTTCGTGGCCGTACTGCGCAGCGCGGGTGCCCTCGACCCGATTCCCGGCTGACGCGGCGCTACTGCGTCAGCAACGCGATTCGCGTGCTGCCGAGAGCAGGTCGGAATCGAGTGGCGCAGGCGCGGCACCGGGTGCGGCACCGGCAAGCGTGCGCAACACTTCCTCGGCGTCGTCGTTGGGCTGAATCTCGCTGAAGTAGGTACCGAGTGCCAGATCGACCGAGTCGTCGGTGCGGGCATCTTCGATGAGTTCGGCGCACGGCGCGATCAGCGACACCGCACTCGCTGCCGCCAGCCCGGCCGG
The DNA here is from genome assembly GCF_033142445.1 of Rhodococcus sp. IEGM 1330. NCBI lineage: Bacteria > Bacillati > Actinomycetota > Actinomycetes > Mycobacteriales > Nocardiaceae > Rhodococcus > Rhodococcus sp. IEGM 1330. Next base: position 976,640 of record NZ_JAWLSB010000001.1, read on the forward strand.
GCCGAACCGAATCTGGCCCTGGCACTGCATGTTCTGATCGACGTAGACCGGATCGTTGCCGACCTGGACGTCCGGTGCGCTGGCGAAGCCGTAATCGATGAGCTGGGCCGCCACCAGAGCGGCCTGTCCGCGCTCACCGTTCGCGTTGAAGACACGCACCTTCGATGCGGACAGGGCAGCAGGTTCGACGTCCAGCAGTGTCGTCGGGTCCACTTCCTCGCCGAGTGGTACCGGCTGTGTACCGTCCGTTGCGGCGGCGGTGGTGGGCACATTGCATTCGGCGGTTGCCGAGGTGGCCTCGGAGGTGGTGAACACCTTGACCCACACCAGCACTCCGAGCAGAGCCAGCACGGCGAAGACCGCGATGATCGGAAATGCGCGGCGTCGACGGAACGGACGACCTCGACCGTCGACCGAATGGCCTTCGGTGATCAGAGAAACCACAGTGATCTTCGCCTTTCCGTCGGCAGTCGCCGAGACCGGTTCGCAGAGTCGGTTCACACCGACGCGGTGCCTACTGTAGATGGCCGGGGTGCGCGAGGACGGCACACTCGGCCGGACCCTCCTCCGATCCAGTGCGTGACGCCCGATTCGGAGCTCGAAACCGGCGTCGGGAAGTGTTCTGTGAAGCGCGGAATGAAGCTGCCCATCCCGGTGTTGATGCGGCGTGCACCCAGGTGATGGACTCGTCGGCGGTTCGGTTTCTGCTTTGTGACCGGCTTCGGCTATTGTCTGGCGGCCGCGGTGCTTCGAGAATCGGACGCCGGTGCACCATCGATCAGGTGAGCGAGGTCTCGATCGGGTTTCAACCGGCGAGTTCTGGGAACTATCCGGTGTAGTTTCGGGCACCGCGCGACGACGAACGATTGTGAACAGATACGAACATCGGTGGGAGCGAGCAAGCGCCCTCTTCACAGCCGACGGCCACAAGCCGAACACATCGGCAGCTTCCACCACACACACGCACGAAGATGAGGGGTACGAAGACAATGGCAACCGACTACGACGCACCGAGAAGAACAGAATCCGACGATGTGTCGGAGGACTCGCTCGAAGAATTGAAGGCCCGACGCAACGAGGCCCAGTCCGCCGTGGTGGACGTGGACGAATCCGACACCGCGGAGTCCTTCGAGCTCCCAGGTGCAGATCTGTCCGGCGAGGAGCTCTCGGTCCGGGTGGTTCCCAAGCAGGCCGACGAGTTCACCTGCTCCAGCTGCTTCCTGGTCCATCACCGCAGCCGACTGGCCAGCGACGCCAACGGTGTACTGATGTGCCGCGACTGCGCGGCGTGATCCTCGCCGCACAGACCTGATCGGTCGGGTCAGGTCTGTGTCGACGGTTCCGACCGTCGATCGAGCGGTAGGTCAGCGCGCTTCGACGCCGTGCGCGGTCAGGACCGCCAACAGTTCCTCGGGGCGTTTGGTGCTGATCAGCCAGTAGGGCGTCGGGTCGTTCGGGTCGTCGAGGACCACGATCACCATTTGCTTCACCCAGGTGCGGTGCTGCACGAAGGCCAGCGGATCGAGCTGCCTTCCCAGCGCCGCACTTTTTGCTGTCGCCGGAACGACGGCCGCCTTGGACGCCACATCGAGTGGCAGATGAGCAGACCCGACGCGTAACTCGGCACCGGTCGTACCGGCGACCACCTCGACGCGCAGCCTGCTGAAGGCGAACAACGCCCACGCGATCAGCGGGAGCAACACGACGTAGGGCAGCCAGGCACGGATGCCCGGCGCTCCCATGTGGATCTCCGCGGCCAGCAACACCGCCACGGCCGCGCCCGCTGCCCACCACCAGATCGGCACCCAGAGTCGCTCGGAGTACAGCACCGAGTTCGCGGGTGCTGTGGAACCGGTGTGGGGAGTGGAGTCGCCGGACTCCGACGCGTGTTCGGCCTGTCGATCTGCAGTCACGAGTCCCAGGGTAGTCGCCACACCGAGACCGAAGCCGGCCAGCGTAGTCTCGTTCGACGTGAGCGACGAAGTCACCGAGTCCGGCAACGAACCGTCCGCCGACCGACCCCCCACCCCGTGCCGGCAGTTCGATCCGTTGTCGGAGGTCCTGGTGCGCCGGCTCGATCCCGAGCTTCCGGTGCCGACGCGTGCGCACGAGGGTGATGCGGGCGTGGATCTGCGAATCACGGCCCCGGTGACGATCGCACCGGGCGAACGCGTCCTGGTGGGGACCGGCCTCGCGATCGCGCTCCCTTTGGGAACCGTCGGGCTGGTGCATCCGCGATCGGGGTTGGCGGCGAAGTCGGGGCTGTCGGTGATCAACACCCCGGGCACCATCGATGCCGGATATCGCGGGGAGATCAAGGTCTGTCTGATCAACCACGACCTGCACACTCCGATCGCGCTCGAGCGAGGCGACCGTGTTGCCCAACTGATCGTGCAGCGAGTCGAACTGGTGACGTTCGTCGAGGTCGACGAATTGGACGACACCGTTCGAGGGACCGGTGGTCACGGTTCGACCGGTGGCCATGCGAGTCTGAAGCAGTGAGTTCCGCCATGACGTTCGCCGGTGGCAGGCACAGTGGAAGCAACCGAGAAGAAGAGAGCTGAACATGTTCGGACGGCGTAAGAAGAACGACGCCGGCAGTGCCTCCGCGCCCGGTGCGGAGCCATTCGTCGACGGCGTCGAAGACGGCGATGTCGAGGCCGCGGACACGACCGCCGACGGTCCCCACGATCTCGCGGACCTCGACGACGATCGCGAGACCGTTGCCCAGACGCGACTCGACCTCGGTTCGGTGCTGATTCCGCTGCCGGAGGGCGGTCAACTCCAGGTCGAGATGTCTCAGGCAGGCAGCCCACAGGCAGTGCACATCGTCACGCAATTCGGGCGCATCACCATCGCTGCCTACGCGGCACCGAAATCACCCGGTCAGTGGCGCGAGGTGGCAACCGATCTGGCGACGTCTCTGCGCAACGACAAGGCCGAGACGACGGTCGAGACGGGTCCGTGGGGACGCGAACTCCTCGGTGTCACGGCCAACGCCGACCTGCGCTTCATCGGAGTCGACGGCTATCGCTGGATGGTCCGCTGCGTGCTGGCGGGTCCGTCGGGTGCGGTGGGCGAGGGCCAACCGCTCGTCCGGCTGGCGCACACGATTCTTCGGCAGACCGTGGTGGATCGGGGTGCCGACCCGCACCCAGTTCGGACACCGCTACCGGTGGTGTTGCCGCAGGTGCTGGCCGAGCAACTTGCTGCAGCCGCACAGCAGCAGGCGGAAGCTCAGCAGAGTGCAGTGGAACAGGCTGCGCAGCCTCAGACCGTGGTCCCCACTGCGGAACCTGTTGCGCTGCAAAAAGATTCGGCTCCGCAACCGACCGCTGCCGAGCGTGACCGAGCGCCGCGTCGGGGCGCGTCGGGATCGGCGATTCAGCAGCTGGGCGGCTGAGTCGACCGCCTGTCGAGACCGTCGACGGCCGCTCGGCCGAGGCATCCAGGGTCGCTCCCGATGCCGTCCAGGGTCACGGTGCGCAGCTCGCAGTTCGGTAGCGCCCGCGCCCACTGTCGAGCTACCTCGATCGGATGGACCGCGTCGTCCATTGCACCCACGACGACGGCAGGCAGCTCTATGCGAGCGAGCTCGTCGAGTTCGAGGCTGCGATGGCGAGCCGCCTCGTCCAACGCGTCGGGAAGGGCGGGCCACTGGGCAGCCCAGGACCTCCGCAGAGTGCGCGCGAGCCACGGCGGGCTCGACGCTGTCATTGCCGCGGTGACGGCGTCGAGCCCCCGTTCGCGCAGGGATCGGGCGGTGAACTCCGCGCTCAGGGCCGCGGGGGAACCGGCCGGGTCTCCGGTCCACGCCGGCAGCGCGAGTGCGAGAGCGGCAGTATTCGACGCATGCTCGGCAGCCCATCGAACCGCGACGGCTGCCCCGAGCGATATCCCCGCTACCACTACGCGTCCGTGTCGATCCGCCGCGTCGTCGAGGGCGGTCAGGTAGCTCTCGACCACGGCGGCCGGGTCGGGTTCGACCGCGATGGTGGTCAATCCCACACTGTCGAATGCTGCCGAGAACGCGTCGGCGGCGAACCGGGCATCGGACCCCGTCCCCGGTAGAACGATCGCGGTACGGGCGTCGAATCGGCTGTGCACGACACGATTGTGCACGCCTGCTGACACCGCCGTGGCAACGGTTGGTCAGCGTGACACTTCGGGTCTACAGTGGCGAAGTACCCACCCTGACGAGGGAACGACCCACACCGCTGGAGCACAGAATGGCACCCGCTGCCGCAGGATACTTTCGCCGTCTGACGCGGAAGTTGACAGAGGACATCGATCAACTCGATGCCGAGGAGATGGCCGAAACCTCCGAGGCCTCCGGGGCTCGGCGGGCGTGTGACTGTTCGCGAGGCGAGGAAGTCACGATGTTCGGTCGGTTGCGCAGCGTCGAAGCGTGCTCGAAGGCGGCCAACGCCAACATCGAGGCCGAGTTCTTCGACGGTACCGACACGGTGACGCTCGTCTGGATCGGGCGCCGCAAGATTGCCGGAATCGAGCCGGGCAAGACCGTGCTCGTTCGCGGACGTGTCGGCGAACGCGACGGACGCAAGATCGTGTACAACCCCTACTACGAACTGCGCGACGACAGCTGATCGTCACCGGTATGGCACTCTCGTTGTCGTGACCAACAGCGATGATTCCGTGCCGCCCCCGCCGACATCGAACACGCCGGAACCCACGACCGACGCGTCGAGCACGGACAACGCCGAGAAGGTGGCTCCCACCGTCCTCGAACAGCTCGGCGGGTTGAGCGGACTCGTCTACTCGACCTTGCCCGTTGTCGTCTTCGTTCCGGTGAACAGCTATGTCAACCTCGCCGTGGCTCTGTGGTCCGCTCTGGGAGTCGCCGCTGCGGTGTTGGTCTGGCGGTTGATTCGTCGTAGTCCGATTCAGCCCGCCATCTCGGGATTCTTCGGGGTGGGGATCTGTGCGTTCATCGCATACCGGACGGGAGATGCCAAGGGCTACTTCCTGTTCGGCATCTACACGTCGCTCGCCTACGGCGCGGCATTCGTGCTCTCGGTGCTCGCGCGCTGGCCGTTGGTCGGCATCATCTGGGGATACCTCAACGGCAAGGGAACGTCGTGGCGTGGCGACCGGTCGGCCGTGCGCTATTACGACGTGGCCACGATCGCCTGGGCGTCGGTGTTCGGTGCTCGATACATCGTGCAGTCTCAGCTCTACGACTCCGACCAGACGGGCTGGCTCGCCGTTGCCCGCATCGGCATGGGCTGGCCGCTCACGGGAGTGGCACTGTTGGTCACGCTCTGGGCTGTGCGTGCGGCCGATCGCGCGCTCGACGAAGCGTCGAGCGCGGACCGCAAGCGGGAGCAGCTGCGGTCAGATCAGGCCGACAGCGGCGCGTAGTTCGTTCTCCACCTCTTTCGCCGCGACGAACAGTAGCTCGTCGCCGCCCTCCAGCGGATCGTCGTGCTGTGGCACGATCACTCGACCGCCACGCAGAATCGTCACCAACGCTGCGTCCCTGGGCAATTGGAGCTTGCGGACCGGCTTGCCCGCCAGGGGTGTGTTCTCCGGCAGCGTGATCTCGACGAGGTTGGCCTGACCCTTGCGGAACGTCATCAGGTGAACGAGGTCGCCCACCGACACGGCTTCCTCGACCAGGGACGCGAGCATTCGCGGCGTCGACACTGCGACATCGACGCCCCATGCAGCATCGAACAGCCATTCGTTGCGCGGATCGTTGACCCTGGCCACCACTCGATTGACGCCGAACTCGGTCTTGGCCAGCAGGCTGAGCACCAGGTTGGCTTTGTCGTCGCCGGTTGCAGCGATCACCACGTCGTAATTCTCGAGGTGAGCGGCTTCGAGCAGACTCAATTCGCACGCGTCGGCCAGCACCCATTCCGCTTCCGGGATGGCGGCCTGATCGACGTGGTCGAGCTTGCGTTCGAGGAGCATCACGTCGTGTTCACTGCGAATCAACTCGCGTGCGATGGATCTGCCGACTGCGCCGGCTCCGGCGATGGCGACTTTCATGGCTTCCCGTTCGGGTCGATGGGGGAGGTGGGGAACGCGCGCGCGTGCATCAGTCGTCCGAGGGCGGCGGGTTGCCCGCCAGCGCAATGGCTTCGGCGACGGTGCCCGAGACCGCGGCGACGTACACCTCGTCACCGGCTTGGATCACGGTGCGCTTGTCCGGTAGCAGTCCGCCGCCGAATCGGATGACGAACGCGGCTCGCGAATTGGTGGCGTCTTCGAGTACCGAGAGCTTCTTGCCGATCCAGGCGTCGTGAAAGTCGAGAAGGACGACAGCGACGCTGCCCGACGGATCGCGCCACTTGGTGGTGGGGTCGTCGCGCAACAGGTTGTGCAGAAAACGATCGGTGGCCCAGGGGACGGTGGCGACCGTCGGGATTCCGAGTCGCTCGTAGACGGCGGCGCGCTTGGCGTCGTAGATTCTCGCGACTACTTTGTCCACGCCGAACGTCTCGCGCGCGACACGAGCGGAGATGATGTTCGAGTTGTCGCCGGAGGATACGGCGGCAAAGGCTTCGGCCTTCTCGATTCCTGCGCTCACCAACACATCTCGGTCGAATCCCATACCGACGACGCGATGTCCGCCGAAGTCGGGCTCGAGGCGGAGAAAAGCTGTTTCGTCGCGGTCGATGACCGCCACCTCGTGTCCGATGCGTTCGAGCGCCCCCGCCAGCGATGCGCCGACCCGGCCACATCCCATCACAACTACGTACAACGCCCAGCTCCGTCCCGATTTCGATGGTCGACCACCACTGCCGACCAACATTGCCACCGTGGGCATGTGAGCACCAACGTATCGGGAGATTCGTCACCGGATGGACCGAGGGTCGCTCGGGCCCACTTTCCGGCGGCGTGGTTGCGACGTCCGTGCATGGACGGCCTACGCTTCTCAGCGTGTCCAAGGTCTCGACTGCCGCCAAGCGGCTAGTGCTCGGTAAGCCGTTCCGCAGCGACAAGCTCGGTCATACGCTGCTGCCCAAGAGAATCGCGCTGCCGGTGTTCGCCTCGGACGCCATGTCGTCGGTTGCCTACGCACCCGAAGAGATCTTTCTGGTGTTGTCCGTGGCGGGCATTTCGGCGCTCGCGTTCACCCCGTGGATCGGTCTCGCCGTCTGTGTGGTGATGGCCGTGGTCGTGGCAAGTTATCGGCAGAACGTGCACGCCTATCCGTCCGGTGGCGGCGACTACGAGGTCGCGACCACCAATCTCGGACCGGCGGCCGGATTGACGGTCGGCAGCGCGTTGCTGGTGGACTACGTGCTGACCGTGGCGGTATCGATCTCGGCAGCTGCGTCGAACATCGGGTCGGCAGTGCCCTTCGTCGCTCAGCACAAGGTGCTGTTCGCCGTGGTGGCCATCGTGTTCGTCACCTCGATCAATCTGCGGGGCATCCGGGAGTCCGGGGCTGCGTTCGCGATCCCTACCTATGCCTTCATGGGCGGCATGTTCCTGATGTTGGGGTGGGGCCTGTTCCGGGTCTACGTGCTCGGCGACGACATCCATGCAGAATCGGCGGGCTTCGATCTGAAGGCAGAGGATTCGCACCTGTACGGAATCGCGTTCGCGTTCCTCATCGCGCGGGCCTTCTCGTCCGGATGTGCGGCGCTGACCGGAGTCGAGGCCATCAGCAACGGAGTACCCGCGTTCGAGAAGCCGAAGTCCCGCAACGCGGCGACGACGCTGTTGCTTCTCGGTACGATCGGCATCACGCTGCTCATGGGCATCATCATTCTGGCGCAGAAGATCGGCATCAAGTACGCCCTCGATCCCGACATTCAGCTGATCGGCGCGCCCGAGGGCTACCAGCAGAAGACGCTCATCGCCCAGCTTGCGGAGGCGGTGTTCAGTGGATTCCCTGCCGGATTCTTCTTCATCACCACCGTGACGGCCCTCATCCTGGTACTCGCGGCAAACACCGCTTTCAACGGCTTTCCCGTTCTCGGTTCGGTTCTGGCACAGGACCGGTACCTGCCGAGGCAGCTTCACACCCGTGGCGATCGGCTCGCCTTCAGCAACGGCATCCTTTTTCTGTCCGGAGCTGCGATCGTCTTCGTCGTCGCCTTCGGTGCCGAGGTCACCAAGCTCATTCAGCTCTACATCGTCGGAGTGTTCGTCTCCTTCACGCTCAGCCAGACCGGCATGATCCGGCACTGGACACGTCTGCTCCGATCCGAGACCGACAGTGAGCAGCGCCGAAAGATGCAGCGTTCGCGCGTGGTCAACAGTGTCGGTCTTGCGATGACGGCAACGGTGCTCGTGATCGTGTTGATCACCAAGTTCGCCGCGGGAGCATGGATTGCGATCGTGGCAATGATGGCGATCTTCGTACTGATGCGCATGATCAGGAAGCACTACGACACGGTGGCGCGCGAACTCGAGAACGAGGAGTGGGATGGCGTCCTCCCCAGCCGCACGCACTCGATCGTGCTGGTGTCGAAGTTGCACATGCCGACCTTGCGGGCACTGGCCTATGCGCGAGCCACCAGGCCCGACACACTCGAAGCCGTGACCGTCAACGTCGACGAGGCCGATACCCGCGCGCTGGTGCGCGAGTGGGAGGCCAGTGACGTGTCGGTACCGCTCAAGGTCGTCGAGTCGCCGTACCGCGAGGTCACCAAACCGGTCCTGGACTACGTCAAGCGGGTGCGACGCGATTCGCCGCGTGACGTGGTCACGGTATTCATCCCGGAGTACGTGGTCGGTCACTGGTGGGAGCAGATTCTGCACAACCAGAGTGCGCTACGTCTGAAGTCTCGACTGCTGTTCCAGCCGGGGGTGATGGTCACCAGCGTGCCCTGGCAGTTGCGGTCGTCCGAGAAGGCGAAGCGTGAAGTGCTCGAAAATGCGCCGGGTGCGTCGCGTCGGGGTTACGAGCCACCGGCGGGCAAGTGAGCGAGAGCTGGTTCGGGCTGCTGCTCGAGGTCGAGCTGGGTGCGCCCGGGCACGGCGGGTTCTGTGTGGCCCGCCACGACGGCCGAGTGATGTTCGTGCGTCACGGACTACCGGGCGAACGCGTCGTGGCCAAGGTGACCGAAGATCGAGGCGGGTCGTTCTGTCGCGCCGATGCTGTCGAGATCCTGACGGCGTCTCCGGACCGAGTGGACGCGCGCTGTCCCATCTCCGGACCCGGCGGCTCGGGCTGCTGCGATTACTCCCACGCCAGTGCCGATGCCGGACGGCGACTGAAGTCCTTCGTCGTCGCCGAACAACTTCGCCGTGTCGCCGGAATCGAGCGTGAGGTGCACGTGGAGGAACTACCGGGTTCCGGCGACGGCACCGGGTGGCGAACCCGAGTGCGACTCGCCGTCGATTCCGGCGGACGGCCCGGCTATCACCGCTATCGCAGTAGCTCGATCGTCACCGAACTCATCTGTCCTCAAATGGATTCCGCGGCCTTCGAGGGTCTGTCGGATCAACAATGGCGGCCGGGTGCCGAGCTGCAGGTGGTGCTCGATGGGGAAGGCGAGCGGCACGTGGTGGAGATCGCGCCGGCGCAACTCACGCCCACCGGACGCCGATCGCCAGGTCGTCGTGGGGCGTCGGCGCGCCGGGCGGCGTCGTCTCGGTATCGGCCCGAGAAGGCCGTGATCGGATCGGGTCGTGCGACGGAATACGTCTCGAACAGGGCGTGGACCCTCGACGCCACCGGATTCTGGCAGGCCCACCGCGGTGCGCCGCAGGTCTACACCGATGTGGTGGGGGACTGGGCGGACGCCACAGCGGGTGACGGTGCGTGGGATCTGTACGGCGGTGTCGGTGTGTTCGCCGCCGCCCTGGCCGATCGGGTGGGTCCGAGCGGCCGAGTCGCCAGTGTCGAATTCTCCCGTCGTGCAGCCGAGGACGGCCGTTCGGCGCTGCGGGATCTGCCGCAGGTCTCGTTCGTGCCGGGTCGGGTCGAGCGCTCGATCGATGCGTTGACCGAGCCGGTGACGGTAGCGGTGCTCGATCCACCTCGCGCGGGAGCCGGACGGGACGTGATCGACGCCCTCGTCGTCAGGTCTCCGCGTTCGGTGGTGCACATCGGATGCGATCCGGCCTCGTTCGCGCGGGATGTGAGCTTGTACCGAGCTGCGGGATACGAGCTCGACGACATGCGCGCCTTCGACGCCTTTCCTTCGACCAGCCACGTCGAATGCATCGGCCGTTTCGTTCGTCGGTGAGGGCTGCGGCAACCGATCAGGCCCGGTGCGCAACTTCGGCGACCGGGGCAAAGCTCTGCGTGGGAACGGTCACGATGCGCTGTGCGCCGCACCTGCATCCCTGATATCCGACGAGTCCCTCGCTCGTGTCGTGGGTGGAGTGGGTGGTCCAGGTGTGGGTGGTGTGTTCGGTGTGCATGCGTCCATCGTGATGTAATGGTCTTGTGCACATCAACCCTTACGGCGAATATGCGGTGAAACTCGGTATCGACCTGCTCAATTCACCACCCACGTCGGCGGCCGAATTGGGCGAACGCTGCGTGGACGCCGGCCTCGTACCGGACTGGACCGCAACAGATGCCGATCTGGTCGACACCCTCCAATTCCTGCGTGACTGGGCGCGCGTGGTGGACGCAATCACCGACAACGATCGGGCCGACGAGCTCAATGCTCTGCTGGCACAGGCGTCGGCTTACCCGCGGTTGACCAACCATGCCGACGACGGCTGGCACATGCACTATCGCGACCCCAACATCGAACTCGGCGGCGTCATCAGGGCCCTGGTGAGCGTCGGCACAGCCTTGCATCTGACCGGACGCGGAATGTCTCGCCTCGATCGCTGCGCTGCCGCCGACTGCACGCTCGCCTTCGCCGACACCTCGAGAACCGGCAGACAGCGATACTGCGGAACGGTGTGCTCCAATCGTGACGCGGTACGCAGACATCGAGCACGCGCGGCCTCGTGATCGAGGCACAGCGCTCCGCGTTCGCTAGGACTTTCGGTTGTACAGGCGCATCGTGATCGGCCCGAACACCGCCAGCAACAGCGCGCACAGCATCAGTGTCACTCCCAGCCGACCCGTGTCGACATCGCCTTGCATCAGGCCACGCAGCGACGTGACCAGGAAGCTGACCGGGTTGACGTCGACGAATGCGCGCAGCCAACCGGGCATCGTGCTGGGGTCGACGAAGATGTTGCTCGCGAACGTGAGCGGAAACAGGATGAACATCGACACGCCCATCACCGCAGCCTCGGTGCGCACGATCATCGCGATCATGGTCCAGATCCAGGACAGGCAGAACGAGAACACCAGCAGCAGAGCGATCGAGGCCACGACGCCGACGACGCCACCCTGCGGCCTGAAACCGAGGATCAACCCGAGAATCAGCACGATCACCGAAGCCAGCGTGTAGCGCACGACGTCACCGAGCAGCGCACCGACCAACGGCGACGGCCGCCAGATGGGCAGCGAACGGAAACGGTCGAACACGCCCTTCTCGATGTCCTTGTTCATGGTCACGCCGGTGTACATCGTGATCATCACCACGGTCTGCACGAGGATGCCGGGGAGCAGGAACTGGATGTACGCCTGGGTCGACCCGGCCAATGCGCCACCGAACAGGTAGGTGAAGAGCAACGTGAACATGATGGGAAAGGCCGTCACGTCGAACAATTGCTCGGGTACGTGCTTGATCTTCAGCAGCGCTCGCCACCCGAAGCTCAACGACGTCGACAGCGACGACGGACGCGGCGGACGAGGCCCGGCGGCGGCGAGCACATCGATGATGGTCGACGCCTGTGGCGTCGACTGCTGGGCGTCGGTGGTCATGACGCAACCTCGCGGTCGGATTCGATTGCCGAGCCGGCATCATGCCCGGTGAGGGCAAGAAACACCTCGTCCAAACTCGGTTGACCCAGCGTGAACGACGCGATGGGGATGCCTGCGGTCTCGAGTGCAGGCAGCACGGGTGCGGCCTGTGCCGGGTTGTCCAGCCGTGCGGTGACGGTCGACGGATCCGGGTCCTCGGTGACGTTGCCGCCGAGTAGATCTCGCAGGATCTGCGCAGCGGCCGTTCGCTGGGACGCCCCGAGAACTCGCAGGTGCAGTGAGTTCGATCCCACCGACGCCTTCAGCTCACCCGTCGTCCCCTCGGCGATGACTTTGCCGCGATCGATGACTGCGACACGCCCGGCCAATTGATCGGCCTCGTCCAGATACTGTGTCGTCAGTAACACAGTCGTTCCGCCCGCGACCAACGCACGGACGATCTCCCACACGTGGTTTCGGCTGCGGGGGTCGAGTCCGGTGGTGGGCTCGTCGAGGAAGATCAGTTCGGGAGTGACGATGATGCTGGCGGCGATGTCGATGCGACGGCGCATGCCGCCGGAGTAGGTCTTGACCTGTCGGGGTCCGGCATCGGCGATGTCGAACGCCGTCAGCAACTGCTCGGCTCGTGATCGGGCGGCGGGCCGGGAGTAGCCGAGCAGTCGAGCGAGCAGCACCAGATTCTCCGTACCGGTGAGATCCTCGTCCAGAGAGGCGAATTGTCCTGTAAGAGCGACTTTCTGCCGTACGGCCTCCGGTTCGCTCGCCACGTCGTGACCCAGGACCCGCGCGCTGCCTCCGTCGATCGGAAGGAGGGTGGCCAGCATCCGGATGGTCGTCGTCTTCCCTGCGCCGTTCGGCCCGAGCACGCCGTAGACACCACCGGACGGGATGGAGAGGTCGACTCCGTCGACAGCGATGTTCGTTCCGAAACGTTTGACCAGACCGTGTGTCTCGATCGCCGCCATGTCTCTCGATTCCGCCGGTGGGTCGGTCGCCCGATTCCCCACGATTGTCCGATTCTCCACCAAGGATGAAACGCGGTCCACATCTCCGCAAACGAATTTTCGTCCCGAACCATCCTCCGGTCGGTTTGTTCCGAATATGTACTGCGGCGGGAAAACGCGGAGGTTTCGATATGAGAGCGATATGACCACTAGTGTCGTGATCGATGAACTCGATCATGAACCCGTCTGTTGGGACGACCTTCCGATGAGCGCGCCGTTGTCGGGTGCGTCCGGATCGTCGAATGCCGGCCGTGACCGGACGACGTCCGATGCCTCGGAGAACTACGCGGCCGAGGATGCGGTGTGTGCTGTTCCCAGTCCACAGCTCAAGAACCTACGTGCCGATGAAGCGGATCGTCTCCGTCGGTTGATGGCGTCGATCGCGCAGGGCGATCGGGCGGCCTTCGCCGAGCTGTACGACGCGACCTCGTCACGGGTCTACGGCATGGTGCTGCGGGTGCTTCGCGACCCGGGGTACAGCGAGGAGACCGCGCAGGAGGTGTTTCTCCAGATCTGGCGTGCGGCACCGAACTACGACCCGAACCAGGGCAGTCCACTGGCCTGGATCATGACGTTGGCGCACCGTCGAGCGGTCGATCGCGTTCGGAGCGAGCAGTCGGGCACCGACCGTGAGGCCGCGTACGGCGCAGTCAGTCACACACCGGAGCACGACGAGGTGCTCGAGACGGTGACGCAGCGGCTCGAATCGGAGGCCGTGGTCGCCTGTCTCGACACCTTGACCGATACGCAGAGCGAGTCGGTACGAATGGCTTATTACAGCGGTTACACCTATCGCGAAGTTGCGGAGCGGCTCGGGGTCGCGGTTCCTACCATCAAATCGCGCATACGAGACGGATTGATCAAATTGAAGACATGCCTGGGGGTGAATCCGCAATGAACGAATCGTCACGACAACGACTGCTCGACGACGCGGAGGTCTATGCCCTGCACGCGACCACCGAAGCCGAGCGACGCGACATCGAGACGGAGCGGTTGCGCGTCGACGACACCGCACGCGCCCAGTTCGACGTCCTCGTGGGCGAGATCCACGAGACGCTGGCCTTGGCAGCGGCGGCCGACGCCACTCCTGCGCCCGAGCCCCTCCGGCAACGGGTGCTCGACCAGGTCTCCGTCAGCGATCAGGAGCCCACGGTCCACAAGCTGCCACCGAACGTCACGCCACTGCACAGGCATCGGCGGGAACGCTCGAAGGCCTGGCGGTACTCGATGGTCTCGGCTGCGGCCGCGGTGGTCGTCGCCGTCGGCGGAGTGGTGGTCGTCAGCCAGACCATGGGCAACGATGCGCAGCCGTCTCAGGCGGACCAGATCGTGGCCGCGCCCGATTCACGACAGGTGACGGCGGAGTTCCCCGGTGGCGGCTCGGCGACAGTGGCGTACTCGCTGTCCCAGAACGCGGTCGTCGTCGATCTCGATGGAGTCCCGCAGCCACCGCCCGGCCGCGTTTACCAAATGTGGTTCGTGGACGGTTCACCTCGCTCTGCCGGTGTGGTGACCGAGGATCAGCTCACCGCCGAGGACGGCACGGTGATCGACGGTCTCGGGGCGTCGACCAATTTCGCGTTCTCGCTCGAACCCGCAGGTGGGTCGGCGCAGCCCACCGAGGTGCTCACGATGCTGACGTTGGGCGCCTGAGCACAGCACGCGCACAGTCGCCTCGGGCGGTTCGACATTCGGTCAGATGCCGATGTCGAACCGCCCGAGCGTTCTGATCACCGCTGCCATCTGGCCGTAGGCCCCGGTGGCGAGATTTTCCAGCAGCGCCAGCTTGATCTCCGGTGCGTCGCGCGTGAGCGCCTGGAAGTGCTGAACCGACACCACCACGAGATCGACCGGTGTGTCGGCAACCATGTCGAGCAGGAACGGCACCGACATCAACAGGGGCATCTCACCGAAGCTCATGCCGGGGGAGAGAGTCGTGATGCGGTGCTTGCCACCGTCGGCGGCGACGGCTGTGGACGTCACCTCGCCGCGCAGCATCAGGAACAGGCCCGCCGCCGCATCGCCGTGGCGAACGATCACGTCTCCTCGCGCGTAGTGCCGCTTCTCCAGATACGGAGTCACCGCCTCGAACTGTGCGGCGGACAGCCCGGCCAGCAACGGATGCTCGGCCGCGGTGACGACGGTCGGCTGTCGCACACCCGCGCAATGGCGATCGAGGAGCAGATTCTCGGCCCACTGGATGGCCGCACCCAGACTCGAGTAGGTTCGGCCTGCGGGGTCGGCCGGGTCGAGACTCGACGTCGTGTGACCCATGATCGCTCGGGGATCGACCAGACCCACCACACAACCGTGCTCCGCGAGATCCTGACGTAGATCCTCGAACATGGTCCGGGCGATGTCACTGACCTCGTCGACGCCTCGCACATCGATGACGAGGGCGTCCAATTCCCGGTCGAGGTCACCGATCTCACGGACGGCAGTCTCGGCACCGGAGAACAGTAGATCCCCGTGCAGTTCGTACACGCGGGCTCGATCGCCCACGGCAGCCAAGGTGGCCTGTTCCACCTCCGATCGCCGTTTGCGTGAGGGTGCCTCGGTGACCACGTATCGGCGCCGGATCGAGGACTTCGCCGCTCGGGTGACGTGTAGGAAGTGCAGTTCGAGGCGTTTCGAGAGCTCTCGGCAGGCGGCGACTCCGCGGACGCTGTTCCCGTGGGAATCGAGCCGCGGGGAGTAGACGGCGATGCCCATCTGTCCCGGGAGTACCGCGAGGATCCCGCCTCCGACCCCGCTCTTGGCCGGCAGGCCGACCCTCGCGACCCAGTCGCCTGCACCGTCGTACATCCCACAGGTCGTCATGACCGACAGCACTCGTTCGACCAGAGCCGGTGCCAGTGCGCGTTCCCGCGTGCGCGGGTTGACGCCGTTGTTGGCCATGGTGGCCGCCATCATGGCGAGGTCCGCGGCGGTGACGTCGATCGAGCACTGGCGGAAGTACAGATCGACGGCGGCATCGGGATCGTGGTCGATGATGTCGAACGAACGGAGCATGAACCCGATTGCGCGGTTGCGATTGCCGGTGCGCGCCTCCGACCGGTAGACGGCGTCGTTGAACGTCAGCGACCTCCCCGCATACCGCGAGTACGAGGCTCGAATGCGCTCGAAACGATCCTCGGCACTTCGCCCCGCGATCAGCGACGCCGACGTGATGGCACCGGCGTTGATCATCGGGTTGCGCGGTCGTTCGGTGACGGGGTCGAGACTGATCTCGTTGAACGGCTCACCGGACGGCTCGACGTCGACCTTGCTCGCGACGACGTCCAGGCCCCGGTCGGCCAACGCCAGTGCGTAGGTGAACGGCTTGGAGATCGATTGGATCGTGAACGGGAGTCGAGTGTCACCGACCTCGTAGACGTAGCCGTCCGTGGTCGTCAGCGCGATACCGAACCCGTCCGGCGTCACGGCAGCGAGCTCGGGAATGTAGTCCGCCACCTGCCCGGACGTGTCGTCTCGACACAGTTCGTGAACTCGGCGCAGGATGGCATCGACCACGTTGCTCATAGGCCACACTGTATGTGTGATGTCCGATTCGACTCCGCCGAGGTTAGGGGCGGCTGACCCAGAGCACCTCGATGTTCGACGGTACTGTCGGCGTCACGACGCTGGGCGGAGCAGCAGGGCACGGTAACTCCGTAGACTGAAATTTCCATTGTGTTTTCCGGCCGGAGGGAGCGATCTCGTTGGGTGTCCTAGCTCGAATTCAGACGCCCGAGGACTTGCGCGACCTCGGCAGTGCGGAGCTGGCCGAACTGGCTCGCGAGATCCGTGCATTTCTCGTCGAGAAGGTGTCCGCTACCGGCGGCCATCTCGGTCCCAATCTCGGTGTGGTGGAACTGACGTTGGCGATTCATCGCATCTTCGACTCCCCGCGTGATCCCGTCATCTTCGACACCGGTCATCAGGCGTACGTGCACAAGATGCTGACCGGGCGCACCGGTCTGTTCGACACGCTCCGTAAGCAGGGCGGCCTGTCGGGCTACCCGTCACGCATCGAGAGCGAACACGACTGGGTGGAGTCCTCGCACGCGTCTGCGTCCCTCTCCTACGCCGACGGCCTGGCCAAAGCGTTCGCACTCAAAGGCGAAACCGACCGGCACGTCGTCGCCGTTGTCGGCGACGGTGCGCTCACCGGCGGAATGTGTTGGGAGGCCCTCAACAACATCGCCGCAGGCCGCGATCGATCCCTGGTGATCGTCGTCAACGACAACGGTCGCTCGTACGCCCCGACCATCGGGGGCTTGGCCGATCATCTGGCGGCCCTTCGGCTTCAGCCCGGATACGAGAAGGTGCTGGACAACGGTCGCCGCATCGTTCGTCGCATTCCGATCGTCGGGCCCACGGCCTACGCGATGTTGCACGGCATGAAGGCCGGGGTGAAGGACGCCATCAGCCCGCAGGTGATGTTCACCGATCTCGGTATCAAATACTTGGGTCCGGTCGACGGCCACGACCAGCACGCGATGGAATCGGCTCTGCGCCGAGCCAAGGCGTACGGCGGTCCGGTCATCGTCCACGCGGTGACGCGCAAAGGCATGGGTTACGTTCACGCCGAGAACGACGTCGCAGATCAGATGCACGCAACCGGGATCATCGATCCGTTGACGGGACTGGCGCGGTCGAAGTCGGCACCGGACTGGACCTCGGTGTTCTCTGCGGCACTGATCGAGCAGGGCGAACAGAACGAGGACGTCGTAGCGATCACCGCAGCGATGGCCGCGCCCACCGGTCTCGCCGCGTTCGGAGTTCGCTTCCCCGACCGATTGTTCGACGTCGGAATCGCCGAGCAGCACGCGATGACGTCGGCTGCCGGGCTCGCGCTGGGCGGAATGCATCCCGTGGTCGCGATCTACTCCACCTTTCTCAATCGAGCGTTCGACCAGTTGCTGATGGACGTGGCGCTGCTCGGACTGCCGGTCACCGTGGTGCTGGACCGAGCCGGTGTCACCGGGGCCGACGGTGCCAGCCACAACGGCATGTGGGACATGTCTCTGCTCGGCATCGTCCCCGGCATGAAGGTGGCGGCACCGCGAGATGCCGAGACACTGCGAGAAGAACTGGCCGAGGCGATCGCAACGTCCGACGGACCGACTGCACTGCGCTTTCCGAAGGGCGCAGTGACCGAAACCGTGCCTTCAGTGCGCAGACTGGACGGAATCGTCGACGTACTGACCGAGCCATCCGGCGCGACGGGCGATGTTCTGATCGTGGCCGTCGGAGTGTTCGGCCCGCTTGCCGTGCACGCGGCGGAGAAACTCCAGCAGGACGGCATCTCGGTGGCCGTGGTCGATCCCAGATGGGTGCTGCCCATCCCGCAGGCGTTGCTGAAATTGGCGGAGGACTACCGGATGGTGGTCACCCTCGAAGACAGCGGCCTGCACGGTGGTATCGGCTCGACCCTGTCTGCGGCTCTGCGCGGGGCAGGCGTCGACACCCCGTGCCGTGATCTCGGTGTGCCACAACGATTCCTGGACCACGCATCGCGCGAACAGCTGCACCGCGAACTCGGTCTCACCTGCGAGGACGTCGTGCAGCGGGTCTCGCACTGGGTCAAGAGCCTCTGACGCTGGTCTCCCGCTGGACGTCGACGCCGTAGAACGCGCGACGTCCGGCCACTGCACCCGCGACTGCCATCGGAGCCGTCATCACGAGAAGGAAGAGCACCGACGGTTCCCACCGTTGCGTGGCCGAATACACAGCGCCGCACACCAACGGGCCGCACGCTGCCAGCACGTAACCGACCGTCTGTGCCATCGAACTCAGCGATGCAGCATCTCGTGCCGTCGCGGCCCGTAGATTCATCAGCGTCATCGCCAGGGACAACTGCCCACCTTGGCCGAGTCCGAGCAACACGGCCCACAGCAGCGCCCAGGAATCTGCAGAGGACAGCACCCCCAGCAAGCCCGCAACCGTGGGCAACACCACCGCAATTGCCAGAACGCTCTGCCTCGGCAACCTGGTGGCCATGCTGGGCACCGTCAGCGCCGTCACGACACTGCTGAGCGACAGTGCCGTCAACAGCAGCCCGGCGGCGGCGGCGTCCACTCCACGATCCTGGTAGATCGTGGGCAGCCACGCGATCATCGAATACGCCACGAGTGACTGCACACCCATGAACGCCGTCACCGCCCACGCGACGGGGGAGCGCAGCACACCTGAACCGCCCTGCGATCCCACGGCACCGGACACTGCCGTCGACCCCGACCTCGCGAACATCCGGGACAGCAGCGCCATACACAACGCCGCAATCA
The DNA here is from genome assembly GCF_033142445.1 of Rhodococcus sp. IEGM 1330. NCBI lineage: Bacteria > Bacillati > Actinomycetota > Actinomycetes > Mycobacteriales > Nocardiaceae > Rhodococcus > Rhodococcus sp. IEGM 1330. The sequence continues at coordinate 995,677 of NZ_JAWLSB010000001.1, forward strand.
CCACCGGGACCGCCCACAGCCCGAGCACCCACCGCCAACCGCCGTCGAGCGCCTCCGTCAACGGAACCGAGACCCCCGACGCGACACCCGCACTGGCACTGATGACGGCAGTCAACACACCGGTCAGCAGCCCCAGCCGCCGAGCCGTCACCGCCGGACTCCCGAGTCGTTCCTGCGGGCTCCACTCCTGCTCATCGGGTCGTTCCTGCAGGCTCCACTCCTGCTCATCGGGTCGTTCCTGCAGGCTCCACTCCTGCACGATCACGCGCACCAGAACCGGACCCAACACATTCGCCACCGCAATACCTGCAGCCGCCACGAGGGTTCCCGCCACCAGCACCGGCCAGGACGGCACCGCGCGCACCGCGGTGCCGAATGCGATGAGAATCAAGCATCCGACGAGCACGTGGGTGATCCGCGCGCGACGCAGCACATAGCCTGCAGCGGCCGCCCATACACCGAGGCAGATCACCGGTCCCGTCGTCAACAGCGCCATCGAGACGGAGCCGGCAGAGTAGAACGCGGCAATATCCGAGGTGAGAGCGGAGGTACTGCCGAACAACAGCCGCAGACCGAGACCGAACAACACGACGGTGACCACAGCGAACACGGTTCGGGAATTCATGGCCTGCTTTCGGCGTCGGATCGACGGATGGTTTCGATGCCTCACAATGCACTACCGGTCAGATGAGAATCCTCGACCTGGCTACGGGTTCTGTATCGAGGGCCGCACCGAACTCTCGGATTTCACGAACTCGCGATCGACGAATGCAGCGACGGATTCGGAATCGATCGTGTCGTGACATCGAGTCGATTCGTGCCGGGTGTCGAAAATTTTCTTTGCGAATATGTGACCTGTGTGACTGGTGTGTCGATGCTACCGGAACCGTGACGACTGGCATGTTTCGTTCATGACCCTCGTCTTCGACGGTAGAACCGACGTCTCGGACAGCCGAATCGATCCGGCTCTCGGAGACGGTGACTCCCACTGGGCGGCCGTCGAATCCGTGGATGGCACTCCTGCGCGGAATTCCCGGAACGACGGGACCGAGCGACGGCATTCGCGGTGGTTCGTGGCGATCTCGGCAGTGATCGGTGTGCTGGCATTCGCTGCACACGATCGTTTGCTGTCGTTCGACTCGTTGTACGGGTTGTTCGGCAACGGTGTCGACGCTCTCGTCTACAGGCACGGCGGCGGAACCGTGCTCAGTAGCGAAGAGCTGTACTCGTTTTCGTTGTTCGGCACGCTGCCGTTCACCTATCCGCCGTTCGCTGCGGTGCTGTTCGCGCCTCTGGGCTTGCTGTCCGATACCGCGACCGGATTGCTGGTGAACATCTCCAATGTCGTATTGCTCTACGGCGTCGTTCATCTGAGTTGGCGACGACTCGGATACGAGAACTGCACGCGGACCAAGGTGGTGAGTGTGGCTCTGGCAGTGGGCTGCTCGTGGCTGGAGCCGGTGCGCATGTCGCTGTGGTTGGGCCAGATCAATCTGCTGTTGCTGGTGTTGGTGCTGTGGGATCTCGGCCGGCCCGAGGGCAGTCGGCTTCGCGGGGTCGGCGTCGGAATCGCGGCCGGTCTGAAGCTGACGCCCGGCCTGTTCGTCGTCATGTCGATCGTGCAGAGGCAATGGCGAGCGGCATGGACCGCGGCCGTCACCGGTCTGGTCACGGTGGTGATCGGGTTCGTGGTCGTGTCCTCCGACGCGTGGCGCTATTGGACCTCGGCGATCCTCGCATCGGACCGAGTGGGGTCGACCACGTCTCCCGCGAATCAGTCGGTTCGGGGGATGGTGGCGCGGGCGCTTGGAACCGAGCATCCGCCTGCGATCGTGTGGTTGCCTGCAGCGGCGGTGGTCCTTGCTGCGGGGATGTGGGTGTCGTATCGAGCTCACCGTGCGGGTAGAACATTGCTGGCGATGACCGTGTGCGGTCTCACGGCCCCGATGGTGTCGCCGTTCTCCTGGGGCCACCACTGGGTGTGGTGCGTTCCGCTGCTGGTGATCGGACTCGACGCGTGTGCGCGATCCAGGCCACGACACCGCATCCTCCGTGTTCTCGGACTACTCGCCGCCACTGTGCCTTTCGTGGCCTGGTATCGCACACAGGCCGATGTGGTGGTGATCGGCACGTTCATGCAGTCCATATCGCCGATCGTCGACGGAGGACTACGGAACGCGTACTGCGTTGTCTACGTGATCGTTCTGGCGGTAGCGGCCATGGGACTGCTCAAGGACTCGACGATCCGCTACGTCCCTGCCACCCACTCTTCGATCTGAACGCGGTCTATCAGATGGGCCAGGGCGAAGGGGTCGTGTGCGAACATCCGCTCCACACTTGCCTTGTCAGTGCTTTCGACGATCATCGTGGCACCACTGTGATCGGCGAGTGGGCTCGACGATCGGAGGATCTTGCGGCGCTCGAGTTCACGCAGCCACGCGCGGTGATCGGTGCGGTGATCGTCACGGCCCGAGGACGTTTCGGGGGTGTATGCGTATTCGACGACGAACATCGGCATGTCAGATCTCCATGTCCTCGAGCTCCATTCCCTTGGTTTCCTTGATCTTGTACTTGACGAAGAAGAACGACAGGATCGCGAAGAAGGCAAAGAACGAATAGATGAATCCGAGTCCGATGGTGTCGGACAACGGCGGAAAGGCCAGGGTGATGGCGAAGTTGGCAATCCAGTTGGCCGCAGTACTGATGCCGAGGGCGACGGCTCGCATTCGGTTGGGGAACATCTCTCCGAGCATCACCCACATGATCGGTCCCCAGGTCGCGGCGAAGAAGACCACGAAGAGGTTCGCGCCGACGAGAGCGACCGGTCCCCACGGCGACGGCAATTCGAGTTGGTCCCCGCTGCCCACTGCCTGAGTGAACGAGATGGCCGCGAGCACGAGGCCGACAAACATTCCGATCGAGCCGATCATGAGCAGATTTCGTCGGCCGAATCGGTCGACGAACAAGATGGCGACGAATGTCATCGAGACATTGATGACAGAGGTGATCACCGAGGTGACGAAAGACTGGTTCTCGCTGAAACCGACGGACTTCCACAGAGTCGTCGAGTAGTAGAAGATCGCGTTGATTCCGACGAGCTGCTGCAGAATCGCCATCGTGATGCCGACCCAGACGATCGGTTGCAGACCGTACTTGGGTCCACGGATATCGGCGAAAGACGATTTCGATTCCCGACGCAAGGTCAGTCGGATCTCTTTGACCCTTTCGTTCGGGTTCACCTCCCCGGTGATGTCTCCCAGGATGCGAGCCGCTTCCTCGTCGAGATGTTTTCCGACGAGGTATCTGGGCGACTCGGGAATCAGAGTGGCGAGAAAGCCGTAGACAAGGGCCGGTGCGACGCCGACCAGGAACATCCACCGCCAGGCTTCGAGTCCGAACCACAGGTCGTTCGACGGTCCGCCTGCGGCGTTCTGCAGCACCGCGTCCGACAGTAGAGCGGCGAAAATTCCGACGGTGATGGCCAGCTGTTGCAGCGAGGCCAATCCACCTCGATAGCGGGCCGGGGCTATCTCCGAGATGTATGCGGGCGCGATCACCGATGCAATGCCGATACCCAGGCCGCCGAGTACACGCCAGAGCATGAGATCCGGGACGCTGAAGGCGAACCCGGATCCCACCGACGAAATGGTGAACAGTGCGGAACCGAGCAGCATCACCTTCTTTCGGCCCCAGCTGTCGGCGAGACGACCGGCGAACCAGGCACCGACCGCACAACCGAGAAGTGCGATGGCCACCGCGAAGCCGGTGACGAACGACGACAGTGCGAAGTTCTCCTGGATGGAGTCCACCGCGCCGTTGACGACGGACGAATCGAACCCGAACAAGAAGCCGCCGACAGCGGCGGCAATCGTGACTCCGATGACTTTGGCAGTGTGCCGATCGGTGGATTGCGTCATCACGTGACCCAGCTTTCGAGGTGAACCAGCATCCTTGGTGGTCGATCGCCATCATCGTCCTCGTACCGACGGATTGGGAGCGAAATCGACTCGATATTCGAGGCATGCGGGAATCCGCTCACCGAAAAAGGTGAATTGTCCGGTATTCCGATTCGGCGAGATGCGACTCAGCGCGCCTGGGCGGCCGACCACTGATCGAAGGTCTGTAGACCGTGATCCGAATCGGTCGTGGTGACCAGCGTTCCGTTTCGCATCGCGCGACCGTACGCGCCGGGAATCGGGACCTCGAGCACCAGGCCCCGGGCACCGATTGCTCGTGCATAGCGCCGCACCATCTCGGCCATGCGCTCTTCATGTGGTCCACCGAGATCGGCGACTCGGCCTGCCGGTGGACGCTCCGCCAGGTCTATCAGTCGCTCGGCGACCTCGCGGGCTGCGATCGGTTGCGAGAGCATCCTGGGGATGACTGTCAGTGGACCGAACGAGGTCTGCGAGCGGATCTGCGCGGCGAACTCGTGGAACTGGGTGGCTCGAAGAATCGTCCACGGCACGGTTCCGGCGCGAATGATCTTTTCCTGCTCCACCTTTCCGGCGTAGTACGCATGCGGGGCTTGGTCGATTCCCACGATGGACAGCGCCAGGTGGTGACCGACACCCGCCTCGGTCTCGGCCGTCAGCAGGTTGCGGGTGACGGCAGAGAAGAACGCCGTCGATTCTTTTGCCGAGATCGTCTGCGTCGACGCGACGTCGACCACCGCGTCGACGCCGGACAGGGCCTCGGACAGTCCTGACCCGGTGACGAGATCCACACCAGCAGATCGCGACAGCACGACCACGTCGTGTCCGCGTTCACGCGCAACCTCGACGACGTGCACTCCCACGGTTCCGGTTCCACCGGCTACGGCTAGCTTCATCGTGTATTCACCTGTTTCTCGAGAGATGATCGGACCCGCACGGGGCAGGCCTCTACTCTCTGACGACACAGCCGAGACGAATGTATGGCGGGTGTCAGACCCAGTGCCGGAGTTTGTCCGGATTGAGCACGATCCACACGCTGGCGACCACGCCGTCGGCGGTGTCGAAACCGATGACGCCGAACACTGCGCCATCGCGTCGGATCACGATCCCCGACAGGCTGTTGACAGACTCGATCGACCAATGGAGATCGGTGGACTTGGCAGTGATGCCGCGGACGAAGCGAGCGACTCGATCGGATCCGAGGACGGCATTGCGGGCCGCGGATACGTGGCCGCCACCGTCGCTGACCAAGGTGACGTCGGGTGCGAGCAGCGCGACGAGGGATGAGATGTCCCCGCCTGAGGAGGCCGATGCGAACGCTCGTACGACGCGGTCGTGCTCGATGGGGTCGGCGACCGAGCGGTGCCGAGAGCGGACGTGAGTTCGTGCGGCAGAGGCGAGTTGGCGGCACGCAGCCGGGGATCGATCGAGAACGGTCGCGATCTCGTCGAACGGCACGGCGAACGCATCGTGCAGTACGAACGCGACTCGCTGCGCCGGACCGAGCGATTCGAGTACGACGAGCAGTGCCAGCGTCACCGATTCCTGTTGCGCAACTCGGTCGGAGGGGTCTGCGGCGGCCGAATTCTCGGAGTCGAGGCCGCGGACGGGTTCTGGAAGCCATTGCCCGACATAGTTCTCGTGGCGAACGCGAGCCGATCCGAGCATGTCGAGGCAGATGCGGCCGACCACCCGGGTGAGCCACGCAGCAGGGACGTCGACGGCACCACGTTCGGCGTCGGTAAGTCGGTACCAGCGAACAAGAGTCTCGGATGCGGCGTCTTCGGCGTCGCTGTAGGACCCCAGCATGCGGTAGGCGATACCGATCAGCCGACCGCGTTCGTTGTTCATGGCGTCAGACCATATCCCGACAGAACAATGCCGAGTTCGAGGTCATGGACGAAAATCCGGAGAAATCCGTCCATGACCTCGAACTCGGCGGGCGTTGCTAGACGCTGGCTACACCCGGGGCGAGGAAGCGCTGACCGGTTGCGGCCTCGGATGCACCGCTGCGGTCCAGGTACGGAGTGATGCCGCCGTTCCAGAAGCCGAATCCACCGCCGAGGAGCAGGCAGAGGTCGATGTCCTCGGCTGCTGCCACGACGCCCTCGTCGAGCATGATCTTGATCTCGTCGGCGATCGCGTTGCGGGTGCGCTCGAGCACCTGCTCGGCGGTCGACGGCGAGTCACCCTGCGGCCACAGTGCGGCGACCTCGGGATCGACCACCTGGCCCTCGGGTCCGTAGGTCCACACACCCGGCTTCTTCGCCTCGACGAGCGCGCGGAATCCGGGGGAGTCCTTGAACCTCTCCGGGTATGCCTCGCCGAGGGTTTCCGCGGTGTGCAATGCCACTGCCGGGCCCACGAGCGCCAGCAGGGTCAGCGGACTCATCGGCATGCCGAGTTCGCCCACTGCGCCGTCGGCGACATCGAACGGGGTGCCCTCGTCGATCGCGCTGATGATCTCGTTCGACGCGCGCGTGACGAGACGGTTGAAGACGAATCCGGGAAGGTCCGCAGACAGGACGGCAGACTTCTTGAGGGTCTTGGCCGTCGCGAATGCCGTTGCGAGGGTGGCATCGTCGGTCTTCTCGCCCTTGACGACCTCGAGCAGCGGCAGGACCGCGACGGGGTTGAAGAAGTGGAAGCCCACGACGCGCTCGGGGTGCTTCAGGTCTGCAGCCATCTTGGTGATCGACAGCGAGGAGGTGTTGGTCGCGAGAATCGTTTCGGCAGAGACGAATTCCTCGACCTCGGCGAACACCTTCTTCTTGACGTCGAGGTTCTCGAACACGGCCTCGATGACGAAGTCGGTGTTGGCGAAGGCGGACTTGTCGATCGAGCCGGACACCAACGCCTTCAACCGATTTGCGGCATCGGGGGACAGGCGCTTCTTACCGAGCAGCTTGTCGATCTCACCGTGGACGTAGCCGACGCCCTTGTCGATGCGCTCCTGATCGATGTCGGTGAGGATCACCGGCACCTTGAGCTGCCGCACGAACAGCAGTGCAAGCTGGCTGGCCATCAGGCCGGCACCGACGATGCCGACGCCGGAGATCTTGCGCGCCAACGACTTGTCGGGTGCACCGGCGGGACGCTTCGCGCGCTTCTGCACCAGATCGAAGGCGTACAGACCTGCGCGGAGTTCGTCCTTGACCAGCAACGTGGACAGGGCCTCGTCCTCGGCCGCGAAGGCCGTGTCGAGCGAGGCCGAGTCGGTGATGTCGGTGCTCTTGGCGAGCCCGAGCAGCTCGACCGCGGCGACGGGGCCGGGGGCGAAGTTGTTGGTCTTGCCTGCCACGATTCCCTTGGCGCGGGCGATGGCGTCGTCCCAGGCCTGCCCGCGGTCGATCTCGGGACGGTTCGGAACGATCTCGCCCTTGATGACCTGAGCAGCCCACGCGAGGGACTGCTCGAGGAAGTCGGCTCCGCCGAAGAGGGCGTCGGCGATGCCGAGGTCGAGTGCCTGCTGAGGCTTGAGGACGCGGTTCTGGTTCAGTGCGTTCTCGATGACGACGGTGACGGCGTTCGAGGCTCCGATGATGTTGGGCAGCAACTGAGTTCCGCCCCATCCCGGTACCAGGCCGAGGAATGCCTCGGGCAGACCGAGTGCGGCAGCGTTCTCCGCGACGGTCCGGTAGTGCGAGTGCAGTCCCACTTCGAGGCCGCCGCCGAGTGCGGCACCGTTGATGAAGGCGAACGTCGGAATCGTGCTTTCGCGCAGGCGACGGAACACCTTGTGGCCGAGCTGCCCGATCTGCAGTGCCTCGTCCTTGGTCTTGATGTTCGGCACACCGTTGAGGTCGGCACCGACGGCGAAGATGAACGGCTTACCGGTGACGGCGATGGCCACCGGGTTCGCTGCGAATGCCTCGTCGAGTGCGGCGTCGAACTTGGCCAGTCCGCCGGGACCGAAGGTCGACGGCTTGGTGTGATCGAAGCCGTTGTCGAGGGTGACCAGGGCGATCGAACCCTCGAGGCCCGGTACCGAAATGATCTTGGTGTACGCGTTCGTGACTACTTCATCGGTGAACGCTGTCGTGATGTCACTCATGCCTTGGCTCCCGAGTAGTCAGCGTGGTTGGGGTTCTCCCAGATGACGGTGCCGCCCATGCCGAGACCGATGCACATGGTCGTCAGGCCGTAGCGGACGTCGGGTTGCTGGGCGAACTGGCGGCTCAGCTGCGTCATCAGACGAACGCCCGAGGACGCGAGGGGGTGGCCGCACGCGATGGCCCCGCCCCACTGGTTGACGCGGGGGTCGTCGTCGGCGATGCCGTAGTGCTCGAGGAAGGCGAGTACCTGGATGGCGAAGGCCTCGTTGATCTCGAACAGGCCGATGTCTTCGATGCTCAATCCCGTTCGGCCGAGCAGCTTCTCGGTCGCGGGAACCGGACCGATGCCCATGACGGCCGGGTCGACGCCTGCGAAGCTGAAGCCGACCATCCGCATACCGATGTTCAGTCCGAGTTCGTGCGCGGTGTCCTCACCGGCCAGGATTGCCGCCGTGGCACCGTCGTTGAGTCCCGCGGCGTTGCCTGCGGTGACGCGACCTGCGGGCCGGAACGGCGTCTTGAGCTTCGCGAGATCGTCGACGGTGGTGCCGGGGCGAGGTGGCTCGTCCTCGGTGGCCAGGCCCCACCCTGCGGCGGACTTGGTGGCGACGGGCACGAGAGTGTCGGCGATGAAGCCGGCCTTCTTGGCGGCGTCGTACTTGTTCTGGCTGGCGACGGCGTACGCGTCGGTGCGGTCCTTGGTGATGCTCGGGAACCGGTCGTGCAGGTTCTCGGCGGTGTTACCCATCACCAGCGCGCTGGGATCGACGAGCTTGTCGGCGAGGAAGCGCGGGTTGGGGTCGACGCCTTCACCCATCGGGTGGCGGCCCATGTGCTCGACGCCACCGGCGATGACGACGTCGTACTGGCCGAAGCCGATGCCCGATCCGGTGGTGGTCACCGAGGTCATCGCGCCCGCGCACATGCGGTCGATTGCGAATCCGGGGACGCTGCGGGGGAGTCCGGCGAGCAGTGCGGACGTACGGCCGATGGTCAGGCCCTGGTCACCGGTCTGCGTGGTCGCGGCGATCGCGACCTCGTCGATGCGCTCGGGAGGGAGGTTGGGGTTCTTGCGAAGAAGTTCGCGGATTGCTTTGACGACGAGGTCGTCTGCGCGAGTGTCGGCGTACATGCCCTTGGGGCCTGCTTTGCCGAACGGGGTACGGATGCCGTCGACGAAGACAACATTCCTCTGTGAGCTGGTGGACGCGGGTACAGACACGCTTTTCGATCCTCCCGACAGATGCGGACGACTCGCCCGGGTGCCCGGACGCGACACCTACTGTAGCCGGTATTACCCGTCGGTAACTTGGGAAGGGTGCAGTGCCTCCGTCAGTACCGGCACCACCAGCGTCCGCTGCCAGGGCCGGGCCGCGCCGTCGGCCAGTCGGGCCTCGATCAGCTCGGCCGGGTCGACGTCGGGATCGGTCGGACTCTGCCAATCCCACACCAGGCGGCGCAACAGATCCGGCATCAACAAATTCTCGACCGGCACCGCAACCGATTCGCTGAGCTCGGTCATCGCGGCCCGTACGTCGGCGAGTCGCGCTGCGGCATCGGGATCGCGGCGAGCCCACCGATTGACCGGGGGCGGACCGTCGAAAGACGCTGCCATCGAGGGCAATTCGGACGTCGTGAGCGCCCGCGCACGGGTCAGGGCCGAGGCCCACAATCGGGACGATCTGCGCTGACGGGGACCACCGAAGACCGGCAGTTGCTCGAGCTCCCGGGAAGATTTCGGGTCCGCCGTTGCCGCCGCCACGATCGCGGAGTCGGGCAACACCCGGCTCGGTGCCACATCACGCTTGGCCGCCAATTCGTCTCGCGTGGTCCACAATTCGCGAACGGCAGCAAGGGTGCGGGGAGATTTGATCGCATGGATCCCCGATGTCCGACGCCATCTGTCGGTCTTGGGTTTGGGTGGCCCGAGAGTGAGGATGTGGGCGAATTCCTGTGTTGCCCACTCCGTCTTGCCCTGCTGTTCGAGCTCCTCGGCCATTGCGTCGCGCAGTTCGAGAAGAACCTCGACGTCGAGTGCTGCGTAGTTCAGCCAGGTGTCGGGCAGGGGCCGGGTGGACCAGTCGGCGGCCCCGTGGCCTTTCTGCAGGGCCAGTCCGAGGGTGCGTTCGACGATGGCTCCGAGTCCGACTCGATCGAATCCGGCGAGGCGTCCTGCCAGTTCGGTGTCGTAGAGGGTGGCGGGTACCAGGCCGAGTTCGGCGAGTCCCGGTAGGTCCTGATCGGCGGAGTGCAGTACCCATTCGAGCGGGTTGATCACCTCGGCGAGCGGAGCGAGGTCGCCGGTGACGGGGATCGGATCGAGCAGAACCGTGCCTGCGCCGCGGCGACGGAACTGCAGCAGGTAGGCGCGCTGGGAGTAGCGGAAGCCGGAGGCGCGTTCGGCGTCGACGGCGAGGGGGCCGTGACCTGCTGCGAGCAGAGCGGCAGCCGCGCGCACGGCGTCCGGCGTGTCGACCACGTCGGGTACGCCGTCAGCCGGGGCCAGTAGCGGAACGGCGACAGGCTCGTTCGCCTGCTCGTCCGGCGTGGTGTTGTCCGACGTGGTGTCGGGAGAACTCTCGGCTGACATGAGATGTGACTCTAGGCCCTGCGGGTGGAAGGACCGCCCACTATGTCCGGCTGGAACTGCGCTGGCCGAGGGTGGTGATGCCCGCAGGCGGCAAACCGGCCGCGTAGGCGAGCACCTCACAGAACGCTTCGACGTGCGTCGAGAGGTCCTCGGACGTGGCCGTCCACGAGGCGCGCAGTTCGAGCTGGTGGGCCTTGGGTGGCCCGGCGATGTCGCCGTAGCGCACCGAGCTGGTCGAGGTGACGGTGCCGCCGAGTGCATTGAGCGGCTCCGACCGCGACTCCAGTGCGTCGACCAGCCAACTCCATCCGACCTCGGGGAGCAGTGGATCGTCGGCGAGGGATTCGTCGACGTCCGCCTGGATGTACGCGACCAGTCGAAGGGTGCCGTTCCAGGCCTCGGCGCCGTCGGGGTCGTACAGCAGGATCAGGCGGCCGAAGGCGTCACCGTCGGTCTGTTCGTCGACCTGGTCGGAATCGGGATGCTTGACCTCGGCACCGATCGCGTAACTGTAGGGGGCGAGACGCTGCGGCGGCCGGATCGGACCGATTTCGATTGCCGGGTGTACCTGAGCCCGATGCATCGCGTCGATGGCGGCGCGGAACGGCGCAGGTTCGGCGGTGGATTGGGGTTCGGTCACGTCACCGGACGTTAGACGCGTCACGTTGCCCGAAGGCGGAGGCGCGCCGAGCCGTGATGGAACCGACGTGGGTGTGTCGCCCTTGGTGGCAGGAGCTTTCCTGACGCGTGGCAGCATGGAACCCGATGAACGCCGAAGCGCACACCACAGCCCCCGCCCGTCGAGAACTCCCGGACGCGCCGTTCCTGGCCGCGATCGCCGGTCGAGCTCCCTCGCGTCGGCCGGTGTGGTTCATGCGCCAGGCCGGTAGGTCGCTGCCCGAGTACCGCAAGATTCGCGCCGGCATCGGCATGTTGGATTCGTGTTTCCGACCCGACCTCGTGGCCGAGATCACCCTGCAGCCTGTTCGCCGGCACGACGTCGACGCAGCAATCCTGTTCTCGGACATCGTCGTTCCGCTCAAGGCCGCCGGTATCGACCTCGACATCGTGGCAGGCACCGGACCGGTCGTCGCGCAGCCGGTGCGGTCGGCTGCCGATGTCGCCGCACTGCCGATCCTGACCGCCGATCAAGTGGAGCCGGTGGCCGATGCGGTGCGGATCCTCACCCGCGAACTTGCTGGTAAACCGCTCATCGGTTTCGCGGGCGCACCGTTCACCCTCGCGTCGTATCTGGTCGAGGGTGGCCCGAGTCGCAATCACGAGAAGACCAAGGCACTCATGCGGTCCGATCCGGCGACCTGGCACGCCCTGCTCGACGCACTGGCCACCACGACGATCACCTTCCTACAGGCTCAGCTGGCCGCGGGCGTCGACGCAGTGCAGGTGTTCGACTCCTGGGCGGGTGCGCTGTCGTTGGCCGACTACCGCGAGTACGTGTTGCCGCATTCGACGCGAGTGTTCGAAGCAGTGTCCTCGGCCGGAGTACCGAAGATCCACTTCGGCGTCGGAACCGGAGAGTTGCTCGGGGCGATGGGTGAGGCCGGTGCAGATGTGGTGGGCGTCGACTGGCGGATCCCACTCGACGACGCCGTGCACCGAGTGGGCGGCGGCAAGGCCCTGCAGGGCAATCTCGATCCAGCGGTGTTGTTCGCGGGCTGGGATGCCGTCGAGGCAGAAGTTCGACGCATCGCCGCCGAAGCGGACCGCGCGGTTGCGGCCGGTGCGCGCGGACATGTGTTCAACCTCGGACATGGAGTGCTTCCCGATACCGATCCCGAGATTCTGACGCGCGTGGTGTCGCTGGTGCATTCGTTGTGACGGTGCGGCGGTATGCCGTGGTCGGCGGCGGAATTTCCGGCCTCGTCGCGGCGTATCGCCTTCGTCAGTCCTGCGGGCCGGATGCCGAGATCACTCTCGTCGAGGCCTCGTCTCGCATCGGCGGCACGCTGCGCACCACCACGGTCGGCACGGACTCGCTCGACGTCGGTGCGGAGGCTTTCATCGGCCGACGTCCGGAGGTGCCGGCACTGCTCGCCGAGCTCGGTCTGTCGGATCAGCTGGTGTATCCGGCACCGGTGCGTCCGCTCGTTTTCTCCGGCGGTCGAACACACGCGCTTCCTCTCGGCACTCTGATGGGTATCCCGTCGTCCGCCGATTCGGTACGGGATCTGGTGGACCCCGAGGACCTCCACGTCATCGAGACCGAGACTGGGCGGCCCTTCGCGTGGACCGCGGGTTCGGACGTGAGTGTGGCCGATCTCGTGGGCACCAGGTTCGGCTCCCAGGTGGTCAGCCGTTCGGTCGACCCGCTGCTCGGCGGCGTGTATTCCGGTTCGTCGAGCTCCATCGGTGTCCGGGCTGCACTCCCGACGTTGGCTGCCGCGTTGGACGGCGGCGCGGCGAACCTGACCGAGGCAGTGCTGGCAGCACTGCCCACCCCGTCGCCGGGACCGGTGTTCGGCGGGTTGCGCGACGGTTATGCGGTGTTGCTCGATGCTCTGGTCGCTGCGACCGACTCCCGAACGGTCGTCGGAGCGGGCGTCGGTGAGATCCGCCGCGAGTCCCACGGCTGGCTCGTCGATGGCGTCGGACTCGTCGACGGAGTGGTGCTGGCGGTCCCTGCGCCGATTCTCGGTCGGCTCATCTCCGAGGTGGCGCCCTCGGCGTCGCACGCCGCGCGGGATATCGAACTTGCGTCCTCGGTCGTCGTCGCGCTCGCGTTCCCCAAGACGACGGAGCTGCCGCAGAATTCGGGAATCCTGGTGGCCACGGATGCGGGTTTGGACGTCAAGGCGTTCACCCTGTCGAGCCGTAAGTGGCCGCACCTGGGGGAGCGTGACGCGGTACTGCTGCGGGCCTCGCTCGGCCGTTTCGGTGACACCACGGCGTCGGACCGATCCGACGCGGAGTCGATCGAGACGGCGCTCGCAGACCTCGCGGCGGTGGCGAACATCGATGCGGAGCCGCTCGCCGCGACCGTGCAGCGCTGGCCGGGAGGCCTGCCGCAGTACGCGCCGGGGCACCTCGATCGCGTCGCCGCCATCGAGGCCGGAGTCGCCGACCTACCGGGCCTCGAGGTCACCGGGGCCTGGCAGCGCGGCGTCGGGGTGCCCGCGTGTATTGCGTCCGCCACCACCGCTGCCGCCCGTCTGATCGAAGTGGCACGATAGGGCCATGGCACGCCTCGATTACTCAGCGCTCAACTCGACTCTTCGCTACTTGATGTTCTCGGTCTACAAGGTCACGCCCGGAGTTCTGGGCGAGGATCGGGCCGCGGCTGCCAAAGAAGCGAAGGTGTTCTTCGAAGGTCGTGAAGACAAGGGTGTCGCGGTGCGCGGGGTCTACGACATCGCCGGTATGCGCGCCGACGCCGACTTCATGGTGTGGACGCACGCCGAGCGCATCGAGGACCTCCAGGCGACGTATTCCGATTTCCGTCGCACCACAGCGCTGGGCAAAGCGAGCACTCCGGTGTGGAGCAACACCGCGCTGCACCGCCCGGCCGAATTCAACAAGAGCCACGTCCCGGCCTTCATAGCCGGTGAGGATCCGGGCGCGTACATCTGCGTCTACCCGTTCGTCCGCTCGATCGATTGGTACTTGCTGCCCGACGACGAGCGCAGGACGATGCTCGCCGACCACGGCAAGGCCGCACGCGACTACAAGGACGTGCGGGCCAACACCGTGCCGTCGTTCGCACTCGGAGACTACGAGTGGATCTTGGCTTTCGAGGCCCCTGAACTCGATCGCATCGTGGACCTGATGCGTGACCTGCGGGCCACCGAGGCGAGGCGACACGTGCGCGAGGAGACCCCGTTCTTCACCGGCCCTCGGGTCGAGGTGGACGCGCTCGTCGAATCCCTGCCGTGACGACGACGGGCACACCCGCGATCGAGGCCGTTCTGTTCGACTTCTCGGGCACGCTGTTTCGGCTCGAGGAGCACCCCTCCTGGTTCGACGGGATCCACGATGCCGACGGCACCCCCGTCGACGGTGCCGGAGCCGCGGAACTGATGCGACGCATGACGGCACCGGTGGGGGAGACGGTCGAGTTCGACGACGCGACGCGTCATGCCTGGCGGAACCGCGATCTCGACCCGGCCCTGCACCGGCAGGCCTATCTGCACGTGCTCGCGCAGTCCGGTGTCACCGATCCGGCGCACGCAGAATCCGTCTACGGTCGCGTGATCGACGCAGATTCGTGGACACCGTATCCGGACACCGAGGCCGTGCTGAAAAGGCTTGCTGCCGAATCGATTCGGACCGGTGTTTTGAGTAACATCGCGTTCGATATTCGTCCTGCCTTCGTCGATCGCGGTCTCGACAGATTCGTCGACGAATTCGTGCTCTCGTTCGAGGTCGGTCACGTCAAACCGCAACCGGAGATCTTCCGGCACGCGGTCGCGGCCCTGGGCGTCGATCCCTCCCGAACGTTGATGGTGGGCGACAGTGCCGAGGCCGACGGTGCCGCTCAGGAGATCGGATGCAGCTTCGCTCTCGTGGAACCGGTGCCGACGGCGCAGCGGCCCGATGCACTGCTGGCAGCGTTGAGCGCGTTCGGGATTCGATGACCAGGGTGGTTCGATGACCGAAGTGGCCGGCGTCCAGCATATGGGCCACTGGGGCATGTTTCGTGCCGAGTCGGACGGACGCGATGTCATTGCAGTCCATCCCCAGGTGACCGACAGTAATCCCTCCCCGGTGTTGGGCAACCTCGTCGGGTCGGTGACCCATCGATCCCGCGTCACCGCACCGGCGGTACGCAAGGGCTGGCTCGAGCACGGGCCGGGGCCGACCGACAAGCGTGGCAGCGACGAGTTCGTCGAGGTGTCGTGGGAGGAGCTCACCGATCTGCTGGCGGCCGAATTGCGCAGAGTCGTCGACACATTCGGCAACAATGCCATCTACGGCGGGTCGTACGGGTGGGCGAGTGCCGGACGCTTCCATCACGCGCAGAGTCAGGTGCATCGCTTCCTCAACTGCATCGGCGGTTACACGCGATCGGTGCACAGCTACTCACTGGGTGCGACCGGCGTCATCATGCCGCACGTTCTCGGTGCGCATTGGAAGATGTTCTCGCGCTCCACATCCTGGAGCGTGATCGCCGAACACACCGAATTGTTGGTGGCGTTCGGCGGAGTTCCGGTGAAGAACACCGGCATCAATCACGGCGGTACATCGGATCATCCGACGCTCGGCTCGCTCGACGCGATGCGCGCCCGCGGTGGGCAGATCGTCACCGTGAGTCCGCTCCGCAGCGACATGAACGGCGACGCGCGCTGGATCGCTCCACGGCCCGGTACCGACGTGGCGATGATGCTGGCTCTCGCATTCGTTCTCGCCGACGAGAAGCTGCACGACACAGCGTTTCTGGAGAAGTACTGCGAGGGATACCCCGAGTTCGAGCGATATCTGCTCGGCATCACGGACGGCACACCCAAGACCCCGCAGTGGGCGTCGGAGATCTGCGGCATCGAGGCCGGGGTGATCGCGGATCTCGCTCGGGAGATGGCGTCGAAACGCACGATGGTGACGGTCACCTGGTCGCTGCAGCGGACGCGGCACGGCGAACAGGCACCGTGGATGGGCGTCACATTGGCGTCGATGCTCGGTGGAATCGGCGTTCCGGGTGGGGGATTCGGGCACGGGTACGGGTCGATGAACGAGCCTGGTCTGGCCCCGGTGCCGTATCCGTTGCCGACCCTGCCGCAGGGCATCAATCCCGTTCCCGACCTGATTCCGGTCGCCGCGGTCTCGGACATGCTTCTCGATCCCGGTGGTGAGTTCGACTACGACGGTAGACGATTGACCTACCCCGACATCAGGATCGTCTACTGGGCCGGCGGAAATCCGTTCCACCACCACCAGGATCTGGGGCGGCTACGTCGCGCACTCGGTAGAACGGACACCGTCGTGGTGCACGACCCGTACTGGACACCGATGGCCAAGCATGCCGACATCGTCGTCCCGTCGACCACGTCGTTGGAACGATCGGACTTGAGCTGCACGCGCAACGATCCTTTGCTCGTCGCCATGGAACCGGCCGCAGCGCGATTCGCCGACTCCCGCGACGATTACGACACGTTCGCCGAGCTGGCGACGAAACTCGGTGTGGGCGAGCAATTCACCGAGGGACGTAGCTCGCAGCAGTGGCTCGAGCATCTGTACGGGCAGTGGCGCGGATATCTACGCTCCGGGGGTGTCGATACTCCGGAGTACGAAAATTTTCGGCACGAGGGCTCGTTTCGGATGAAGACCGAGGACGATCTGACGTTCTTCGAGGATTTTCGACGCGACCCGGTGGGGAACGCGCTGCGCACCCCGAGCGGGAAGATCGAAATCTTCTCGGCGACGGTGGCGGGGTTCGACTACGAGGACTGCCGTGGGCATCCGATGTGGTTCGAGCCGCAGGAATGGCTCGGCGGACCCCGGGCCCAGCAGTTTCCATTGCACCTGATCGCCAACCAGCCTCGCACCAGGCTGCACAGTCAGCTCGATCACGGTGCGGTGAGCCGAAACTCGAAGATTCAGGGCCGCGAGCCGATCCGCATGCATCCGTCACCGGCCGCAGCCAGGGGAGTATCCGACGGCGATGTCGTGCGGGTGTTCAACGACCGCGGCTCGTGCCTGGCCGGTGTGGTTTTCGACGACGCGATGCTGGAGTCGGTCGTTCAATTGTCCACCGGGGCCTGGTACGACCCTCTCGATCCGGCCGATCCCGATTCGATGTGCAAGCACGGCAGCGTGAACGTGCTCACCGCAGACGAGGGATCTTCGGCGCTCGCGCGCGGGTGCACCGGCCAACACGTGTTGGTGGAGATCGAACGCTACGACGAGCCGTTGCCGCCGATCACAGCGTTCGATCCACCTGTTCGGTCCGGGGTCAGAACACGACCCGAGAGATGATCTCGGCGACCAGCGCAGGCTTGTCCTCGCCCTCGATCTGCAACGTTCCCGACGTCACCATCTGTAGTGCTCCGCCGGATACCTCCTCGACGGAGACGAGGGTGGTCTGCAGGCGCACGTGGGCTCCGACCTTCACCGGGTTGATGAAGCGAACCTTGTTGGAGCCATAGTTGATTCCGAGCTTGGTGTTCTCGATGGTGTAGATCTGCCAGTTGAGCATCGACACCAGGGACAGGCTCAGAAATCCGTGGGCGATCGGTGCGCCGAACGGGCTTTCCTTCTTCGCCCGCTCGACGTCGACGTGGATCCACTGATGATCGCCGGTGGCGTCGGCGAAGGTGTTCACCCGTTCCTGGGTGATCTGCAGCCAATCGCTGGTGCCGAGGTCTTCGCCGACGGCTGCTTTGATCTGTTCTGGTGAGGTGAAAGTGCGCATGCTCACAGTATGGAGCAAGCAGCGCCGATCAGGATGCAGGCTTGAGCGTCAGTGAGATCGAGTTGATGCAGTAGCGCTGGTCGGTCGGCGTGGGGTAGCCCTCGCCCTCGAAGACGTGCCCGAGGTGACTGTGGCAATTGCGGCAGACGACCTCGACGCGGCGCATTCCGAGCGTCGTGTCCTCTTTGAGGATGACGGCGTCGCTGTCGGCCGGGTCGAAGAAGGACGGCCAGCCGCAGTGCGATTCGAACTTCTCGGTGCTGCGGAACAGTTCGGCACCGCAGGCGCGGCATTCGTAGATGCCTTCGGTGGTGGTGTCGGTGTATTCGCCGACGCCGGGGCGTTCGGTGCCTGCCTGCCGCAGCACCGCGTACTCCTCGGGGGTCAGCTTCTCGCGCCATTGTGCGTCGGTGAGCTGGACGGCCGGGGCGGAATTGTTGTCGGTTGCTGAACTCATGCTTTCACGCTAATACGATTTGCCGGGCTATGTCGTTTTCGCTGGTGGCGCGCTCGGCAGCAGGTAGCTCGGTTCGATTCCGTCGTCGAGTCGCCCTTCGCTTCGGGCGGCGAACCAGCGACTGACGAGCACGCCGAAGATGACGACGATCAACAGTGCCCAGCCGAAGGTGGTGCGCAGGTAGTCCAAGGCGCGGCCGGTTTCGATCCAGCGCCCCGAGAGCCATCGGTCGTAGTTCATGAACCCGTAGATCGCGAGCCAGGCCGGCCAGTTGCGCAGCAGCGAGTTCTTCAGCACGACGGTCATCAGCAGCGGGAACAGCATCATGGAGTAGTACATCTGGCCGAGGGAGCCCAACAGCCAGTGGGCGGTGAGGATCAAGCCCGAGGTGGTCGCGAAGAAGAACAGACGGTCCTCGCGGCAGTACCGGTAGAGCAGCCACAGCGAGATCAGAACCATGGTTCCCAGGATCGCTCGGATTCCGAGGGTGAGGAGTTCGGGAACGCCGTAGTAGCGGCCGTTACCGACGACTGCGCTGTTGAAGTAGTCGCGAGTCTGCAGCAGGTACGGCAGTGTCCGTTCGATGAAGTTCATCGGATCCACCGACAGCGGCCAGGCGATGGCCATCATCACGACGGGGATCGCGATCGAGGTGATGAATACCTTCCACTGACGCGTCATCAGCGGAAGCAACAGCAGTGGCGCGAGCATCGGCTTGATCGCCAGAGTCAGACCCATGGCGACGCCGGCCGACAGGTCCTTGCGCTGGAGGAGGAACCCGAGGAAGGCCACCTCGCCGAGAAGGACGAAGCCGTTGAAGTTGGTGAACACCAACGTGTTGGTCACGGTTTCGCTGACGAAGGCAGCCAGCAGGAGTGCGGGGGCCGCTACCGAATCGAGCCGGAATCCGAAGATACGCAACAGGATGTACAGCGCCAGCAGAATCGCGACGGTGCTGGCGATGATGAACAGCCAGCGGGACCGCTCGGGGTCGATGACGGCGATGGGGGAGAGCAGCATCGTCGCGCTCGGTTGATACAGGTAGTGCGGATCGACCGAGTCGAAGTTCGCCGTGTACACCGGCTGGCGATTGAGAAATGCCAGGGCGGCGCTGTACACCGGGTTGAAATCGTTGGTGATGTCTCCGTTGACCGCCTTGATCACCACGCGCTGGATGACGGTCATGATGGCGATCGGCCACAGGGCGTACTTGATTACCTCGGCGGTCGTCCGCCCTGACCGCGGCTCCAGAAAGCTAAGTGACACCCGGGAACGGTACCCGAGGCGGTCACCGCACCGGCGAAGGACACCCCGCGATGGGTACCCGACTCAGGCGGGGCAGACGGTGCCGTCGGTCGGGAGCGCGGTGTCGCGTGCGTAGTTCACCGCGGCGCTCTGCAGACACTGAGATCCGCCGAGGCTCGGATGCCCGCTGCCCTGCCACGCGGCCGAGGCGACGGCTGCACCGGTCGCCCCGACCAACCCGGTGACCGAGGACAAACCGCCGTTGCCGACGATCGGGTCGCCTGCGTTGGACAGGACCAACACCGGAACGTCCAGGGCAGTAGGCAGCGGAGTGGACGGAGCCGTCGGCCAGGACGAGCACAGCAGCGCCGTCAGAGCGGCGTCGGTGCCGTAGATCGGGTAGCGGTCGGTCCACTGAGACGACAGGTCGCGAACGCCCTGCGGCGACGGCCACTGTTGCCCGTCCGTGCACCGAGACACGAATTGACCATCGGTGCTGTAGGCGTTTCGACCCCGCTCGGCGAGGGCCGCCAGGGCGGTGGTGTCGGAGCCGGCGGCCGAGGACAGGGCGGTGGAGAGCCCCGTGGCGCGGGAAGACGCGTCGCCTGCTGTCGATGCAAGGGCGAAGGTGATGCCGTCGAGAATCTCGTGGGTGGACAGTGGTGAGAATTCGCCACCGGCGGCGCGTCGGAGCAGCTGGGCGACGGCGGCGGTCGGATCGCTGCCGAGGGAGCAGTTCAGCGCGACGCATCGCTGCGCGAACGCACCGAAGGCTGCTTCCTTGCCCTGTGTCCGCTGCTCTGCCAATGTGATCTGGTCCGTGCCCACTCCGGTCGGTGAATCGAGGATCAGGCGCGAGATGTTGGCCGGAAACTTCGCTGCGTAGGCCAACGCGGTGAGCGCGCCGTTGCCCGAGCCGATCAGGCCTATCTGTTCCACACCCCAGAGTTGCCGCAGGCGGTCCAGATCGTCCGCGGCGTAGGTGGTTCCGAACGCGAGCTCCTGTGGTTGCAACGTGTCGGTGCACTCGATCGTGGCGTCACGACCGGCGTCGACAGCGCGGTCGACTGTGTCGGCATCGGACCTGGTGAACTGCCCCAGCGCGTCGACCTCCGTTTTGGTCGTGGCGTCGATGCAGTCCACGGCAGTCGATCGGCCGATGCCGCGTCGATCCACCGCGACGATGGGATGAGCCTCGAGCAGCGTCGCGAGCGGGCCGGCGGTCATCGTGGCCAGGGTGGCAATCGAGGACCGATCCGAACCGGACGTCAGCACCAGCGGTCCCGCATCGGTTGGCGTTCTGTCGAGTCGGGCGCGCAACGCGCCGACGGCGAAGGTGCCGAACATCTGCCCGCTCGCATCCACGTCGGCTTCGTACTCTGCGCATTCGAGTGTCAGGCCGGGAGTGGTGGAGGTGAGCCCGAACGTGCCGAGTGTGGCTGCGGTGCAGTCGGCCCAGGCGAGATCGGTGGTCGGAACGGCAAGCGCGACCGGTTCCGGCGGCGCGTCTGTCGAGGGCTCGGCCGGCTGACCGGGGGAGCGTTGTTCCACCGCGACGTCGGGTCGGATCGACGGGCCGGCACCACAGGCCCCGCACATCGTGGCGAGGACGAGGACCGCGGCGAGCAACGTTCGTTTCTGCGTCACCGTGCGAGGCTATCGACTTTTCGATCGATGCCGGGCCGCGCGCTGCTCATGGCCGACGCACCCAGCGCGTGAGCAGCGTTCCGTCCGCATCGCCCAGAACGTGTGCCCGGTGCATCGGCGTGTCGGACGCGTCGCCGGCGTGGGCGATACGGCCCGCTTCTCCGGCGACGAGCATCGGCGAGATAGTCAGACACAGATCGTCCGCCGCCCCGTCGGAGACGAGTTGCCCGAACAGTCCTGGTCCGCCCTCGCACAGGATACGGCGGAATCCGAGGTCGGTCAGCGTCGCAACGATGTCTCCGGTCGACACCGATTCGCCGGACACCTCGATCACCGTCGCACCCGCCGAACGAAGCGCGGCCACCTTCGAGCCGTCCGCCGCCGCCGAGCTCAGCACCACCGGCTGCACTTCGGTGTCGGTTATCAATCGAGAATCTGCGTCGATCGAACCGGAGGCGGTGACCACCACGATCGTCGGAACCGGTGCAAGTCCGCCGGCCACCCGCCGTGCCTTCGCTTCGGCGGACAGCGAGACGCCGCCGTAGTTCTCGGCGCGAGCGGTTCCGGCCCCGACCAGGACGGCGTCGCACAGTTCTCGCAGAATGCCGAACAGTCGGGCGTCTGCGGGGGTTCCCAGACCCGCCGACTTACCCTTCGCGGTGACCGAGCCGTCGATGCTGGCGACGAAGTTCGTGCGGATCCACGGTCGGTCCAGCTCGGTCGGGTACGCGTGCAGGGCACGGACGGCATCGTCGTCGAGGGTCGATCCGACGGCGGGCACGGACTCGGTTGCCTGCTCCGATGTGAAGTAGGTCCCAATATGGAGAAGCTGCATGAGAGAGATCAGACCACGTCGTTACGCTCGACAAATGCCCGCACGCCTTGTCGACCGAAATCCCGTGGTCCCCTCCGATCAGTTGATCGCGCAGATGGTCCCGCCGGCGATGTTCGACGACGTCAGTTTCTCCTCGTACATTCCCGACCCCAAGGAGCCGACGCAGGCTGCTGCGGTTGCGAAGGCCGAGGAATTCGCGAGCAAGGTGCAGAAGATCCGTGGCAAGGGCAAGCGGGGTCTCTTCGGCAAGAAGACGCCGGCCATCGGTGCCGGCCTGTACCTCGACGGCGGCTTCGGTGTCGGCAAGACTCACCTGCTCGCGTCGATCTATCACAGCGTTGCCGAGCCCAAGGCGTTCGGCACGTTCGTCGAACTCACCCACGTCGTCGGTGCTCTGGGCTTCAACAAGGCACTCGAAGAACTCTCGAACCACAGCGTGCTGTGCATCGACGAGTTCGAGCTCGACGATCCCGGCGACACGATGTTGGTCTCGCGGTTGCTCTCCGAGCTCTCGCAGCGCGGAGTGTCCATCGTCGCGACGTCGAACACCTTGCCCGGGCAGCTCGGTGAGGGTCGCTTCGCCGCCGAGGACTTCATGCGGGAGATCAAGAAGCTCGGCTCGATCTTCGAGTCCATCCGGGTCGACGGACCCGACTACCGCCACCGCGATCTGCCCCCGGCACCCGAGCCCACGTCCGAGTCCGAGTTGATCGAGCGCGCCGATACCGTCGAGGGCGCAACCCTGGACGATTTCGACGAGCTGCTGGCGCATCTGAGTACGCTGCACCCCTCGCGCTACGGCAAGTTGCTCGACGGCGTTCCTGCAGTGTTCCTGAAGAACGTGCACCCGGCATCGGATCAGGCCATCGCCCTGCGGCTGGTCGTCCTCGCCGACCGTCTGTACGACGCCGGCATCCCGGTGACGGCCTCGGGCGGCAAGCTCGACGAGATCTTCACCGAGGAGATGTTGGCCGGCGGCTACCGCAAGAAGTACCTGCGCGCCACCTCGCGTCTGCTCGCGTTGTCCCGTTTCGCTGCAGTCGGCTGAGCGGTCGTCACAGCCTCACCTGCATGACGTAGTCGTCGTGCGTCTGGACTCCGACGACGAACGTTTTGGTGCCCACGATCTCGAATCCGTGTTTGGTGTAGAACTTCTGCGCCCGCACGTTCTGTTGGTTGACGCCCAACCATGCTGCGGCACAACCGGAGTCGCGTGCATGACTCAACGATGACGACAACAATCGCCCCGCGGCTCCGCTGCCGTGCTGGGTCGGTTGCACATAGAGTTTGCTGATCTCGATGGTCGGCTCGTGCGAGAGGGCCGCGCGAATATCCGGGTCCGTAGGCGTCCCGGATACGAGCATCGCGTACCCCACCACGTCTGCGTCGGCTGTCTCGTCGACGAGGACCGTTCTGGTCGCGTCGGCGATGTAGTTCTCGAAGTGCTCGGCCGACAACACGTTCGAGATGAACTGCGCGATGTCCTCGGGCCGGGTTCCCGGCGGGCAGGCGAGCGGAAAGGTCGACGCGGCCACCTCGGCGACGCGATGGGCATCGGCGGGTGCTGCCACGCGCACGGTCACAGCAGATCCACTGCGCTCTTGGCATCGCGCAACGACAGACCGGTTCTATCGCGCAGCAGTTTGATGGCCGAGATCGCTTTGCCCTCCGATTTCAGCGACTGCAATCGCGGGATCAGATCGTCCCAGGGTGTCGGACCGGATTGCGCGGCGTCGACGATGGTGGCCGAGGACGGAAAAGGCTCGCCGCGCTGGACGGTTTCGATCGCGTTCTTCGCCTCGAGTAGCCCGGCACCTGTCCGTTCGCGAAAGACCTTGATGGCCTGGATCTTCTTGTTCGCGGCAAGCAGTCGATGAATGTCTGCGCGGGCGCCCTCGTCGAGACCGATGAGCCTGATGTTGTCCGAGGTCTCCGGAGACGAGCCGGGCTTCTTGCGGGCCAGCAGCCACGCCGCGAGCACCGCGGCGTCGACGAGGACCAACGCCACGATGAACCATCCCCAGGTCGGCATGCCTTAGTAGACCACTTCAGCGCGACGGGTCGAAGAGCGGGACGTCAACCGACGAATCGGACGTCGGGGCACCGAACAGCGAGGCGGCACCGGCAAGGGTTTTCGTCGCTGCGTCGTACTTGATCGGAGCGAGGTCGTGGCCTGCGCCCTCGATGTCGACGAGCAGCGTGGGGGCCGGGACGAGCGCGAGCGCAGCGCTCAGTTCGGCAGTGGTGCAGAAGGGGTCCTTCGTACCGTGCACCACCACCGTCGGTGTCCGCAGTTCGGGAAGGTGTTGGGTACGAGCCTTGTCCGGCTTGCCCGGCGGGTGCAGGGGATAGGACGTCAGGACGAGTCCGTCGACGAGACCCGGTCGTTCGGCCGCGATCATCGACCCTTGCCTGCCACCGTAGGAATGCCCACCGAATGCGATGAATCCGTCGGTCTCGGCGCGAAGGCGTTCGATGGCCGCGGCGATGCCAAGCCGGTCCTCGGCCGACCGGGACGGGTGCGGCGGTCCTTTGGGTTTGCGTACTCGAAAGGGAAGGTCGAACCGCAGCACCGTGAACCCGGCTGCTGTCCATACTGCGGCGATGCGCTGCAGCAGAAGCGACTCGCAGTTGCCGCCCGCACCGTGTGTGAGAACGAGGCCGCCCCGTGACGGTATCGAGGGTGTGTGCAGAAGGGCGACGCCCCCGTCGAGGTCGATGTCGGCGGGGGCGTCGGGACCATCGAGTTCAGGCATCGTTCGAGGACGTTACCTTTTCCTGGGTGTCGGCGTGATCCGTGTCAGCAGAGCCGTCGGAGTCCTGGTCATCGGCGTCCACCATCTCACCGTTGTCGTCGACCATGTCCGCGAAGGCGGTTCCGGCGACGGTGCCGTTGGTTCCCGGAAGGGCCACGGTGGGCCGGGCACCGGGTCGATACCGATCGTCGAGGCCCTCGACGGACTTCTTCGCCTCCTCCAGGGTGGCGTCGTCGACTGTGGGTTCGCTCTGAGCATCGTCCGACACGTGAGTGTCCTTCCGTCGAAGTGTGTGCGTCGTCTCCACTGTGCACTTCTATGGCGTGAATCACCACAATTGATTTCGGGATGCGCGCCGATGACCCGTCGTAGAGGTCGAATCGACCGCGTAACCCGAACAACTCACTTCCATTCTCTTCATCGAACTATCGCCAGAAACGGACGAATGCCGCACACTCATCTCACGTTTCCCGCACCAGAAGCAATCCATTGGACGACTCGGTATTGATCTCGACGTTTCTGCCCATCGCACTCGCGATCATCATGTTCGGACTCGGACTGTCGCTGACCGTCGAGGATTTCCGACGCACCGCGCGCACGCCGCGGGCCGTTGTGATGGCCCTGGCTCTCCAAATCTTGGTTCTTCCTGTTCTCGCATTCGGACTGATTCTGCTGTTCGACCTGCCGCCATTGCTGGCTGTCGGAGTGATGCTGCTGGCCGCCTCGCCGGGCGGGACCACCGCGAACCTGTTCTCGCACCTGTTCCGTGGGGACGTCGCACTCAACATCACATTGACTGCGGTCAATTCGATTCTGGCGGCCGTGACCATTCCCGTCATCACCAACTTCGCCATCGCTTACTTCGACGCAGACGGTGAATTGGGCCTGCAGTTCGGCAAAATAGTGCAGGTCATAGCTATCGTGCTGATTCCGGTGGCAGTCGGAATGCTGGTGCGCAGTCGCTCCCTGGTGTTCGCCGAACGCGCGGATCGACCGGTGCGGATTTTCTCGATCCTCATCTTGGTGTTGGTGGCGGTCGGCGCTCTTGTCGGCGAGCGATCCAACGTTGTCGGTTACCTCGAACAGGTCGGACTGGTGACGGGGTTGTTCTGCTTCGCAAGCCTTTTCAATCGGCTACGGTGCTGCGCGACTGCTGAAGATGGGTGAGCCGCAGTCCATCGCGATCTCGATGGAAATCGGAATCCATAACACCACCGTTGCCCTCACGGTCGCGTTGAGCGTGCTCGAAAGCACCGAGGTGGCGATACCGGCCGCTGTCTACTCGTTCCTCATGTACGTATTGGCCACAGCATTCGGCTATCTGGTTGCCGGACGGACCCGCACACAGGTCTCGTCATGACGTCGGGCAGCACGGATCGAAGGCGACTCCGGCACAAACAAGTCAGGCCCCCTCGAAAGGGGGCCTGACCTGGTCTTGCTTCTGGTGCGCGATACTGGGATTGAATTAGCTATGCGCGATACTGGCGACACGCCCGACCGCCTGCGAAATTGGGCCCTGACGTGCGTAATCAACTATCAGTATCGCGGCGCAGATATGTGCACGCGTATGCACCGTTGTACTCTGACGTGGTGCAAACGTGGTGCAAGAATCGACGGGTGAGTGCGTAATGGCGGGTACCAAGGGCAAGACCCAACGCGGGTTCGGGCGGTTAAGGCAGTTCCGTAGCGGTCGGTGGAAAGCGAGCTATACCGGCCCCGACGGGCGTCTGTACGACGCGCCCGCTACGTTCGCCGCGAAGATCGACGCCGAGGCGTGGCTAGTCGACCGACGTCGTGAGATTGACCGTGAGTTGTGGTCGCCACCGGTCGAGGGCGCACCGGCCAAGGCTGCCGCTCGGCGCATGACGTTCCGTGAGTACGCCGAGCAATGGCTCGCGCACCGAGACGTCAAGCCGCGCACACGTGAGCACTACCGCAAGTTGCTCGACGCACACGTACTACCGGGCCTCGGCACACTGCCCCTCGTGTCGATCACGCCCGACGACGTGCGCGGTTGGTATGCGGGCCTTGGCACCGCCACGCCGACGTTGCGCTCACACGCCTACGGCCTCGTGCGCACGATCATGGCGACCGCCGCCAGTGACGGCAAAATCACCACGAACCCGTGCCACATACGAGGGGCCGGGTCGACCAAGCGGGTGCACAAGATCAAGCCCGCGACGTTGCCCGAACTCGCCGCCCTCGCCGAGGCCATGCCCGCCCGATACCGCGCCATGATCTTGCTCGCCTCGTGGTGCGCACTCCGGTTCGGTGAACTCACCGAGCTACGACGCCACGACATTGAGTTCGACCCCGTCACTGACGAGTTGAGGGGCGGCGTGATCCGCATACGCCGGGCCGTCGTGCGCGTGGGCGGTGAGTTCGTAGTCGGTGATCCCAAGAGTGAGGCGGGCACCCGAGACGTGGCGATACCGCCGCACCTCGTGCCCGCAATCGAGGCGCACCTTGCCGAGTTCGTCGGTCGAGACCGCAACGCTTTGTTGTTTCCTGCGCAGCATGGCGGCCACCTCGCACCGGCAACGCTCTACCGGCGGTTCTACACCGCTCGCGCCAAGGCCGGGCGTGACGACCTACGGTTCCACGACCTACGCCACTCGGGCGCGGTGCTGGCCGCTGCCACAGGCGCGACGTTGGCCGAGCTTATGGGACGCCTCGGTCACTCGACGCCCGCGGCGGCGTTGCGGTATCAGCACGTGGCCGGTGGCCGCGACAAGGCGATTGCGGCGGCATTGTCGGCCATGGTGAACGGCACCGGATAGTTGGTGCATATTCAAATGTGTTGGCGCACAATCAAGTAGGGGTTGTCAGACGTTCGCACGATGATGTAGAACTGAGGAACACCGACGACAACATGCCAACGTGTTTCGTTAGTCCCCATAGGGCGCTACGGCGAACCCTTGTACGGAGAGGCAGCGGTAAACCGCACTCCCGTAAAGGTTGAATTGTCATGGCCCGCAAACTCATCACTCAAGCGCAAGCCGCCGAAACTCTCGCCGTCGATGTGACAACGATTCGGCGGTGGCTTGCCGCCGGAAAGCTCGACGGGTACAAACTCGCCGGTCACGGCGTCCGAGTCGACGCCGCGTCTCTCGACCGCATTCTCACGCCGATTCGTTCCGCGTGACCGCCGCCGCGCTCGGCATCGTTGGCGCATTACTCGGCTACGTTGCCGCCTCGGGGCGTTGGCAACAGGCCTGTGCCGCGCCCGATCACGAGACGTACCGAGACGCTATGGGGCCGGTAGTCACCCGCCCGGCGGTCGACTTCGGTCGTGCCGCGTAATCCCTACGCCCACAACGTAACCCACTACGCAAGGACTCAACGCAATGCACACTCACCCGACATAGGAAAGACCCCGCCGGGTTCCACAAACCGACGGGGCCTCACCAGAACAGGTACAGAATGAATCTCAAGAACTCCCACGATACCCCCTCGGGGTACCTCGACGCAATGGAAAACGCGCTACTCGACACCACCGTCGCATTACGCGCTCTGCGGCTCACGCCGCCGGTGCCCGCTCCGATGTTCGCGGGGCCGTTCGATGCATGGCGCGACGATGAGGCGGCACCGCCGACGTTCGACCTACCCGCCGACGAGCCGGTGCTTGCTCGGGGGTTCGAGACGATGTTGCAGGCCATGGCCCACGCCCCGCGCACCGCCGACGTGGCG
The DNA here is from genome assembly GCF_033142445.1 of Rhodococcus sp. IEGM 1330. NCBI lineage: Bacteria > Bacillati > Actinomycetota > Actinomycetes > Mycobacteriales > Nocardiaceae > Rhodococcus > Rhodococcus sp. IEGM 1330. Next base: position 1,024,250 of record NZ_JAWLSB010000001.1, read on the forward strand.
GCCTCGTTGGGCGCGTGCCTCGGCCTGTTGCGGCACTCGTGGATCACGCACCGCCGTCTCGACACCACCGGCCACGTTCTCGACGACGGGTGCCGAGCGTGCCGCACCGCCACCGAGGCCGCCGACGGCGCATACAACCGCCTGTTCGAGTGGGCATCGTGCTACCCCTACCAATCCGAGGACGTTGCCGCATGAACGCGCTGCCCGAGTACTACAACACGCCGAGCTTGCGCGGCCTGCCACCACTGAGCCTGCCGATGCCCAAGTTCCTCGTGCGTGAGCGTGAGGCCGAGCTGCGACGGGCCGCCGCCGCCAGGGCCAAGGCCAAACCCACGCCGAACGCCGGCAAAATGACGTTCGAGGGCATGGCCCGTAAAGCACAGGCAGACAGAGCAACTCAAGCCAAGGCCGCCGTCGAGGAACGCGTCAAGTCATCGTTTCGCACGCGCGACGACCTACGCAACATGCCCGACCCCGAACCCCTCGTCGACGGGTATCTGTACCTCGACAGCGTTGCCCGCCTCGTCGGCCCACCGGGGTCGTACAAGTCGTTTCTAGCGCTCGACTGGGCCGCCTCGGTGGTCACCGGTCGGCCATGGCACGGCAAGGCGGTCACCGGCGGCAAGGTGGTCTATCTCGTCGGTGAGGGCGTGCGCGGTATCGACGCTCGGCTCAAGGCGTGGGAACTCTCACGCAACGAGGGCCTACCCGCCGACGTCGACGTGTTCGACGGCATCGTCGACCTTGCCGGGGCCGCGTCCGACGCCGCCGAGTGGGTGATCCTCGGGCGCATCATGCAGTCGATCAAGCCCGCCCTTATCGTGATCGACACACAGGCCCGCTACACGCCCGGCCACGAGGAGAACAGCGCGACCGACATGAGCGTGCTGATTCACAACCTCGACCTGTTACGCCGCATCACGGGGGCGTGCGTGCTGATCGTGCACCACAACACCCGAGGCACCGAGCACGCCCGCGGCTCGACCGCTATCGAGGGCGGCGTGCAGACCGAACTACTCATGGTCAAGGACAAACGCGGAGCCGTGCGGCTCAAGACTGTCAAGCAGAAAGACATCGAAGAACCCGACCCGCTGCCGTTGCTCGTGGCACCGGTCGAGGGCACCGGCTCAATCGTGCTCGACACCGTCGGCACCGGGGCCACAGGCGATCCGTTCGACGTACTGCCGCCTCGCATTCACGCCGAGTCGCCCTATCACGAGCGGTTGGCGGCGGTCATGTACCGCGTGTTCGACCACGGCAAGAGCGGTGCCAGCAAGGCCGAGGCCAAGGCCGCCCTACAGGGCGATACGGAGCTGAGAATCGACGGTGACACCCGCAAGCTATCGCGTCGATTCTCTCAAGCGTGGGCGACGTTGGAGGGCCGCAACTGCCTCGAACCGATGATGAGTGCAGCGACGGGCAACCCCGTACAGCGGTTCAAGATCACCGCCGATTACGCCGCCGAACTCGGCCTCGATCACCTCGACGAGACGTCGTGAACGGGGTGCCCGCTTGGTGCCCGCTTGGGGTGCCCGCTTATCTGCCCGCTTTTGCCCGCTCGTTTTGCACGGCGGTCGTATTCGTGCAGGTCATGGTCGGTGCCCGCACGATGCCCGCTTGTGCCCGCAAGGGTGCCCGCCACAAGTGCCCGCCGCCCCATCCCTATAGGGGCGGTGGGAAGCGGGCACCTGTGATTTTCTCTCGAAAGCGGGCACGTATCGGGACCGTTCACGTACCGACACATCGGGGCTATGGCCGAGCCCCACCGCGGGCGTGGACGGCAACGCACCGACACGACAACGAACCGAGCCGGGTGAGGCCGAGAACCACCGGCACTCACCCTCGACCGAGTGGAACAACCGATGAGCGCTCACGCGTTCCGAGCGCGGCGGCAACGCCCGCCCATCGTGCGAGTGGGTGGCTATGGCCCACCGACTCGTCACCGTCCGACTCAAGCGCAGCAATCAACCACCAACGACAGGGACACGATGACTTCCGCAAACAGATACCAACCGCCCGCTCAACACAAGGCGTGGGCCGCTCGTGCGGCCTTGTGCGTGGCTACCAACGACCGCGGGGCGTTGCACTTGCTACTCGACCAAGTGACCGCCCACGAGAACGGCGTCAATGAACTCGTATGGGCCTTGGCGAGTGAGTGCGCCAGCCTGTTCGAGGCCACCGGTGGCCTCGACTCACTCGCGCTGTATGCCGAAACGTGGCAAGCACGGGCCAACGCCGAGGCGAACCGTGGGCCGGGTTAAGCCTGAATGCACCGATCGGGTCGTGAACGTGATCGAGTCGTAGAAGCGAAATGCCCTGTCGTGGTGAAAGAATCAATC